>JAJCZZ010000063.1 GCA_029262115.1 Gemmatimonadota bacterium | reverse complement strand
GCTGGCCGAGGGCGTGCGGGAGATGGGCCACGAGGCGAGCCACACGCTGGTCGCGGCGATGCTGCATGACCTGGGCTACAGTCTGCAGGCGAACCGGAAGACGCGGGAGGGACGCCAACATCCGGACCGGGACGCTCAGTTTCGCTACATCAACGCCCGGGTCCGTCGGGCCCACGCGGCGGGGGTCCCGGCGATCTCGGTGGATACGAAGAAGAAGGAGCTCGTCGGGGACTTCAAGAATGCGGGCCGGGAATGGCGGCCGAAGGGCGATCCCGAGGCGGTCCGCGTCCACGACTTCCTGGTTCCCGACCAAGGCAAGGCGATCCCATACGGCGTCTACGACCTGCACCGCAACGAAGGCTGGGTGAGTGTGGGGATCGACCACGACACGGCGAGCTTCGCCGTCAACGCCATACGCAGGTGGTGGAACCAGATGGGCCGAGCCGTCTACGCCGGCACCGACTCGCTTCTGATCACCGCGGATGGCGGAGGAAGCAACGGGTCCCGGCTCCGACTGTGGAAGTGGGAACTCCAGAAGTTCGCCAACAAGACCGGGCTCTCCATTACCGTATGCCACTTCCCGCCCGGCACCAGCAAGTGGAACAAGATCGAGCACCGGCTCTTCTCCCACATCGCCATGAACTGGCGCGGCAAGCCGCTGACGGCCCTGGCCACCATCGTCAGCCTGATCGGCGCCACCACCAGCACCTCCGGCCTGCGCGTCCGCTCCGAGATCGACCGCCGCGCCTACCCCGCCGGTGTGCGTATCTCAGACGAACAGATGGCGACCCTCCTGCTCGAACGCCATCGCTTCCATGGCGACTGGAACTATACGATTCGTCCCATCCCCTAATGCATCATTTATTTATTTACAAGCCCTAAGCGGCGCACGAGCACCAACTGGCTGATGCCGTGTACCCAACGATAGGCCTTCAACTGTGCGGGGAGTGAACAGCCAGGATCGATCGGTGCATATCCGAGGAACCCTACGATCGAAGGGCCGTACCCGGTTGAGGGCGCCACCCGGTTCCGCTCCCATGAGCTGACCGTGGTCTTTTCCACACCTAGGATCTCGGCCAGTTCTCTCTGAAGGAGCCCGTCGTCTAGGCGTTTCTTCCGTATGTGGTCTCCGACGGTTTCGAGTTGCTCCGGGTACCAGGGATTCCTCGGCGTCGCTGCCTTGAGCGTCAGTTGGCAGAAAGGCAACGCAACGGTGAGGTTGTGTTGAAGTCGCGCCGCCACGCATCGCTACCGTGACTTAGCGCGTAAGGTCCGCCATCCGGTAGTAGTCCGGAGACACCAGATCCAGTTCGTCCTGATGTCTCCGGACGTAAGCATGAACGAACGGGCAGTGCGGCAGCACCTTGAAGCCCTGCTGCCGCGCGATGGCGAGCGAGCCCTTCACGAGCGTGCTCCCGTATCCCCGGCCTTCCAAGTGGCGAGGCACTTCGGCGTGGGTCATCGCGACGGCTCCGTCGTCCTTGTGGAGGTAGTCGATGAAGGCCGTCTCGTCCTCCGGAAGGTCGAGGACGAAGCGCTTCTGATCTTCGTCCATGCGGACGGTGTCGGGGGTCGGGGCGGTATCGGTCATAAGGATTCTGCGGGCTCGATGAACGTCAGAAAATGATCATTGCCGACGCCTTGAACGACCAGGCGCGGGGTCCTTCTTCCGGCTGCCACACGTCGAGGTTTCCGATCAGCTTGTTCTTTCCCTCGAAGTGGATCGCCACACCGGGGGTGACCATCACGCCACCGTCACCCGTGTGGCCGTCGTCCGGGTCGCCCCAACTGATTCGGGTGAGCGGTTCGAAGCCGCGGGCGCGGCCCTCGGGCGTCAGCGCCACCCGGTAGCTCAGCACGGTCTGTGCCGTCAGAAACTCGGCCAGATCGGGGCCGGTGGGCGGAGCCCGCCAATTCTCCCCCCCGAGGACCGCCGCCAGAGCGTGGAAACCCCCGGCGAAGTCGCCGATTTCGACGTCGGCGGACCAGGCGGTCGCGTGCTCATCGCTAGCGGTGAGCGTCCGGGAGTAGTCGTGGGCAGACAGGTTCAGCCCCACAACGATGCCCTTCGTCACGCCCATGGCCACACGACCCGAAAAAGACTTCGTGTCGTTCACTTCTCGACGGTTGGGACCGGTACCGTTGGTGACGGACGCGAGGTACTGCAGCCGGCCGTCTGCGAGGTCGCCCTGGAAAAGAAGACCGACGTCCAAGGAGGATAGCCCCAGCCGCTCCGAGAATCGGGAGTAGGTGCACTGCCCACCCAGTCCGGGGCACTCGGTGGAGGTGCCCCGGATGATGCCATCTCGCTCGACCAGCAGCATATCGGATGAACTCATCAACTCGAACCGGTCGAACGCCTGCTTGAACTGCCCGACACTGATTCGGAGCGCTGGGCTGAGCGACATCCGCATGAAGGCGTACCTGGCGGAAGCCGTCGAACCGGCCATGTCTACGAGGACGGAGCCGTCCAGCCACTCGTTGACGCGAACGGCGGCCCAGATCCGGGCTCTCCGGACCAGAAACTCGGACGAGGGAGCGTCGCCACCGGTCGATGTCGTGTTGAATTGGAGGTGGGCACGACCGCCGAACTCGGCCCGCTCCACGGGAATCCGCGGTTCGACCGCCTGGGCCGCCCCGCCTTCCGGATAGAGGACGATTCCGGCGCTCGCAGTGAGCGCGAGAACCAGCAGCGGATATCGCCGCCTCACTATCGGACGTCTACGACCAACCGGAGCGGGTCTCGCAACTCGAACACCCGGACCTCGCTCCCTTCGGTGAGGCCGGCGACCCACAACGTCACATCGTTGGAGTCGCAGACAAGCCCACCCTCCGCCAAGCGGGCGTGCCCCATGCGCTCGGTGCGGGTCCGCATCGTGCGGCTCCCGTCCTCCCGTTCCGCACGTGACGGTCCCGTGCGGATCACGAGCAGCCGCTCGCTGGCCAGCGTCGCGGACTGCGGACCGTCTCCGCATGGGAGTTCGGCGCCGGAATCGGCGAACGAGACGTCATACCCCGGCACCGCAACCGAACCCTCGAACGACAGGATCACCCGATCGAACCCGTCGTGACTATCGGAAGAAACGGAAGCGATGGCGGCCCGAGGAGCGGACCCCCGATCGCGTGCGACCCGATTGGCGGTCCAAGGCAGCTCCAAGGAGATGGCGTCGCGGGAGATCCCGGCGAGGTCGGCGGCACCCAGCGGCTGCCGCTTGATCGGTCGGACGATCGTGTCGCCCCGGGCGGCCGGAGCCTGGCCGGGGGTGTCGTCGGCCGAATCGTCGCCGGCGCATGCGGACAGGGCCAGAGCGGTGAGGGCGAAGGTGAGGAGTCGGGTCGTGTTCGTCATGGTCCGAGCAGTGAGCGAGAAGTTTCGTTGAGCGGCGCGATGGTACACGTGGCGTCCTCCTACAGGTCCAGCCGCAACACCTCCGGGAACACCCTCGCGTTCTCACTCACTCCCTCCACGGCCACGTTCTCGACGCCGAGCAATGCGACCTTGCAGGAGAGCCCACCGCTGAAGCCGCCGAGCCTGTTGCCGGAGGCGACCACGCGGTGGCACGGGATGATGACAGGAATCGGATTGGCGCCCACCGCCTGACCAACGGCGCGCGCGGAGTCCGGATTTCCTACGGCCTCCGCCAACTCTCCGTACGTGGTGAGACGCCCGTGGCCCACTTCTCTCAGGCGTTCGTACACGGAGCGCTGGAAGTCCGTGCAGCCGGTGAGGTCCAGCGGAACGTCGAAGGTCCGCCGCTCCCGCCGGAAGTACTCCTCTACCTGGCGGACCGCCTTCGCTAGAAGGGGGGGCCAAGCGTCGGGCGGATCCGTGTGGTCTTCCGCGGGGAGAGGGCCGAACTCGATGTGGCGCACCCCCGCCTCCGACACCCAGATGGTCAGGGGACCCGCCGCCGTGCGGGGCAGGTAGGCCGAGTGGACGTCCCTTCCGGTCAGTGGGTCTCGCCCCCGGTGGTCTGCTTCAACGCCTCCTGGAGGGCATCGAAGCCGAGGAGGGCGCATTTGACGCGGACGGGGAACTTGCTGACGCCGGCAAGAGCACGTAGGTCGCCGAGATCGCGATCCTTCGCGGCCGAGGCGTCACCATGCATCATCTCGGTGAACCGTCGCGCCAACGAGGTGGCTTCGTCCAGCGACTTCCCGTTGAGTTTCTGGGTCATCATGGAAACCGCAGCCTGCGAAATGGAGCAGCCCTGGCCGACGAACTTCACATCCGTGATCGCCTCGTCCTCGATCCGGAGTTGCAGACGGATTTCGTCACCGCACACGGGATTGGCCATGTGCACTTCGACGGTGCTGCCGTCGAGCTCGCCCTTGTTCTTGGGCGCCCGATAGTGCTCGAGGATGAGCTGCTGGTAGAGCGAATTCAGATTCGGAGTTTCCATAGAACCTGCAATCTAGGCGATGTCAGGGTGGTTTCGCGAGCCGCGCCGGCGGGGCAGCCATGGGTGTGGGCTCTGCCGGGACTCGACCGCCTGTTTCGTCGTGAGAGGCGGAGCCGGTCCCCTCAGAATAGGTCGGCGGGCCTCGTGGTCAGACTCGCCAGAAGGAGGCCGGTCACGAGCGAGAACGCGACCACCACCATGGTCACGGCCGCCTGAAGGCCCGTGACAACGTCCTGCGCCATCAACGACGAGATGCTGCCGAAGCCGATGGATCCCGGCACCAGCAGTAGAAGTGCCGGGAGAACCGCCGTGGCCGCCGGTACATTCGCCACCCGGGACACGAGGTTGCCGGTGGTACCGATGGCCCAGGCGGCCGCGCACACCCCGAGTTCCGGTCCCAGGTAGACCCCACCTAGTTTGCTCGCGGCCAAGCCCACCATGGCGGTGAACAGAACCAGGACGAGGTCGCGCTCACGCACCCAGGAGCGCATGGCGAAGGTGGTGACCACCACAGCGGCCGCGACCACGACGACCCAGGTGGGAAGCCCGACCGGATCGGCCACGGCCAGCCCGTCGGTGAGGCGCGCGGTCACGCTCTTGCCCAAGGCGACTCCGAAGCCGAGCTGAAGCAGGGTCATCATGACCCCCGTGAGGCGGGCGCTTCCGGCCACGGTGTGACCCTGGGCCACCTCGTTGATGGCCACCGTCAGCGTGAGCCCGGGCAGGAGCGTGATGATGGCCGCCAGCGTGGGGATGTACAGGACGACCGGGGCGATCCAGGCAGCCGACAGTCCGACGAGCAGAGCCGATACCAGGCCCGCCACCAGGGGCGTGATCGCCTCGAACCCCGGGCGCCGCTCCGTCACGTGCAGAAGGAGGCCCAGGACGACTCCGAGGCCACCGGCCGTCAGCACTTCGCCCCATCCCCCCTGTAGAATCACGGCCGCACCGGCGGCGGTGAGTGCATGTGCCAGCGCGGAAGGGAGGGCCCGCCAGGGACGGCGGGGTCGGCGGAGTTCGGTCAGTTCGACTGTCGCCTGCTCGGCCGTCAACGAGCCCTCCACGATGCGCCGGACGATGCGATGGAGCTCCGTCAGCCGCTCGAGGTCCAGCTCCTGGCCGTACACCCGCGCCATATGGGTTCGCGGCGCTTCGACCGGGCCGAGCGTGAAAATCGACGAGGTTGGGGTGACCAGGAACTGCCCGGTAACCCCGAGCGAGTGTGCCACCCGGTAGAGCGCCCGCTCGATGTTGTGCGCACCCATCCCGAAGACGTGTAGCGACTCCGCCAACAGAAGGAAGAAGCGGGCGGCATCATCCGCGTCCGGCGTAGTGCCCGCCTCCACGTGGGGCGAGGGTGGGCTGGGTCGTGGCTCCAGGGGAGCCGTCAGAATTCGGAGGGCGGTCGGGTGCATGAGACCCCACAGGAGTATAGGCGGCTGTCGTTACGTCAGCCGAGGCTACCCTAGCCGAAAATACCCTTGACGATGCCGAGGCCGTCGACGAAGCGATCGACGTCCTCGGTCGTGTTGTAGAGGTAGAACGATGCGCGTGCCGTGGCGGCCACGCCGTACCGCTTCATGACGAGTTGCGCGCAGTGGTGTCCTGCCCGCACGGCTATCCCCTCGGAATCGAGGATCGTGGAGATGTCGTGAGGATGGGCGTCGCCCAGAAGGAAGGACAGGACCGCCGACCGCTCGTCGAGAGATTCGGGTCCGAACACTCGGATGCCCGCGATCTCCCCGACCCGGGCGAGGGCGTACTCCATGATCGCGCGCTCGTGGGCGGCGATCGCCTCCATTCCCAGGTCGGACAGGAAGTCCACGGCGGCGCCCATGGCTACGGCGCCGGCGATGTTCGGCGTTCCCGCTTCGAACTTGTGCGGGACTTCGGCCCAGGTGGAGTGGTCCTTGTGGACGAAGCGGATCATCTCGCCGCCGCCCTGCCAGGGCTCCATGGCCTCGAGGATCGATCGCCGCGCCCACAGCGCTCCGATGCCGGTCGGCCCGCACATCTTGTGGCCGCTGAAGCAGTAGAAGTCGGCACCGAGCGCCTGCACGTCGACCGGTAGGTGGACGATGCCCTGCGCCCCATCGATCAGGACCAGCGCCCCCACCGCGTGCGCCGCCTCGATGATGCGCTCCACCGGGTTGATCGTGCCGAGCGCGTTCGACACGTGACCGCACGCCACCAACTTCGTCCGCTCGGTCAGAAGCTCGTCCAGATTATCGAGGATCAAGCGCCCCTGGTCATCGAGGTCGATGTACCGAAGAACGGCACCAGTACGACGAGAAAGGAGGTGCCACGGTACTAAATTAGAATGATGCTCCATTTCCGTGAGGACGATCTCATCGCCTTCGGAGATGTTGTCGAGCCCCCATCCCATCGCGACCAGGTTGATGGCCTCCGTGGTCCCGCGCGTCCACACCAATTCCGCCGAATCGGCCGCCTTGATCCAGCGGGCGACCTTGATCCGTGCATCCTCGTACGCCTCGGTCGCACGTCTCGAGAGCTCGTGGATCCCTCGATGGACGTTGGCGTTGTCCTGGGTGTAGTACGCTTCCTGGACGTCGAGCACCGCTCGGGGCTTCTGGGAGGTGGCCGCGTTGTCGAGATAGACGAGCGGCCTGCCGTGGACCTGCTGGTTCAGAGCCGGGAACTGGTCCCGGACCGCCTGAACGTCGAAGAGCGTCATGGTTTTATCCGACGTCGACCCAGATGTCGTCGTCGCGGATCTCCACAGGGAAGGAGCGGACCGGTCGGACCGCCGGGAGCGACTTGTTTTTGCCGGTGCAGGCATCGAAGCGCGCGCCGTGATAGATGCACACCACGTCGGAGCCGTCGAGTTCACCGTCCGAGAGAGGAAGGTCCTGATGGGAGCACTGATCTTCGAGGGCGTAGACGTCGCCGTCGACGTTGGCCAGGACGATCAGTTCGCCGCCCGCCCTCACGCCCTTCAACGTACCCTCGGAGCACTCGGTCAGCGGTCCGACCCGTTTCCAGTCACTCATCCGTCGTGTCGGTCCGCTCTATGGCCGGGTTGGGTCGGTGAGAGGCACTATTGGCCCTTGGACAGCTTGTCTTCGATGGCGCGCGTGACCTTCTCGGTCACGCCCCCGAGCGGGAGGCGCGACAGCACCTCGCCCAGGAAGCCGAGGACCACGAGCCGCTCCGCCTGGATCTTCGGCAGACCACGGCTCATCAGGTAGAACTTCGCTTCCGCGTCGAGTTCGCCGACCGTCGCGCCGTGCGAACACTTCACATCGTCCGCCTCGATTTCGAGGTTCGGGAGCGAGTCGGCCCGCGATCCCCTGCTCAGGAGCAGGTTGCGGTTCGTCTGATACGCGTCGGTGCCCTGAGCGCCCGGATGGACCCGGATGACGCCGCGGAAGACCGAACGGCTGCTGCCGTCGAGTGCACCTTTGTAGAGCAGGTCGCTGTTGGCGTTGGGCGCGACGTGATCCTGGCTCGTGTTGAAGTCGAAGTGTTGATCTTCGTCTCCGAAGTAGAGCCCCAGCATGTCGGAGTTGGCGCCCGGCCCGAGCAGACGCGCGTTGAGGTCCACACGAGTCGTGGTGGCGCCCAGGGCCACGTTGAGCGTATCCAGCGTCGCGTCCCGGCCGGCCAGCGTGCGCTGTTCCGACTGGTAGAGGGCGTTGCGCCCCAGTCGCTGCAGGCCGACGTACTGGATCTGGGCGCCGTCCCGCGCGATGGCTTCCACCGCGGTCGACATGAACGTGTGGGCGGCGAGGTCGTCCGAGAGGACCTCGTCCACGTACGACACACGGCTGGCCGCCTCGGCCACGATGAGCACGCGGCTGAAGAACGCGGCCCCCGAATCGCTGAACCACCGGGTCACCCGGATGGGCAGGTCGAGCTGGACGCCGCGGGGCACGTACAGGAAGATCCCGTCGTTCCAGAGCGCCGCGTTCATCGCGGCGAACTTGCCCTGGGTGGCTGGGACCGCCTCGGTCGCGAGGAACTCCCGCATCAGTTCCGGCTCGTCCGCGACCGCGTTGTGCAGCGACAGGAACTTGACGCCCTTGGCCTCGAGCGATGGATCGATGTCCGTGTGGACCACGTGTCCGTCGATGACCACCATGTGACCAGACGCCGCGCGGTCGTCCGCCATGGCCGCTCGGAGGAGCTCCGGCCATGCTTCCGGATTGTCCGCGAGGGCCTCGACGGTGCTCAGCCGAAGCGAATCGAGGTCGAGCTTCTTCCGCAGATCCGTGTAGCGCCACTCCTCGAGCCGCGTCGTCGGCATGGGCGTGCGCTCGTATTCATCCCACGCCTCGGCGCGCCGCTCCTTGAGCCACCGCGGCTCGTCGGCGGAGCGCTGCTCGACGGCATCGAGCGAAAGGAAGTGCATGGTCGTATCCATCAGTCCTGGCATTCTGTCGTCTCTAACGTTGGCGAGCACTAAGGAGTGCGGGGGTGTTCAAATTGGATGCTAGGCAAGGCGGGCGAGCATCGGATGGGCACCGACGCGAAGCGTTGGTCGAGTAGCGAAAGCTACTTCGCAGGAAACGAAGCGGAGCCCAACGAAGCGCGGCACCCACGCCCACGGAGTGGGTCGCCGATTTCAACGCCCCCTACCCAACGGATCCTTCCATTTCGAGCTCTATGAGTCTATTCAACTCCACCGCGTATTCGAGCGGCAGTTCCTTGGCGATGGGCTCGATGAAGCCCCGCACGATCATGGCCATGGCCTCCGGCTCGGAGATCCCCCGGCTCCTCAGATAGAACAGCTGCTCCTCGCCGATCTTCGACACCGATGCCTCGTGCCCGATGTTGGCGTCGTGCTCTTCGATCTCGATATACGGATACGTGTCCGTGCGGCTCGTGTCGTTGATGAGCAGCGCGTCACACTCGACGTTCGAGCGGGAGTGGTGCGCGCCTTCGTGCACCTTCAGAAGGCCGCGGTACGTGGAGCGCCCGTGCCCCTTCGAGATGCTCTTCGACACGATCGACGAGGTGGTGTGCGGGGCGGCGTGGATGACCTTGCCGCCCGTGTCCTGGTGCTGCCCGTCGCCGGCGTAGGCGATCGACAGGATCTCGCCGTGCGCGCCCTCCCCGACCAGGTAGCAGGACGGGTACTTCATGGTGAGCTTGGAGCCCAGATTCCCGTCCAGCCATTCCATGTTGGCACCTCTGTGCACGATCGCACGCTGGGTGACCAAGTTGTACATGTTGTTCGACCAGTTCTGGATGGTCGTGTACCGGAAGCGTGCGTTGTCTTTCACCACGATCTCGATCACGCCCGAGTGGAACGACTCGGTGGTGTAGACCGGGGCGGTGCACCCTTCGATGTAGTGCGCGTTCGCGCCCTCTTCGATGATGATGAGGGTCCGCTCGAACTGACCCATCCGCTCAGTGTTGACCCGGAAGTACGCCTGAAGGGGCGTGTCCAGGTGGACACCCTTCGGGACGTAGACGAACGAACCGCCCGACCAGACCGCGGCGTTCATGGCGGCGAACTTGTTGTCGTGCGGCGGCACGATGGTGCCGAAGTGCTCACGGAACAGCTCGGGATGGTTCTTCAGGCCGTCCTCGATCGAGTCGAAGATCACGCCCTTGTCCTCCCACTCCTTTTTCAGGGAGTGGTAAACCATCTCGGACTCGTACTGCGCCCCGACCCCCGCGAGAACTTTTCGCTCGGCCTCGGGAATCCCGAGCTTCTCGAACGTGTCCTTGATCTCGTCCGGTACGTCGTCCCAGGAGTGCTGCATGCGGTCCTGGGGGCGCACGTAGAAGTAGATCTCGTCCAGCGTCTCATCGAGATGGGTAAGGTCCCCGCCCCACTTGGGCATGGGCTTCGACTCGTAGATCTCCAAGGCCTTGAGACGGTACTCGAGCATCCACTCGGGTTCGTCCTTGTGCGCGGAGATCTGTCGAACGACCACTTCGCTCAGCCCCTTGGCGGCTTGGAAGACCGGCTTGCTGTCGGTGACGAAGTCGTACTTGTATTCGTCGAGATCCAGATCCTGAATGACGTCGTTGGTTGGCATAAGCGTGTCTCCTCAGGCGCTGGCGCCCTCGTGCTCCTTCCAGAGGTTGTACCCCTCGGCTTCCAACTCCAGCGCGACCTCGGGACCGCCACTGCGGACGATCTTCCCGTCGACCATCACGTGGACCACGTCGGGCTTGATGTGGTCCAGGAGACGCTGGTAGTGGGTGATCAGGAGTACCGTCATGTCGGGGTTCTCCTGCGCGAGCCGGTTGACCCCGTTCGACACGACCTTGAGTGCGTCGATGTCGAGCCCGGAGTCGGTTTCGTCCATGACCGCCAGCGCCGGCTTCAACACGGCCATCTGGAGGATCTCGTTGCGCTTCTTCTCTCCGCCCGAAAAGCCGGCGTTCACGTGCCGCTCGGCAAAGCTGGGGTCCATGTCCAGCATTTCCATGCGTTCGAGGAGGATGTCCTGGAAATCGAAGAGATCCAACTCCTCTCCTTCGGGGAGATGCGCCTGGAGGGCCGTTCGCAGGAAGTTGGCAATCGACACCCCCGCGATCTCAACGGGGTATTGGAAGGCAAGAAAAACGCCCGCCTGTGACCGTTCGTCGGGCTCGAGTTCGAGGAGATCCTCACCCTGAAACTCGACGGACCCGCTCGTGACCTCGTACCCTGGGTGGCCCGCGAGAACTTTGGCGAGCGTGCTCTTGCCCGATCCGTTGGGTCCCATGATCGCGTGGACCTGGCCCCTCGGTAGCTCCAGATCGAGGTCTTTGAGAATCTCGAGGTCTTCGCCTGCCACCTTGGCGCTCAAACCACGAATCTTCAGGACGGTGTCGCTCATCGATATCCCAGCGTGAAGCTTATCAAGAATGATTCTTTGTTTCAGACTCGAAACGTAGGGAAGGCACATGAGGGAATCAAGGTGACGCTCGGTCGAACTTCAACCCGACGATCCGGAGGTCCCGAGTGATTCAGGACAGCGGCTCGAGACCGCCTGCGCTTCCGCGCTCCCTGGGCCTCCGACCCTGGCTTTGCCTCGGTGGAGGCGGGCTCAAGGGGCTTGCACATGTGGGAGCCTGGCGGGCGCTCTCGGAGGCCGGAATCGAGGTCCAGGGTATCGTCGGTACGAGCATCGGCGCTCTCGTCGGGGCGCTCATTGCCGGTGGGTCCGACTGGCAGGAGCTGGCGGCCGGAGCCGAAGAGCTGAAGAAGGAGGACATCGTTCGTCTCAACCGACGCGCGGTCCTCATCAACGGTATCAAGCAGCCCTCCGTCTTCAGGGGCACGCCGCTCCGCGAGTACTTCGAACGGCTCCTACCTTCTGGAGGCTGGGACGATCTGTCCATCCCCCTGCAGGTCAACGCAGTCGAACTGGAGAACGGTCGGACTGTTTGGTTCGGGCCGGGGGCACGGACCGATGTCTCGCTGCTCGACGCCGTCTACGCTTCGGCGGCGCTGCCCGTCCTCTATCCGCCGGCGATGATCGGCGGGGTGGCCTTTGTCGACGGAGGCGCCGAACACCCGCTTCCCCTCGAGCGTGCCGCCGCCCTGGGGGCTACAGGCGTTGTCGGAATCGATGTCGGTTCGGGCGAGTCGGGCAACACGGACGAGATCATGGCCCAAGGCATGATTGGTGTGCACTCCCGGATCTTCTCGATCATGACCTATCGTCGTCGCCGCGAACTCGTGACCGGGTGGAACGGACCGCCCCTCCTGTATGTCCGACCTCGGCTGGAAGGCTACGGGACCTTCAACTTCGACAGTATCGGCTACTTCGTGGACGAAGGGTACCGTGCCACGCGGGAGGCTCTCGATCAGATGGGGCGCGCATGAGGGGGAAACCCGACTGCTCACGCCGCGTATCTGGGTTCCCGCACCTGGCCGGTGGCCGTGTGGTGTTGAAAGATCCCCCCTACTCGCCGCGAATCCAGGTAGCGCGCACCATGCCTCTTCTGTCCTGCCGAACGCTCCGTGTCGCCCTCGCGGTGAGTGCCCTGGGCCTGTTCGCCTGCGGCGATCAGGGACCGGTGATTCTCTCGGACACGCTGACGGTGCTGGTCGTGTCGCCGAACGGGTCCGAGGGCTCGGCTATCGTGTCGTTGGTGGGTGCCGGTCTCGGTCAGGTCACGGCCACCGACGGGTTGCTGTTCGAAGAGCGAACCGGGGACGGCGTGCGGGTGATGCTCATCAACGACGAGCCAGGGCCGCTCCAGTTCCGGGTGGAAGTCGCCGACACGACCCTGCCGCTCCGGGGCACCGTGGAGGAGATCGCGGGTCCGGACGACCGGGTCCGGACCGCCAACGTCGGCTATAGCGTGAGCTTCCTCCGTTGAGGGGCCCTCTCGCGCGAACGGGGCGAGCCGCCGTGCTCGGTGCTCTCATCGCGGTCGCCGCCGTCGCACACGCCGGCGCGCAGCAGGCGGACATCGAGGCGGCGGCCCTGCGGTCGGGCGTTCCTGTGCCTGCGGCGTACTACCGGCAAGTGGCATCTGATCCGGCCGCGTTCACCCTGCCGAGTGGCCTGTTTTCGAGGGATGCGAGCGGCGCTCCGCTGCTGCGCGCGGTGGACGGGACGAAACGCATCGCGGTCATCCCGGTCCTGTTTTCGGATTCGCCCGAGCCCCATGTCAGCCGGCAGACCATTCAGGAGCGTCTGTTCGATGGTCCGGCCCCTCGTGGAACGCTGACCGCGTCCTACCTGGAGATGTCCGGTGGGCGCCTGACCGCCACGGGGACGGTGGCGCCCTGGATACGGACCGGCCTCGCGCTGGCCGAAGTGGTCGGAACGTCGTCCGGGTTGGGCGACAGCACGAAGGTGGGCCCCTTCCTCGTCGACGCCCTCACCAGGGCCGACCCCGACTTCGATTTCGGGTTGTACGACAACGACGGTCGAGACGGCGTTCCGAACAGCGGTGACGACAACGGAATCGTGGACGCCATGGCGTTCGAGTTCATCGAGGTCGCGGCGTCGTGCGGTGGTCCGGGTATCTGGCCGCACCTGTGGGGAATCGCAGCCAGGAACGACGGCGTCCCCTTCCAGTCGGACGACGTGCGTCCGGACGGCTCGTTCGTGGTGGTCGACCCCTACATCATCCAGAGCGCGGTCGACTGCGGCGGGCAGGAGCCGCAGGACGCCGCCGTCATCGCCCACGAGTTCGGCCACGTGCTGGGACTCCCGGATTACTATCACCCCGTGGATCCAGCCAACGGGTCCTTCGGTCGCAGGTGGGTCCTCGGGTGCTTCGAGTTGATGGCGGCGGGGGCGTGGGGCTGCAACGACCACGGGGCCGATCGGGACCCGTTCGGCCCGACGCACATGAGTGCGCGTTCCAAGCGCAGGATGAATTGGCTCTCGTACCGGGACATCGGTGCGGTCCGGAACGAAACGATCGAGTTGGCACCCGTTCAGCAGTCCGAGGAGGCGCTCCGGATCCCTCTCGACACACTGGGTCGCGAATTCCTGATCATGGAGTACCGGACGCGCGCCGGCTTCGATCGCGACCTGCCAGGGGAGGGTGTCGTGATCTACCACCAGGACTTCGAGGGTCGGTTCCGTCCGAATCCCAACAGTGCGGAGACGTATTTCCTCTCGCTCCTCGAGCAGGACGACAACAACGGATTGATCCGGACGGCGGTACAGGGCGGTGACCGCGGTGAGGCGACGGACATGTGGGGTGGCACGGATCGAAAGCTCAACGCGATGACCGCGCCGAACTCACGCCGAAACGACGGGTCACCCAGCACGGTGGCCATCCACTCGATCCGGGTGGAGGGGGGGAGGGCCCTGATCCGCTTGTCGACGGCTCCCGAGCCGCTCCTGTCTGCACCTGCCGCGCCCCTCGAGGTCGAGCAGCTCAAGCATTTCGAGGCACGGATCCCGATTACCGGGGGGGCGATGCCCTACGAGCCGGTCGTGGAGCTACCGGATGGGGTGTTCGCGAGTGCCCAGGGCGATGAGTTGGTGATCGGCGGGAGCATCACGGACTCCGGCGTGCACGATCTGACCCTGTCGGTCCGTGACAGCCGGGGTGTCCCGTCTCAGACCATCCAGCTGCCTCTGAGCGCAGGTGCGTGGTCGGTCACCCGCGAGCGGCTCGTGGATGTCCTGCTGGGCCGCTCGGATGATCCGCTCAGTCGGGCGGAGGCGCTCTATCTGGACTTCCTGGGCAACGGAAACGGCCGCTTCGATGTGGGGGACCTGCGGGCATGGATTCGTTCAGGCGGGTGAGAGGGGTGGTGGATGCACGGGCTACCCCGGGATCTGTGCTGCCTTATGAAAGGGGTGCCGTAAAATAAGGTTTGTACGTTATTCTTATGGGAGCCCCTTCGTCACATAAGCTTAGGCAAGCGACGCCCTGTCCACTTCCCACGACCAGCGAGCCGGGTCCTTTCGCAAACAGCCTGCCGGGTTCGAGGCCTTCGCCCCCGCGCGATTTCCGCCGGCCGACCTCCAACTGGACGGGATGGCGGACCAACTCGAGCGTGCGACCCTGGCGCTGGGGAGGCTGGTCGGGTCTGCCGAAATCCTGCCCGACCCTGATCTCTTCGTCTACATGTACGTGAGGAGGGAAGCCGTTCTCTCGAGCCAGATCGAGGGTACCGAGGCCTCGCTGGTAGACCTCCTCGAGTACGAGGCTCAGCTCGAGCGAGCGGATAGGAAGGTCGACGTGAGGGAGGTCGCCAACTACGTCGGTGCGTTGCGGTACGGCTTGGAGCGAGTGGAGAACCTTCCCCTTTCGCTCCGGCTGATCCGGGAGATTCACGGGAAGCTCATGCACGGCGTACGGGGTGGGGAGCCTGCGAAGACGCCCGGCGAGTTCCGGCGCTCTCAGAATTGGATTGGAGGCCCCACCCCTGCCACCGCGCGATACGTGCCGCCGCCGGTTCCCGCCATGACGTCCGCGCTCCACGAACTGGAGGACTTCCTGCATGCCGAGTCGGACCTACCCATTCTGGTACGCGTCGCCCTCGCCCATGCTCAGTTCGAGACGATCCACCCGTTTCTGGACGAGAACGGGAGAATAGGGCGTCTCCTGATCACCTTCATCCTGGTTGAGGAGAAGGTTCTCAGGGAGCCGATTCTCTATCTCTCGATCTTCTTCAAGCGTCACCGCCAGGACTACTACGATCGGCTTCAGGCTATTCGTGAGAGGGGTGATTGGGAGGGGTGGATCGCGTTCTTTTTGGAGGGCGTGGCTTCGGTTTCGGAAGAGGCGACCGATACCGCCCGAAAAATCGTAAGACTTCGGGAGTCGACCAGATCGGAGATCCATCAAACGTTGGGTCGCCGCGCGGCCCCGGCGCTTCAACTGCTGGAGGAACTATTCCAGAACCCCATCGTCAACGTGGCCCGAGTGAGGACGATAACCGGCCTCTCCCAACCGGCTGCGAACGCTCTGACCAATGCGATGGAGGCCGTGGGCATCCTCCGCGAGATCACCGGGAAGAAGACGTACCGGCGGTTCGCCTTCGCTCAGTACCTCGACCTCTTCGATGACAGCGATCGGCCCGCCTGAGGGCGATCGTAGAGCCGCCACCAAACCACCACCCACCTCCGACCGAGAGGGCCCCGGCAAGACGCCCGGGGCCCTCTGGTTTTTGCCTTCAGGAGGGTGACTACGCACCCGCTGCCCCGTCGGACCCACCGGGCCCCCGGCGCCCTTGCCCACCGCGGAAGCCGCGCTCACCCCGCATACCTCTGCTGCCCCGCATCGCGCTGGCGCGTCCTCGTTGAAACGCCCGGGCCTGTCCGACCAAGCGCTCGACCTGGGCCCGCTGGTCCTCCGTGAGGATGGATTGGATGCGTTCGCGGTGGGCGGAACTGAGCGCTTCATGAGCCTCGCGCCGACCCTCCATCATCTCGCGAAGCGCGGACCGCTCCATCTGGCCGGCTTCGACACGCGAACGCAGTTCGGCCATCTCGGCCTGCCGGGCGCTCCGTTCCGCGACCGTCTCGCGCCGAACGGCGTCGAGTTGGCTGACCTGGTCTTCCGTCAGATCGAGGCGTTCACGCATTCGCATGATTCCCTCGACTCCACCGCCGCGCTGCATTCCGGCTCTCGGCCCTCGGTGCTGCATGGCGTCACCGCGCATTCCCTGGCCCTGTCGGGCACCCGGCCCCTGGCCGCCGGGGCGCTGCGCCTGCACGGTGGTGGGGGCGATCAGCGCGACGGTCGCGAGTGCCAGGAAAGTCCTTCCGTTGATCTTCATGATAGCGTCTCCTCACATGGTCCTTCTCATCGGGAGGAAGTGCTCCTCCCGTCATGAATAGGACGCCCGTGCGGGGCGTTCGTTAAGCCGTCAGGACTGCCGGCCGTATTCGTCGGATCGAATGGTAACGACCCCCGCCACGAGGATCGCCAACAGCATGCCCGCTGCCCCGAGGGCGAGAGCCGGCTGCGTCGAAACGAGGATCACGAGGATGCCGACATACAGCGCCACCGTCACGGCGGGGAGCCAGGGATGCCCCGGCATGGTGAAGGGGCGCGCCATGTCCGGCTTGCGGGCCCGCAGTCGGAAGTAACCCAGCAGAACCATGGTGTCGACGGTGATCGCGACCGTCATCATGAAGCGAACGAGCAGTTCGAACGCTCCAGAAAGCGCCAGGATTCCGATCCAGGCCGAGATGAAGTAGAGGGCGTTGCGAGGCGTGCCCCGTTCGTCGACCTGCGTGAACGCACGCGGCGCGAGGCCGTTCCTGCCCAGGCCGTACGCGACGCGAGGAAGGCCGAGGAAGTTCACGTTTGCGCTGCTTATGAGGATCAGGAGCGACGCGATGACCACGATCACGCCGGCCATCTCCCCGAACACGGCGGCGATCGCGTCCCGGGCGACCAACTCCGAACCGGCCATCTCGGCGGGGGTCAGAGCGGCCAGGAAGGCGACGTTCATCAAGAGGTACAGCACCATGACCGCGAGCGACCCGCCCACGAGGATCCGGGGCAGCGCCCGGCCCGGGTCCTTGACCTCCTCCGCCATCTTGGCCGCGTCTTCCCATCCATAGTACGCGAAGGAGATCGACTGGTACGCGAGGGCGAATCCGAGCAGCCCGGCCGTGGCACCCGTCGCTTGGGGAGTCGGAGTGCTGAAGCCGGCGAAGTCGCCAGCCGCGATGCCTGCCGCGGCAATGAGGACGACGATCAACACCTTGATGGCGGTGGTCACGTTCTGGAACACGGTACTGGCCTTCAGCCCCCTCGTGTGGAGGAGGAAGAATCCGAGAACCACCGCCCCGGCCAGGATCGGAACGGAGCCGCGACCGCCGACGAGAATGCGGATGTACTCCGCGATCGCGACCGCCTTCACCGCGCCGGAGAAGCCCCGGGACACGAGGAGCTCCGACCAGCCCGCTACGAAGCCCATCAATGGGCCCCACGCCTCGCGTGCGTAGACGTACTTCCCACCCGCTTCGGGGAGCGCCGCGGCCATCTCCGCCAGGACGAGCGTGGACAGCGCGACGACTACGCCACCGAAGAACCAGACGGCGAGGATGACCCAGCCGTTGCCGAGGTACCCGGCGATCAGGCCGGGGGTGCGGAGGATGCCGGCCCCGATGACGATGCCGACCGTCACCGCCATTCCGTCTCTGATCCTCAACACGCGATGAAGCTTGTGGGCCTCGGTCACCGGATCTCTCCTCTGGGGGAATCGGCCCAACATGCTCGGAACACGCGGAAACCGACAGAAGCTCTAGCGTGAGATCCAATGTCTGGTCCGGTTCGAGCTCGAGCCGACCGCGCCGGCAATCCCGAAGCAGGCGGTGACCACGCGCACCGTCAGCCGATGATCCCGGCCACTACCCGACCCGGGCCGTGCACACCCGTGACCATGATCTTTCCGAGGTCCGCCGACTTGCTGGGTCCGGAGTGCAGCCCGATGGCCGACGGGAGGTCTTTCCCGATGGCCTCGAACGCCTCGGCCAGTGTCGCATGCACGGTGGTGGCGTCTACGAGGATGATGTGCGTTGGCGGGAGCAACTGGGCCGCCCGCCCATCCCGTGCGTCCATGATGAGCGAGCCCGTCTCGCCGACCGCGCCGCGCGCCCGGGAGATCCCGATGGCCGCGTCCTCGGGCGGGGCGGTGGTCACGTCTGGACGGAGGGAGGCCGAGACGCCCGTGCCGAACGAAACGCCTACGACGTCGGCTGTGATCGACGCCAACCACGCCCGCGCCTCCAACTCGCTACCCAGGCGAACGACTTCGCCCCCGGCTTCCGTGAAGCGCGCGATAAAGGCGTCGACCGGCCAGGCCCCATACGCCTGGGCGGCGGTGTGCGTCCCCCCTGCCTGCGCGGGCCGCCATCCGCCGAACGGCCCGGGGTGAGGCCGGCGCGGCCGCTTATCCACCGCCGTGCTCACCCGTTCCAGGATCCGCGCACGCACATCGGAGGTCATTCGATCCCCCTCTTCCACAGCGTCGAGAAGGTGGGGCCGTCCGTATCGGGTAGATCCCGCGTGGCGGCCCAGTCCTTCAATACGGGTAAGGCACGCCCACCTTTCTCGACAGGGAGGTGGCGAAGCGTACTCGCCATCGCCTTGAACAGGGCGGGCCTCGTGGCGGTGGCCGAGAATGCCTTCATGGCGAGGGACTCGGACTTGGGCACGAGTCCCTCCTCCACGGCCCGCTCCCGCCAGTAGACGAGGAGGTCGGGGATGGGGATGCGGACGGGGCATACGTCAGCGCATGCGCCGCACAGGCTGGAGGCGTACGGAAGCGGGAGCGACGCTTCGAGGCCGAGAAGTCCGGGCGCGAGGATGGCGCCGATCGGTCCCGAGTACGCCCACCCGTACGGATGCCCACCGGTCTGTCGATACACCGGGCAGATGTTCAGGCACGCCCCGCATCGGACGCATCGGAGTGCCTCCCATGCCGCGTCGTCCGCCAGGAGGCCCGAGCGTCCGTTGTCGACGAGGATCACGTGCACCTGGTCGGGTCCGTCGATCTCTCCGGCCTGTCGTGGACCCTGGACCAGGGACACGTAGTTGCCGATTCCCTGACCCGTTGCAGCGCGCGCGGTCAGCTGCAAGAAGCCCGCGAGGTCGTCCAGGGTCGGGAGTAGCTTCTCAATGCCCACCAGGGCCACGTGAACGTGGGGCAGCGAGGTCGACAGCCGGATGTTCCCCTCGTTCTCGATAAGGGCCACCGTCCCCGTCTCGGCCACGAGGAAGTTCCCCCCGGAGATGCCCATGTCGGCGTCCAGGAACTCCTGACGGAGCGCTTGTCGCGCCGCGGCCGCGATCACTTCCGCGGATGCGTCGCGCGGCGTTTCCAGGACATCGTGGAACAGCGCCTGGCAGTCATCCAGGCTCAGATGGAGCGCCGGACCCACGATGTGGCTGGGCGGCTCGCCGCGAAGCTGGATGATGTACTCCCCGAGGTCGGTTTCTCGGACGTGAATCCCGTCCGCTTCCAAACCGCGGTTCACACCCAGCTCCTCGCTGAGCATGCTCTTGCCCTTCACCACACGCCGGACCCCGTTGTCGTGGGCGATGGTGCGCAGGATGTCCAGGGTGTCTTCGGCTCCCTCGGCCCAGTGGACACGCACCCCGTTCGCGACGAGGGCATCCTCCGCCTGGACGAGATAGTCCTCCAGATTCGTCAGGACGTGGGTCTTCACGTCCCGCGCCCAGTCGCGCCAGGCGTCGATGTCCACCTGGGCGTACGCGTCATCGCGATGGTGGTTGGACTCCGTCGTCGCCTTCGTGATGGCGCTCCGTACGCCGGGCTGGTCGCGAAGGAGGTCACGGGTCGCGCGGGCGTAGCCCGAGGGCGTCGCGTCAGACATCGGTGCCGCCACCAGCATCCGCCGGACCCGAGGCGCCAGCCGCAGCCTCCCACAGGACGGACGCGAGATGTCGGAACTCCGGGGCACCTCCCCGCCGGGCGGCCCTGCCTCCCAACTGCATGAGGCACCCTCCGTCCGCAGATGTGACGAGGTCGACCGCCGGAAGCGTGTCGAGCTTCCGGTCGGCCATGGCCGTCGCCACCTCCGGCAGCTTGACGCTGAACAGGCCGCCGAAGCCGCAGCACTCCTGGTCGGCCGTCCACGCGACCACGGTCGCGCCGGCCGCACGAAGCAACGTGAGGGGTTCCTCCCGGACGCCGAGGTCGCGAAGCGCATGGCACCCGTGGTGATATGCGACCCGCCAGCCCCGCAGCCCGTTGCCGATGTGCGGGTTGCCGAGCACCTGGACGATAAACTGAGACAGTTCCCAGGTACGTTCGGCGACCGAGACCGCCAGCTCGTGATCGTCCTCGGCCACGAGGTCGGGCGCGTGGTGGCGCAGCATCGCGGCGCAACTGCCGGACGGAAGAACCACGTGGTCCGCTCCGTTCAGCACGGAGAGCGTGTGGCGAACCATGCGGACCGCCTCGTCCCTGTGGCCGGAATTGAACGCGGGCTGTCCGCAGCACGTCGCGCCCGCCGGGACTTCGACCTCCACGCCCAGGTGTCGCAACAGCCGGACGGCGTCCGCGGCGGCCTCCGCGAAGAAGCGCTCGCCGAGACAGGTCGGGAAGAGCGTCACCCTCACGGCATCACCTCGAACACCACTTCACGGCCCGTGTCCACGGCGAGTCGGAAGCCCGCCGCGCCTCGCAGGTACCTGGTCAGCTTCGGATTACGCTGCGGCTCCACGACGACCCAGCGAGCACCGAAGTGGTCACGTATCGCGTCATGCGTCTCCGTGGCGACCCCTGCGTCACACGGAAAGGCGTCGCAGGTGTACTCCGTGGTCGCGTCCATGGACAGGTAAAAGTACTCCCAATACCGCGCCGGGTCGTGCGAGTAGAAGAAGATGGGATCCATCCCGCTCACGTATCGGTTGTGACGGTTGCGCGCGAAGAGGGGACCGAAGTTGTCCCATCTGGAGTGAAAAACAACATCGCCTTCGGCCGTATTGTCGCGAAGCCATGCCGACGCGCCGGCGAGTAGGTTGGGTTGGAAGGCGACCAGACGGGCGTTGAGGCTGTGCCGGTAAACGGCCCAGGGGATGTGAGCGACCAGGAGGACGGCGCCCGCAAGGGCGACCCAGCCCGCGCCGCGGGGCCGGGCCCTGGAGCCGATCATGGTCACGGCCGCACGATCGACCCCGGCCGTCCTGTCCATCGCCGTCTCGATCGCCCGGCCGAGGATCGGAGGGATGGCCAGGAGGCCGAAGCCCACCCACTCCACCTGCGCCCTCCGCGCGGAGACGAGCGCCAACGCCAAGAAAACCGCCGAGCAGAGGAGCGCGGAGGTCGCCAGAAGTGGGGTGTGGGCCGGCACGTGCGGCTCCTTACTCGCAACCGTCGCGGCCCTCCCCGTGTCTGCCTGCGGCCCCCGTCGCGTCCACTTCCACCAAAGTCCCACCGTGAGAAGCCACAGTACGACAAAGAACCACGACGTCCGGAACAGCTCCGTCAGGGGGAGTGGATCCAACTCGACCGCGAAACCGAGCGGCTGGTCGGTGCCCTTGGTAGCGAACAACTCGACGATCTGGATCCAGGCGAGCTCTACGGTAGCGAAGGGATGCGGGCGAAGCAGCCATCCCACCATCGCTCCGCCCACCACCCAGGCGACCCCCGCCAGGGCCCGGGTCAACTGGGTAGCCCTTCGTGCTCCGGATCGACCGTCCACCAGGCCGGCGCCCACATCGTTCCCGACGGCGTTCCCGGCGCCGACCGTGTTCCCGGTGCCCACTGCCCCGAGCACCACCTGGCCCAACAACCACGCCCCGATCAGGCCCATCGGCATCCAGAAGAGTCCCAGGTGCAGCCACGTCAGGATCGCCGCCGCTACGCCCGCCCGCCGAAACCGCCCCGTGCACAGGGCCTCCAGGACGACGAACGCCGCCGCCATCGAGAGCACATGAGGCCGGAGCATGACCCATCGGTAGAGCACGTTGGGCACGGCCACCATGCCGGCGGCGGCCCACCAGCCTGCCCAGCGGACGCCGGCCCGTTTCAGGACTCCGTAGAGCGTGGCCGCCAGCACGGCGGTGAGGATCAGGGCCGCCAGCGCCGCTGCGAGCCCTGGGTCCCCCATGGCGGCGAACGGCATGAGAATCACATGGAAGCCCCACCAGAGGTCGGCTCCGAGGGTCCTGATCACGGACTGGGTCGCCCAGGGGAACGATGTGTCGAGGGGCCCCGACTCGAGGTACCGAGCCGCGTGTCCGATGTGATAGAAGCCGTCGAGGCTCGCCAGCTTGGGAAGCACCATCAGATGGCTCGTGACGACCACGACGGCCAGTCCGATGAGCGAGCTGGGGCCCGACGTGGGGGCCGCTCGCTCGGGAGGCGTCATGCCGCGCTCACGCAGCCTCTTCGAAGCGCGCTGTCGCGGCCGCTTCCCCGACATCCTTGAAGCGGATCAGGCGGCGGCTGTCCTCATCCCAGAGGGCCAGCCAGATCAGTCGCCACGAGTCACGCGCGGTCAGGGTGGTCACGGCGTGGAATTCCGGATTCTGGTCGTGCACCTCCTGAAGTTTGTAGTTCGGGATGCGCGCGCTCATATGGTGCACATGGTGAACACCGATGTTCGCGGTGATCCACTGCAGAGGTCCTGGAAGCTTGAGAAAGGAACTGCCGTGTAGAGACGCCTCGTAGTAATCCCACTCTTCGTGCTCGTCCCAGTAGGTGTGCTCGAACTGGTGCTGTACGTAGAAGAGCCAGACCCCGAGTGAACAAGCCATGAGCGTGATGGGGGTCTGCACGAGGAAGAACCGACCCAACCCGACCGTCGCCCACGCCAGCGTGAGGATCCCGCCAATGGCCAGGTTGGTGAGCCAGACGCTCCGCCACGCCTGTTTCCAGTCCCGGGGAATGTCCCACGGAAAGCGGTGCTTCACGATGAAGTGGAACGCCGGGCCGATCGTGAACAGCACGAGCGGGTGACGATACATCCGGTACTTGAGGCGCTCCCACGGTGTCCACGACAGATACTCACGGACCGTGAACGTGTCGATGTCGCCGAAGCCCCGGAAATCGAGATCGCCGGAGTGGGCGTGATGGTACGCGTGGGTCTTCCGCCAGTAGTCGTACGGCGTCAGGAGAAGCACACCGATCACGAACCCGACTGCATTTCGCGCCCGTCTCGAATTGAAAAACGACCCATGTCCGCAGTCGTGCTGGATCATGAAAAGCCGCATCATGAATCCGGTCGCGGGCACCGCCAGGAGCAACGTGAGCCAGTATCCCACGTCGAGACTCCACAGCATTGCGTACCAGAGTGCCGCAAAGGGGAGCGCCGACGTCAACAGTTGAGTGGCGCTTCGCCGCGTATCCGCGCCCAAGTAGGGCCGAAGGATCGCGTTCCACTTCCGCACGGTGGCACGGTCGGGCGCGCGATGACTCACCGTCCGTCCTGCTCCTGACCGGGTCGGTACCGACGAACCGCGTGCTGTTCCACATCGGCCCGAGACCACCGGACGGGTTTCAACTCGCCGCGCGCGAAGAGGCCCGCCTGGTCATCGAAGTATGGAGATGCCTCGTCGGGACTCTGTCCGTACGCGAGCACCGTATACGCTCGGGGCACCTGCGCGAACTCCACCGCGAACATCCATGCGTCTCCGCGGTTGGCCGCGCGCCGTCCATCGGCCGTCTCTTCGAACGACAGTGTGCGAAAGCAGCCCATTGTGCCTTCGCACCCCGACACCGGCGCATCCACATCGCCTCGGATGACTCGATGGACGTCGCCCCAGGGGGCATCGAGGGGGACTCCCCGAGCGTTCAGGTTGACTACCGCCTGCCCGAAGGCGGCCCGAGCCGCGGCGGCATCGCCGCTGCCGCGCGGCGTCGAGGTCGGCGCCAGCACGGACCAGGGCTGGGCAAAGAGGTGCTGCCCATCGACGGCCTCGGAGTAGATCTCCCACCATTCCTCGAACAGCACTCCGCCCGGGCTGTCCGAAGCGGCCGTCCGGTCCCAACGCTCCAGCACGGCACGCGCGGCGGTCGCCTCGGTGCCCAGGGTTGATCGGTCGGTCCGCAGAAGCGCGAGAAGCTCGTCGGTCGTTCGCTCGGCCAACAGCATTCGCGGGCTGTGCTTCCGGGCCACGACCTCTTCCAGGGAGATCGGCCCGGTCCCGTGGACGAGGTCGAGCGACAGTTGGCTGCGTAGCCGGAGTCGTCGGGGTGGGAGGTTGGCCGGCATCGTGTCCCGGTCCATCGGTACGTTCAGATTGGTGTAGTCCGGTGTGTCGTTGGCTTGTTGGACGTACCCACCCGGCGGGTTCACGTAGAGCGGCAGTGCCTCGAAGGGGACCAGTTCCGTCCAGACATCGGTGGAGTGTCGCGCGATGGCCGCCGTGTCGCCCGTGGGAGCGTGCGGGAGCAGAGGAAGGCGCGCGTTGTAGTAGTGGACCGCGTTTCCGACCGCATCGGCATACGTGAAGTTCGAGCTCGGATGCGCCCGCATCGTCATGATGTCGAGCCACTCCTCCAAGTTCGTTGCGCGCATCATGCGCAGAAATTGCTCGCCGCGGCGGAACTCCCCGTCGCGCGGATCCTTGAGAACGTAGACGTGCTCGTCGGTGCGGTGGATCACGGGTCCGATCGACGTCCACCAGGTGCTGCGCGTCTCCGCTCCGCTGGGTCTTCCCTCTCGGCCGTACTGAACGGTCACCGAGCGCTCTCGCAGCGGGAGAGCCACTCCGTCCAGGAGGTAGTGGTCAGGCCGGCTCGGAGCGAGGTCCAGCCGGTAGACCTGGGAATACGTCGGGTAGTTGTTCGTGGTGGCCCACCCGAGATTCCGGTTGAACCCCCCGATAATCCCGAACGCGCCCCCGATGCGGAAGTCGCCATAGAACTCCAACACACCCGGCACCACCGCGTGGGCCTCGTAGTAGCCCGCGCCCCACGTGAGGTGTGGATTGCGCAGGAGGATCGCGTTGCCCGTCGTTGTCCGGGTGCCGGAGAAGGCCCACGCGTTGGAGCCGTCGAGGTCGTATGCGTCCGGATCGTCCTCGGCCAGTCCCTGCCACGGGGTTGGTCGCGGCCGCTCCAGACGCTCCTCCAAGTTACGTACGAAGGCCCGGCCGTCGCCCCGACTCCAGGTCTGGACGTCCCGTGCGTGGGTGTCGTACGCGGTGAAGGTCGGGGTCATCCAGCGGGGAACCCGGTCCGGGTGGAGGCGGACCCAGTAGTTCACCCCGGCGGCAAAGCCCCCGTACACCGAGCGGGTGTCGGGATGTAGCAACCCGTGCGTCTCCATGGCCCGCTGGTAGATCTCTCTCGCGACGAAGTCACCGTCGATCGAGTCCTTGCCCGCGTAGAGCCCGTACTCGCCACGTGCCTTGACGAGGCCGATGGCCACGTCGGAGCCGTAGTCCTCGAGTTGGAGCCACCCCATCGCGAAGCCGAAGGACTCCAGGTCCTCCGCGTAGACATGAGGGACCCCGTATTCGGTGCGCACGATCTCGACTCGATCGGCCAGGGCTGCTTCGTATACGGAGTCGGAGGGCAGGCCGAGGCTCGCACCCGAGGTCAACGTGGCCAGAACGGCGGCGCCGATGGTGATCATGACATCGACCTTCTCGAGATCCGAAGCCGTTCGTACGACACGGCGCCTACGTCCAGGCGGAAGAAGTCAGTCTGGATTCACGATCCGGGCGATCTCACGTCGGACGTCCCGGAGGTGCGCCCGGGTGATTGGGTTGCCCGCCCGGCTCAGCGCCCGCTCCGCCATACCGTCGATGTCCTCCAACTCGGCCATCAGCACGGCCCGGGCGTCCGTGGTCGCAGGGTCGACCGCCGGATTGAACGGCCGCTCGAGCGCCGCCTCGCTGGGGTTGAGAAGGTTATCGACGGTCGACAGGAACGAGCGCTGCAGGTTGCGCCGATACGCGTTGATCCGGACCGGGCGGTCGTCGAGTTCGTCCCAGATGCCCGCGCGCATGTCCGACATGAGATCGGTGATCGTATACTCGTTGGCGGGGTTCGCGGCGGTCGCCTCGAACTCGACCAGCCGCTTGAGGCGGTTCTGGTTGAGCAGGCTGTTGATCACCCGTGCCTGCTGCACACGGAATCGCTCCACGACACCCTCGTTCTCGATCCGACGCAGGATTTCTGCGTCGAGGAACATGTCCGGCACGTGGAATGCGGTCTCGTTGAGGTAGCGGACGGCCTCACGCTGGCGAGCCTTCTCCAAGGGAGTGAAGCGGGTGCCCGTCCCGTACCGCTCCTGTGTGTACGCGCCACCGACGATCGCGGCGACGTGGCCCATATACCGGCCCCACTGACCGACCGCCTGTCCGTAGAGTTCTTCGAGCTCGTCGTAGTTGGACATCGGCCGCTCCGCCACGCGCAGCATCATGTCCATGACGCGCTCCAGGTTCCGCATACCCAGGCGCGTCGACTTGACCGCGTCCTCGTCGCCGACCGCCTCCGTCAGGGCGTATGGGTCGCTTCCGCGCGCGTCCGGGGTTGTGAAGCGGAGCCATGGCATGTCGTCCTGCTGCCGCGCCCACTGGTCCAGCGTCGGCCGCTCCTCGTCCGGAGTGGTGGCGCCGGGGATCGGGGCGTATCCCCACTTCACAGCGAACATATCGTAGGGCCCGATACGCGGGATCAAGAGCTCGGGCGGAATGTTGTCCTCTGGCTGCGCCACGTAGTTGAAGCGCGAGTAGTCCATCAGGGTGGCTACATGCCCTCCCATCCGCTCCAGGAACGACGCGCTACGGATCGAGTCCGCCGGATACATGGCCGACGCCTTCATGTTGTGCGGGAAGCCGATCGAGTGCCCAATTTCGTGGGCTACGACGTACTCCACCAACTCGCCCATCAGGGAATCCGGGAGAGGGAGTTGCTGCGCCCGCTCGTCCAGGGGACCGACCTGGATGAAGTACCAGTTCTTCTGGAGGTCCATGATGTTGTGGTACATGTTGACCTCGCCCTTCAGGATCTCCCCCGTGCGCGGGTCGACCGTCTGTCCACCGGTGGCGTTGGCCACCGTGGAGGGGCGCCAGTAGATCACCGAGTGGCGGGCGTCATACAGCGAGAAGTCCGGATCTTCCTCGGGCGTCGGGGCGACCCGACCGAAAATCGCATTGCTGAAGCCCGCGTTCTCGAAGGCGGGCTGCCAGGCGTTCACCCCCGACACGATCCACGGCTGGAGCCATTCGGGTGTGGCCGGATCAATCCAATAGACGACCGGCTCGACGGGATCGGACATGACAGCGTTCGGGTTACGCTTCTCCAGCCGGAAGCGATGGATGAAGCTCACCTCCTCCAGGCGATTGTTCGGGCGAGAGAAATCCCACGCGTCGCTGGAGATGAAGCCGACGCGCTCATCTTCCCACCGGGGCATCATCGGATCGTCGGGCAGGCGGAGCATGCTGAAGTGGGCTCGCACCGTCTGCGTCTGCGGCTGGCGGTTCGCCCCTCCGGGTCCACCACCCGGTCCACCGGGGCCGCCAGGACGCGCCTGACCGGTCTGCGTCACTTCGATGTCGACGTTCCGAGGGAACGCCCATGTCTGCTCGATCCAACTCCGTTCACGGTTGATGCCTTCCACCGGACCGAGCTCGGGGATGTTCGAGACGAACAGGTCGCTCACGTCGACGACCGCAGCGCTATCGGGGCCGTACGCTTCCACGTCGAACGCGGCCAGGACCGGCCCTTTCGTGAACGGCCGAACCGCGCGGTAGATGGACTGGGTCGAGTCGGCCATCAGGTCGTATTCACGCTCCCGAAGCACGATCCGGTTGCCCATCCGTTCCCATTGGACCACGAGGCGAGGTCCGCCGCCGAAGAAGCCACCTGGATTCTGCAGGGTCGACTCGACGGGCCGCTGGATGAGCAGCATCTCCTTCATGAGTTCCCCGGTCGGGATCTCGAAGAACAGATCGTCGCCGATCCTGTGGACCTTGAACATTCCGTCCTGGGTGACGGCCTCGTCCGTGATCACCTCTTCGTAGGCCTTCGGCCCGTCGGACGATCCGTTCCGGCCAGCCGCGCCGCTCTCGCGGGAACCGGCCTGCTGCGCGGACGGGCCGTTTGCTGGAGAGGGAGCGGTTTCCGCCTGCGCCTGCGTGCATCCGTAGACAGGAAGCAGGACCGTGGCGGCGAGGGCGAGGTGTCGAGTCCGTCGATTCATGAGCGCGGTCCATGTGCGGTACGAGCAGCCGGCAAGGCGGGGCGGGCTGCGAAACATTGTGACGGTACGATCCCGAGAGGGTGCGGACAAGCACGACGGCAGCGGTCCGCCGCCCGGAAGGGTCCTGGCACGGTCAAGCGCGCGAGGTGCGTGGGATGGCCGGCCGGGTGCCCACGTGGGCACCCGCGCGACATGCATTCAGGTGTGGTTCGGGCCGTGATCGGCCGGAGCGAGCCTGCCCCTACGCGATGTCGGTCTTCCAGCGCGTCAGAACCCGCTGAACCACTTCCACCAACTCGTTGAAGTCGGACGGCTTCACCTTCACCTCCCGTGCGCCGAACGCGAACGCAAGGTGCGTGGTCGTTTTATCGGACGAGCGCGTGAACACCACGACGGGGGTGTCGCTCCATCGGTCCGTGCGCCCGGAAAGCCACCGCAGGAAGCCGATGCCGTCCATTCCCGGGAGCCCGATGTCCAGAATGATCACCTCGGGCAGAGGGTACCGGAGGCGATCGGAGAACGGCCACTCGCCCCGGAGGTAGTCCATGGCCTCCTCACTCGAACCGGTCACGTGGACGGACGCGTGCGGTGCACCGTAGGAGAACACAGCTTGGATCAAGGCTGCGTCGTCCTGGTCGTCCTCCACGACGAGGACGATGGGTCTACGGGTCAGATTGAATGGGCTCATGACATGGCTTCAGAGAGTTTATCTGAAGATGGCACCACTTCCCCACCCGGTCACTCTCTTTTCGGTACGTAGAGTGCGCCGCCGGTTACGTAGCGGAACCGTCGCTGTCTGAGGTCAGCCCGGTCTGGGCGATGAGATCGAACCCATCGCGGTGGCCAGGGCCACCACGTGGAGCGCCGTGACGGTTCCGACAGGAAGGGCGCGTGTCGCCACCCGGGGGCGCGTAATGTGAAGACGAAGCCCAGCCTGGTAGACGTCAACACAAGGCTCGCTCAACGCGGTGTCGAAGCGGGCCGCGGAGGGCGAGTTCTCAGCTCTGATGCCAAGGGGATAAAGCCGGCCAGAACGGCGGCCACGGCGGCGCCCCCGGGGCCGATCGCGACAGTCGTTCCCGAGCTCATCAAGAGCACGCCCCAAAATCCCGCCATGACCGCACCGGCCCAGTTCGCGGCGACCAGCCCCCAACGCGGCCAAAACCTCCCGGGTGCGGGGGCCAGGCGATCGGTTGGGAGAAGTCGGAGGTCGACCTGATCCGCCGCGAGGAGCCGTGCGCTTACTCGATCCGCGAGGTGCTCAACCGAATCCGTAGTGCCGGGTCCGTCGGTGCGAAGTCGGTGGAGCGCAGAGAGTGTCTCCACAACCACCCGACACCGGTCGCATTCTTCGACGTGTGTCAACGCCTCGATTGGATCGCCGTCGAGGGCCGCACATGCATCCACGATCCGGCTCACGTCAGGGCAGGCCGGGTTGTCTTGTTTCTTCATGGGCGATCCCCTTCGAGACGACGTTTCAGGTTGACGAGCCCCTGGCTCAAAGAGGCCTTCACGGTACCGGGTGAGCATTCCATCACCTCGGCGGTCTCCCGCGTGGTCAGACCGTCGAGGACCCGCAGGGTGACCGTCTCCAGTTGTCGTGGAGGCAGCGACTCGAGCGCGTCCCGGACCTCGCCGGCCGAGTCCAGGACGAGCGAGGCGGGGCCGTCCACGTTCCGGCTCGCGTTTACGGACTCGAGCGCGGCAGCGGTTTCAGCCCGGCGCCGAGTCGCCTCACTTCGGACCGCATCGATACAGACGTTCCGAGTCACCGTGTAGAGCCAGCCCCGAAAGCTGCCGGTCGCCCGCTGTCCGCGGCCTTTGACGACCACGCGATGCCACACCTCCTGCACGAGGTCCTCGGCTTCGTCCGGGCCGTTCGCGTATCGGTGCACCCACCGGAGCACGGAACCGGTGTGCTCGCGTACAAGAGCGCGAAAGCTCGAGGCATCGAACTCTTCAAACTCCTCGGGCCGTCTGGGGCTCGTCACGAGCTACGCACCATTCTGTACTTCACTCCGGCGAAGCCTCGCCCGCCCGCCACGCGTGTGCCACCGTCGCCACTCCGAGCCCGATGAGCAGGGTGCCCGGCACAATGAGCACGAGGTCGGCGACGAACTCGGCTCGGCCAGCGCTGCGTAGCACGATCATTTCGTACCCGTTCTCTCCCGCGAAGTAGGTGCTGACCAGGAGGAAGGCTCCCAGACCCCACTGCGGGAGGCGTCGGAGCAACGCCTCATGGATTCCAGCCGACCAGTACCCCACGAACAGGCCGACCCACGCGAACAGGGCGGGGAGAAGCATGCCGTCGGTGCGGCGAACGTAGTGATAGGCGAGGTGATTGTACGGGAGCCATGCCTCCGCGTCGGACGGCTCGGTGGGGAGAGCCCGGCTGAGAACATGAAGCGAATCGCGCAGCTCCCCGAGTGTCAAAGACAGAGCGGACGTCGCCTCCAACACCGGATCCGGCGAGAGCGCCCTCGGCGCCACCCCGTTCGCGAGTACGAAGGCCACCACGCTGACGCTGATCGCGGCGCCCGCGAACACGGCGAGCCGTTCGAGGGAGAAGCGCCCCTCCTCCCATACGTGAGCAGCCGTCGCGATTCCCGCCGGATACGCGGCGAGCACCAGGGCCATGCCGAGCCACACGGGTGCGGTCCGCAGCGGAGCATACGCTTCGATGGTCATCACCCCGACGCCCACAAAGAGGGCGGTGCCGGCGACCGTCCAGACGATGATCCACTTCCAGAAATTTCCCACGATTCTCGAGATCATGAGTCCCTCAGGAACTGGGCGAGATTCAACGTCACAGTCGCGCGGCGGGCGGGGAGCCAGGACGCTAAAACGACGACCGCGCCCATTGCGCCGGTCACCATCAAGAGCGTCGGAACGTCGCGTGCAGATACGCCGTAGAGAAGCGTCCCCAGGGTCGGCGTTACGAGCAGGGAAAGCCCGATGCCGAATACCAGAGCGAGGCCGAGCGATGTCAGCGACTCGAGGATCACGCCACGCCGCACACGCGGCCCCGACGCCCCGACCGCCATGCGGATGGCAAGCTCGCGCAGCCGACGTTCCGTCGTATAGGAGACGAGGCCGAACACCCCGACTGCGGCGATGATTAGACCCATGAGTCCGGCGGCGGACAGCACGACGCGCAGCAAGCGCGCCACGGCTACCGACACGGTTCGATGGTCGTTCATGCGGCGTACCGTGATGGGAGTTCGTCGGTCGATGGCACGGAGCCGGCGCGACAGGCCTTCTCGCACCACATCTACGTTTCCATCGTACTTGACGTGCAACACCATCTTCGCGCGGTCCCACTGGCGGTACGGCAAGTAGAAGAAGGGAGTCGGGGCCTCGTTGAGCCGTCGGTAGTTGACCGTCTCCACCACGCCGACGACGTGGCCGGTCCGCACACCGTCGCGGTCCCCCATGCGAAGGATGCGCCCGACGGGGTCCTGATCGGGCCAGAGGCGATCGGCGAGGACCCGGTTGATTAGAACCTCGTCAGGGTCCGCGGCCAGGAGACCCACTCCGAAGGGTCGTCCTGCGACGATCGGAATGCCGAGGAGCGCCAGCAAGTCCCTCTCGATGATGGAATAGTTCACGGGACCGAGGGGCGCGGCATCGGGTGCGCCGTCGCCGGCCTCCACCAGCATCTGGTCGGCTCGGTCGCCGAGGTGGACGAACTGACCGAGGCTCGCCGACGTCACTCCGGGGACGCCCGTGGCTGCCTCGGCCGCGCGCGCCCAGAACGCCCGTCTGGTCTCTGCGTCGACGCCGGAGAGATCAGCTTCGGCCGTCAGCACCTCGTCTCTCCCGAAGCCGGGATCGAGGAAGGCCATGCGGTCCAGGCTCCGAATCATCAGTCCTGCGCCGACCAGGAGGACGGCCGTGACGGAGAGCTGGACGGCGACCAGTAGCCTGTGGGCCCACGACTTCCCCACCTCCCCGCGGGACCCCCGCCGCCGGTTCGTCCCGAGGTCACTCCGCGATCCCGCGACGGCCGGAAGGATTCCGAACACCATGGCGGCCCCGACGCCGACCGACGCCGAGAACAGGAGCATCGGGCCGTCGAGTGACACCGTCAGGCCCACGGACATGCCTGGGATGGGCCGGGCCGCGGACAGGACCTGCATTACCCACGTGCTGAGCACAATGGAGGGGACGACGCCCATCAGACCGAGGACCGTGCTCTCCACGAGGTGCTGGCGGACGAGCTGCGAGCGCCGGGCTCCGAGCGCCACGCGAGACGTCATCTCACCCTGGCGAGCCTCGGCCCGGGCGAGGAGTAGGCCGGCCACATTGGCACACGTGATCAGAAGGACGGTGAACGAGAGCAGGAGCAGGGCGTTGAAGATCACCGCAACGACAGGCTCGAGGCTGGGGTGGACACCGCCGGCCGACACGATCTGAAACGTCCGATCGGCGCCGAAGTCCGGCTGCGCCGACAGACGCCTCGCCAGGCTGGCGAGCCGCGCGTGCGCTTCGCCCTCGTCGAGGCCCGCACTCAGCGTTCCCAGTGCGTTGAGGAAGCGGTCGTCGATTCGAAGCGGATCCCCATCGTCAGGCAGGACGTCCACAAGAAAGTCCAGGGGGAACCACGCACTCGTGCGAAAGCCGGGAAACGCGCCCGTGAACTCAGGGGCGGCGACGCCCACGATCACGAACTCCATGCCCCTGGCCTGAATGGTGCGCCCGAGCACCCCAGGGTCCCCTCCGAGCACGGCCTGCCACAGGTCGTGACTGATGACCACGACCGGATCTCGCAGCGACCTCGCATCGAGTGCGAATCCTGGACCCAAAGGCAACGTCACGCCGAGGACATCGAAGTAGTCACGCGAGACCACCGCCACCCCGACCGACAGCGCCTGGCCGTCGATCGCGATCGCCAAGGAGTTGACTCGCTCCGCAGTAAGCGTCTCGAAGACCCCCGAGTCGTCTTTGAGGGCTACGAATTCCGGGTGGGAGATGACCAGAACCGGCTCACGGGTGGCGTCTCCCTGAACGCGGATCAGCCCCGGGGTGTCCGTCCCCGGCAGGGGACGGAAGAGCACCGCCGTTACGAGACTAAAGGCCACCGTAACCGACGTGACCCCCAATGCGATCGACGTCGTGGCTGCCAGAGTCACGCTTGGTGTTCGTATCCAGCCCCGAAGGGCAAGGCGGACTTCAGCGGCGATGGTTCGCAAAGCTCCTCCCTCCACGATGGTGCGGTCGGATCATCCACGGTAAAAAGACGGGCATGCCACCCATCCGGGTTTAGTCTCCCGAATGACGATGCTCGATCTCACACGATGTCGGACCGAAGCCCCCCCACCGGCGGAGGCGAGTTCCGGAGCCGACCCCCTGGACGCTTCCGTGCCCGGTGTCCCCGTCCGGCACCGGCTCCTACATTCCCCGGCCCTGATGCATCGTCGACCGGTCGCCGCTCCGAGTGGCCACGACTCGACGCTGACGCAACTGGACGACGGAAAGGAGCAGATACGATGAAGCGTTGCATCGCCTCGATTCTTACGGCGTTGGTGATCGTGCCCGGGTACCTCGGTGCCCAGGAGGTGGACTACAACCGCGCCGAGCGGTTCCTGAACTGGCACACGTCTCGAATGGTCTCAGGGGACCAGGTGAACCCGGAGTGGCTCGAAGACGGGACCCGGTTCTGGTACCGGAACAAGCTTGGCGAGGGCAACGAGTTCGTCCTGGTCGACCCGACCCGTACGTCGAAGACGCCCCTGTTCGATCACCATCGGATCGCGGCGGCGATGTCGCTTGCGGACGACACGTCCTACGTGGGCACCAAGCTCCCGTTCAGCGACTTCGACTTTGTCGACGAGCCACGATCGATCGAGTTCAAGGCTCGCAAAAAACGGTTCGAGTGCGACATCGTCCAGTATACCTGCATGGTCGGAGACACCCTGCCCGACGAGCGCAGCTACGTCGCGTCTCCGGACGATCGGTGGGAGGCCTTCGTCGTCGAGTACGACCTTTGGGTGAGGCCGAAGGGGGGTGGCGACTCGGTTCGGATTACGAACGACGGCGAAGAATTCTGGGCCTACGGGCTCTCCGCGCCGCGTCCCAACCAGATCCGCAACAAGACCCCACGTCGTCCCAACCTTCGCTGGTCGCCGGACTCGCGGAGAATCGCCGTCGCTCGACAGGACGAGCGGGATGTGGAGCACCACCACTACATCTCCATGACGTCCCAGCGGCCCGTCCACTACTCGGCGCCCTACGCGCTTCCGGGTGACTCCATCATTCCCAATCCGGGGGTGAACGTCATCACGTTGGAGGTCGCGCGAACGATCAGTGATACCGAAGGCGATGGCGGGTTGCAGGTCGCACTCCCTCGCATGGTGTCGAACGTCGACGTGGACTTTCCGGCGCGACCGCTGCAGACCTCCTTTACGGGCTCGACACCGGACTCCGCTTGGAGCGACGACGGGTCCACGCTGTATGTGTCCTCCACGAACCGCGGCTACAAGGACATGTGGTTGACGGCCGTCGACGCCAATACAGGAAGCTCTCGTGTCCTGGCGCACGAGTCGGGCAAGACCTACGTGGAGATGTCCCACGGCGCCCGTTTGACCCCGGCCCAGTGGTATGTCTTCGATTCAGGCGATGTGCTGTGGTGGTCCCAGCGCGACGGCTGGGGTCATCTCTATCTTCTCGGTCCCGACGGCGAGAGCAAGCGCCAACTCACCTCCGGACCGTGGATGGTGGACATGGTGCGCCATGTCGATGAAGCCCGCGGGCAGATCTACTTTACGGCGCGGGGACGGGAAGGCGATCGCAATCCGTACTTCTCCCACCTCTATCGCGTGAACGTCGACGGCTCCGGAGTGACACTACTCACTCCTGAGGCCGGTCACCACGATATCGACTTCGCTCCGGACGGCCGCTTCTTCGTGGACCGTTACTCGCCGATCGACGCGCCCCCTGTGACCGTCGTGCGCGCGGTTCCGGATGCGCGCACCGTCATGACGCTGGAAGAGGCCGACATCTCACGATTGACCGAGGAGTTGGACTTCAAGCCGGCCGAGGTCTTCACCGTGAAGGCACGGGACGGTGTGACCGATCTGTACGGACTGCTCTACTTGCCGCCTGATCTGGACCCGAGCAAGAAGTACCCGATCATCACCCACATCTATCCGGGCCCTCAGGTCGGTTCGGTGGGTCGCAGTTGGAATTTCAGAGGCGGCGGTGAGGACTTCGCGCTGGCCCAGCTCGGCTTCGTCGTCATCCAACTCGACCATATGGGCACGCCGTTCCGCTCGAAGGCGTTCCACGATGCCTATTACGGCGACTTCAACGACAACGGTATTCCGGACCACGTCACCGCCATCCAGCAGCTCGGTGCGCGCTACCCATTCATCGACATCGACCGCGTCGGCATCTATGGGCATTCAGGAGGCGGTTTCGCCACGGCGGACGCGATGTTCCGCTGGCCCGAGTTCTTCAAGGTCGGCGTGGCCGGCGCCGGCAACCACGACAACGCGACCTACAACATCTACTGGTCGGAGAAGTATCAGGGGGAGCTCACGCGCGACGAAAAGACCGGCGAGACGAACTTCGCCGAGGAGGCCAACAAGTCCCACGTGGAAGGGCTCCGCGGCAAGCTTCTCCTCATGCACGGCGACATGGACGACAACGTCCACCCCGCCATGACCATCCAGCTCGTCGATGAGCTGATCAAAGCGAACAAGAACTTCGATCTGATCATGGCGCCGAATCGGGCACATGGGCTGAACGAACCGTACTTTATTCGTCGGCGATGGGACTACTTCGTCGAGCACCTCCTCGGCGCGGAGCCACCCGTCGACTACGAGATCACGAGGCCCTCGAACTGAGCCACGTTGATCGGAGCGGGCCCCCTGGGAGCGACGAACATCGCCCGGGGGGCCCGGCGGTCACCAACGAACGGCCACCGCCGTGGCGTCGGCCCGGTCAAGGGCGGCGTGGGCGGCATCGAGTTCGGCCCGCGCCGTATGCATCGTCCGCTCCACCTTCCGGATGAGTCGCGGGCACGTTGGCTCGGAGAGGTCGGCGAGTCGGGCCCGCAACGTTTCGGCTGCGCGGATGGTGACATCGCGATGCGCGTTCTCGTGGGAGGTCAGCGTGGTGATGAAGGTCCGCCACCGATCGTACTGCTTTACCGGAACGAGAGAGGCCCCCAGCCACTCGGGCAGGAGTATCCGCACGGAAACATCAACCACCACGGCCGTTGCGTGGCAGGTGGTCCCATCGCTCTGGGGCTTCAGGCGCGGATTGAGATCGTAATCGGTCACACCGTTCGCCAACTCTCCAGACGCCGCGAGGGGGCCGACGCGTTCGAGTTCGCGCCGGGCTCCCCGATACGACGCCGCCTGCAGAATCAGGTGGTCGACGCTCACGAGGACGCGCATCCCGTCGTCCGTGGCCGCGGAACTCGCGTAGACCGGGTTCACGATCGGTCGTCCGGCCAACTGTACCGGGTGGGCTGAGGTCGCTTGCGCCGTGAGGGGCATCGAGGGTACCGCAGTCCAACTCATGAGGACGGCGAACACGAGGGACGGTCCTGCCCGCCCCGGAAGCGAGATTGCGCGCCGACGCCCCTTGACCCTCACGTTACGTGAGGCGCTATCGTGAGGCGCCATCCCATCAGACATCGCCATGAATCGACTCCCATGACCGTACAGTCGACCGAGACCCTGAAGGTAGGCGACCTCGCTCGCCGCACAGGGCTGTCCGTCCGAACGCTTCATCACTATGACGAGATCGGGCTGCTACGCCCGGCCGGGCGAACGTCGTCCGGTCACCGGCTGTACGGAGCGGAAGAAGTAGGTCGCCTCCAACAGATCGCCTCCCTTCGTCGAATCGGGCTGTCGCTGGGCGATATAGCCAGGTGTCTCGAGCAGGGGGTCTACTCCTTCGAGCACACCGTGAGCCTACACATACGCCGTATCCGCGAAGAAATGGCGGAACAGGCTCGTCTCTGTGCGTTGCTCGAGAGACTCAAGGAGCGCGTGGCGGCGGATCAGCCGCCGTCTATTTCGGATCTGACGCAGGCTATCGAATTGAGCCTGAGGGTCGATCAGTACTATACGCCCGAGCAGTTGACGGCGCTCGAAGAGCGTGGCAAGCGGGTGGGACCCGAACGAATGCGCTCCGCCCAGGACGAGTGGACCGAACTGTTCGCGGACTTCGGACGCGCGATGGATGAGGGGGCCGAACCGACGGACGTCGAGGTACTCGCTCTCGCACGAAAGGCGAAGCTCCTCGTAGAAGAGTTCACGGGGGACGACGCCGGCGTCCGCGCATCTTTGGGCCGCCTTTACGAGACGGAGGGCGCCCCAAAGATGATGCAGGCGCACGGGATCGAGCTACCCGAAGGCCTATGGGAGTACATGAGTACGGCCGGAGCCGCGCTGGAGGCCGCCGGCGACTAGCCGCTGACGGCCTCCCGGGAGAGGCTGCCTACCTCCCCGCCGGCCTCCCATGCATCGGGTTTTCTCCGTGGCGCGCTGACAGGTCGATTTCGATGACCTCTCCATTGATAACGGCGGTCGCGGTCTCGTCGCCATCGAAAGTGATGGTCATTTCCAGGGTGCGGGTGGCGTCCCCGTCCGCTGTCCCGGTGCGGGTCACCGTCATGGTGCGGTGCACCGTGCCTGAGAGCGGCCAACGTGGATCAGAGCCGGGCACCGGCACGACGACATCGGACTTCGTGAAGTCGCCGTCCATCGTGTAGCTCCGGTCACCGTCGTCCAGATGGCGGCTACGGGACACCATGTCGGTGCCCGTCCCGTTGAAGGTCCGGGTCGCCTCTGCACCCTCGAGCCCGCTGACGGTCATGTCCCGCGTCCGCGAGATGAGCGCGCTCCATGATTCCCGGTTCGCCGACCGCTCGAACTCCATGAAGTAGTGGATCGACGCGGTCGTTTCCGCATCGTAGCCGTCCTGCTCGTTCCCGGATGCATCGAAAAAGGTGGCCGAGCGGGTTCCCGATCGGGCGGTCCCGATCCCGTCGCCCGGTATGCCGCCATGCACGCCTTGAGCGAACCCGAAGGAGGACGTCATCAAGGATACGTCCTCCAGCAGAGCGTCGGCGGCAACGAGAGCCATGTCCGCGACCATCTCGTCGGAGATCTCCGGTTCTACCCCGTCCTCGCATGCGGCGAGGGCCGCCACGGCGCCGATGCATACAAGGGTCTTCATGCTCATCATCTCATCCTCCTGCGTACGTTGTGTCCACAAATCGACGCTGCTCCACCCGCGTCCTGATCACAAGAGTCCGGTGACCATTGGGACGTTAAGTGCCCGCAAGATGCGCCGACTTCCTGAGTGCCGTGATGGTCGCCAGATGGTGATCGTCGTGTTCGGCCACGAAGTAGCACAGATCCACCACGCTCATCGGCTGCCGTAGCCGCGGGTGCAGGGCGGTCCGGGCGAGATCTCTCTCGCCGAGGCCTTCCACCAACTCCACGAACCGGCGCCGCCGCCGTCCGAACTCGTCGAGGATGTCCCCGGCGGGGCGCCGGTTGTGCTCCGCTTCCCAGGTGGCCCGATTGTCGAGGTCGGCGGAGCGCAACGTGCCCTTTCTCTCGAGCAGGTCCTCGACTCGGCCGATCCACAGCGGCTCGAGGTCGGCCATATGTCCCGCCTGCTCCTGAATCGACCAGCCGGACTCCGGGCGCTTGACCGACTGCTCCCTGGACAGCCCGTTCAGGCGCTCGACCAACCGGGCCGGGGTTCCGCGGAGGCGTTCCACGACTTCGGGGTGGGCGAACGTCGGAAGACCGAGCGGAAACGTCCTCTTGAACCACACGCGTCTGGCCATCGGTTGTGCTTCCTCGGTCAGGGGTGGTGTGCAACGAGCAGCGAGGCCACGGCCGCGCTCCCTATATCACCTGCTCCGGCGGCCGGAACGACTGCGCCGACTGCTCGCCGAAGTTGCGCCGCTCCTGACCTTCGGTGGACGGATCACGGTACCGGATAAGGCTGGCGAGATGTCGCTCCGTCGGCTGACCGAGGGCGCGAGCGAGCGACCGTGTACCCTCTTCGAGGATGTCGGCGACTTTCCGCGCCGGCATCCTGGCTTTTCCATCACGAATCGCACTCAACCGCCCCAGGTCCTCCAGCGCGTTCATGAAGCCGGGCAAGGCCTCGACCGCGTACGGCTCGTTCGTCAGCAGCCGACGGCTCCGTGTGCCGATGTTGAGAAACAGCCCCTCCGTGAAGTCGGGCAGCGGGTCGTCCTCGCCGACCGCGCGCAGGATACCCAATAGTTCGTCGGTCTCCAGCTCGCGGGGTCCGCCCTGCCACACCCACACCGCGCTCTCGACTGCGTGCAGGGCGTCCCATGCGAGCTGACGGCCCCGGGTGGCATGCCGGCGCTTTTCGAAGAACCATTCGACCACCGCGACCGTAAGGACAATGCCGAACGTCTCGGTGCCCAGGTTGACCAGCACGTTGCCCCACGGCGTGTCGGCTCCCACCCAGAAGGCCGACCACACGATGGCGCCCGCCATGAGCAGAAAAGCGGCGGTGACCGCCAGGCGGAGGACGGGGATCCGACTCTGGGTCTGTCTCACGTGCGTCCCCGGCTACGGAATCATGGTGTCAGGAAGCACGAAAACGGGCTGCGTCCACGCCTCGTATCCCATGCTGTCCTCGACCCGGGCCCGAACGTAGCTGACGTCGTCGTGCAGTTCGTACACGGCCGGGTTCTCGACCGAGCGTCCCAGTACCCGCCCGCCTGCGCCGACGAAGGTGGTCGTGTACCGGAAGTCGTCTCGTGTGGCGATGTGCACTTCGATACGTCGGTTCGAGACCACGATGTCGGACAGCTCCACGCCGCCGCTCGCATAGAAGCGACCGTTCTCCAACGCCTCCATGATGGCTCCAGGCTCGAGCTCCGGCGCGTTCACCGAAACCCAACCTCGCCCCGGGTTGGCACGATCGGGCGCGAACTCTCCCTGGAAGTGGTGCGCATCGTCGACGGCGATCCCGTAGACGCGGCGTCCGTCCGTCAGCAGGGAATCCCAAACGGCCTCCACGCCAGGCGTGCCGCCACCGCCCCGGTTGTGGACCTGGGGATGTCCGTTGTGGATCTCGAGCAGCCGATAGCGCTCGACCTGTCGCAGCTCCGTCGTACCGAAGGCCCACCGGAAGTTCGGGTGGTTGATGTGGGGGACGCCCTCGACCTCGCGAACGGCGTCGACGTTTGCCTGCACGGTTCCGACCAGGGTCGGCGACGTCCGCGCCTCGACGAGTCCAGGCAGGTTCAACCCGTTCACGTGAACGGGTGTCCCGTCGAAGGAGGAGGTCACCTCCTGCCCGGGAATGAGGAGGAACGCCGAGTTGGTGAGGTTCGCCAGACTCTCGGGATCCACGAAGGTGTTGTGGTCGGAAAGGACCAGAAACGCGTAGCGGTGGTCCCGGTACCAGCGCGCCACCTCGTCCGGCGGCGTGTCCCCGTCGCTCGCCGTCGTATGCGTGTGCGTGTTGCCCTTGTACCACGATCCAGAGAAGGGCTCCGGGACCTCGAAGCGCACGTCCGAACGGGCCGAGGCGGTGTCGGCCCGTCCGTTGTCCGCCGTGCACGAGGTGAGCACGAGAAGAAGCAGGGCTTGTGCGGGCCCGGCCGAGTTCGGCGTCACCGACGATCGGCCTGCGGTGGCTGGGCGGCCGGGATGGTATCGGAGATCAACGTATCGGAGATCAACGTGTCCGGGATCAACGCATCCGGGGCCAGAACCGGCGCCGCGGTCGAGTCCGTTACGGGAAGTTCGAGCCCGCTGTCGCTGGGGGCTCCCACGGTGTCGGGGCTTTCGAGCACCGGGGCCACGCCGTCGAGAGTGTCCGCCGCGGTCGCGGGCGACCAGGCATTGGTCGCACCGGGAGTGAGCCTCAACCGGACCGGGGTGCGGATCCAGGCGCGGTCGCTGTTCAGCCGGACGTTGGGTGCGAGCCCGGGTGGCCGGTCGAAGGTCCCCGCCGGCACGATGCCATCTCCGCGGTACTTCTGCTCCACCACGTCCATCATGAGCTCCGTGGCGGTCGGCGGAACCTGGAAGTCCACGTAGACCATCGAGTCCGGACGACCCCAGTGCTCGATGATCCTGGGCTGCGCGGCCGCGCCGTCGCGGACGAAGGCGGCATCGATCGGGTGCCCGTTCACGGCCACGACGGTCGAACTCGCTCCGTCCGGAAGCCAGACGGTCATCACTTCCGCCCCCAGCGCGGACCGGAGCCCCACACGAACCGTGCGACGCACCGCCTGAGACGGCCCAGCGGCCTGGGTGTCGAGCGCCTGCCCGCCCGTCCCACTCGAGTCTCCGGCGGCCGGTGCGCCCATTCCGCTCCGAGGCGGAGGCAAGGGGCCGGTCGACACGGCCGTGACCACGGCCGCAAAGGGTGGCACCGGATACGCGGTCGCGGGTGCAGTGAGCAGGTCGGCGGAATACGGATGGAACGCGTCCATCGGCTGGGCCTCACCAAAGTCGTTGCCGGCGCGATTGACCGCCCAAGCCCGCGCGGGATCCGCCTCCGCGTCGTCTCCGAAGACCGGTTGAGTGCCCCACACGGCCTGGCCGGTTTCCCGGTCGAGCGCGTAGACCAACGTGCTGGGGGTTGGGCGCTCATCCGAAGGGCGGGCCGCCACGATCCCGACCCCGATGAACGCTGCGAGAGCGGCCAGGCCGAGCACGGGCGCCCACCAGCGATTGGGCTCTCGCATCACGTCCAGCACCGGCAAGACGATGAAGAACCCGATGGCGACGAGGACGCCGAGGGCGCCGGCAACGTCCAGACTGAGGGCGACCCAAAGCAGCTCGATCACCGGAGCCAGGAAGATCACTGCAGGAATCGCAAGAATGATTGACACGAGCCAGGTGAGGATACCGGGTCGCTGGCCCGGGCCGACACCCGACAGGACCGCCACGGACATCAGTCCGGCCATCACGGGCCACTGAAGGTTCATCGCTCCGAGCGGCACAGCGAAGGTCGCGGCGAGGGCGGCTGCAACCGGGATCACAGCCGCGCCCAGCCCGAGTTCCCCGAGCCCGAAGCGCCCGCGAGCGATCCCGAAAAGCCCCGTGACCAGGAAGAAGACCAGTCCCAGCAACGCGAGCACGTACCACCCTTCGGAGTGGAAGGCCCCTGCGTGAAGCGCGCCCATCTCCGGGTGGAAGCGGGGGAGCCACGCCATCAATCCCAGCCCGGCCCCGTACGTCAACGCGCCAATGACGATCGAGATACCGAAACCGACCAAAATGCCTGAGATCCGCGCGCCCCGTGCCATCGCGGAAAGCACCGCAGCCACGGCGAATAGCGCCACGAGCATGCCGAGGGGGAACGCCCACGACCCGGGATAGGTGGCGAGCCCGAAGAAGGGTACGCTGAAGTAGACGAGGTCCGGGGCGTCCACCACTCCGAGTTCTTCGTTGCCCACGAGCTGAAGGACGGAAAGAAGCTGGTCGCCGTGGTGCTGGATGGTGGCTTCGGAGACGTTTTCCGGGGCGTCGTACGCCTGGTGATAGATGTTGGCCCGGCCGATGCCCGCGAAGTTCAGCCCCTGGACGCCCGCGTCACGGAACGGCGTGAAGTCGGTGTCGTTGGGCAGCCGGCGGTACACGTCGGCGGTCAGCGAATTGGCTACCGGAGCGCTGGCGGATGCCGCATACCGTTCGACCATCCAGCCGCCGTCGGAGCCGGTCTCGAACATGATCGACGGGCCACCGCCGCCGCGCATTTCGATCGAAATCGCGAGCGTTACCTCCTGCATGAGCGGGTGCTGATCGACGAATGCGCGCGCCCCTAGCAGGCCGAGTTCTTCCGCATCCGTGATGAGAATGATCAGATCGTTGCGGAGCGGACTTCCCTGAAGTGCCCGTATGGTCTCCAGGATGGTGACGACGCCCACGCCGTCGTCGCCGGCACCGCGCGACAGCTCCCGACTGTCGTAATGGGCGGTCACCAGGATCGCGCCGGTTGATGCCGTGCCCGGCACGCGCGCGACAATGTTGCGGACCGTTGCGGCGCGAAGCAGCTCGCCCCCACGCAACATCGAGGTCGTCTCCTGAATGGTCGGCTCGACTCCCATGCTCTGAAGCCGACGGACGAGGTAGTCACGAACCCGGTCGTGTTCAGGCGATCCAGGCGGATGCGCCTCGCGCGCGACCTCCACGAGGTTCGCCATGGCCCGCGACGAAGAGAACTCGTCGGCCGGTGCGTTCGCCGGTACGGGCGAAGGCATGGCCCGCCATCCGAGTGAGAGCACCGCGATCAAGAAGAGGACTCCAAGGGTGATCGGCCCGCGGAACCCGCCTGCGGGCGCAGGAGCCGCCGGTGCTTTCGGTGGCTCCGCCGCTCCCGGTGGAACCTTTGGCGGGTCGGTTGTCTCGCCAAGGGGATCCTGCTCCTCGACGGCGGTGACGGAAGCCGGCGGGGTGTCGCCGGCCTGCTCGGCCTCCCACGCCTTGATGTCGTCCTCTGTGATTCCGAGTTCGTCGTCCGACGGCAGATCCGGAACCGAGTTGTCGTCTTTCATGCTGTAATCTACCTGCTCAGGACCCTCACCACGTCGTCGAGGGCTCCCCGCACAGTGGCGGAGGGAAGCCCGGACCCGTTGGAGAGAATCGAAAAGATGATCTCCCTTCCATCATCCCCTACGAGATACCCCGAAAGAGAGTTCACGTTGGAGATCGTTCCGGTCTTGGCATACACCCGGCCCTCGAACCCTTCCAGGCGCCTGGACAGGGTCGACCCATCCTCGAACGGCTCGGCCATTGCTTCACGATAGAGGTCGGCGTGCGGTCCGGACCGCATGTACGCCAAAATGGCGACCAGGGCCCGCGGCGTCACGAGGTTGTAAGCAGACAGGCCCGATCCGTCGCGCGGTGCTACGTCCAGCGAGTCGACACCGACCTCGTCTCGCAAAAACGAGACGATCGTGCCAAGCCCCTCCGACCAGCTCCCCACCTCACCGCGTTCCGCTCCGAGCGTCCGAACGAGCTGCTCCGTCATCCAGTTCTGACTGGGCTCCAGGATCCCCTCGATGACTTCCGAGAGCGGGGGCGACGTGAGTGAGGCGACCCGGCGCGTGGTGGGGCAGGATGGCACCCCACCCGCCCGACAGCCATTGGCGATCTCGGAGGTCGAATCCCACACGACTCGCGCGCCTCCACCGATCCGGATCCCGTCCCGACGAAGCGTTCGATGGAGCGATGCGGTGGCCTGACGAACGGGGTCGCGCTGCGCGAACGTGACCGTGTCCGTGGCGCCCGCGGCGACCCGTCCAACGAGCTCGATGCGGCGGGTCTCGGGCAGGTAGGAAGCGCGCACGCGGGTCGTCGAATCCCGGTGGACGGTGGTGAGGCGCGAATGGACGAACCCGTCTTCCCCGAGCGGCGACCACGAAACCGCTGGAGCGTTCCCGGGAGTCATCGTCCCCCGGACAACGACCTGAAGCTCACCCTCATCGATCGCGAACGTGCCTCCGGTGGCCGCGTAGCGATACGGCAGGTCCGCCACCTCCCAACTGTTTCCGATGGTGGTCGAGTCCCAGGCGGACGCGTCAACGACCAACTCGCCCGTGACCTCGCGGATCCCGGAAGCGCCGACCTGGTCAGCCAGGGTGGCGAGTGCGGCCGGTCCTGACTCGTGGTAGCGACTGGAAAGCGTCGGGTCGCCCGATCCGATCAGCACGAGGTTTCCGTCGAGGACATCACCCTGAACCGGCCCGATGGCCCAAAGTCCCGTTTCCCACCGGTAGTCCGGCCCGAGGAGCGAAAGAGCCGCGGCGGTGACGAGCACCTTCTGGTTGGAAGCCGGAATGAACTTCCTGTGGGCGTTCCGCTCATACAGAACGGCTCCCGTTTCGGCGTCCACCGCGAGCACGCCGAACGAGACCTGGTCCAGAGGCTGCGTATCCAGGACAGCATCAACTGGCGACGCCGCGGGCCGCCCGGTGCCGGCCGAGGCGCAGCCACCCGATACCAGGGCGATGCCGAGCCATTTCGAGGGACGTCTTCGCAGCATAATCAGAAGGCGGAATTCCGAGTACGAGGAAACAGGATCGTGAGCACCGCGGCCAGCCCTCCCCGTTGCACGACTTCTCCCGGCCTCAAGCCCGTCTCGCGCTTCATCGCGCGCGCGAGCGCCTGACCCGTGGAGTACTGGAGCGCGAGTGCGGCCTCCTCAACGGTACAACGGTCCCGCTCCAGGCGCGCGGCGGCATGAAGGAGCCGACCCCAGAGAAGGAGTCGGCTCGGGTGGGGTAGACCCGACTTCTGCAGCAGTTGCCGAAGCCCCCGCGAGGTCCTGGTCATGGCGGTGGCGAAGTTCCCGACGGTTGGACGCTGTCGCGCGTTCTCGAAGGCCCATACGACGGCCATGAGCGCGTGAGAGTCAAGGCGACCCTCCAGCACCCGGGCGACCTGCCCGGCACGGGCCGAGTCGAGCGCAGCCGCGACGGCTCCGCGTGTCGACCGTTCGCCCGCTTTCCCGAAACTGGGAAGCAGGCCGTCCACCCCGTTCTCCCCAAGCCTGAACGCCCATGCGTCTCCTGCCTCGAGGTCGGCGACCACGACGATGGCAAGACCGGGATGCGCACTTCGAATTCGCCGCACATGCGTGAGAGCCTCCTCACGCGAAGGATAATCGGCGTCGACGATGCATCCGTCCGCCCCGGCGGTCGACAACATCCGCTCGAGGTCCGACCAGCTTTTCGGATGAGCAATACGGTGCTCGCGGATCAGCGCCTGGGTCAAACGCGCGGCGATCCGTTGATCGGGCTGAAAAACGGCAAGTAACGCCAACGTTCGAGGGGGCGATGAGGGGTCCCTGGGGAGGACAGTGCGAAGGTGCTGCGCACCGTCCCCCTCAGCAAGCGCACGCGCATCCTGCCCTACTGCGGGGCGGGCCGGCGCCTCCGCTCCGTGGAGAGGGGTGCTCTAGGATTCTTCTCGTTTGCAGCGCACCGCGGTGCCGTAGCACAGCATCTCTGCGGCACCGGACATGACCTCGGCCGTCTGAAAGCGAACCGAGACGACCGCGTCAGCGTTCAGGCACTCAGCCTCCTCAATCATCCGATCGATCGCCTGCTCTCGCGCCTCGGCCATCATCTTGGTGTACTCGCGGATCTCGCCGCCGGCAAGGTTGCGGAGGAACGCCTGCACGTCCTTGCCGAGGTGGCGCGCACGAATCGAATTGCCACGCACCAGGCCGAGCGACTGAGTCACCCGCATTCCGGCGATGGTGGGAGTGGTGACCACGATCATCGATAGACGTCCCGATAAGGATCGGTGAGCCATTCCCGGTACCGCTCGAAGATCACGCTGGCCAGGAGAAGCAGAATGCCGATGGCGATGGCGCCGGTGGCGAGCTTCTCCCAGACGTCGGACGGTCCGGTGGCGAAGAGGTAGGTGCCGTAGAGGCTCCACACGAGCACCCCGACGACGACGAGCACCCAGCCGACCGGCCGGGTCAACCGAGTGTTCACGTCATCCCAGACCGAGCGGTTGTAGTCGGACTGATGCAGATCGAGGCCCTGCACATCACCCTTCATCGAACGGAACACGGCGAGCTCCCGCTGGAGTTCAGTGGACCGCTCGAGCGCGGCGTCCACTCGCCCCCGCTCCTCCGGCGGCAGCTCGCCGTCGAGGTAGAGCATCAGCTCATCGCGGGTGATGGGGTCAGTCATTGGGAGATTCTCTACGGATAGGTGACGCCGAGCTTTTCCAACTGGTCCTTCAATGCCTTGCGCGCGTGGAACAACCGACTGGCGACGGTGCCTTCCGGAACGTCCAGAATCTGCGCGATCTCGTGGTAGCGGAATCCCTGTAGTTCCTTCAATACGATTACTTCACGGTGATCTTCACCGATCTGCTCCAGCGCTTGCCACAGCACCTCTTTGGCGGCCGACCGCTCCCGGAGCCGTTCAGGGCCCTTTTCCCGATCTGCGGGTCGCGCTTCGAGCCGTTCGTCCAGCGCTTCCACCTTGAAGCGGGCCTGTCGGCTCCGTAGGCGGTCGCGGCATTGATTGCGCAGGATCTGGAAGAACCAGGGCCCGAACGGTCTACGTAGGTCGAATCGGTTGAGGGCCTGATAGGTCTTCACGAAGGCGTCTTGAAGCGCGTCACGGGCATCTTCGCGGTTTCCCATCATCGCCAACGCCAGACGGAGCCCGGACGGTTCGTAAGCGCGAACGAGGGGCTCGTAGAACCGGGAATCCCCGGCCTTGCATTTGCGAATCAGCTCTCTTTCCAGGTCCGGCTGCAACGGGTCTCCTTCACGTGTGTGCCGTACTACGGTAGGGGCACGGGACTTCTTCAACGGGTGCGGGCCGATGCCTTCAGACTCTGGCCTGGTCTCTCAGGACCTCGCGTAGTGACTCCACCGCTTGCTCCAGTTCGGCCTCTGTGTTGAAGTAGTGGGGGGAGAACCGAAGGGACCCGGTCTCGCCCCTCTGCTCGAAATCGATAAGCGCGTCGGAGGCGTCCTGGGCGGTGGTGTTCACCTTCCGCCTTCTCAGCCCTTCCATCACCGCGACGGGCGAGACGCCGTCGACTGCCATGCTCACGATCGCGGCCAGCTCGGGCCCCCGGTCGAGCACCCGGGCGCCGTCGACCCCCCTCAGGGAGGTACGTAGACCGGTCGCGAGGCCCTGAACCCGTTCGTGGATCTTGTCCAGTCCGATTGCGTTCGCATACCGTGCGGCGGCTCCCGTCGCCAGGACCAGCGCCCAGGCGAATTCCCAGGTCTCGAAGCGTCGGGCGGTCGGGGCGGGTTGGTAGAGATCTTCCGCAACCCAGTCGGCGCCCCTCATGTCGGGAAAGAGCGGCTCCAGATTCCGGTCGAGCACCCGCTCGGACACCCACAGGAAGCCCGCGCCCCTCGGCCCCCGGAGAAATTTGCGGGCGGTGGCCGACAGAAAGTCGCATCCGATGGCGTCCGGATCGACCGGCATCTGTCCAACCGACTGGCATGCGTCCACCAGGTAGAGGATGTCGCGGGCGCGACACATCGCCCCGATGGCTGCCACATCCTGAACGAGCCCGGAGTTGGTTGGAACGTGCGTAACCGCTACGACCTTCGGACGCCTTCGATGGATCAGCCCTTCCATGGCGTCCAGGTCGACGCCTCCCTCTTCGGAGTCTGGAGCGCGCACGATCTCGACCCCGAACCGGTGCGCGAGAGCCAGGTACTGGATCTGGTTCGAGATGTAGTCGTTGCGCGTGGTGACCAGGACGTCGCCCTTCGAGAAGGGGACCGAGGAGAGGGCGGCCACGAACGAGGCGGTGGCGTGTTCGGTGAACGCCACCTGATGGGCGGACGACCCGAGGAGGGTCGCCACGTCCTTATAGGCCGCCTCAATGGCGCTGCGCGCTTCGGCAGCCGCCTCGTAGCCCCCGATGCGTGCTTCGAGGTCGATGTGATCCTTCAACGCACTCACGACCGGGAAGGGCATGAGCGACGAACCTGCGTTGTTCAGGTGCACCCGATGGGCGCACCCCGGCGTGTCCGCCCGGAGGGCCGCTACGTCCACGTCGGGGTGCTGCCGAAGGAGCCGGAGGCCAGTCTACCGCCCGCCCATCGGCGCATCCTGCGTGATGGATCGCTCGGCCTTTTGCTTCCGGACCATCTCACGGACGTCGGCAAGGAGTTGCTTCGCGTCGTATACGATTCCGTCCTTGATCGTGTACTTCACGCCGCCGATGCGCTCCACTTCGCCGGTCACATCGTTCAGCTTCACCGCACCGGTACCGTACAGTACCTTCAGGTTCTGGAGCGGGTTCTCCTCTACGACGACCATGTCCGCTTTGAGTCCGGGGCGAAGGATCCCGTACTCGAGTCGATCCGCCATCCCCTTGGGCTTGTGGATCTGCAGCGCCCCGTAGTAGGTGGCGGAGCGGATGACCTCGAGCGGGTGGAAGCCGGCTTCCCGGAGGAGCTCCAACTCGCGGATGTAGTCGAAGCCGTACAGCTTGTAGATGAAGCCCGAGTCCGACCCCGTGGTGACCACGCCTCCTCGGTTCTTGAAGTCGTTCAGGAAGTGCTGCCACTTCTGGTAGAACCGCTTCCAGTGGTATTCGTCCTCGGTGGTCCAGTAGAACCAGTACGATCCATGGGCTCGGCGGCTCGGCTGGTAGAAGTCCCACTGCGTCGGGAGTGTGTACTCGTCGTGCCATTCGGCTCGGCTGGCTCGCATGACGTCCCGACTCGCTTCGTAGATCGTCATCGTGGGATCGATGGCGAAGTCCAACTCCAGAAAGCGGTCGATCAGGGCGTCCCATTCTTCGGAACCCGGCTCGGCGCTCTGATTCCACAGCCGGGCGACCTGTCCGAACCGGTGCTGCTCGTCGTTGTAGTTGTAGTCGAGCGGCCAGTCCTGGATCGAGTAATCGGTGAGCATCGACTCCATGAGCCCGTAGTAGTGGGTCATCATGTCGAGGCCGACCTCGGCCGCGTCCAGCGCCGTCATGCGGGACACACCCATCTGCGCCAGGTGCGCAACCGTGCCCAGTCCGTGTTGATGGGCCTCGTCGATGAGCGCCTCCATGATAGGCGGGTCGAACGAGCTGAGCTTGAGCCCGTCGATCTGCTGCCCGTCAACCTCCTGCTGGGCGGCCCACCGGACCCACTCCCTCGCCTTTTCGGGTGCGTCGATCGAACCACGATCCCACGCCTCGCCGGGGCGGACGTACACGACCATGCGCGGCGCGACGATCTCGTTACGGGCGGCCTTCGCCTTCTCGCCGAGGGCCCACATCATCGGTCCGTGTCCCACACCGCGGGTGGTCGTGACCCCGTGGCCCATCCACAGCTTGTACGTGTATTCGGCCTGGGGCGCCTTTCCGGCACCCCCTGTGTGCACGTGCATGTCGACGAAGCCCGGCATGACGAACATCCCCCCAACATCAATCTCACGGGTTGCGCCGTCCGGACGGCTGCGCTCGTTGATGGGCACGCCGGGAAAGCCGACGGACCGGATCTCGACGATCCGGTCGTTCTCGACGACGATGTCCACCGGACCCTGGGGCGGGGCCCCGGTGCCGTCGATGATCGTGGCGCCGCGAAGGATGAGCCGTTCGTGCGGGCCGTCTCCCTCGTCTGCGCGCCGGGGATTCGTCACGTCCATCTGTGCCGAAGCGTCTCCGGCCAGGGTCGCCAGAATCACGGCGGTCAGGGCGGCGCGAACCACCGGGCGAGTCCACTTCATCGTGCCTCCAGGGTCGGGGTTGGAAGGCGTTATTATTGACCCTTCACCCGTTTCGCGCCACGGCGTGAGCCACGCCGTGCTGATCCGCCCCCTCCCCTCCTGGCCTTCGTGACGAACCCTTCCGAAGTGGATGTCGACCCGGCTCGGCTGGGCGCGAGCGCGGCCGGTGCCGAAGCTGCCGCGCTGCGGGGAGAGCTCCACCGCCATTCCTGGCTCTACTACGGGGAAGATCGTCCAGAGATCTCGGACGACGAATATGATCGTCTCCTTGACCGGCTCCAGCGGATCGAGGCCGCGTTTCCGGAGCTGGTCACTTCCGACTCTCCCACGCAGCGCGTCGGCGCCGAGCCGCAGGACCGGTTCGAGAGCGTCGCACATGTACGCCCGATGCTCTCGCTCGATTCCACGAAGGAAGCGTCTGAGATCGCGCGCTTTCACGACCGGGTGAGGAAGGTCCTCGGCGAGGAGGTCGAGCCGGTCTACGTCCTTGAGCCGAAGCTTGACGGCGCCTCGATCGAGCTGGTCTACGAGGACGGGGTGCTCGCCCGGGCCGTGACCCGCGGAAACGGTCGCCGAGGGGAGGGCGTGACGGAGAACCTGCGGACCATCTCCACGGTGCCTCTCCGATTGCGCGGAGACGTACGGGCCGTGCCTTCCCTTCTCGCGCTCCGAGGAGAGGTCATCATGTATGTCTCCGACTTCGAGGCGTTCAACGCCGGGCTGGTGGCGCGGGGTCAGGAGCCATACGCCTCACCGCGGAACTCTGCAGCCGGTTCGATCCGCCAACTCGACCCGCGCGTCACCGCGTCCCGCTCCTTGGACGTGCTCGTCTACGACATCCTGGCGGTGGAGGGCGATGCGTTCGCGACCGACACCGAAGGAATCGAGGCCATCCGGGCGTGGGGCTTCCACGTGCCCGAGCGGATCCGGACGGCGCGTACCGTCGAGGAGGTCGTAGCGTACCACACCGCCTTCGACGCCGACCGGGACGACCTCGATTACGAGATCGACGGCGTAGTCATCAAGTTGGACGACGTGGCGGCCAGAGATGCGATGGGCACGACGTCCCACCACCCTCGTTGGGCGATGGCGTTCAAGTTCGAGCCTCGCAAAGAGGTTACGCGCATCGAGAAGATCGACGTACAGGTGGGGCGCACGGGTGTGCTGACGCCGGTGGCGTTCCTGCGGCCCGTGGTGGTGGGTGGCGTGACGATTGCCCGGGCGTCGCTGCACAACCGGGACGAACTTGAGCGAAAGGACATCCGCGAGGGCGACACCGTTCGGGTCCAACGCGCGGGCGACGTGATTCCCCAGGTGGTCGAGGTGGTGGAGAAGGGCGCCGATCGGGAGGAGCCGTTCGTGATGCCGACCGAGTGCCCCGCCTGCGGCACCACGGTGTACGTCAGCGGTCCGAGGACGATCTGCCCGAACCGGTTCGGATGTCCCGCCCAACTGAAGGGCCGCATCGTGCACTTCGGCGCCCGGGACGCCCTCGACATCGAAGGGCTCGGCGATGAGACGGCGAACCTCTTCGTCGAGCGCGGACTGGTCCGGGGACTGGCCGATCTATTCGACCTCACGGTCGGTCAGCTCGTCGAGCTCGAAGGCTTCGCGGAGAAGTCGGCGACCAGTCTCGTGGATGCGATCCACGACAAGAAGGAGCCCGAACTCGCCCGCTTCCTGATGGGTCTGGGCGTTCCCGAGGTCGGACGCGCTGTTGCGGCCGACCTGGCCCGTCACTTCGGTCGCTTCGAGTCGGTGCGCCGGGCCACCCCGGAGCAGCTCGAAGCCGTGCACGGCGTTGGGGCCAAGATGAGCGAGGCCATCACCGCCTTCTTCGCGAACGAGCAGAACGACGCCGCCATCCAGGCCGTTCTCGACCACGGGGTCCGCCCGGTCGAGAGCGAGCCGGCGCCCGTGCAACCGGTGGAGGAGAGCGCGGGAACGGCTGTCTTCACCGGTGCGTTGCCCGTATCGAGGGACCGCGCCCAGGAGGCGTGGGAGGCCGTGGGTGGACGGGCCGCCGGAAGCGTCAGCAAGAAGACCGACTTCGTGGTCGCGGGTGAGAACGCGGGCTCCAAGCTCGCGAAGGCGGAGTCGCTCGGAGTGCCGGTCCTCACGTTCGCGGAGTTCGCGGACAAGCTACGCAATCTCGGCGGTGTGGTTCCGGAGGTAGACGAATGAGGGTGCGCTGATGGAGAATCTCGAAATTGCTGCGGTTCTGGAGGATCTGGCCGATCTGCTCGAGATCCAGGGTGCCAACCCGTTCAAGATCCGGGCGTACCGCAACGCGGTTCGGACGATCGAGTCGGTGACGCGCCCCGTCCGCGACATGGTCGATCAGGGCGAGGATCTTACCGCGCTCCCTTCGGTCGGGGCGTCCGTTGCAAAAGCCGTCGAGGAACTCCTCACGACCGGCCGGATCTCCCGCATGGAGGAGGTGACGACGGAGTTTCCACGCTCGCTCATCGACCTCACGCGGTTGAGCGGCGTCGGTCCCAAGAAGGCGCGTAAACTCTTCGAGGAGCTACAGATCCGTACGGTCGATGACCTGGCGGAGGCACTGGAGGCCGGGACCGTGCAGACGCTCGGCGGCTTCGGCAAGAAGAGCGCCGAGAAGATTACCGCCGCCATCGAGCGCCACCGGAATCGTGTCGACCGCTTCCTGCTGGATGAGGTCGAAAAGCTCATTGCCGGGGTTCTCGAGCACCTCTCGGCCGCGTCGGGTGTGGGGCGTGTGGAGGTGGCGGGGAGCTTCCGGCGGCGAAAGGAAACGATCGGCGACATCGACATCCTCGCGGAGTCCGATGGAGATGGCGGGGCGGTCGTCGATCACTTCGTGTCCTACCCGGGCGCCGCTCGCGTGGAAGCCCAGGGCGACACCAAGGGCAACATCGCCCTGCACTCGGGTTTGTCGATCGACCTCCGTGTGATCCCGTCCGAGTCGTTCGGTGCCGCGCTTCAGTACTTCACGGGTTCGAAGGAGCACAACGTGGCCATGCGGACCCGCGCTGTGAAGCAGGGGCTGCGCGTCAACGAGTGGGGTGTCTTCCGTGTTCCGGAGGAAGTCGACGCCGAAGATCTCGGGCCGACCTCGGGCGAGCGCGTGGCCGGTGCCACCGAGGAGGGCGTGTACGAGGCGCTGGGGATGGCGTGGATGCCGCCCGTCCTCAGGGAAAATCGGGGCGAGGTCGAAGCGTCGGTGTCGGGCACGCTCCCTGCTCTCGTCACGGTGAACGACATCCTCGGTGATCTTCAGATGCACTCCACGTGGAGTGACGGAAAGGCCACTGTCGAGGAGATGGCACGTGCGTGCGAGGCTCGGGGGTATCAGTATCTTGCGCTGACCGACCACAGTCAGGCGATGGCAATGGTGCAGGGCCTCACGCCTGAACGGGCACGTGCTCAGTGGGTTGAGATCGACGAAGTGCAGGAGCGGATCGGTGAGATCCGGATTCTCAAGTCGTGTGAGGTCGACATCCTGAAGGACGGGACCCTCGACATGCCCGACGAGATCCTTGCGGGACTGGACTTGGTGGTCGTTTCGGTTCACTCCTTCATGGATCTTGAGAAGAAGGCGATGACGGACCGGGTCATCCGAGCGATGGAGAACCCGGAGGTGGACATCCTGTGTCACCCGACCGGCCGCAGGCTGGGCAAGCGGGATGCGTTCGCGATGGACGTCGAGGCAGTGCTGGAAGCCGCGGCCGAATTGAGCGTAGCAGTCGAACTGAACGCCAACCCCAACCGTCTGGATCTGAGCGATGTGCACGTATATCGGGCGAAGGAGTTGGGCGTGAAGGTGGTCATCTCGACGGATGCCCACTCCCCGAAGGGCCTGGCCGACATGCGCTTCGGAGTCGATCAGGCGCGTCGGGGGTGGCTCGAACCGGGCGACGTCCTGAATACCGCGACTCTCTCGGAGTTCACGAGCTGGCTGGACCGTCGCGCTACGTGAGCGAGGCCTGAGGTGTCCGCCCTGATCTTCGACATCCTGCTCCTCGTGGGCGGGATCGGGGTGCTCTACTTCGGGGCCGAGTGGCTCGTCAGAGGGTCCGCTCGTCTGGCCGCGTCGCTCGGCGTGAGCCCGATCGTCGTGGGTCTTACCGTCGTCTCGTTCGGAACGTCCGCGCCGGAGCTCGTGGTCGCGACCATGGCCGCGCTCGGTGGAAAGCCCGACCTGGCGGTCGGCAACGTCATGGGCTCGAACCTCGCCAACATCGGGCTGATCCTGGGGCTGACGGCCGTGGTACGCCCCCTCGACGTCGCGACCCGTGTCGTCCGCCGCGAGGTCCCGATCATGCTCCTCGTGACTGCGCTCATCTACCCGTTGGCGTGGGACGGCGGGCTGAGTCGGGTCGACGGCTTCATCTTCCTGGGCGTCCTGGTCGCGTATCTGCTCTTCGTCTTCCGCACGGTCGATGAGGAAGTGCCGGAGATCCTGGACGAATACCAGGAGTTCATGGAGGCGGCCGACAAGTTGGAGCGGAACGTCGACTGGCGAGATCTCGGCCTGGTGCTTGCCGGCTCCGGGGGGCTCGTCCTCGGCGGGCGCGCGATCGTGGAAGGTGCGTTGGCGGTTGCCTCCAGCCTGAACATCTCGGAGGTGGTGATCGGGTTGACCGTGGTCGCCGTCGGAACCAGCCTTCCGGAGCTTGCGACGGCGCTTGTGGCCGCCATGCGCCGCGAGGCCGACCTTGCGGTGGGGAATGTGATCGGCTCCAATATCTTCAACGTGGCTGCCATTCTCGGCACGGCTTCGGTGCTGGCCCCTCTCGACTTCAGCCCGACGGTTCTGACCCGAGAGTTGCCCGCCGTTCTCATCCTGTCCGTGCTGGTGTTTCCACTGCTGCGGACGGAGTGGCGGATTCAGCGATGGGAAGGGGCGCTGTTGTTGGGGTCGTATCTTGGAATCGGCTTCTGGCTCCTTTAGTCGAACGCGACATATCGGTCCGACCCACGACCTTTGGTCGCGGGTACCCCGTCGTTGCGCTGCGGTCTCGACTCGTTGCGACGTAGCGACCCTTCACCTCCGGTGTGGGTGCCCCCTACGTCTCACTCGCTCGCCTTGCGCGCCTACTCCTGAATCCGATCTGACGCGTCCTCGCGGGAGGGTGGGGTGGCGGGGGGTGCGGTGGGCTGGTGGATTTCCTTAGGCGCTTTGGTTGGTGGGATCTCCTTGTCGGGTGCCCGGCTGGCACCGCGCTTCGCGCGAGTGCGGTGCCTTCTTCGCGGTGGGGATTTCTGAGGCGGTGACTAAGTCCATGTCGGGCACGCGGCACACCTCGCTCCATTTCCTACCGGCTCCGACAACGCCGCCCAGTGTACCGGCGGCCACGCGTGCTGCAAGCCGAGGCGGAATTCCGGGAATGACTGGCGTCAGCCGGTCCGGGATGAGTCCCCCGAGCACCCATCCGACGGCGAACCCTTCGACCGGGGTCGAGTGGGCGGTGTCGATCTGCACCACGTCGGTGGGATCGATCGCGAGGACCCGCCCGTTCGTGTGCAGGAGGAGCCACTCCCTCTCCGCGCCTCTGTGGCTTCCCTGGATCGTCGCCCCGGATCGGAGGTGGTAGCGCTGCGGGACCCCAGCGTGTCGGCTCACCACCGTGACCACATCACACCCGTCGTCGACCCCTTCCTGTGCCGTCGCGGGAGCATGAAAAGAGAGCGTGGCGGCGGTAGCCGCGAGCAGTATGCGCGTCTTTCGGACCATGTCATCATCTCCAGGCTCTGGGAGCTCCTCCTGAACCTGGAGAGTTCGGCGTCCGCACATGTGGGTAACAGCGCGTACGGGCCGCGGGAGTGATGACGTAGGGGCGTCGTAACAGCGTTTGGGGGCACACACGTCTGGTGACCGCTTCCGCTGTCGGATCTCCGGCGAGGCCACTACCGTGGACCTGGGAGGGTCTGGAACCTGAGCCGGTGGCACCGGGAGGCGCCCGAGATGAGCGACACGATGGGTCCGGTCCGCGCGGCGATTGCCCGCTGGGTCGAGAAGGACCTGATTGCCCCCGAACTTGCGGAGACGCTTCGGGCCGAAGCGGAGGACGTCTCCAGGGGAGAGTCGGTCCGAGCGTCCCAGTACGTGATTGCCGCAACTGCCGCGGTCACGGTGCTCCTGGCCGTAGGCGTGTTTCTTTCGTGGGCGTGGCCACGATTTGATCAGCCCACCCGGGCCGGTTTCCTCGCTGGGGCCGGTGTCGCAGCCCGCCTCGCCGGGGGCCGCTTCGAGTCCACGTGGACCTGGAAGCCCGCGGCCCACCTGCTCCAGGTCACCGGGCTGACTCTGTTTTTGATCGCGTTGCTGTACTCGGAGACCGTGTGGGCGGACCGGTCGATGAACGCCGTGCTGCTGAGCGCCGGAGGCCTCGTCTTCGCGCTCTTGTCGGCTGCTCGATCACTACGCACCGGTGCAGTCATGCCCGCGGCCCATCTCGCGTTCGGGTTGGTCTATTTGGCGGTGTTCCTCGACCGCGCGCTCGAACTCGAGATGACTCAGGTAATTTTCGTGCTCGATCTGGTGATTGCCGGCGTGCTCGTCGTGCTTGCCGGTGTGGTCCGTCGAGATCCGTCCGGCGAGGAGGCGCCCTGGGCGTTGCAGGCGATGCTGACCGCGCTCTACGCTGGGCTCCTGATGGTCTGGCTCAGCTCGGTCGAGTTGTTCGATATCGACGACGGTGTGACGGTTCCGCTGAACCTCTGGTTCTGGGCCATGGTAGCGCTGACGCTCTGGGCTATCGAAGCCGCCCCGGCCGCTCTCCGCCGGGACTGGTTTCCCCATCACCTCGCCACGCTGACCCTTGTCTGGATCGCGCTGGGTCTTTGGACCCTCTTCGACCTGTTCGACGGCGCGCTCGTGGGGGGACCGCTCCTGTTGAGCGCTCCGGCGGTCGTCGCGTTCCTCTATGCGGACCGCCGGGGGTTTCAGGCGCTTCTTCGTGCCGCGGCCCTGTGCTTCATCGTAGGTCTCTGGTTCTGGGCGGTCGAAGCCGGCGGTCCGCTGGGCGCGGTCGGCGCCCTCCTCCTCACAGCCGGGCTCCTGTTCTTCTACTCGGGCCGACGCGGTGCGGCCGAAGCCGAAACCCCTGGTAGTGGAGACGGGCTTCCATAGCTTTCAGGTCTCCGTCCCCGCTCATGGCCGCGCCCCCCAAGGAGTCTGTCTGATGCTTCCCATCGATCTCACCGGCAAGCGCGCTTTCGTGGCCGGTGTCGCGGACGACCGCGGCTACGGTTGGGCAATCGTTCGCGCGCTCGCCGCCGCTGGGGCCTCGGTCTGCGTGGGTACGTGGCCGCCGACCATGCGCATCTTCACCATGAGTCTCGAGCGCGGGAAGTTGGACCTGTCGCTGCCTGGTGGGGGCGAGATCGAGTTCGAGAAGATCTACCCTCTGGACGCTGTGTACGACACGCCTGACGCGGTGCCTGCCTCCGTACGGGAAGACAAGCGCTACGCGGAGGTGTCGGACTACACGATTCAGGAGGTGGCGGCCGCCATGGAGTCCGACTTCGGGAGCCCGTGCCTCGACGTCCTCGTGCACTCCCTCGCGAACGGTCCAGAGGTTCAGAACGATCTCCTGGAAACGTCTCGAGGGGGATACCTCGCCGCGGTCAGCGCCAGCGCTTACTCGTTGGTGAGCATGGTGCAGCGGTTCGGCCCGCTGCTTCGAGAAGGTGGTGCCGTCGTGTCCCTCAGCTACCTTGCGGCCGAGCGGGTCGTTCCGGGCTACGGCGGTGGCATGAGCTCGGCGAAAGCGGCCCTCGAGGCAGACACCCGTACGCTCGCCTTCGAGGCGGGTCGGAAGTGGGGAGCGCGCGTCAACACGATCAGCGCGGGGCCGCTGGCCAGCCGTGCGGCACGCGCCATCGGAAAGATCGACGCCATGGTCGAGTACTACGAAGCCAACGCGCCGCTTCCGGGCTGCAACACGGCGTCGGACGTCGGGCATGCGGCCGCGTTTCTGTGCTCCCCCCTGGGCGCTGGAATCAGCGGGGAGACGCTTCACGTCGACAACGGGTACCACGCGATGGGGATGTCGGCCGCGCCCACCTTGAAGCCCGGCGAGTAGATATGCGCGGAAGCGCTGAGGGCGCCCGGGCGACGGTGTTGGTGTGACCGTGTTCGTATGACGGTGTTCGGCGAGGCGCTTCCGGGTGTGGCAGGCGTGACGGTGGGCCGTACGGCGGGCAGTGGCAAGGCTGTTGGGGCGGATGGCCCGGGTGCCGATGCGGACGTGCGTATGGCCGGTGGTCTGGGTCCGATCTCTCGCGACCTGGCCGAGCGGTTGCGCACGGTGGAGTCCAAGAACGTCACGTACGTCGATGAGACGGGCCCGATCTTCTGGACCGAGGCACTCGGCGCGAACGTGCGGGATGCCGACGGCAACGTCTACCTGGATCTGACCGGTGCCTTCGGAGTGGCGCTGCACGGTCATGCGCACCCGCACGTCGTGCGTGCACTTCGCGAGCAGTCTGGTCGGCTCGTGCACGGCATGGGTGACGTGCAGCCGCCCGCGATCAAGGTCGACTTCCTGGAGCGGCTCTCCGCGGCGCTGCCCTGGCCGGACAGTCGCTCGGTCATGGCCTCCACGGGGTCCGAGGCCATGGAGATCGCGCTCAAGACGGCCCGCTTGGCCACGGATTCTCCGGGCGTACTGGCGTTCGAGGGCTCCTACCACGGCTTGACGCTGGGCGCGTTGGCAATGACCCATCGGACGCATTTTCGCGGCCCCTTCGAGTCAACGCTCCACCGGGGCGTCCGCTTCGTTCCGTTCCCGGACGGACCGCCCGAGGCGGGCGGCGGAGGTGGGGGCAATCGCGGCCGCGATGCGACTGGGGAGGGCGGTACGGATCTCGACAACGGGGCCGAGGCGTCAGCCGCCAGGGGTCGCGAGCAGGTCGCCGAGACGTCGGGCCTGGGTCTCGACCGTGCCGCCGAGGCGCTCGAACGAATCGCCGAGGCACTCGAGCGGGGCGCACCGAACGGCGACCGGATTGGTGCGGTGGTCGTGGAGCCCATTCAGGGACGCGCTGGGGTACGGATTCCACCTGGTGGGTTCATGCAGCAACTGTCGGAGTTGGCCCACGATCGCGGCGCGTTGGTGGTCGCGGACGAGATCCTTACCGGGTCAGGCCGGTGCGGGGCGATGCTCGCGTCGACACTGGTCGGGTTGGAGCCCGATATCGTCGCTCTGGGCAAGGCGTTGGGTGGCGGCGTGCCCCTGAGCGTGTGCGCGGGCCGCGCCAGTGTGATGGATGCGTGGCCCGAGAGCGAGGGTGAAGCCGTCCACACCAGCACGTTTCTGGGCCACCCGCTGGCGTGCGCGGCGGGCCTCGCGGTTCTGTCTCTCCTGGACGGTGGAGAGGACGGCATGGTGGGTGCTGTGGTGGGTGCTGTCGTGGCGGGTGGCCCCGTGGCGGATGGCGATGTGACCGACCGCGACGCCATGAGCCGGGTCCAGCGTCTCGGTCCTCGCCTCCTGACACGTCTGCGAGGCGGGCTGGCCGGCACCCCGGGTGTTCGCGAGGTCCGCGGACTGGGGCTGCTCCTCGGGATCGACCTGGTGGGCGCCGACGACCGGCCGGCTGAGGGTGCGGCCGTCCGGGTTGCGGAGCGGGCGCTTGCCGACGGGGTGATCGTCCTGCCGGCCGGTGCCCACGGGCACGTGGTGGAGCTCATGCCGCCCGTGGTGCTGACCGCCGAGCAAGAGGACTACGCGGTCGAGTCGGTGATTCGCGCGGTCCGGGAGGTCGGGTGGTGAACGCCGGTCGGGTTGTACTCGTGGCGCTGATGTCTGCGTCGGCGGGTGCGGCGACGCAGGCCGTGGTCCCGCCGCCCTCGGACCACGCGCTTCAGTGGGTTGCGCCGCGACCGGCCGCGCCGGCGGGTCCGGTCGCTACGGCCACCGACATCCCCGTTCTCCTCGTCCCGGGGTGGATCGATACTGAGCGAGATCTGGCGGCTCTGCGCATCCGGCTCATCAGCGCGGGGTGGGAGCCAGAGGCCGTGCGCGCACTGACCTTCCGCGTGCCCACCGGAAGCAACGTCGACCATGCGCTCGAGATCCGCGCCGCCGTCGATTCACTCCTCGAGGTGACGGGGGCGAGATATGTCGATATCGTCGCGCACTCCATGGGTGGGCTCGCGACGCGCGTGTACCTGGCGCAGACGGATCGCGTCCGCCGAGCAGTGTTCCTCGGCTCTCCGCATCACGGGACCTGGGCAGCCTACCTGGCGTGGGGCGAGGGCGGTGAGGAGATGCGACCGGGAAGTCCGTTCCTGGAGCGTTTGAATAGGCGCCGCGACGTCTTCGAAGCCGTGGAGGCGCTTACGGTGCGCACTCCGGTCGACACGCGCATTCTCCCGAACGAGAGTTCCGTGATTGAAGGGGTGCCCGATGTCACAGTGTGCTGTCCCGGGCATTCGGGTCTGCTGCGGGACATCGAGGTCTTCCGAATCGTGCGGCGCTTCCTCGCGGACGGCGTGGTCGAGGACGGGGGAGGAGCGGGTGGGTGAGGCGGCGGACGGCGGGGAGCGGACCGGCCCGTGAAGTGAACCCGAGGTGGAGGTGAGCGTGAGAGCGAACGATTGGGACGCGGTCTTCTTTGACCTGGACGGGACCCTCGCGGACACGGTCGGGCTGATCTTGCACTGCTATCGCCATACCATGACGACCCACCTGGGAGAGGCACTCCCGGACGAACGGTGGCTCGAAACGATCGGTCAACCGCTGCGCACGCAGTTGGCTCTCTTCGCCCGAGACGCGGGCGAGACCGCCGACATGCTGGAGACGTACGTCACCTTCCAGCGCAGGGTGCATGACGGGATGATCGCGCCGTTTCCGGGTGCACTCGGGGCGGTGGCACAGCTCAGGGAGCGAGGCGTCCCTCTGGCTGTAGTGACCAGCAAGGGTCGGGAGATGGCGACGCGCACCATCGAGCACTGCGGGTTCGCTGAGGTACTGGAGGTGGTCGTGTCCGCGGACGACGTGGTGCGGGGCAAGCCCGACCCGGAGCCCGTTCACCAAACACTCGACCGGATGGGCCTGTCCGACCCGGGTCGGGTGCTCTTCGTCGGAGATGCTCCGTGGGATATCCGCGCAGGGCGCGCGGCAGGAACGCAGACCGCGGCGGTGCTATGGGGGCCCTACGAGCCGGCTCGACTGGCGGAGGAGGAGCCGGACTCCACACTCCGAGAGATCCACGAGGTGGTCGGCCTACGGCCCTGAGAGGGGCGCTGTCTCATGCGCGGCGGGAGCCGTCGGCCTGTGGCGGTAGGGGGAGTCGGGCCGGAACCAAAGGGTCGGGGGCCGGCAGCCCAGGGCCAATCGGAGCCCTGGTCCCAGTGGTCAGCGCGCCGAGGTCGCGAAGTCGATCTGCTCGGCGAGCTGCAGGTCCTTCTCGGTGATCCCGCCCGCATCGTGCGTCGAAAGTGACAGCGTAACCGCGTCGAAACGAACTTCGATGTCGGGGTGATGGTGCGCTGAGTCCGCGAGTGTGGCGACACGGTTCACGAATACGATGGAATCGCGGAAGGAGCCGAACCCGAACTCCTTGATCAACTTGTTCGATTTTCGCTTCCAACCGTCCCGATCCCGTAGCCAGCCCTGAATCGATTCCTTGTTCAACTTGTCGGCCATGAATACCCCAGATGGGTCGATGAATCCGTAAGTTCAAGAATGCAAACGATTTGTACCCTTCGGATCCGCGCTGTTCCCAAGCGTCGGCCCTTGTGAGTCCCTCGCAATGACATGACACGCCACAACCCCATCGGGTTGAGGGGTTGACCCTTGTCTCACGCTCTTTTTAGAATTGGGGCCCTTCTCCATCCGGATGAGGGAAGCCACGCCCCCATCGTCTAGTGGCCTAGGATATCGCCCTCTCACGGCGAAGACCGGGGTTCGAGTCCCCGTGGGGGTATGCTGGTCGCTTAGCTCAGTTGGTAGAGCGCCACGTTCACATCGTGGATGTCGCAGGTTCGAGTCCTGCAGCGACCATAGTTCAAGCCGGGACCGAGAAGGGGTTCTGTGCCTGCCTGTGGAAGGTGGGTGCGGAGCCCCCTTTTTGCGTTCGCGCGTCTTGCGAATAGTTCTGGCGCCCCACACCACCCCGTGGCGTTTGGCGTGCGTCCAATGGCGCGCTCAGCCCCGAGTGCCGCCGAGACGACGATGGATGATCCGCACGACGACGACCGACCGGGGACTAGCTCCGATCTCATCGTCAATCACCGTGGAGATGGGTGAGGGGAGCGGAACGCCCGACGCGCGGTAGGAGGATGCGGAAGGTGGCGCCCTGCCCGACTGCGGAGTCGACGGTGATATAGCCCCCGCACTGGCGGACGATCCCATACGCCATGGAAAGGCCGAGGCCGGTGCCTTCCGGCGGCGGCTTGGTGGTGAAGAACGGCTCGAAGACCCGGTCGCGGGTGAGGTCGTCCATCCCGATGCCGGTGTCGCATATGGTGAGCTCCGCATAGTCACCCGCTGGAATGGTCGACCTGTCGGTGATCGCGTCCCGGCCCAGCGAGACATTGCGGGTAGCCACGATCAGGGTGCCGCCGCCGGGCATGGCGTCTTGCGCGTTCATGGTCAGATTGAAGATCGCCTGCTCCAACTGAGTGGGATCAACGCGCACGGACCACGTGCCGACAGCCATCCTGCTTTCGATCGCGATGTGCTCGGCGATGGCGGGACGTACCAACGCTTCGGCGCGCAGCACGACGTCGTTGAGGGGCACGACCTCGACGCTCACTACCCGCCTCCGGCTGAATGCCAGGAGCTGCCGGGTGAGCTCCGCGGCACGTTCGGCGTAGTCCAGGATATCCGCCAACTCGGTGGACCAAGCGGGATCGTCGCCGAAGCTTCCCTGCAGTAGTTCTGCATTCGCGATGATGGAGGTGAGGGCGTTGTTGAAGTCGTGGGCGATGCCCCCGGCGAGGCGTCCCACCGCTTCCATCTTCTGAGCCTGCTGCAACTCGTGCTGCAGTTGTACGCGCTCGGTGACGTCGCTGATGGTGGCGACGCGCACCGCCCGTCCGTCCACCACCGTGTCCTGCGACCAGACGTCCACCATCAACAACGACCCGTCCTTCCGGCAGTGCTTGACGGCGGTCGTCTTCCAGAATCCGTGCGGCATCTCGACCAAGACTTTCCGCGCCTCGGCCTTCCCTTCCGGGGGGCGTAGGTTCAGTGCGGAGAGCCCGACGAACTCGTCGCGCGGGTACCCGTACTGCGTCACGGCGGCCTGGTTGACGGCGACGACGCGCCAGGACTCTGCATCGATCATCACGACCGGGAGCGCCACGCCTTCGTAGATCTGCCGGTACCGACCGAGGGCGACCGGAGCCCCGGGAGCCTCCGGTGCGTCGGAGGCCTGGGACGGCTCGGGCTCTTGGTGATCCGGGGTCAACTACGCCTCGCGGCAGAGTGTCGTGGAGGGGCCGCGTCCCAGGGCAGGAGATAGGCACATCCAACCGCACCGGGTAGGTGCGGACGGACGGTAGGAGGCTGGGGGACCAAGAGCAAGGTGACGGGTGGGGCGCAATTCTCCTCCAGCGCGGCGAGCCGGTAGGCCGCATCGGTTCCCCCCTTGGCCAAGAGCGAGAAGGGCCACCAAGGTACGGCGATCGGTCTCAACGCATCGGTGGTCCATGGTGCTCGGTCTCGCCGACCGCCTGGACACTACGTGCGCGGACTGCACGCCACCGCCACCGGGCCATCGGCATTCCGCGATCTCGTGCGTCGACGGTATACTGCCTGTACGTGTACCGAAATCGTAAGGAGTCGCATGGACATCCCAGCCCCAGAGCCGCGTCCGAAGCACCCCCCGCCATGGAGGAGTGCGTCGACGATGAGGTCCTCGAATGGTACCGCATGAGTCCGCAGGAACGCTGGGCGGAGAGCCTGCGACTCTGGAATACCTTCTTCCTCCTGGGAGGCCAGCTTGAGCCTGAGCCCGATACCCAAAGCCCTTTCCACGATGCAGGAGCACGGCGTGGAGGCCCTGCTGATGGGAGGCCAGGCGTGCGTGCTGTACGGCGCAGCGGAGTTTAGTCGAGACGCGGACTTCGCGGTCCTTGCCTCGCATGAGAACCTTGAACGTCTTCGTGGCGCGATGGACGATCTCCAGGCCGAAGTGATTGCTGTGCCACTCTTCGAGCGCCAGTACCTGGAGCGGGGACATGCTGTGCACTTTCGATGCACGCATCCGGACGTGGCGAACTTTCGTGTTCACGTGATGGCGCGCTTGCGCGGTGTCGACCCGTTTGATGCGCTGTGGTCACGCCGGACGACGTGGGATTCCGCGAGGGATTCCAGATGGACTCCCTCTTTCTGCCCGACCTGGTGGCCTCCAAGAAGACACAACGGGACAAGGATTGGCCGATGGTTCGCCGTTTGGTCGAGGTCAGTTACGACACTGGATTCTCGGATCCTACGCCAGAAAGGATCGAGTTCTGGCTTCGAGAACTCCGCACTCCGGCACTCCTCCTCGATTGCACGCGGTGGTTTCCCGACGACGCGCACCGGCTGTCCGGCGAGCGGACGGCCGGTGAGGCCGCTTTGTCGCGAGATGTTGAGGCGATCAGGAGGGACCTTGCGGCGGCGGAGGCCCGCGCGCGCTAGACCGCGCCTACTGGAATCCGCTCCGGACGGAGTTGGAGGCGCTACGTCATGGCCGGCGTCATTCGAGGTAGGGAGTATGGGCACCACAGGTCCTTCGGTTCCTGCATACGCAGCCGCGTCCTTTGGTCCCGCTCGGCCCCTTGGCTACCAGTGACCCCACAGGCTCACTGGACGATGAGAGGCGGCCCGGATTCGGCTGTGGTACAAGGATTTTGGTGGTGAGGAACCCGCGGAGACGTCGGGTCTAAGCGATGGACCGATTGTAGCGCAACGAGTGGTCCAGATGTATTGTATCCGGAGTAGCCCCTCACCATGGGTGGACCATCGTGGCTTACCTCCGTCGTATCATCGATGACGAGATCGACGAGTTGTTTTCCGCTCTCCCGGCGCTGTCCATCGAAGGTCCCAAGGCAGTCGGCAAGACCGAAACTGCCCTCCAGCGCGCCTACACTGTCCGTCGCCTCGACGATCCCCGGCAGGCGTCCGTCCTTCGCGTAGACCCGACCCGGGTCACTGCGGGCGACCCGCCAGTCCTGATCGACGAGTGGCAGCGGGTGCCCGCGACGTGGGATGCGGTTCGCCGCGCCGTTGACGCGGACGCCAGCCCCGGCCGCTTCCTCATCACAGGTTCGGCCTCACTCGATTCTCCTCCGACCCATTCGGGGGCGGGGCCCATCGTTCGCCTCCGCCTGAGGCCGATGAGTCTCGTCGAACGTAGGGTCGCGCCACCCTCTGTGAGTCTTCGCGGGCTCCTCGCGGGAGGGGGTCCTGATTTCCATGGTGAGACGGCCGTAGGCCTGGTGGAGTATGCTGAAGAGATCGTGGCCTCGGGCTTCCCCGCGATACGCCCCCTTCCCGCGCGCGCGCGCCGCGCGCAACTCGACGGCTATCTTGCCCGCGTCGTGGACAAGGACTTCGAGGAACTCGGCCACCAAGTTCGCCGACCCGACACTCTACGCCGCTGGATTACCGCGTACGGCGCAGCGACATCCACGACCGCGAGCCTGGAGAGTATCCGAGACGCTGCCACCGGCGGTGAGGCGGACAAGCCGGCCCGCAGCACGGTCATCCAGTACCGGGACGCCCTCGAACGCCTCTGGCTGTTGGATCCGGTTCCCGCGTGGATTCCTAGCCGGAACTATTTCTCGCGATTGGCCCACCCCGACAAGCACCACCTCGCAGATCCGGCTCTGGCCGCTGCTCTCCTCGGGATCGACGCCGGCAGGCTGTTGGAAGGGCATGAAGGTACGGTAGCGCTTCCGCGCGCGGGGACCCTCCTGGGCCACCTGTTCGAGTCGTTGGTCACCCAGAGCGTGCGTGTGTACGCGCAGGCTGCCGAAGCCGAGGTGAGGCACCTGCGAACCAAGGGAGGACGGCACGAGATCGATCTCATCGTCGAGCGCCGAGACGGTCGGGTGCTCGCCTTGGAGGTGAAGCTCACGGGCACCGTAACGGACGATGACGTGAAGCATTTGCGATGGGCCAAGGAGCGCATAGGTAACGACCTCCTGGATGCGATCGTCGTCACGGCCGGTCCGGCGGCGTATCGACGGCGGGACGGGATCGGAGTGGTGCCGGCGGCCCTGCTCGGACCGTAGGATGCTATTCCGCCCGCGGGGAGCAGTCTGTGGAGCGCCACGAAGCCGGGTCGTTCCTCAGGTGAGGCTGGCCTCCCTCTTGCGGGACTCTTCCCGATCATGAGCGATTCTACCCCCTCCGAACGGGACGAAGCCGGCCACGATCCGGTCGATTCCGACCCGCCGCACGACCTGACCGAAGTCCCGGTCGACGTCGCGCCGTCCCAGCGACAGCGTCTGAACTTCAGTGTTCTGCTCGCCCTGCTGCCCTGGCGGCCTACCTCCTTGCCCACATGGTCTGGCCGTTCCCGGGCGGTCTTGGGGCGGCTTTGGTCATGGCCGTCCTGGCCTACCCGTGGTACGTAAGGCCTCTGGGGCGGATCGGTCGTCCGAGCCTGTCAGCCGGGCTCACCACCACTGCGGTGTTCCTCGTGGTCCTCCTTCCCCTGGCTGGCGTGTCGCTCGCGCTCATGAATACGCTCCAGGACAATGCCGAGTCCGTCTCCGAGGACGTGGGGCAGTTCCTGGAGCCGGAGGGTGAGGGCGATAGCCTCGCCACACGGTCGGGGCCGGTCAGCAGGGACAACGCGCCTTGATCCTGGCGTTGGTCGGGCGCTCGTCATCCTGTCTCTGACTGTCTCTGAAACGGAGTCGTGCCATGCGCCGAAGTCGTCCCACTCTCCTCCTTGCGGCGCTTATCGCCTTCCTCTCTCCCGGGGACGGCACGGCTCGCCAGGAAGCTCCGGTCTCAACCACGGCTCGACTGATGGTCATCACCGTCGACGACCTTCCGTACGTGGGAGGATCCAACGACGTGCGGGCCGCTGAGCAGGTCACATGGCGCATGACCACCGCCCTTCGCGCCCATCGGGTGCCTGCCGCCGGTTTCGTCACGGGGAGCCGTGTTTTCGTGACGGGTCAGATCGATGCGCGCGAAGCCATGCTGAGGGACTGGGTGCGAGCCGGTGCGACGCTCGAGAACCATTCCTTCTCTCACGAGTCCTTCCACGAAGTGCCTCTGGCCCGGTATCTGGACGACCTGGTCCGAGGCGATCTGGTGCCCTCGCGGGTGATGGCGTCGTTCGGCGCCCGTCCCCATTTCTATCGGCACCCGTTCAATCATGCCGGGCGTTCGGACGAAGATCGGGAGCGGCTCGAAGCGTTTCTGGCTGATCGAGGCTATCGGCTGACACCGTTCACGGTCGAGCACGCGGACTACGTCTTCAACCGCCTCTATGTCGACGCCCTCGGCGTGGGAGACACGGCAATGGCCGCTCGGGTCGGTGACGCCTATCTCCATCAACTCGACGTGGCCCTCGACTTTGCCGAGGAGATCTCGGAGGCGACGTTCGGCCGAGACGTCCCCCAGATCCTCCTGATCCACGCCAATGACATCAATGGAGCCTATCTGGACCAGATGCTCACGCGCATCGAGAATCGCGGCTATCGGTTCGCCTCCCTCGACGAAGCGCTGGTGGATCGGGCGTACGAGACGCCCGACCAGTACCGGGGGCCTGCGGGCATTTCGTGGCTTCACAGGTGGAGAGTGGGCCTCGGCTTGCCCGAGCGGTGGCGAGAGGAGCCGGACCCCCCGACCTGGGTCCTGGACGCGTATCGGAGGGTCACGGGCGGAAGGTGACCGGGTTGGATAGCGGTGGGCGAATGGCCGCGTCATCGCTGACCTCCCTATCTTCTCCCGGTACCCATTTTCCTGGAGGACTCATGCGTTGCGCTCTGAGCGCGTCCGCGCTGGTCGTGTTGGTTACGGCGCCCCTGGCGGCCCAGAAACGACCGCTGGCCATCGAGGACTACTACCGGATGACAACGGTGGTGGCTCCAACGATCTCCCCGGACGGAAGGTGGGTCGCGTTCTCCGCGCTTACCGCCATCGAGGAGACGAACGGCACGGCGGTCGAGGTGTGGGTCGCTGCAACGGATGGGGCGTCCCCGCCGAAGCTCGTGCGTATGGAAATCGGAGATGCCGCGCCGCCCGAGTGGACCCAGGGCGGGCGTCTGCGAGTCGTCGCGCCGGACACGACGTACTGGTTCGTCGACCCGAATGATCCGACCGAGCCCGAGGCGACCGATCCTCCTGAGGAGGTGGAGGGGGTCGTTAGTCCAGACGGTCGGTGGGTCGCGCGGGCGCGCCCCGTCACCGCCGATCCGACTCCTGCTCCGTCCATGACCGACTTCGAGCGGCGTCACCAGGAGCGGTTCGAGGGCGACGACTTCGACTGGTATCCCTTCCGTCGGGATGGTCAGCGCTTCCCGCTCCCGGACGCTCGCGAGAGGCCAGCCCTCGAGGTGACGATCGAGCCCGCGACCGGAGGAAGCGCGTCCCGAGAGTTGACCCGTCTGGGCCTGCGTGTGAGCGACCTCTCCTGGAGCCCTGATGGTACGTCCATCCTGTTTTCTGCCGATCCCTCGATCCACGACGAACTGGCATATGCGCGCACCGACCTCTTCGTGGTGAGCGTCGACGGGGCGCTCTCACGGCTCACCAACGACGGATACACCTACAGCAATGCCGCCTTTTCGCCGGGCGGTCGATGGATCTCCTACAGTCGGTCCATGGGCTCCGATATGATCATCGACCAGAAGCTCGACCATGGAGGCTCGCGAGACCTCTTCGTTCGGCCGACGTCTGGGGGCGAGAGCACGAATCTGACGGCGGACTGGGATCTGGATCCTGGGTCCCCCCGATGGGATCCGGCGGGGAACTACCTCTACTGGACGGCGGGAGTCGGCGGGGCTCAGCACCTCTTTCGTGTGTCCGCGGCGGCGGGCGCGGTGGAGCAGGTGACGTCGGGCCAGCGGAGGATCCAGAACCTCACCTTCGATCGCGATTTCCGGACCATGTCGTATACGGTGGGCGACTTCGACCGCCCCGCGGACGTGTGGGTCGCGGCGGTCGACGGGAGCGGCGAGCGCCGCCTGACTGACGTGCACCGCGACTTTCTCGCCGAGGTCGACGTTACGGCACGGCCGGCGGAGCGCGTTCTCTACTCGAGCTACGACGGCACGCCCGTCGAAGGCTTCCTCCTCTTTCCCCGGGGATACTCGCCTGAGGGCGGTCCGTACCCGCTGATCGTCCAGAACCACGGGGGCCCTCACGCCGCTTCCGGATACGGATTCAACTTCAAGAATCAACTGTTCGCTGCCAACGGCTACTTCGTATTCCTCCCGAATTTTCGGGGTTCAACCGGGTACGGTGACGCATTCAAGTGGGGAAGCTGGGGAGCCTGGGGAACCAAGGACGGCGAGGACGTGATGGCTGGCGTCGACCATCTGATCGCTACGTATCCAGTGGATTCCGAGCGGGTAGGAACCACGGGGCATTCGTATGGCGGCATCATGACCAACTGGCTCATCACCCGGTATCCAGATCGGTTTCGGGCTGCCGTCAGCGGAGCGGGCGCCTCGAACTGGACGAGCAACTATGCGCTCTCGGACGTGGCCCGATCCAAGGAGTTGGAATTCTTCGGACGCCCGTGGGAGCCGCGTGCTCGGGAGATCATGATCCGTCAATCCGCCTATTTGAACTCCGGAGGCGTGAAAGCCGCGACGCTCTTCGTCCACGGAGCGGAGGACTATCGGGTGCCGCTGGAGGGGGGAATCCAGTTATACACGTCCCTCAAGAAACAGAGGGTTCCCACGCGGATGATCATCTATGAAGGGATGGCACACGGGATTCGGGGTCACTGGAACGGTGTCCATCGGATGATCAACGAACTTGGGTGGTGGGAGACCTACTTGAAGCCCCGGAGGGACGTCCGGGCGGCGGGGGGCAGATGAGGGGGAGCACGGCGCCCGACCGAGGCGGTCAAGGACGCCCTTCGTCCGCTTCCCAGCGGCTCCACCTGGAGCGCTCAGCCCTGTCCGTGGAGGCCGAGCCTCCCACCGAGCGCCCACCTCCGCCCGCCCCCGGCATCGTCGCGGAGTACATCCGGTCCGGGGAGATGCTGTTTCGGTGCCGCAGCTATGCGCCCCTGCTCGTTCTGGCGGTGATTCTGGCCGGAGTGGCGCTCGACCCCTACCCCATGGGGGGTGGGGGGGCAGTCTCGCTGTGGATAGGAGCGAGTATGCTCCTTGGGGCTATCGGACTCTTTGTTCGTGCGTGGGCGCTGGGGAAGGTCCCGTGCGGTACGTCCAGTCGCGGTACGGCCGAGCCAAAGGCCGAGACGCTCAACACGCGAGGCCTGTACTCGGTGGTCCGGCACCCGCTCTACCTCGGGAACTTCTTCCTCTGGATGGGCATCGCGGCCTTGGGGGGGCACCTGCTCGGGCTCAGCGTGACCCTGTTTTCGTTCTGGCTCTACTACGAACGCGTCATCATGGCCGAGGAGCGCTTTCTTCTGGAACGCTTCGGACCGCAGTTCCGGGAGTGGGCGGACCGGACCCCCGCGTTCGTGCCGGCCCTGCACCGTCTCCAGCCGTCCGACCTGACGTTCTCGATCCGTGCATGGATCGGTCGCGACTATCCCGCGGTCTACGGATTCGTGGCCGCGTCGACGGCGGTCGTGGTGGTGCGCTCCGTCCAGGATCCCGAGGTGAGCCGACTGAGCGGCGGGTGGATCGCCTATCTAACGGTCGGGACGCTGTTGTACGGAGTCGCTCGCATCATGAAGCGACGAACACGGCTACTGGAGGTAGCCGGACGCTGAGGCGTCCTCACTCGCGCGCCTTCGCGTTCTCCTCGTCGAGCTCGTCGGTGATGAGGATCGCCTCGGCCACCTCGCGGAGCTTTTTTCTGTTCTTCGACGCCGTCCGCTGTAGCCGCTGATAGGCCTCCTCCTCGGTCAGGTCGTGGCGATCCATGAGCTTTCCTTTGGCTCGCTCCACCAACTTCCGAGCCTCCAGCGACTCCTTGAGCGTTTCGTTCTGCTCTCTGAGTTCCTCGAACTGCGCAAAGCGTCGGCGAACCAGGTAGATCGTAGGCCGCAGTTCATCTTCGTTGATCGGCTCGACGAGATACGCCATCACATGGTCCTCCAGCGCCTTCTCGATCCGATCGAGCTGGTTGTGCTTGGCGACCACGACGGCCGGAGCCGGGTGCGTTTCGGCGATCTTCAGCAGGGCGTCGATCCCGTCACCGCCCTCGATCTCCACCGACGTGATGATGACGTCGGCACCACCCTTTTCGCCCTCCTCGACGAGCCGGTCGTATGAGGATACGGTCGCAAGGATCGTGTGGCCCAGCGCGTGGAGGATCGCCTCGAGAATCTCACGAGCCCCCTCGTCGCGGTGGGCAAGGAGAACACGGCTGGGTGAGTCCACGGGGCTTCGTCCAGTTTGAGCAGAGGGAGCCGAAGACTATATTCCAGGTCGACGTAACTGTCGAGACTGACAGCGCATCGACGTCGATGGTGCTCGACTGGGTTCTCTCCAAGGGGGCGAGGACTTTCAGGGCGAGGCGGATCCGACCCACGGCGGCTCGGGCCCACCGCATCCCCATTGTTTCTTATGGGTGGCGATGGACTCGGAGGCTGTGGAGTGAAACGACCGATCATACACATCATCGACCCGGACCGACCGTTCCCGTATGGGGGCGATACCGATCCGATCAACCGTTCTGACGCCGTGTCTGCCGCGGTTCTGCGGGTTGCAAGGGGCCTGTCCGAGAGGTTCGAGTGCCACTTGTTCCAGAAGGTCCGGACTCTATCCCAGGTCAGCGATTCGGGACTTATGCTCCACGGCGTGGGCGCGCTACCACACGAGAGTGCGAACCGTCCCTACGCCACGGTCCTCGTGGGCGCACCGGACCTGCTGCCGGTAGTTCGCAGAATGCACCCCGATTCCAAGTTGATTCTGTGGATGATGGCTCCACCGGGAGATCGCTGGTCGGGCCCCGCCCGCCTGCGGGAGCGTTTTGATGCGTTCGTCGTGACCGACTCACAGGAGTTGGCGTTGGAACTGGCGGATCCCCCGGCGATCGAGGGTCCAGCCTCCGGCCTGATCCGGCCCCGCGAGCCCGCAGAGATCATCGTGATGGAGGGCCCCGACTCATCCAGGGCCCCGGCGACCGGAGGTGTCGCCGATGGGACCGAGGATCCGACGAGCCGCACGGCCGATGCTAAGGTGGTCTCCTGGCTGGAATTGCTGGGCTCGCCCGAGACGGATTAGTCCGCACCCGACGTAGGTTGGCGGGAGCAGCCACCGGGGCGTGTTACACGGCACCACGTTCCATTCTTGATAAATTCCTGCAACAGGAATAAATACCGTCATGGAGCTTCCGACCCTGACGGACCTCGAACACATTCTTCTCCTGGTGGTGGCCACCCTCGGCGCCGACGCGTATGGCGTACGGCTTCGGGAAGAACTGGCCGCTCGGACCGGCCGCGACGTAGCGATCGGTTCGGTCTACGCCGCGCTCGAGCGCCTGGAGCGGCGGGGCTACATCGCCGGATCAGTAGGAGATCCGACGCCGGAACGAGGAGGGCGGGCCAAGAAGTACTTCCGGCTCGAGCCTGAGGGTCTGGAGGCTCTGCGCGCGTATCGGGCGGTCCTGGACAGGTTGTGGGGTGACCTGCCCGCGCTCGGCGACAGGGCCCGATCGTGAGCCGGCCACCCGGCCTGGCGAGGTGGGTGCTCTCGCGGGCGCTGCCGGATCACCTGGTCGGGCCGGTCCTCGGCGATCTCCAGGAGGAGTACTCACGTCGAGGAGCCGATGGTCGGATCGCCGCACGAATCTGGTACTGGGGCCAGGTACTGAGATCGTTGCCGCCCGCACTCGGAATGCGGGCGGAATCGAGACAACGTCGAGACATGGGGAGGGGGCGGATGGGTTCGGATATCGTCAGCGGTCTTCGTTTCGCCTGGAGGAGCACCAAGCGGTCGCCCGGGTTCGCGCTCACAGTGATCGCGACGCTGGGGCTGGGCATCGGTGTGAACGCCACGATGTTCTCGGTCGTGGACCGCCTTCTTCTCCAGCCGCCCGCGCATGTGGAAGACGCGGACCAAGTCGTCCAGGTCTACTTCGATCGCGTGTCCCCGTTCACGGACCGACCGGTGGTCAGTACGAGCGCATCGTATCCGGACTACCAGGATCTGGTGGGGCTGACCGGCTTCTCCGAGGTGGCGGGGTACGGCGGTACCACCCTGACGCTCGGCTCCGGCGAGTCTGCCGAACGTGTGAAAGCGCAGCTCGCAGCAGGCAACCTCTTCACCCTCCTGGGCGTGCGCCCTCACCTGGGTCGATTCTTCGGCCCCGAGGAGGAGGTGATCGACGCCCCCGAGCCTGCTACCGTCCTCAGCTACGGTTTCTGGACGCGTCGGTTCGGAGGCGATCCCGGTGTGATCGGCAGCGAGGTTCGCCTGGGTGGCGGCCGCTACACGGTTGTCGGCGTCGCCCCTCCCGGCTTCACCGGCCCGATCCTGACACCGGTGGACGTGTGGGTGCCACTCACAACCGCTCAGGCAATCAGTAGCGGCACCGCATGGCAGAACGCGCGCCGATGGTTCTGGATGGCCGTCGTGGCCCGCCTCGCCGATGGATCGTCGGTGGTCGCAGCCGAGGCGGAGGCGACGGCCGCGCACCGTGCGGGTCGGGCCGAGCTCGTCGAGGCGGGGCAGTACGACTCGAACGCATCGGTGGCGCTAGGCTCCATCGTGCCGGGGCGAGCGCTCAACGCGGGCGGAGAGGTCGCCGTGACGCGGTGGCTCGCTGGCGTGGCACTGATCGTCCTTCTCATCGCCTGCGCGAATGTCGCCAACCTGCTTCTCGTCCGGGGAGTCCGTTGGCGTAGGGAGCTGGCTATCCGTCGGGCCCTGGGAATCTCCGAGCGCTCGCTCAGGACTGTGCTTCTCACAGAGGTCGCGGTCCTGGCCGCGTTTGCCGGGATGGCCGCGCTGGTATCGGCCAGGATCGGAGGAGAGGTCCTCTACCGGACTCTTCTTCCCGACTTCGCTGGAGCGGCGGACGTGGGAGGCGTGCGGGTGATGCTGTTCACTGCCGGGGCGGCCGTGCTCGCGACGGCCCTGGCCGGTCTCCTCCCGACGGTTCAGGCCGCACGCGGTAACCTCGACGTCGAGCTCCGTATGGCCGCCTCCAGGTCGACCCGCACGGCCCGTCTCCGGTCCGGCCTCATGGTCGCTCAGGTGGCCATGTCGGTCGTCCTCCTCGTCGGAGCGGGTCTGTTCGTGAAGAGCCTGGCGGAGGTGTACTCCCTCGATCTCGGCTTCGATCCGGAGGGTGTACTCGTAGCCACGCTGGAGACCGAAAGTGGGACGTTCAGCGAGGAGAGCTCACGGGGGGTGCAAGAGGCCGCGGAGCGACTTGCGGGACTGCCGGGAGTGGCCGGGGTCGCCACGGTCAGCCTTCCGCCAATGCGAGGTCTATGGGGGCGTACCTTCCGCCCTGAAGGAGCGGATTCACTCGTCGTCGCTCACGGGCCGTACCACTACATCGCCGATGCGGACTACTTCGGCGTGATGCGTATGAGGGTGCTACGCGGGCGCGGGCTGACCGAGGCCGACATGGCGCTTGCCTCCCAGCCGGTGGTTGTTCTCACGGAGGACCTGGCCGCAGCGGCCTTCCCGGATGGCGGGGCCCTCGGACGGTGCATCTACATCGGCGAAGGAGAGGACGGAGAGGTGCCGTGCACGACCGTGGTCGGCGTCATAGCCGACCACCGCTCGACCGGTCTCCTGGAAACCGAGAGCCCGCTCTACTACAGCACCGGTGCCCACCCGGCGAACGAGGGCCTCCGCGTCCAAACGCTTGTCGTCCGTATGGCTGAAGGAGCGAACGGTACGAGCGACCTCGTTCGTCGCACGCTCCTCGCGGCCGTTCCGAGTGCGCGCTTCGCCTCGGTTGCCCCGCTGCAGGACGCTGTCGATCTGCGAGCGCGCTCGTGGCGCCTGGGGGCCGTTCTGTTCGGGCTCTTCGGCGGGCTGGCGCTAGTCGTTGCCGCCCTGGGACTCTACGCTCTGCTGGCCTTCGATGTTGCTCAGCGGAAGCGCGACCTCGCGGTCCGGGCCGCCTTGGGCGCCCAGGCCAGCCAACTGTTCAGGTCGGTGGTGGGCCGCGCCGTGGGCCTCACCGGACTCGGCATCGCAGCCGGCCTTGTCGTCGCCTTCGCCCTGACGGGTTCCGTCCGCGACCTTCTTTTCGGGGTGGAAACAACCGATCCGGCGGTATTTGGTACCGCGGTGGTGACGCTCCTGCTCGTGGCCGTCGTCTCGACCGTGCTTCCCGCACGGCGTGCAGGGCTCGTCGCTCCTGCCGAAGTCCTGAAGGGAGAGTAGGGGCAGCGCTGACGAGGGCCGGCTGCGTCAAGCCCCCAGCCCCGTCCGGCTCAACTCGACCCCAGACGCTCGTCCAGCCCGTGTGCCATCGCCATGAGAGACTCGCGAGCGCGCCGAACGGCCTCGATGCCTTCCGGCGTCGCGCGGACGTACCGACGGGGCCGTCCGCCCTTCGGAGACGCGACGTCTTCGACTTCGACCAGGCCCTTGGCGGCCATCCGCCGGATGGTGGCGTAGATCGCTCCGAGCGAAGCCCTTCTACCCGCCCGCTCTTTCAGCGCCCGGCGGATCTCCGAGCCCCACGCCTCCGGCTCGAGGTGCAGCACGGCCATGAGGAGGAGTTGTTCGAACTCACCGAGATTGTCTCGACCCATCATTCGCTCCGAAGGACGTGTTGTGGCTCGGTCCGCGACGCTCGGAGGGCCGGAAGGAAGCTCGCGACGAGCGTGATGATGAGCATCGTCATGCCGGCGGCGACGAACGGGGTCACGTCTCGCGGTGGCCGCCCGAAGGCGAACATTGCCAGCCCGGGAGCGATCACGTAGGCAAGTGCCAAGCCGATGGCCGTCGCGGGCAGTACCCGAACGAGGCTCTCTCTCAGGATCTCTGTCAAGATTCTCGCGGAGGGCGCACCCAGCGCCATCCTCACGCCGGTCTCTCTCAACCGGGATCGGACCTGGAAGGCCACGATCCCGTACAGCCCAATGCCCGCAACTAAAACGCCGGCCAGGCCACCGAGGGCGCCGAAGAGCGCCATGGAGCGGGGCATCCGTTGCATCCAATCCGTGAGGGCGCGTAGCGTTTGCGTTTGGTCCAACGGTAGCGTGGGATCGACGTTCGCCACTGCTCGACGCAGCGCGGGGACCAGCTCCGCCGGATCGCCGCCCGTACGTGCGGACACGTAGAAGGACTCCGCCTTTGGAGCATGCAGCGGCACCATCACGCGGTCGGGACGCAGCCCCGGCCGGTCCGGGTAGTGATCGGAAACGACCCCGACGACCGTGGCCCATGTTCCGTCGCCGTGAACGTCGGAGAGATTGAGCCTGCGTCCGAGGGCGTTCCCACCGTCGAACCATCGCTTCACGAAGGCATCGTTTACGACGACCACGGCTTCGGAGCCGGCCGCGCCGTCTGTGTCGGTCAGCAGTCGACCAGAGTGGAGTTCCAGCCCGTACGTCTCTGGTGTGTGTGCGTCCCCGCCCCAGAGGAAGACCTGAGGCTTTGGTAGTTCGGGGTCGTCACCAGGAAGGCGCAGTTGTGCCCCCAGGTTGCCGAAGACGGGAATGCCCACGCTGACCGAGGCAGTCGTCACCCCAGGCACTTGTTCGACGGCCTCCCTTACGAGGAGTGCGAGAACCGCTCGATCCGCGGCGCTCGGATACCGCTCGGGATCGGGAGTGATCCGCCCCTGGACGATCTCGTCCAGCGGAAGGTCGGCCATGAGGTCACCCGACGTGAGCACGCCTCCGCCCATCACGAGGGCAGCCACGAGCCCAACCGTCGACAGCGTCACCTGCGTCGCGAGGAACCAACGGCCGAGGCGGCGGCCCGACCGTGCCGAGCCGCTGGATCGACCCCCCATCACGCTCCGGAGGTCCGTTCGGAGAGCCAGGAGCGCGGGCGCCGTGCCCGCGAGCGCGGCGGCTCCCGTGACCGCGGCGAACGTGCCGAGCACGACGCCCGGACGCACGCCCATCTCCATCCAGTAGTATCCCCAGTGCACCGCAAGATTGCCCTGGATCCACTCGAGGGCGGCATAGCCGGCGGCGAGCCCGACGGCGCCGCCGAGCATGGCCACCATCAGCGACTCGATCAGGAGCTGGAGCACCACCTGACTCCGTGACGCACCGAGCGCCGCGTGGACGGCCAGGACCGAAACGCGCTCGGTTGCCCGGACGAGAAGAAGGGTGGAAACGTTGGCCGCGCATACGATCAGAAGCAGAGCGACGAGGATTCCGAGCGCGATGAACGCGTAGGCCTCGCCGCCCTCCCCTCTGCCCTTGACCCACGCCTGCACCCGGGCGCGGTAGGGCCCGTCGACGCTGTCGTCACGGGCAAGGGAAGCGAGTCCGCGCTCGAGTGCGAGGACGAGCCGTCCGGGGTCGGACCCATCGCTGAGGCGGGCCACGACCTCGGTGCCCTCCGGGAGGCGGCCGCCCGACACGTCCATGACGGTCCAGAACGACTGATTCTCCGGAAAACCGAAGTCCGGCGGCATGACTCCCACCACCGTGTGGACACGCGATCCGACGCGCACGGTTCTCCCGATAATGTCCGGGTCGGCTTCGAACGCGTCCTGCCAGAGCTCCCAGGCGACGAGCGCGGCGTCGCGATCGTCGGGCTGCGCTGTCAGGGCCCGCCCGCGGACCACCCCCATCTGAAGGAGGCTCAGGAGGTCCGGGGTCACTTCCGCCGCCGCCACGCGGACGGCGGGGGCGCTCGGGTGAACGATTGTGGCGGGATAGCCGCGCACGGCTGCCACGTCACTCAGCCCGGAGACCCTGCTCCACGTATCGAGGACTCCGACCGGCGGATCGGCGGAACGCCCCCGCTCGTCGAGCACGTCCAGGGACACGATCTGGTCACCGTCCGGAACGGGCAGCGGTCGCATGGTCCCGAGGAACACCCCCAGCAGGACGACGGTTGCCGAGAGGCCCAGGCTGAGTGTCACTGCGGCCGTGACCGCAATGCCCGGGGTCTTTTGGAGGCCGCGCACGGCAAGCTTGAGCGCCTGCATCGGATGGAGCCCCGTACCCGGCCTCCGACCGCTGATCACGGGCTCATCCCCACGAAGGGCCGGTCGTGCCCGCTCCCGGAGGTTCCAGAGACAGAGCCACGCCACCTGCCACCAGAAATCGGCTGCCACCACGAGCCTTCGACGGCCGGCCCGGAGCGCCCGGTCGCGCTCCGCCAGGAGATCGGTGAGTGCGGGAGCGGCGTCCCGGGTGGCGAACCGGTCCAGCAGCCGGCCAGCGAGGCGCTCGGACCGTGTGTCTGGGATGTGGGGCTCCTGTTCATTCATCTACCGTAGCGTTGGACGGCGCCGAATCGAGCCGTCCGGCCTCCGTGGGATTCATTTACGTGCAATGTACGCAAATCTACTACGGGGTGTCTCCTGAACAGGTTTCAGAAGAGGGGCGGCTTCGGTGGACAGTCGCTCAGAACGTTCGGCGGCCGGGAGGTCGGTCACCGCATCAAGCAGGTGCTTTCGAACCCGCGCGTCCTATCGCTCGACCGAACCCGTAGCTTTCCAGCGGTCGTACCGAATCCGCAGGGTGGTGACCGGATTGGCGTTCTCGTCGGGCCGGATGTTGTGGTCGTGCACGTTGATGTAGAGCGAGTAGTCGCCGTCGTTGAACGACTCTCCCGACGTGTCCGTGGCGTCCGCGGCGAGCAGATAGGCCACGAAAGCCGTCCGATTCGTGCAGGGTGCGGCCGTCGGAGGCACCGGCTCGCTGGTGCAGCTGCACCGGGAGTCACCCCCCGCCCAGTCGGCGGCCTCCATGGCCGCCATGACCCGGTCCGTGAGCGTGCCCCCTTCGGCCCGGAAGGCCGCTACCGCATCCGTCACCACCGCGTCGCTCGTCAGGATGTTGCCCTGGACCGAGAAGACGATGTCGGTCGCGTGGACCCGACCGCCCGCAGCGAGCGACGCCTGCCCGTTCTCCGATCCGGAATGGGCCGCACGCCTCCCCTCCATATCGACGATGCCGAATTGCCGGCGCTGGAACGCGGGGTCTTCACTGAGCATGTCGATGATCCGGGCCGGATCGGTGCCGGCGCGCAGCTCGTTGAAGATCATCATCTGGTTGGTGCGTGTCCGGTCCACGCCCGCCTGTGCGGCCGCGACGCCGAAGCCCGGCGCGACGATGGCCTGGATGTCCATCAGTCCCCTGGCCGGGAAGCCCAGCAGACGGTCCTGAGGCACGCACGTCGCCGAGGCGATGACCAGCCTACCTGTCCGCATGTCGAGCGCGATCACCGACCAGGTGGCCGACAGGCCGGCGGGGAGGACGGCGAGCGTTGCGAGCGCCAGCAGCGCACGGCGCAAGAGCGAATTCAAGGCGATGCCCTTCATGGTTCGGCTCCGTCGAGTGGTTGGCGGTAGCATGCCGACGTCCGGAGGAGGCGGCAAGTGGCGGGCCGGCGACTTCGGTCAGCGATGTCCACAGGGGCTACGATACCACCACGGCGAGCGATAGAATGCTCGCGACCGAGACGATCGGGGTGCGCGGGAGTGAACGGACGTCGTCATACGCGTTCCACTTCGTCGCCCAGGTGCAGAACGCCGGCCTCCCGGAAGAAGACGTTCACACCGAAGTCGACCGCGCCGTCGGCGTTCTTGCGGAACGTAGCGAGGGTCCGGAGTGGCTCGACACCCTTTTCCGCGGTGATCTGATCAACCAGCGTGGTCGCGCACCGCGGGCAACGCCCTCCGTCACCGGTACGCACGGACCCGACGTGGCGCTCACCCCAGACGTCCTCCTCGAATGGGCCGAAGCCCCCCACCACGATGTTCGGGCGGAACCGGTCCATCGGCAGGGGCGACTCCATCCGTCCGTTGAGGTCGGCCAGCGAGGCTTCGGAGATCGCCAAGGCGGGGCGCGCGTCGGCGAAGCCCGCCTGGACGCGCCCGTCCGGGGCCAGGGCGGTGTCCTCGCTCGGGCGGACGGCCTGGACCACGCGACATGGTATCCCCAGGAAATCCGCCGCCCACTCCGCTGCTTCCGCGCCGCAGTCGACGGCGAAACGATCGGTGAACCAGACGCGGAACGTCTCGAAGCCCGAGGCGTCCGCGGGGCCGCGGTCGAACGTGAATGTGCCGGCGCCCGGTGCGTCGACTTCCAGTACATCGTCGAGCAGACGCGTCCCGAGGAGCGCCATGCGGGGGTGGGTCCTTTGGCTGACGAAGCCGCCGTCAGCGTCGACGATCATCCACCGGCGATCGTCCTGCAGACCGACTCGATCGACGGCTACGTGGTCCACGGCGATTCCGCCCGCGGACTTCAGCGGGTAGACGAAGAGGCCCGTGACGCGGTCGCCTCCGGCCCGCGTGGCGTTCAAGCCCGAGCGTCTCCGCTGTCCGGCGCGCGGGTCGGTCCCTTCAGCCAACTCGGACCGAGCCTGTCCAGCGTGACCGCGAAGGCCACAAGAAGCACGGTCTTGATGACCACACCCGGAAGGAACGGCGTCACCCCGAGGGCCACCATAGCCGACAGGCCCTGCCCGGTCAGGAGCAGGAGTTGACCGACTCCTCCGAGGTAGACGACCGCTTGAGCGGCCAGGGCGCCTACCAGCATCGGCCCGACGCGACGGCTGTGAACGGCGAACGCGCCCATGATCGTCGCGGCCATAGGGTACGCCAGCAGGTAGCCCCCGGTGGGTCCGAAGAGCCAGGGGAGCCCCCCCTGTCCCATCGAAAACACCGGCGCGCCGAGCGCGCCCACGACCAGATACGTCACGAGGGCGGCGCCTCCGCCGAGCGGACCGAGGACCACGCCGACCAAGAGGACCGCGAGGTCCTGTAAAGAGACGGGCACGGGTGTGAGCGGGACCGGGACCGCCAATCGCGCGGCGGTCGCCACGAACAGAACCGCCAGAGCCAGGACGAACACACGCCGTCCGGCGTCGAGGTCGGCGAAGGCGCCGCGGTCGAGGGCGACGGTCGCATCAGTAGTGTGGGTCAGCATTGTCAGGTCGTTTCGCTGGCGTGGACTCGGTACGGCGAGCGGATGTTCACATCATATGGGCGGAGACGGGTCAGGTCACGCGGCCGGCGACCGCCATGCCGACCGCGACGAAGGTGACGCCGAGCGCGACGCTCGCCGCGAGGTAGCCGGCGGCCCGGAGCCAGGCGCCGGTCTGGACCATCACCAGCGCCTCGAAGCTGAACGTGCTGAAGGTCGTGAAGGAGCCCAGGAGCCCGACCGTCAGGAAGTAGCGCGCGTTAAGGGACGCCCCGGTGGTCTCGACCCACACGAAGGCCACGCCTATCGCGAAGGAGCCGATCAGGTTCACCAGGAAGGTGCCCAACGGAAACGCCCCATCGACGAGGCGGTTCGCTCCCACGGACGCACCCCACCGCGCGAGCGCGCCGAGCGCGCCCCCGGTGGCGACGGCCAGCGCCTCCATCACGCGGGACCTCGCGCGACGGCTCCCGACCGCGCCGCACCACCGGGCGAGAGGAAGGCGTCGATGGCCGTGGCAATCTCCGCCGGCGCGTCTTCCTGTATGTAGTGCTTCGCCACGAGGCGTTCAGTGGTGACGAGCCGGAAGTCCTCTCGAAACCGCTCCATGAACGTCCGGGTGAACGCGAGGTCGTTCACACCCCATGGGAGGAGGATCGGAACGTTCGCGAGGTGGTCGAGCACCCCGTCCGCGAGGTCACTCAGCCAGGCGTTGGCCTCCAGGAGCTGCCTCGGAAACTCGGCTACTCCGATCCGGCTTTTCGGAGTGGGAAGCGCCTCCCGGTAGTGGCGGAGCACCTCGGGGGCCATCTCGTGTTCCACCGAGCGCGGCATGAGTTGCTCGACGAAGAAGTTCTTTCGCAGGATCTGGCGCTGCATCGGCGCGCTGCTCATCACGTACGCGAAGGCTTTCATGTGCCACTCGTCCATCGGCCAGTACCACGTGTTGCCCATGACGAGCGCCCGCAGCCGGGCCAATTCGTCGAGAGCCACGCGCATTCCGATCGGCCCGCCCCAGTCCTGTCCCATTATCGTCAGATTCTTCAGGTCGAGCTTCTGCACGAGGGCCCGTACCACGTCGGCGTGGTCTCCGGGCGTATGGCCGTAGTTGGCCGGGTGCACGGACAGCCCGAAGCCGGGATAGTCCAGGGCGATGCAGCGATACCTCTTTCGAAGCCGGATGACGATCCCGCGATACAGGAAGCTCCACGTGGGATTCCCGTGCAGAAAGAGGATAGGGTCTCCTGCCCCCTCGTCGATGTAGTGGATCGGCCCGACCTCACTCTCGAACCACTTCGACTCGAAGGGAAAGAGCCGGGAGTCCGGCGTAAACGGCGGGATGTGTGTCAAGCGGAATTCCGTGAGGGTGGCCGATCCCGGTGCGCGGGACCGCACGGAAGGATGGCGTCGAATGGGAGGAGTCGCAAAAATGGGGGCCCCTCCGAGACTCAGGTTGGAGATGCACATGCGTGGGCGAACATCGAGGTCGTGGAGATTGCCGAGCTCTTCGCGGGCGTTTCTCGTCATGCTCACCATGGCCGCGGCCGGGTGCTCGACCGGAGGCGTGGAAGGACCGATTCCCCCAGGGTCTGCCGCCGCCCCGCCGTCGCCCGGCGCACAGGGACCGCAAGTCCCGTCCGGCGTCGAGTCCGCCTTCGCAGGGGTCCGCTACGATCCGGCCCGCCTGTATCCCTTCCTCAGGGACATGCCGAAAGGCGGCGACCTACACACGCACCTCAGCGGCGCGGTCTACGCGGAGAGCTTCCTTCGGTGGGCGGCCGAGGACGGACGGTGCGTCGACGTCGCCCGCCTGACGATCGTCGCCGGGACGTGCGACGCGGCGGTCGGGCGGCCCACCGCGGCAGACGCGAACGCGGATCAGTCCCTCCGCGACCGTCTGATCGATGCGTTCTCCACACGGAACTACCGTCCGGACACCGAGAACGGCCACGAGCGCTTCTTCACGACATTCGACCGGTTCGGGGTCGCGGGCGATGGGCGGACCGGCGACATGATTGCCGAGGTCCAGTCTCGGGCCGCGCGGGGCCGCGTCTCCTACGTCGAGGTGATGAACACGATCGGCGGTATTCCTCCAATGGCGTTCACGGTTGAATGGAACGACGACATCGAGGCCATGAGGAGCGCGTTTCTCGCGGCCGGACTCTCCGCCCATGTCGACGGCGCGCTCGCCGGCCTCACGGACGACCTCGCCCGCCGTGACGTGGTGCTCGGGTGTGGTACGGTCACGGCCGATCCCGGCTGCGGGGTCGAGCTTCGCTTCCTCTACCAGGTGCTGCGCGCCTTTCCGCGTCCTGCGGTGTTCGGGATGATCCTCGCGGGTTTCGAGATGGCCGCCCGAGACGGTCGCGTCGTGGGCTTCAACCTTGTGCAGCCGGAGGATCATCGCGTCGCCATGGAGGACTACAGCCTGCATATGCGTATCATCGGTGCCCTGAGCCCGCACTATCCGAACGTCCGCGTCAGCCTGCACGCGGGTGAGCTGTGGGAGGGGCTCGTCCCGCCGGAGGGGCTCCGCTTCCATGTCCGGGAGGCCGTGGAGATCGCGGGTGCTCGCCGGATCGGCCACGGCGTCGACATCCTTCACGAGGACGACCCCGAAGCCCTCCTGCGCACCATGGCCGAGCAGGACGTGATGGTGGAGATCAACCTCACCAGCAACGACGTCATCCTCGGCGTGAGCGGAGAGGAGCACCCTCTGCGCGCCTACCTCGACGCGGGCGTTCCCGTCGCCCTCTCGACGGACGACGAAGGCGTGTCACGGTCGGAGATGACGGTCGAATACGTCCGGGCGGTGGAAGATCAGGGCCTCGACTACGTGACCCTTCGCCACTTGGCTCGGAACTCGCTCGAGTACGCGTTCGTCGAGGGCGTCAGCGTCTGGGCGGATACGGACCCGTGGGAGCCGGTGCCAGAATGCTCGGCCGCCTCGGGCGGATGGCAGGGCCTGGCGTGCGTCGAATTCGCCCGCTCCAGCACGCGGGCTCGACTCCAGAGGCAACTCGAGCTGGATTTTCGCGGCTTCGAGGCGCGCTGGTAGAGCGGCGCCGAGCCCCGTCAGTACCCAGTTCGGCTTGCCGGCGTACTGCTCGCGGACGTGTCCAGCTCAGTTCACCGAACCGGCACTGAGTTCGGGCTGGTAGACCTCCCGGAGCCGTACGTGATACGTGTCGAGCAGCCCCCGGAGGATCCCGTGCTCCTCGGCGACCACACGGCGTAGCTCCTCGTCGTGGAGGTAGTCATACAGGACGGCGACCATGATGCGGGCATCCAGCTCGAAACCCCGGTGGCCGAAGGCGGCCATGCCGTCGGCCTCCATCCCCTTCGTGTGGTAGGTCTCCCGAGATGAGGCGACGCTTACGGCCACCCCCGGGATATCACGGGTCAGATAGCCGGTTTCCTCATAGCCGGCGGGCCGCTGTCGCACGGGATCGAGGGCGGGAGCGTCGAGCGCCTCGGCGTACGCCCAGATCAATTCCTCGAGTGATCCCAGGGTGATACCGTCCCGGTACTCGCCGTACCGGTCGATCGAGACCTCCGTTCCGGTCGCGAGGGCGGCCCCGCGTGCCGCGTCGTCCATCATCCCGGAGATGTGCTCGAGGTATACCTCGTCGGGATATCGGATGTAGTAGTCCACCACGGCGCGAGCCGGCACGACGTTCGGCGCCACTCCTCCCTCGGGGATCACCCCCTGGATCGAGGCTTCCGGACGAAATGTCGAGCGCAGCCCGTCGACCGAGGTATAGAAACGAACCGCCGCCTGGAGCGCGTTGCGTCCGTTCCACGACGTGAGTTGGTGGGCGGGTCGCCCGGTGAAGGTGTACTTGACCTCGTTGATGTTGAGGCAGCAGACGCCGAAGCCAGCGCGAGCGCGGCTGGTGGACACGCCCGAGTGGCTGCGGATCAGGAAGTCGGTGCCGTCGAACACGCCCGCGTCGAGCATGATCGTCTTGGCGGGCGGCCCCACCTCCTCTGCCGGGGTCCCGAAGATCCGGATACGCCCCGGTAGATCGGCCTCCCGCATGTGATCGCGCAGCGCGAGCGCGGCCGACAGTACGATCGGCGTCTGGGCGTTGTGTTGATCGCCGTGGAACGGACCGTCGATGTCGCGCAGCGCATCGTACTCGCCGATGAGCCCGAGCGTGGGCCCGTCCGCCCCCGCTGGTGAAGTCCACGTGGCCGTGAACGCCGTCTCGAGGCCCGCCACCCCACGCTCCACCACGAAACCGTGGGCCTCCATGACCCGCACCAGCGTGTCGACCGTCGCGAACTCCTGCCAGCCCACTTCTGGATTACGACCGATATGGTCGGAGAGCGCGCGGAACTCACCAGTCCACCATGTAGATGCCGCCTCCATTGCGGCGCGCTTGGCCGGAGCCATTTCCTCGACCAGTCGGAGCGCGCGCGCGGTGGGATTCAGGCGCGTTTGCAGCGCCTCGATCTGCTGCAAGACATCCGCCGCCGCGGCGATCTCCGTGGGCGTGGTCTGTGCAGGGGTGGCTGCGGCGCCAGCGAGGAGGAGTATGCCGGCGCCGCAGAACGCGCGTAGCACTGTGGGGGTCATGGGTGTCAACCGACTCGAGTTCAGGTGCCGTGCGGCCTTCAGACCGTCGGCGTCGCCGGACTCTCCGCCAAATGGCCCGACATGAACCAGGCGGCTCCCGCCAGAGCGAGGTCTTTGAGCATGCTGCTTATCGACGACTGCATGGCCGCCTGGTCGGGCGCGTTCATGACACCCATCAGGTGCACGCCGATGGCGAAGCTCAGCAGCATCAGTCCCAGCAGTTGTGCCGCGAGCACGGCCTTCTTGCGGGCCATGATGGCAATCGCCGCCGCGATGAGCGCCAACCCGGTGACGTACACCCACAGCACGCCGCCCGGGATCGGCACCATTCCGGCCAGCGCTCCGGCGTTCATGAAGTGCATTGCCCCGAAGGCGAGAAGGGGAAGGGCGTACATGAAACGGCCGACGGTCGGGAGCGTGTTCAAAAGAACCTCCTGGACGAGTGAAGGGTCGATTCAACCTTGAATCGACCCGTGATGAGGATGATACGCGGAGGGTATGAGGGGGCACAATCGCCCCAGGAGTTCACTTCGAGCCTGGGTCGAGTCGATCGGGCAGGTCCCTCGGCGCGATGAACTCGAACCTGCGACCGCGGCGGGTTCGGACGAGCAACCCGCGGTCAGCCAAATCGGCGAGGTCGGCGCGTGCCGTGTTGGTGACGACACCGTGACTCATTTCGTGGGAGCGCACGGTATATGCGAAGCCCGGATGACGGAGCGCATGACTGAGCAGCTTCAACTGGCGGTGGTTCAGATTCGGAAGCGTGCGAAGTGCTTCCTCGGTCTCCTTCGCTTCGGCCGCCTTCGCGTCGACGTAGTCGCCGAGCGCCTCGATGCTCTTACGGATCACGCCGATCTGGTGGCCGACGAAATAGGTCAGGTCCGATTCGGCTGTCTCGGTCCGCAGGTACGCCGCGGGATACCGGCGAAACTGACCCACCGCGTGCAACCGCCCGGAACCTACACCACGCTCAACTTTCTGGCAGAGGCGATGTCGAATGCTTCGCCCGGGCTCCATTGGGTCACGTAGCCGCAGACGGCGCTCGCTGCCACGGAGTAGGGCGATGCCAGATAGAGATTTCCGGGCCCGGAGCGGCCAGGGAAATTCCGGTTCTGGCTGGAGATGCTGATCTCGTCGGGCGACTGCGTGACGCCCGGACCCGCGTTGATGCAAGCCCCGCAACCCGGCTCGATGAACTCGGCGCCCATGCGCTCGAACAGCTCGAGGTAGCCCTTCTTTCGGCAGTACTCCCGCACCTCCAGGGATCCGCATTGGATATAGCACCGGACGTCGGCGTGCACATGGAGGCCCTGCGCGTCCGCCTCGGCCAGCACACGGGCGTACATGTCCATGTCGTCCTTCTTGCCGGCGGTGCAGGAGCCTGCGTACGCGATGTCGATACGCACCCGCTCTCCCTGAAGCTCGTCGATGAAGACGCCGTTGCCCGGATCGTTGGGAAGCGCGGCCATCGGGCGGATCACCGAGGCGTCGATGTCGATGACCTTCACGTACTCGGCGCCGGGGTCGGACTGCATGCCCTGGATCAACGCCTCAGCGCGTGCCCGATCCATGCCCCGCTCGTTCACCATGAACTCCACCGACTTCTGATCGGCGGCGATGATGCCGGTGAACGCCCCCACCTCCGCCGCCATATTCGTCATGGTGGCCCGCTCATCGACCGACAAGGCCGCCACGGACGGGCCGGCGTACTCGATGATCTGCCCGATCGCGTGGCCGTCCCGAATGTAGGGGTGCCGGAGGATCTCCAGCATGTAGTCCTTGGCGGTGACGTTGGGGGCTGGCGTTCCGGTCACGACCACTTTGAACGACTTCGGCACCCGGACGCGGACGTCCTTGGTGATCCAGGAGTTGAAGATGGCCGTCGTCCCCACTCCGAAGGCCACCGCACCGACGGCTCCGGCATGCGGCGTGTGCGAGTCGGAGCCGATGATCAGCATGCCGGGCTCCGCGTACTCCTCCAGGATCTTCGAATGGCAGATCGCCACGGATCCCTGCCGGGTGCCCATCTGCTCACCGTACAGCTTGATGCCCTGCTTCTGGCTGAACTCCCGCTGCTTGACCTCGAGCTGGTTGGCGACATCGAGCAGTCCGTCCTCGATGCGCTCCTCGCTCATCACCTTACCGAGAAACGTCAGGTGATCACGGAAGAAGAGCACCGACTCCGGGTCCACGACCCGACTCTGCGGCCCGACCTTGCTCTCGAAGAAGATGGCGGCCATGGGGGTGACGTACTCATGGCTGAAGCGCACGTCGGTGCGGAAGAAGCCCGCCTCGCCGGGCGCGACCCAGGGCACACCGGTCCGACCCTCCGCGGCGTTCACGACGAGGTGCCGCGCGAAGATCTTCTCGGACAGCGTCATCGGGCGCGTAGCCTCCGCTCCCTCCGCGAGGCTATCGGAGACCGGCAACGTCACCTTGTTCTGTAGGCGGGCGACGTTGAACTCGAACAGGCCACCATATTCGATGATCTGGCGGGTGATCTCGTCCTTGCCCTCGGTGAACTCCGCGAGGGGAATCGACTCACCCGCCTCGATCCGCTCGATCATCCCGAAGTCGTGGGTGGTCAGCACCCCGAGGTTCTGGCAGTTCTCGTTGTAGATGCGCTCGATGCTCTCCGCCACCACGACCCGGATGCCAGCGTGCAGCTCGGCGTACGGGCTGGCCTCCCGACTGCTGCCTTTGCCTCGGCGTTTCCCGGCCACCGAGCAGACGAACCCGCCGTTGCGGACCGCATTGCGCTCGACGGGATAGTCGGTCTCACCCGTCCTCCGGTTGGTCGTGCGCAGGCCGAGATAGGGGAAGTCGCCCAGGACCTCGTCGTAGAAGTAGCAGATGTACGCGGGCGTGATCTCGTCCGTCGAGATCTGGTCGCGCAGGTGGTCCTTCAGCTCCGGCGTCAGGGTCAGATTCTTCCCTTCGTAGAGCTGGGCCTTCATCTGCTCCGTGTCGTCGACCAGATAGAGGATCCGGCCCTCGAACGTGAGGGTGTCCGGTCGTTTCTCGATCGGGCGATCCAACAGGTCCTTGATCATCGGGCCTCTAGTTCGAGTTGTCGGTCACGTCGGAGGAGCGGCTTCGATTTGCTTCAGCGCCTCCGTTACGGCCGCCGCAAAGCCGGGAGGGTCGTCCACGCTCACACCGAGTCTTCTGACCTGGCGCTTGATTCCCGCGAGACCCCGCACTGTTATCGGGGCGTCCATCTCCAACAACACCCATGGAGCGGCGGGCAGCCACAACAGCAGGTCGACCGCCCCGGACGCATCGCTGCGTTCCGAAGAAGTCGGTACCCGAACGGCACGGATCTTTTCCATGGGGATGTCCGCGCGCCACAACAGGCCTCGGCGGATTTCGACCTGGTCGGCCAAGACCCGGTGCGGGGTTCCCCGCACCGACCGGTAGTCACGCATGATCCATGTGAGGCTCGCCAACCCGGCGACGGTGGCGACCCACGCGGCCGTCACGCTCCACCGCGACAGCAAAAGGTGGACGGCTGCCACTTCGGCGAGCGTGGCGAGACCGAGCGCCACCGCCACCGCCCCGTAGGACGAGCGACGGTGGCTCGTGAATTCCAAAGCGACAAGCCGTCAGCGGGCGTTTAGCTGCGGCCGCCTAGAAGTACTGCCCCGTGACGGCAATGAAGACCAAGACCACCGCGATGGCCAACGGGCAGACGTACTTCACCATGAAGGCGAAGAACTCCCGGCCCGGGAGCCGATTCCCGCCCAGTTCGATCCACTCCAGCATCTTCGGGGTGCCCCACTTGAAGCCGACGAAGAGCGTGATGAGGATCGCCCCGATGCTGAGACCGTAGTTACCCCACAAAATGTTCTGCACATCGAGGAAGCTCTGGTTGAACACGGGCATCGAGGAGAGCCAGCCAACCGCGCCTTGGGACAGGGCCGACGGCACGGCCAACACGAAGCACGCGAGGGCAATGATGGTCGCGGCCTTCTTCCGCGCCCATCCCCGTTCGTCCACCAAGTAGGCGACTACGACCTCCATGAGCGAAATCGTCGAGGTCAGCGCGGCAATCGACAGACTGGCGAAGAACAGGATGGCGAAGAAGCCCCCCAGCGGCATCTGCGCGAAGACCGTCGGGAGGACGACGAAGACCAGGCCCGGGCCGCCCTGCGGATCCATCCCCGCGGAAAACAAGGCCGGAAAGATGATCAGGCCGGCCAGCAGCGCGATGCACATGTCGGCCAGCGCCACCGCGGTGCCGGCGAAGGGCAAGCTGATGTCCTTTGGGAAGTACGAGCCGTAGGTGATCATGGCCCCCATTCCCAGCGACATCGAAAAGAGGGCCTGCCCCAGGGCGAGCACGACAACCTGCGGCGTCAGCTCCGAAAGCTGGGGCCGCAGCAGGTAGTTCACGCCATCCATGCCCCCGGGTAGCGTCACCGCGCGGATGAGCAGGATAATGAGCACGCCGAGTAGCACCGGCATCAGGATCTTCGAGGCCTTCTCGATTCCGCCAGAGATTCCGCCTCGTACCACTACGGCGGTGATGATCAGGAACAGGGCGCTCAGGCCGATGGCGGGACCGGGGCTCCCGATGAAGCTGCCGAACAGCGCTCCGCTCGCGGCGGCGTCGACGCCGGGCCCGAATGCTCCCGTCAGGGCCATCCACAGGTAGCCGACGGTCCAACCCGCGATGACGCTGTAGAACGCCAAAATACCGAATCCGGCGGCCACGCCCATGCCGCCAAGGGCCGGCCACATGGTTCCGGGCGCCAGCTTCTTGAACGCCCCGACCGGATTTCTCTCGGTCGCGCGGCCGATGGCCAACTCGGCAAAGAGCACCGGAACGCCAATCCCCATGACGCACAGCAGGTACACGAACACGAAAGCGCCTCCGCCGCCTTCCGAGGCCATGTACGGGAAGCGCCAGATGTTGCCGAGACCGATCGCGGAGCCGGCCGCGGCCAGTACGAAGCCGAGTTTACCGCTCCAGGCACCACGCCCTTCAGTGGGTTGCATTGCCATGGGGTTGCCATCTAGAGGAGGCACGCGGCCGGATGCGGTCGCGTGGACCACTCCATATGCCGGGCGCATGGTTGAAAATCAAGGCGATGGGGCACCACCGTGCCCCCCGACCAGTTCTCAGGATAGATTTCCCGTCTGCCGTCGTCGATCCGGCTACGGACCCGCGAGGAGGATGTACGTGAATCGAATTGTGAGGTTGCTTGCCGCGACGTCGGCATGGGTCGCTGTCACGGGCTGTGGTGGTGATGGCGGCGGTTCGCGAGGAGGCGATGACGAGTTCAGGGTCGCCCTCCTCACGTCCGGTCCGGTCTCGGACGCGGGCTGGTATGCAGGGGCGTACGACGGTCTGATGATGGTGCGTGACTCGATGCGGGCACGGGTCAGCCATCAGCAGACGAGGACGCCGGCCGAGTTCGACGAGGCGTTCCGGGCCTACGGGACCGATGGGTACGACCTCGTGTTCGCGCACGGCTTCGAGTATCAGGACGCGGCGGAGCGAGCGGCCGAGCAGTTCCCGGACATGACGATCGTTGTGAGCGGCGGTGGGCGGGTTCGCGACAACCTCGTGCCTCTCATCTTCCGGCTGGAAGAGGCGAGCTATCTGGCGGGGATGATGGCGGGCGGTATGTCGGAGAGTGGCATTGTCGGCATGGTTGGTGGCGTGGAGATTCCCCCGGCTCAGGGCACCTTCCGGGCGTTTGAGGCGGGCGCCTGGGCCATCGACCCCGACATCGAGGTCCTTGAGGCTTTCATCGGCAACTGGGATGATGTCGGGGCCGCGAAAGAGGCTGCGGTCGCACAACTCCGGCGGGGCGCGGACGTCTTGATCCACAACACGGATGCGGCGTCCTTCGGCGTCTTCCAGGCCGTTCGGGAGGCGGTCGAGGCCGGCGATCGGGCGTGGGCCATCGGAATGAACCGGGATCAGAACAACATCGCGGCCGAGGTCACCCTCGGCAGCGCGGTGATCAAGATCCCGCAAGCCTTCCTGGAGGCGGCACGTGCATGGGAGACGGGGGGGCTGCGTGGAGCTCCGCTCTACCCCGGCAGCGGCGACGGCGTCATCGAGTTCGTGGTGAATCCCGCAGTCCGAAGGAGGTTGCCACCGGAACTCCTGCAGCGGTTGACCACGGCATCGGCCGAGATCCGCGCCGGGACGCGCAACGTGCCTCGGGTTCCCTTTGTCGAGGGCGAGTCGGTGAACTGATGCCGGCGTGCGCGCGCCTCGTCGGCGTGGAGAAGTGGTTCGGGTCGGTGCGGGCGCTCGCGGGCGCCGATCTCACGCTCGAGGCAGGGCGCATCCACGGCGTTCTCGGCGAGAATGGAGCAGGAAAGAGCACGCTGCTCGGCATCCTGGGCGGCCTCATTGCTCCGGACTCGGGCACGATCGAGATCGAGGGGGCGGCCGTGCGCCTCGGGTCGCCAGGAGACGCGTGGACCCGGGGCGTCGGACTGGTCCATCAGCACTTCGCGCTGGTTCCGACGTTCACCGTGCTCGAGAACCTCTCCCTGGGGCGACGAGGCGGATCGCGCGTGGGGCGCCTCGACCTTCGCCGTGTTCGAGAGCGCGTCCAGGCCTTGTCGGAGCGAACCGGCCTTTCGGTGACGCTGGACGCCCCGGTCTCGTCCTTGGGTGTCGGTGAGCGCCAGAGGGTGGAAATCCTGAAGGCGCTGCTGCGTGACCCGAAGATCCTCGTCCTCGACGAGCCGACGGCGGTCCTCGCCCCGTCCGAAGTCGAGCGCTTGTTCGACCTGCTCCGAGATCTGGCGTCGAGCGGGACGTCGGTTGCCCTGGTCGCGCACAAACTCGACGAGGTGCTGGCTGTCGCGCAGGACTTCACGGTGCTGCGGGAGGGGCGCACGGTCCTGAAGGGCTCCCGGGCGGAGGTGGACGCTGTCTCGCTCACGCGTGCGATGATCGGGGGCGACGAAGGCGCAGCGCGGCCGGGTATCACCCGGAAAGTGGTCCAGCCCGTGCGCACTTCGGGGGACGCCGTCCCCAGCGAGGTGGTGGCGTCGCTCGTCGATGTCTCGACCCGGGACGAGGCAGGAGGCCTATTCCTCCGGGGCGTGGGACTGGAGGTCCGACGTGGTGAGTTGGTGGGAATCGCCGGGGTCGGGGGAAACGGTCAACGGGAACTTGCTCTGATCCTTGCGGGCCGCCGACGCCCGGACGCGGGCGTTGCCCACCTGCCGGACGAGGTCGCCTTCATCCCCCAGGACCGGATCGGCCAGGGGCTGATCGCGGACTTCTCGCTGGTCGAGAACGCGGCCCTCACGCTTCAACGATCTTCCGCGTTTCGCACCGGCCCCATCCTTCGGTGGGGAGCGATCCGAAGTGCCGCTCGGGATCTCATTCGAGAGTACGACGTCCGGGCGTCCGGGGCGTCGGTGCCGGCGCGCAGCCTGTCGGGCGGAAACCAACAGCGCCTCGTGGTCGCGCGCGAACTCCGGGTCGCGCGAGACCTCCTCGTGGCCGAGAACCCAACCCGTGGTCTGGATGTGATGTCCGCCGCGTTCGTCCATGCGTCGATTCGGGCTCGCGTGCTCGAAGGAGACGCCGCGACCCGGCCGGGGATGGTCCTGATCTCCACCGACCTCGACGAGATTCTGGCGCTGGCGACGAGGATCCTGGTGATCTCACGGGGCCGGTTGTCGCCGGTCGCTCCCGATCTTCACACGCGAGAGGGTGTCGGCACCCTCATGGTGGGCGGATCCAGTGCCTGATCGTCGGCGGCTGGCCCCGCTGTACGTGGCCGCTGGGGCACTCGTACTGACCGCTGTGCTCCTGGCGCTGGGGCTGGTGCTCGGCGGATACGATCCGCACGCGGCACTGTCCGCTTTGGTACGCGGGGCCTTCGGTAGCCGTGACGCATTCCTGTCGGTGACTCTCGTTCGTGCTGTGCCGCTGATTCTCACCGGCCTGGCGGTCGCGCTCGCGTTTCGGGCGGGCGTGTGGAACATCGGTGCGGAGGGCCAACTGTACGCCGGCGCCATCGCCGGAGTGTGGGTCGGGCTCACGGCATCGTGGCTCCCGGCGTGGGCGTTGCTTCCCGCCGTCCTGGGAGCGTCACTCCTGGCTGGCGCCACGTGGGCGCTGGTGCCGGCCATGATGAAGTTGAAGCTCGGTGTCGGAGAGGTGATCACCACGATTCTCATGAATTTCGTGGCGATCCATGCGGCGTCGTTCATGGTGCGGGGTCCGCTGCAGGAGTCACGCGGAGTTTTCCCACAGACCGATGCCGTGGGACCCGCGGCGCGCCTGCCTCTCCTCGTGGACGGCTCCCGCCTCCATGGGGGCTTCCTTCTCGCCGTGCTGCTCTGCCTCGGTCTATGGGCCTTCCTGAGATGGAGCCGAGCGGGCTTTGCCGTACGCGCGGTCGGCGGCTCGGTGGAGGTCGCGGAAGTGGCCGGGCGCATCCGCTCCAGGAAGGTCGTCGGTGCGACCTTCCTCGCGTCTGGTGCTCTGGCCGGGTTGGCAGGAGGTGTGGAAGTCTCGGGAGTGACCTTCGCCCTGTACGAAAATCTGTCGCCCGGATGGGGATACACGGCCATCGCGGTCGCCCTCCTGGCGGGATTGAATCCGATCGGGGTCCTGGTCACTGGCACCTTCTTCGGTGCGCTCCAGGCCGGGGCCGGGGCCATGCAACGCTCGGCGGGCGTGCCGGCCGTGTGGGTGGTGGCGGTCGAGGCACTCGTCATCCTCGCGGTCCTCGGGCTCGACCAGGCGTGGCGAAGAGCGATGGTGCCGCGGGGGTCCGCAGTGGCGCATCGAGCACTCCCCGAGGGCTCAGGCCCGAAGACGGACCGCTCGGGCGAGCGTGGGCCGGGCGACTCCGATGTTTGAGGCGCTCGCCTGGGTCGCGTTTCTCGAGGCGTCCGTACGGCTCGGCGTACCCTTGGCGCTTGCCGCGCTCGGCGAGACGATCACCGAGCGCAGCGGGGTCATCAACATCGGGCTGGAGGGGTCGATCATCGCAGGCGCGCTGGGGGGTGCTCTCGGTGCGCTTGCCACAGGGTCGGCGGGGACGGGGATCCTTCTGGGGGGTGTGGCAGGGATGGCGGTTGCGGGTGTGTTCGCGGCGCTCGCGATCGGGTTGGGAACCGATCAGATCATCACCGGCACCGCTGTGACGCTCGGGGGCCTCGGCGTCACCGGTGCGGTGTACCAGGCCCGGTTCGGCGTCACCGGCACGGCGCTCTCCTTGCCCACACTGGACCGCTGGTCCGTGCCGGTCCTGTCCGACATCCCGATGTTGGGCTCGCCGCTCTTCGATCAGCCGCCCACGACCTATCTGGTCTACGCGCTCGGGCCGATCCTCTGGTATTGGCTTTTCCGGACGTCCTGGGGGCTCGAGCTACGGGCTGCCGGGGAGGCCCCCGATGCCGCCCGGGCCGCGGGGGTCCGGGTGCTGAAGGTGAGGGCGGTCGCCGCTCTGTTCGGCGGGCTTCTGGCCGGAGTCGCCGGTGCTCACCTTGCGCTCGCACATACGGGTACGTTCGCCGAGAACATGTCGGCGGGACGCGGTTTCATTGCGATCGCGGTGGTCGTGTTGGGGCGATGGCATCCGGGCTGGGTGGTGGTTGCCGCCATGTTCTTCGGGGCGGCTTCGGCGCTCCAGTTTCTTCTTCAGGCGTTCGGGCTGGACGTTCCCTATCAGCTTTTTCTGGCCCTTCCGTATGTACTGACACTCGCGGCCCTGGCGGGGTGGGTGGGACGTGCGACTGCTCCGGCGGCACTAGCGCTTCCGTGGCCGCGCCGCCGGTGACTCGGCGACTGGAGCGTGAGCCGCGCGAACGGGTATCGGGCTGGTTACTCCACATGACGGTCGGAGGTGAGATGGCAAAGGGTCGTGACGGTTTCAGGGCGATGGCGTTCGGGCTCCTCTTCGCGTGCGTTCCCGTCGGCGGGCTCGCCGCGCAGAGCATGGAAGGGACGGGCGCGGTTCCCGCCGGGCTCCTCCTTCGGCAACTCGACGGCGTGAAGCGCGTGCTGATGATCGGCGCACATCCCGATGACGAAGACACCGCCTTCCTGACGGCGCTGGCGCGTGATCAGGGGGCGCAGACGGCATACCTGTCTCTCACCCGAGGCGATGGCGGTCAGAACCTCATCGGCCCGGAGCTGTGGGAGGGACTCGGTGTGATCCGCACCGGCGAGCTCGAGGCGGCGCGCCGCCTCGACGGTGGTGTGCAGTTCTTCACCCGCGCGTTCGACTTCGGCTACTCGAAGACATCGGACGAAGCCCTCACGTTCTGGCCGCACGACGAAGTCCTGCGGGATGTCGTGTGGGTCATCCGCTCCTTCCGACCGCATGTGATCGTGACCGTCTGGACCGGGACGACGCGGGACGGCCACGGGCAACACACCGCCTCGGGGATTCTGGCCCGCGAAGGGTACGAAGCCGCCGCCGATCCGACCCGCTACCCCGACCAGTTGGAGCGGGGCGTGGAGGCATGGTCTGCGTCCAAGCTGCTGCAAAGCGAGCGGCGGGACATCGGCCAGGCGACCATCGTGTTGGACGCCGGCCGACTCGACCCTTTGCTCGGGCGCTCCACGTATCAGTTGGCCATGGAGAGTCGGAGCCAGCACCGCTCGCAGGACATGGGTACGCGTCAACCGCTCGGTCCCAGGAGCGCCGGAGCGTCCGTCGTCGACAGTCGTGTCGGCGGGCGACCCGACGCCCTGTGGAGCGGGATCGATACCACGTTGGTCGGTCTGGCTGAGGGCGCACCGGTAGAGCGCCGTGCGAGCGTGGCGGCGCATCTCCAGGCATACCGCGATGCGCTGGCTCGGGCCCGTGCAGGCTTCGGCCTGGACGGTCGCGGGATGTCGGGTCCGCTGCTCGAAGGCATCGGGCACCTGCGGCAGGCCCGGGAGGCTGCCGGTTCTTCTCCCGGCGCCGAGCTGGCGGACGTCCTGGATCGGCGGATCGACATGGCCACTGAGGCGTGGCTTGCCTCGGCCGGCGTGGTCGTCGATGTGCGCGCGGCGGACGATCTCGTCGTGCCGGGGCAGGCCGTGGAGATCGCGGTCCACCTGTGGAACGGGGGGGCGGATCGGTTGGTGGGAGTCGATGCCGCGTTGGGCATTCCGCCCGGATGGGTCGGCCGACCGGTCTCGGTGGAGGGAGTCGGTGCGGGTGGAGTCGTGGAGCCGGGCGCCCTGGCCACCTGGACGGTGTCCGTCGAGATACCCGCAGACGCGGATCCGTCGCAGCCGTACTTCCTCGACGAGCCACGGGACGGCGCCATGTACCGTTGGCCCGACGCTCCCCACCTGTGGGGCGCACCCCGCGACCCGGAAGCCGTCGACGCGACCGTCTCGTTCACCGTCGGAGGCGCGCCCGGCGCTCAGGTCTCACGGACCGAACCGTGGCGCTTCGTCGGTGTGGACCAGGCCCGCGGAGAGTTCGTGAAGCCCGTCCTGGTCGTGCCCGCCGTGTCGGCGCGCGTCAGTCCCGAAGCGCTGGTATGGCCACTGGGCCGGACCGGCTCGACCGAGGTGACCGTGACCGTTCGCTCCGAGAGCCCGGATCCGGTGCAAGGCGATGTGCGACTGACCGCCCCCACCGGCTGGAGGGTCTCCCCCGCGTCCCAGGCCGTCCAACTCGGGGGTCCGGGTGTTGAGCGGGGCGTGACGTTTCAGGTGGAGCCGACCGGCGGCGTGGTGGAGGGCGAGCAGTTCTTCCGCGCGTCGGTACGGGCCGAGGGCGCCGTGTACGACCGGTCGGTCGCTGTCGTCGACTACGAGCACATCGAGCGCACGGTCATGCTCACGCCCGCTCAGGCACGTTTCACTGTGGTCCCCGTGCGAGTGACCGAAGGGTTGAGGGTCGGCTACGTGATGGGTACGGGGGATGCCGGGCCGGACGCGCTCCGCCAGATGGGAGCCGATGTCACGCTACTCGGTCCGACCGAACTGGGCGCGGTGTCTCCCGGGGACTACGACGTCCTGGTCCTGGGCGTACGTGCCTACGAGACGCGGGGAGATCTGCTCGCCGCCAACGCGCAGGTCCTCGACTTCGCGCGGGCCGGCGGTACGGTGGTTCTCCAGTACAACCAGTACCAGTACGCTCGCGGCGGGTATGCTCCCTATCCGCTCGACATCGGCCGACCTGCGGACCGGGTGTCGGACGAGACAGCCGAGGTCCGCATTCTGGAGCCCGACGCTCCTGTGTTCACCACGCCGAACTCGATTGGCTCCCGGGACTTCCAGAACTGGGTGCAGGAGCGTGGGCTGTACTTCCTGGGAGAGTGGGACGACCGGTACCAGCCCCTCTTGGAGATGAACGACCCGGGGGAGACCCCCAAGCGCGGCTCGCTCCTCGTGGCCGAGGTTGGAGAGGGGCTCTACGTGTACGCCGCCCTTTCGTTCTTCCGGCAGTGGTCGTCGGGTGTTCCAGGTGCCTACCGCCTGTTCGCCAACCTGGTGTCGCTCGACGCCGACGAGTGGAGGCGCTTTCGCGCACGGGGGGACGGGAACTGAGGGGCACCATCGCCGTCCTTCTGGCGGTCGGCTCGATCGGGTGTGGCGGCTCCGACGCCCCTTCTGTTTTGACGGTGGTGACGCCCTTCGGCGTCGGGGCTCAGGAAGCCGTTGCGACCGCGTTTCAGGTCGCTCATCCCGGGATCGATGTCCAGATGGTCACGCTTCCGGACGCGTCGGTTGCCGAGGCGCTCACTGCTGGCGACCGTCCGGGCGCCGTCTGGTGGGGTGCCGACTGGCGCGCCCTGCACGCTGCGGCTCGGAGCGGCGCGCTGTCGCCGCTGCCCCCGCCCGAGGATTCGGCTTCGACGGCCGGTTCGGTCGGTCGGGCGTCGGACGGACTCTGGGCCGCGATCTACCAGTCGCCTCTCGTCCTCGTCTTCAATACGAGGGCGGTGACTCGATCCCGGGCTCCGACCGACTGGATCGACCTGGGGCACGTCCGGTGGAGCGGAGAGTTGGTCCTGCCCCCCGTCGACTCACCCGCCATGCGCACCCTCGTCGACGAGGGGATGCTGGCGGAGCTCAGGCGGACGGGCGTCGAGGACGCGGGTATCGACTGGCTCCTTCGCCTCGATGCCTCCGCGCAGGGATATGCTCGCGACGAGCGGGAACAGGCGAGACGGCTGGCGGCCCGGGAGGCCGGTCTGACCATTCTCCCAGCACACCGCGTCTCGGTCGTCATGGGTGAGGAGGCCTGGGTCGCCCAGCGCGCATTCGCAAGCAGCGCACCCGCTGAACGGCGGGGCGTGGCGATATTTGCTTCGGACAACCAGGACGCGGAAGGGTCGGCGGCTCAAGCCTTCCTCGACTTCCTCCTCTCACCCGAGGCGATGGAGATCGTTACCCAACACACTGGATTCGAGGCGGCCGGCTTGGGCGGCGCGTGGGTGTTCGCTCCCGACACGATCGCCGAGCGGTCGGAGGCGTGGACGGCGCGATGGCGGGACGAGGTCCGGAATCGTGGGGTGGGCGCGCCGCGGGTGCGGTGAGGGGGCGGGCTGCCGCACGATCCGGGACAGGGACAACTCCGCCGCGGGCATGGTGCCAGCCAATGGCCTGATAGTTACGGGGCAAGTTCGCGGAACCTAGCCGGAGCCCTCGCCGCCCCGCCTCACCGACTTCCGAAGCGGAAAAACCGAGCGGTCTGCGCGCGACTCCTGGCACGGTCGCGCGTTCTTCTGAGGTGGCGAACGTGGGGTGATTGTGACGCGACGGGATGCGGGTACAACCAAGACCGCCGGGTGAAGCAGTTCCAGCACCTAGCGGGGACGCGTCGCTACCCCGATCGATCCGATCCTCCTGAACTCAGGCGACGGTATCGACTTAACACGCTGAAGGCGTACGTCGGTGGGGGCGCCTAAGAGCGTACGAAAAGTGGAGGTAGAGGGGATTGTAGAGACGGCTTTGATCCAGGCGGAGAACCGGGCCCTGATCGTGGTCATCGCTGTCGGACGCTGACCTTGAAAATCGCAACCGATGGCTCGCCCGTCGGGCTCGTCTCGTAGAACCCGAGATGCTCAGAATCCAGGAAGCCGACGGAGTAGCCGGGGAATCGGGTGGACGCTTGGAGTTGTCCAGACTGAACGTCGATTATCTCGACCACAGTTTCGTGCACGGCCGCAACGTCCCAATCGGGGTAAACTACTCCCCCCGACCGAAGCTCATACGGCTCGCCGAGGTGGTCACGCCAGTCGGACGCACCCACATGCACAACCGTAGCCAATCGGTTGGCGCCCATATACTCGATGTCCATCAGCCACGGCGGAAACTTCCGCTGTGGATCGAAGACGCGGTCGTCAAAATAGGCCTCGAACCAAGCCGCGCCTCGCACCCACACGTGACGCTCCTGACCAGCGGCGGACCACTCCGACACTTCATAGTTGGTAGGCGTCGCAGCCCAGATCCTCTTGCCATCTGTAGCGACCCGGCGGTAGCCGAGTTGCGGCATATCTGGACGCATTAGGCCGCCTTCCACACCGCCGAACGCCTGGTCGACCTGGCCATCCTCCAGAAGGATCTGGAGAGGAAGCCCAAAGTACTCGGGAGTCGATATAAGCCCATTGGTGGCGAACCCACCCTGGGCAAGTACCGCCGAGTCGTTGATTCGGCCTGGCACCTGAAACGTCCGCCCCAGCTTCCCATCCAGTGTGAACACGGAAGCGCGCGCATTCCCGGCTTCAAAAACGACGACGGAGTCCGTTCCGAGCGGCTGGATCCTCGTCACATAAGCCACCTCGGCAGGCCCCTGTCCCTTGGTAGCAAAAGGACCGAGAGCGGTCCCGTCGCTAGCGAATTCGGCGATGACGTCCCCTCCCGGGTAGTAGCTGGACAGGAATCGCCCATCGGAAAGACGCACAATCGCCAGCGGCTCACCCTCTACAGCCGCACCACGTAAGACGACAGTGGGTGTGAGAACGATCTCGCAGTCGCGGCACCTGTTGGTCTGCTGAATCAGGAACCGATCTTGAGCGTCCGAATGGCTCGGATCGAGGGCTGCTACCGCCGCCAGCAAGAGGAGAGAATCGCGGAAGAGCATGCTTCACCTCTCTTGCAGAGTTCCGAGTACCATGTACGTTCTAACCTCTGCATAGTACCAAGAGAAGCGCAACAGTACACTGATTTTCACCTTATGCTCATCCGCGCGTTTCCGCCAGCATTTTAGGTTTGAGCCAACCTCAAACGCGCTCCTTTGCCGAAAGCAGTCCGTTAAAGCTACCCCGGCATCCGCATCACAGACCCGAGGTGACTCGGGCCGTCGTGCGACCTACCCGTCGTTTTGTCCTCCGCAGCTAGACCGCCGCCTCCGGCCCGGGCGTCAGGCACCTCCACACGATTCTCCACATGTCGCCCTCCCGCCTGAGCACGAGGAGGTCCCTTCCGGTGCCCTTCCACGTCCCGGTTTCGATCTCGTACACCGTCTCGTAGGGGTACGTCGCGACGGCGGATTCTCCGACGATATCGACGTCGATCGTACCGATCGCAAAGTGGTGGACCGTCGCGTTCGCCGTGAAGCCGCGGTAGCTGTCCACGCAGGCGTCCCTTCCCACGAGACGATCACCGAAGTCCGGCGTCGCCATGACGGCATCGGGGTGGAAGAGTTCGGCGACCACATCGAAGTCGCCGGCCTGCCAGGCGCGGTCCAGCCGTTCGACGACCTGCCGGATGCCACGTTCCGGTTCGCCCATCCCCTACCTCCTCGAATGCGTTGAGAACCGACTGCTACCCCGCCTCATCCCGACCGAACAGGCTCAGCGCCATTCCCACGACCAGCACCGTCACCGCGCCCACCAGGTTGTGCCAGAGGAACGAGATCTGGGGGGCGCCGAACGTGACGGCGGCCACCACCCCCATGCCCGCGATCAGCCCGAAGAACGCGCCGGTCGCCTTGCCCTTCGGCGCCATCGCCAGGAGGAAGACACCCAGGATCGAGCCGTAGAAGAATGAACCGAATCGGTTCACGACCTCGATGAGGGAACCCAAGGTCGCCGCGTACGTCGCCACGAAGCAGGCGAACGCACCCCAGAACGCGGTCGTCCACTTCGAAACACGCAAGTAATGCGCGTCCGACGCCTCCGGCTTGAACCATCTGCGGTAGAAGTCGATGACCGAGACGGTCGAGAGCGAGTTCAACTCACTTGAGATGCTCGACATTGCCGCCGCCAGAATGGCCGCGACGAAGATGCCCGAAAACCCGATGGGTAATTCCGACAGCACGAAGCGAGGGATGATGTAGTTGACGTCCCGCGACGCCTCTCCCGTGACCTCTTCGGCCATCGTGAGCGCCTGACCACGCAGCTCCTGGATCTCGGCCTCGCGGGCCAGGAAGTTCGACATGGCCGCGCTGGCATCGTCCGCGGAAGCGGCTTCGCGGGCGGCCGCTTCACGGAGGTCGAACGTGGCACGATACTGCTGCTGAAGCTGCGCGTACTCCGCTCCCTGCTCGGCCTCCACGGCGGCTTCGTGCGCCGGGTTGTACAGCAGGGGCGGCGCGGTGAACTGGTAGTAGACGAAGACGAGGACGCCGACGAGGAGAACGAGCGCCTGCAGCGGGATCTTCCAATACGCGCTGATCAGCAGAGAGCTTCGGGCTTCGTTCACCGAGCGGGCCGCGAGATAGCGCTGAACCTGGCTCTGATCGGTCCCGAAATACGAGAGCATCAGGAAGGTCCCGCCGAGAACGCCCGTCCAGAACGTGTACGTCTCCGTCAGGTTGAACGAGAAGTCGAAGATCTGCAGACGGCCCGTGGCGCCGGCGATATGAAGCGCCTCGTCCGGGCTCACGGGCATCTTGAAGAGAAGCACTCCGACGATCGCCACCAGGCTGAAGACGATGAGCACCATCTGCTTCACGTCGGCCCAGGTCACGGCCTGGACGCCCCCGAGCATGGTATAGAGGATGGTCGGGACGCCGATGACCGCGACCGACCAGGTCAGCGGCCACCCGAACACCGCGCTGAATACGACCGCCGGTGCCGCGATGATGGCGCCTGCCGACATCCCCCTGGACAAAAGGAAGAGGAAGCTTGTGAGCGACCGAGTGCGGGCGTCGAAGCGGCGCTCCAGATACTCGTACGCCGTGTAGACGTTGGACCCGTGGAGGAACGGGACGAGCGTCACGCCGAGGATGACCATCGCCACCGGAAGCCCGAAGTAGAACTGCACGAAGCGCAGGCCGTCGGTCGCTCCCTGGCCGGTCGTACCGATCATCGTCACGGCGGACAGCTGGGTGGCCATGACCGACAGTCCCACCGCCCACCCCGGGAGCGACTTGTTGGCCAGGAAGTACCCCTCGACGGAATCGGTGTCTTTCGACCGTCTGATGCCGTCGATCATGACGTACAGGATGTAGCCGACGATGATGACCCAATTGATCGGATGCATCGGCTAGACGTCGAAGCGAGCTTGGAGCCACCACAGCACGATGAGCGTCACGACCTGGACGGCCATGACCTTCATCAGCGTGATGCGGAAGCTCGGAGGCGGGGCATCGTCGGGGGTGTGGGGCATCGTGACGTTCCTGCTCGGCGTGGTCGGGGCCCGTGAAGCGCGCTGACTGCTGGGCACCCTCGGGCGGCCTGACAGTCGAGCGACCCACTCCGTCACGCAAGGCGATGGCAGAGCGACGGTGTCGACCGCTCAGCCCCTTCGGCCGGGTGACCGCGCGTTGTCAGCCGCCGAGCGCCTCCAGCCGAACCGCTGCCAGGGCATGGTCCGGTGCGAACTGGAGCACTCGACGGTACTGCTCGATGGCTCGTTCGGGCTGTCCCGTGTACCGGTATGCTTCGCCGAGCTGGTACACGCTGTTCGCGTCGGTGGGGTGGTCTTCGGCATTGAGTGCGAAGACGACGAGCGCGTCTCCGACTCGTCCTCCCGACAGGAACTGGTACCCCAGCGCCACCGCCTCGGCCGCCGTGTCCTCGCCCGGACGTTCCTGGCGGTACATCCGGTACGCTCCGGTCACTGCGTCGCTACCGGGCTCGGTCGCTACGAGCACGTCGGTGAGAGTGATGAGTCGGATCTGCCGAAGCGTCGATCGCGCGGCTCCTCCCCGCACGCCATTGCCCGACACCAGGTCGTTCACGTACAGGACGTCACCAGCCGGGGCGGCCGCGATCCCGTTCGGCTGGCTCATGGCGGACGTCAGAGCGGGTCCGTCGCTTTCCCCCTGCGTGCCGGTGCCGGCCACGACGCGATACGACCCGTCCACTTCAACGCGGTAAACCTGATGTCCGCGGAACTTGGTGACGTAGAAGCCGCCACGGGCGAAGGCGATATGCCCGTTCCCTCCCGCGCCCGGGACGTTGGTGAAGCTGGTTGCCACGCCATCCGACGTGATCCGGACGACGCCCGTATTGCCGAAGTTGACGACGTAGAAATTGCCCTGGTCGTCGCGGGTGATGCCGTTCGGGCATGCGAAGAGCGAGCCCTCGACAAACACGCTCACGGCGCGGTCGGGGCCGACCCGGACGATCGTGTTGGCGGTGCAGTCGCAGACGTAGAGTTCACCGTCGTTCCCCACCGCGATGCCGACCGGTCCTGTGAGGCCCTGATCCACCCACATTTCGCGCACGCCATCGCGAGACACTCGGGAGATGAACCCGCCCGTGAAGCTGGACTGGTAAAGCTCACCCTGTGGGCCGATGGCATTTCCCGACGCGCCGTAGAACCCCTCGGCGAACTTCTCGACGCGCCCCTCGGGCGTGTACCGCCACACCGTGTTTCGAAAGTCGGCCACGTAGACGAAGCCGAGCGCATCGACCGTCACCCCGCCGACCGCGCCCATTCCAGGGATCGTATCACCGTCGAAGACGGTCGACAGCGTATCCGGTGGGAGTGCGGTCTGCAGGGCGTCCGCCTCAGCAGGACTCAGTAGCCCCGCCGTCGAAGCCAAGGTGGTCGTGGTCATCACGATCCGCTCGACCGCTCGCCTCGCCGGTGCCATCCCCTTGACCGCTCGCCCCGCCACCGCCATCCGCCCGACTCTTCGCCCGACCATTGCCGTCCGCTCCATCTGGATGCCATCGCCTGTCCGCGTCTCTCCGACTCCCGGATGGTGACCATGTCCCGCCGGTTGAGACACCTCAAGGCCGGGTCGTTCAGCGGTCGTCTGGCCCGGTTGAACGGACGTTGGCGGCGTGGCGCGACCTGGCCGGTCGGCCCATCGTTCATGTTCCCCAGCCCGGAGACGCACCTGCCAACCAACCTACGGATCGCGCTCGCCTGGCTGCCGTTCCTCCTGCTCTGGGCACTGTTCGTTCAGATCAACGCGAACGTCGGCATTCTCGTGTCGCTCCGTTCCGGCCTCGTGAGCATCGGCACTGCCGCCGCGCTCGGACAGGGCGTCTGGTGGGCCACCGGACGGATCACGTGGCCGGATTCGATTCGCCCGGACTTCTACGGCGTCCATGCTGCGCTCGCTACCGCCTACGCTTTTACCTGGCTATGGGCGGTGGAGCTGTTCTCGTGGACCATGTCGGGCGAGTCGCTGCCCGGCGTCGGATATTTTCTCCGGGTCTGGGAGTGGGAGAACTGGGGTTGGCGCCTTCTGATGGGGTTGTGGCTCTACGGCCTGGTCGCAGGCGTTTGCTACGGACTTCGGATCCGCTCCGAACTCCGCGATCAGGAGCGCGCTTCGGCGCGTCTGGAAGCGCTGGCCACCCACGCTCGTCTCGAGAGCCTGCGTGCCCGGCTGAATCCACACTTCCTTTTCAACGCCCTCAACTCGGTCGCCGCGCTCATTCCGGAGGAACCGGCGGCGGCCGAGGATGCGGTCGAGCGCCTCGGACGGCTCCTCCGCTACACGCTGGCGGAGTCGGATGGCCCCGTTCCCTTCGCGGACGAGTGGGCGTTCACCTCATCCTACCTGGACATCGAAGCGCTGCGACTCGAAGATCGGCTGCGCGTCGAGCTGGACCTCAACGACGAGGCCATGTCCGTCCCGGTTCCGCCGTTCTCACTCCAGACGCTCGTGGAGAACGCCGTTCGCCACGCGGCGGCGACACAGGTCGGAGGCGCACGGGTTCTCATTTCCGCGCGGGTCGTTGGATCGTCTTTGGCCCTCACCGTTGCCGACGACGGTCCGGGCGCCGACGCGTCGAGCATTCCAACGCGGGGAACCGGCCTCTCGAACCTCCGGGAGCGTTTGAGGGGACGGTACGGCTCATCGGCCACGCTGGAGGTGCGGTCCGAGGCAACAGGTGGGTTCACGGCGACGCTCGTGCTCCCTACGGGTCTCACCCCTCTTGTGACCCCACGCACATGAATCGTCCGCTCCGTGCCGTGGTGGTCGACGACGAGCCGCTTGCCCGGCGGCGCTTACGTGCGCTCATCGGCGCGGCGCGGGGGGTCACCTGGGTGGGCGAGGCAGAGAACGGCCGTCGCGCCCTCCGCCTCGTCGATGAGGTGGAGCCGGAGCTCCTTTTCCTCGATATCGAGATGCCGGGGATGTCCGGACTCGAGGTTGCGCGCCTGGCCGAGGAACGTCTGCAGGTGGTGTTCACGACCGCGTTCGAACAGCATGCCATCCGGGCCTTCGATCTGCACGCGGCGGACTATCTGTTGAAGCCCTTCTCGGTCGACCGCCTCCAGGCGGCGGTCGACCGCGCTCGCTCGCTCGAGTCCCTGCGGAACGGGCCGATTCGACGGATCTTCGCCCGGGAGAGGGGACGGATCATTCCGATCTCTGTCAGCACGATTCTGCGAATGGAGGCGGACGGGGACTACGTGCACGTCCACTGCGCCGAGCGGGAGTACCTGATTACATCCACCCTCTCGGACGTCCACGCACGAATGGATCAGGATGCGTTCGTGCGCGTGCACCGATCCCACGTTGTGAATCTGGACGCCGTAGTCGCATTCGAGCCCTGGGAAGGGAGCCGTCTGCGCCTGCGGCTACGGAACGGTGAAACGATCGTGGCGAGTCGGGGACGATCGAAGGAGTTGCGAGACGGGTTGAGGTAGCGTGTTGGAGACGTCGAGCATCCGTCACCGTAGCACCACCTTGCGCACCCATACCGGGTTGAGGGTTTGGCCCGAGTCCTCTACGAAGGTGCCGTCCGGTCCGCGGCCCACGTCATTGAAGTACAGTTCGGAACCGTCGGGACTGAACGCGAGGTCGTTGGTCAGTGACAGCGTCGCTTCCAGCGCAGGCCCGTCGTCCAACCCTCGTTCACCGGATCCAGCGAGCAGCGTCACCGTGCCGTCCAGCGCCACCTGGTAGATCTGATGGGCGGACCGAGCCACGACGTAGAGCACGCCGTTCCCGAAGAGGATGTGCCCGTTGTTTCCGCCTGGAATGGTGACGAAGCGCTCCGCGAAGCCGTCCGGGGCCACCCGGATGACATCTCCATTGCCGAAATTGGCGACGTAGAAGTGTGCGTCCGATGCACGGACGATCCCGTTTGGACAGCTCAGTAGTGAATCCGCCACGAAGAGGGAAGTCTCGCCGGTCGGCGCCACCCTGGTGATGCTGCCGGAGCCGCAGTTCACGACGTAGGCTGTGTCTCCACGGGCTGTCTCGATTCCGACCGGGGCGCGAAGTCCGGTTGCGAGGGTGGTAGCGGTTCCGTCCGGCGCGATCCGGCTCACCGTGCCATTCGCAACGTTCGATTGCAGAAGGTTGCCTTCAGAGTCGAAGTCGTTTCCGGAGGCGCCGACCAGTCCGGTCGCCCAGGGCTCTACCGATCCCTCCGGGGTGATGCGCCACACGGTGGTACCCGGGGGGCCCTGGAGCGTCGCACCGAAGTCCGCCATGTAGATGTTCCCCGCGCCGTCCACGTCCATACCGCCGCTGCCCGCGGCGATCGGGCCGGCCACGGTCTCGACGAATGGCTCGAACGGTGCGGCGACCGGCGGGGCGTCGCTCGCAGCCCCTCCGCACGCCGTCAGCGGAACCAACAACAGGAGGGCGCGGAGTGTGGCCAGGCGCTGGGATGGCATGTGTGACCGGGTTGGTGTTGACGAGTTGGCTCGGCTGTGCATACGCAAGTACGAGCGAGCGGTTTCGATCCGGTGCCTGGTCACAAAGCGTCGATTACAATCGTTCTCTCACGCCCCGTGTATGACACGGAGACCGATGGTCACCTCAGACCGCTCGAGGCGAGAAACGATGAAAATGACGTTGTGGGCGCTCGCTCTGGTTGCGTCCGTGGGTTGTGCCAGTTCGACCGATATTGAACTTCCCATCGACCCGGTAGTGGACACGTCCTGGGAAGTGACGCTACAGGCCGGTGAGGAGAAAACGGTCGCGAACGGCGTTCTCCGTGTGGGCTTCGTCGGAGTGTCCGAAGACTCCCGCTGCCCGGTGGATTTGACCTGTGTGTGGGAGGGGAACGCGGTGGTCGATGTGACGCTCACGCTCGGGAGCGGGCCGACCATACCGGTCCAGGTGAACACCGCGCTCGAGCCGCGGACGGCGATATCGAGTGGCCTGAGCGTGACCGTGGTCGACCTTGTTCCCAAGCAGAGCGAGGCCAGTCCGCCATCGGCGGCCGACTATCGCGTCACCCTGAGAATCGTGCCCGCGTGAACGGAAGGGAGGCCGGCTGCGGCCGGCCTCCCAACCCGTCCCTACCGAGACTGACGCACGCTGCAGAGGTCGCCGTCGTCCGTGCAGCCCGGCTCCCGTAGCGTGCGCTCGAAGATCTCGAAGATCCGTCGGTACTCGTCCGTCCACGAGCTCGGTTCGACGAAGCCGTGGCTCTCGACCGGATAGACCGCCAACTCCCAGTTCTCCTTGCCCAACTCGATGAGACGCTGCGACAGGCGAACCACGTCCGAGAAGTGGACGTTGGTGTCAACCATCCCATGCAGCATGACGAGGTGCTGGTCGGGGCCGAAGTTCTCCGCGAAGTAGATCGGTGAGGACCGATCGTACGCCTCGTTGTCGTCCTGGGGTTGGTTCAGGATGCGGCTCGTGTAGCCGTGGTTGTAGTGCGCCCAATCGGTCACGGAGCGGAGCGCCGCCCCCGACTTGAACGTCTCTCCGGCGGTGAAGAGCCCCATCAGCGTGATGAAGCCACCGTACGAACCGCCATACAACCCGACCCGCTCCGTGTCGACGCCTTCGTTTGCAACGAGATACCGGGCCCCGTCGACCTGATCGCTGAGGTCCTTCCCGCCCATCCACCGGTAGATGGCCGTGCGCCACTCGGCCCCGTACCCGGCCGACCCCCGGTAGTCGATATCCAGCACCGTGTAGCCCGCGGCGGCGAGGAATTGGTTGAACTGATACTCGCGGTAGTAGCTGGACCAGTAGTTGTGGATGTTGTGCAGGTAGCCCGCGCCGTGGACGAAGATGACGCCGGCGCCGTTCGCCCGCGCGCCCATGTCGCGGGGCCTGTAGATGCGAGCGGGCACCATGGTCCCGTCGTCCGCCCGGAAGCGGACGATCTCCGGTTCGATCCACGGAAAGGAAGACCATTCGTCCGTGGGCGAGCTCGTGACCTGCACGCGATCGTCGACGTTATCCGCGTCCGACACGAACAGTTCAGGCGGACGATTGGCCCGGTCGTGCACCCACGCGAAGCGTTCTCCGTCGGGCGCCGGCGTGCCGACGAACCGGCCGGTCCCGCTCGTGATGGCCTCCCGGTCGGACCCGTCGAAGTCCATCCACCACATGTGCTCGTTGAACGGTGAGCCCTCGTTGGTCCGAAGGAGGAAGCGGTCGCCCCCCTCCGGAATGTCCGCGTCGAGGACTTCCCATTCGCCCGACGTGAGCGTCTGGCGGTCCGAACCGTCGGCGTCGATCGCGTACAGATGGGCGTACCCCGAGGCTTCACTGACGAAGTAGAGCCGGTCGGTTCCCGGCAGGAAGTCCACGCATCCCGAAAAGCAGGGCCCCGCGACCCACGCATCGTCATGCAGGTGATCCAGAAGCGTGGTGGCGCCGGTTTCAGCGTCCACTGAGTAGATCCACCGATCCTTGTTGTCCCTCGATACCTGGAAGAGGAAGACGACCGTGCCGGCGTCGTTCCATCCGGCGTTGAAGGTCGCAGGCGGATCGTCCTCGTCGTCCGTAGCGGTGCCCCGGGTCCATGAGACTGACCCCGTGGCCACCGTGAGAACGCCCACCCGGGACGTCCCCTGCGCGTCTCCGACCTTCGTCCGGACGTTGAGGTCGCGCGTGTACCCGTCGTCGGTCACCCAGTCGGGCACGACCGTGCCCTTCGTTTCCTGGGCTGGCTTCGTGGTCCGGATCAACGCGTACCGGCCATCACGCGTGGGTGTCAGGGCGGTGACCCGCTCCCCGCGGTCGAGGTAGACGGTTTCGGGTTCGCCTTCCGACCGCGCCTCGAGGAGCGAATCGCGGCGCGCCTCGTCGGCGCTGTTCCGCCGGATGTGTTCGAACAGCTCTCGCTGCTGCTCCTCCAGATACCCCTTCTGGCCCTCGGCCCGACTGTCTTCGTCGGGTGCCGGTCCCACCTCGATGTCGGTCAACTGCTCGAGGCTCCCGCTGGCCAGGCCGAAGCGGTAGAGGTCGTTGCCCCGCCTGAAAAGGACGGCGCTCCCATCTTCCGTGAAGAGGGGCGATCCCTCCCCGTCCTCGGTCTGGGTGAGACGGCGAACCGCCATCGTTCGCCGATCGACCAGGTGGAGGTCGCCCGCGACGCTGGACACGCGCCATCGGCCGTCCGGCGACGCATCACCCCCGGCCAGGAGCGCAGAAGCTTCCCACGCGGCCATGTCGTCGAGGCTCTCCAGCCCGGTCCCGTCCGCACGCACGCGGTGGAGCACAGGGTCCTCATGCCACGCTTCGCCCCCCGGACGCCAGCGGAAGTAGACCCACTCCCCGTCGTCGGTCCACCGCACCTGACCTGGCGCCACCCCCACGTGTTCCTCGGCGCGCATGATATTGGCGATGGACAGCTCGAAGGGCTGACCGCGAGCGGGCTCCGGAACGAAGCGAGCCGTGCTCTGCGCCACCAGTGGAGCCGCATGGATCGTGACGAGCGCCGCGGTCAACGCAACGCGCACTCCCATCCTCATCCTCCCGATCCCGATCCCGATCCTCATCCTCCCGATCCCGATCCTCATCCTCCCGTTCCTCATCCTCATCCTCCCGTTCGATCAATCTCCCAGACACACGCCGAGGCTTCGGGCGGTCTGCACGATATCCGAGTCCAACGGTACGGTCTTCCTCTCGGCAAGGGCGTCCTTCAGCGGAACGGCCCGCACCACCGGCGGATCGAGCGCCACCATGCAGCCGAAGCACCCCTCCGCGACCAGCTTGACGGCGGCGGCCCCGAAGCGGAGGGCGAGGAGACGGTCGTACGCGATGGGACCGCCTCCACGCTGGAGGTGACCCAGCACGAGTGTGCGCGTTTCACGCCCCGTCCGCGCCTCGATCTCCGCGGCCACGCTGTCCGCGACGCCGCCAAGGCGGACCTGTCCGCCTCCCTTGGTCTCGTAGGAGGCGTCGCCCCCCTTCGGATACGCTCCCTCGGCGGCCACCACGATGGCGAAGCCTCGCCCGCTCGTATACCGGTGCTCGATCTTGGCGCACACCGACTCGATGTCGTACGGGATCTCCGGCACCAGAATCACGTCGGCGGTGCCGGCGACCCCGGCGAACAGCGCGATCCACCCGGCGTTTCGGCCCATCAGCTCGACGACCATCACCCGCCGATGGGCGGCCGCCGTCGAATGCAGCTTGTCGATCGCGTCCGTGGCCGTCTCGACGGCGGTCAGGAAGCCGAAAGTAAGGTTCGTAGCGGCGAGGTCGTTGTCGATCGTTTTCGGAACGCCGACGACCCGGAGGCCTCGGTCGTGCAATTCGGCGGCGATGGCCAGGGAACCGTCTCCCCCGATGGCGATCAGCGCGTCGATCTCCCGCTCGCGCAGAATCCTGATCACCTCATCGCCACGATCGAGCTTGGTGGCGGTTCCGTCGGGCGCAGTGACCGGGTACTGTAGGGGGTCGCCCCGGTTCGTCGTGCCCAGGATCGTCCCGCCGAGATGGGTGATGCCTCGGACGGCCGCACGATCGAGGCGTCGGACGCCCCCCTCGCGAAAGAGTCCGTCGTAGCTCTCCTCGATGCCGTAGACCTCCCACCCGCGCTGGTCGGCGGAGAGCACTACGGCGCGGATGACGGCGTTCAGACCGGGGGCGTCGCCACCGCCGGTGTTGACGGCAATGCGGCGGATCTGGTTTTCGGGACTCAAGGTATGATTGACGTCCCGCTCAGAAAGACCATCGAATCGTGCCCGAAAACTCGCCGCCGGTCACGCCGCGACCGACTCCCGTGGGGTCTTTGATCGACCCGAACAGGACGCGGGCTCGTGGGATGAAGTCGTACGCCCCGAAGAGACGGATGGGAAAGTCTCCGCCAGCTCCAACGACCCAGCCGGATCCTTCGTCCCGTCCGTCGGCTTCCTCGCGCGCCTGGTACTTGAAATCGATCTGGGGCAGGAACCGATAGGCTCCGAGTGCGATGCTCCCCGCGACACCTCCCACCAGGAGGTTCTGGCTCGCGGTGGCAAAGGTCGTGTCGCTCACGGTCGCGCCCGAATCGTCGACGATCCCGAGGGTCACATCACCGTTCTCGCGCCACAGATCCGCGGCGTAGAGGGTCCACACCCCCGCACCCGCCCGGAACGCGTACGCGGCGTCGAAACGGAGCCGGTTTCCGGCCTGGAAGAAGTTGAGGCCGTTCGCCTGGTCTTGACTGTACCGCATGAACGTCCCACCGGCCGTCAACGTGCTGTTGCCGAAGTTCCGGTCGATGCCAATGCGGAAGCGGGTCTCGTTGCCTGGCTGGTAGGTGAGTTCGGACCCCGACTGAGGCTCGAACTGACCCCGCACCGAATAGGCCCCCGCGAAGCCGATTCCGAAGCTACCCGCCTGCACGGCTGTGGCGGCCGCCGTGGTGACGGCGAGCCCCGTTCCCCAGGTCGCTTCCTGGAAGCCCAGGAGGTCCGTGGCCAGGACGGCGGCCACGACCGCTTCCTCACTGTCGTGACTCGCCTTCCCGGTAGGGAGGCTGACGCCCACGCTCAGCAGCGCCCAGGGCGTGGCCTGGTACGAGGCCTTGACCCGGGTGTCGACCACGCCGGACAGGGAAAACTCCGTACCCGCCCGCTCGACCTTGCCTTCGGCCCATGCGGAGAAGACGTCGAGCGAGACCTGGGACCCGATGGGGAAGCGAACAGCCACCGGTACCATGAAGAGCTGTGCAGCCTCGGCGCCGAGACCCTGGTCGAACGAATACCCGCGGTAGGAAGCGTTCACTCCGATCGATTGCTGGGCGGCCACGGGAGCTGCCATGAAAAGGGCGGTCGTTGCCGCCAATCCCGTGCCCCTCGTGCTCACAAGACGAATCACCTCACTCTCCCCCCGGCCGACGGATCACGATACGGATCTGCGCGGTTGCGGTCGACGTCACACCTTCCTGACCCTGCGACTCCTGGACAGGGTCCCGTTTGGGGTCGGTCTTCTCACCCGTCGTCGAGGTGGTGGTCCCCGCGCCCAGGGTGCCGGTGGTCGGAGTCGGGTTCACCCCTTCCGCCGCGTTCCCGAGCGCCCCGGAGGCGGCACCACCCGTGGCTCCAGTCCCGGTCGCGGTGGTCGTCGCCGAAGTCGTGGGAGGCGGCGCTACAGCGCCCCCTCCACCGGTCTCCCCAGTGGTGGCCGCAACCTGGACGATGTCGCCCGTACCGGTGGTAGCGGCGTCTTGCAGATCTTGCGTCACGCCTGCGGCGTCTCCGGCGGCGGCGTATCCCGGATCCAACTGCTGGGCCTGCTGGAAGTTGGCCAGGGCTGCGGCGTAATTGCCTCGGTCTCGCTCCCGCAGACCGCGGCCGTAGGCCAGAAAGGCCAGGACGTTGTCGGAGCGGTTCTCCCGAATGGCTTGCTCTTCCGCCGGCGTGAGCTCGATGGACAGCACGTCCCGGAGCGTCCGGAATACGAGGTCCTTCTCCATCTCGAACAGGTTGTTCAACTCGTCCTGCGCGTCCACCGATCCGGCAGAGGCGGCCCGAGGGATGTTCAGCACCTCCGTGTCCATCCGAAGGGTTTCGTCACCGAGCGTGGTAAGCACGCCCTGCACGACATGCTCGGCCTGCAATAGTCGGCCGGCCCGGGCGCCGGTCGCCGCATCTGCGTACCCGGCCTCGGTCAGGGCCATCTCGTCCAGGAGTGTCTGGATCCGGGCACGCTCGAGAACGGTCAGAGCGTTCGAGATCGCGAAGTCGGTGATCATCATATCCGAGAGGGCGTAGATGAGCGGTTCCAGATCCTCCCGGTCCGAGTTGAACGCGAACGGCAGGATCGCGACCGAGCGCGGCGTGGTCTGCGCCGTCAGGCCCGTCTCCTGCTCCAGCGCTTGCCGGGCCTGGTCCCGAAGTACGTTCTGAGCAATCAACTGAAGGCGCTTTCGGATCTCCCCCTTGAGCGGCTCCGACTTCCCGACCGAGAGATAGCGTCCGTACGCATCGCGTGCGGAGGACCAGTTGGCCTCCTCTTCGTGTACCATCCCCAGGTAGAGAAGGGCCGCTCCCGATTCATTGCCTGCTTCGACCGCAGCGGAGAGGGTCGCACCCGCCGCATCGCTATCGCCCGCTTTGTACTGGGCCATGCCGAGTTGGACCTGGAGATCCGTGTCGACGGGGTCTGCGGCGATCTCACGCTGGAGCCGGGGGATGTCCGCGGGATCGGCCTCGGGAACGCGGTAGGCGCAGGCGCCGAGGCTGGATGCGAACAGCGTGGCCAGAACGAGTTGGAGGCTACGGGACGGGTGGCTGAACCTCATTGGGGCTCCTGCGGAGCGAAGGGGGCCGGGGGAGGCCTTCGGGAGCATGCGTGGAAATTACTTCTCGCACTCCCGCGAGGGCATTGGTAAATTTAGGGTTAGGCATTGGGGCGGGCAAAGGAATTTTTCCTGAGGTGTCCGCCTTTCGCGCCTCCAGCGGAGGCGTTCGTCCGAATTGCCGGTTCGATTACAGGAGGATGGATTGCGCACCCACATGGCCGTCTTGGCCGCCGCACTCGCAGCGGTCGCGTTGGCAGTACAGGATGCGCCTGCCCAGGGCGCCGGGGACGATATTCCCACGGTTGCCGTGCTGGACTTCACGGGGTTCATGCTGGGAGAGGCGGGGAATTCGGTCAATCTGGGCAAGGCCGTCGCGGCCATGCTCGTGACCGAATTCAGCGGTCGGACCGATATCAGGGTCATTGAGCGCGCTCAGTTGCAGGAACTGCTGACGGAGCAGCGCCTGGCGTTGTCCGGTCGCGTCGAGGAGTCGAGCGCGGTCGAGGTTGGCAAGCTTCTGGGGGCTCAATACGTCTTCCACGGCCAGGTGGCCAGCATCGCCGACAACCTCCGACTGGACATCCGCGCCGTGGACGTCGAGACGTCCGAAGTCGTGTCCGTGCTGAAGAAGATGGACAAGACCGCGGAGTTGCTCGGTGTGATCGTCTGGGTGGCTGACGAGTTCGGTGGTCAGTTGAATCTGGTCACGCCGTCCGACCGCCCCGCGATTGAGCCGATTCCGATCAAAGCCACTATAGAGTTCTCCCGAGCGGTGGACTTCGAAGACAGAGGCGAGGCCGCAAAAGCCATCGAGCACTATCGCGCAGCGTTGGCCATCTATCCGAACCACCGGGATGCGCGGCGCGCGCTCCAGCGTCTCGAGGGAGATACATGATGCACGTCCGCTCACTCGTTCTTCGTTTTGCCGTGGCCGCGATTGGGCTGGGGATATTGGTCATCCCGGCTGCGGGGCAGGACATCACGTTTGCCACGGAGATGCCGCGGGCCCTCGTCTTCATTGAAGAAGAAGGGCGAGGCCGCGTTGCCGCCCGTGAGATGACGGCCTTTTTGCGTGAGGCGGGCTTCCCCGTCATCGACCCCGCCCTGGCCGCGGACGCCGCGCAGCGCGAGCTCGTACAGGCTGCGACCAACGGCGACGACCTCGCTGCCGTGGAACTCGGTCGGGACTTCGGCGCGCAGATCCTGTTTCTGGGCGTGGCGGACTTCGCGACCCGACCGGATCCGGTCGATGGCACGCTCGTGACGGCCACCACCGAGGTTGCGATCCGGGCCATCCGGCTCGACCACGGCAACGTCATCGGAGAGGGTGTCGCGGACGCCCGCGGAATCGAAGCGACGGATCAGGCCGCCAAGGCCAAGGTCGTTCGCCAAGCCACCCAGGAAGTTCTGGCGGCGTCCGGGCTCATCGGGGGTGTGCTGAACGACTGGGAAACCCGCCCCTGGCAGGAGGCCATGTATTGGCAGCCCGATCCGGGGTCGGTTCCGTCCAGGACGAAGGGCACCCAGACTGCATCTGGGCAGGGTCCGGGCGTGGCGATCCTCAGAGCCGACGTCCTTCCGTCGGACGGGAACGTGGCCACCCGTGGGATCGGCGTGGTGCGCAAGGGCGGGAAGGATCTGTCCGGTGTGCGCAATACGGTCCGCCTCGAAGGGGTGGTGGTCGGTCCGACTCGCTCCATTCAGGTCGACGGAGCGCCGGCGCTCGTGGAGCCCCTGGGTGCGGAGGAAGCGACCCGGCTCGGCATCAGTGGCCAGCAGGCGCAGCGCTTCTACCGTGAGTTCAGCCTTCCAATTTCCCAGGACTCCGTGCGCATCGTGGCGGAGGGCCCCGGAGGGAGCATCTCGGAGACGCTGGCCGCCCCGAGGATCGACAAGCGCTGGGCCGTGGTCATCGGCGTCGGAGAGTACGAGTCGGAGGACATTCCCGACCTCGAGTTCGCCCGCGCGGATGCCGAAGCCGTCTACAACTTCTTGAAGAGCGACGCCGCGGGCCCGTTTGACGAAGTGCTTTACCTCGCGGACGAAGAGGCCACCGGGGCGGCAATGCGGGAGGCGCTGTTCGTCTTCCTGCAGCAGGCCGACTGGGACGACCTGGTCGTCATCTACTACGCGGGCCACGGCGCCCCCGACCCGATGCGCCCGGACAATCTCTACCTGCTCCCGACGGATTCCGACCTGAATTCGCTCGGCGCGACCGGATTCCCGATGTGGGATGTGAAGACGGCGCTCCGCCGTCAGATCGCCGCGGAGCGGGTCCTCGTCATCGCAGACGCGTGCCACTCCGCCGGCACGGCCGACGGCGACGTCGTGGGGGGATCGGACGACAACGCGATCGCCGGCGGCTTCTCGCAACTGTTCACTCCGTCGAGGCGCCTGATGATGACGGCTGCCGACACCAACGAGTTCTCACTCGAAGATTCTCGGTGGGGGGGACACGGCGTCTTCACTCACTTCCTGCTGGAAGGGTTGGGCGGCCACGGCGACATGAACTCCGACGGTATCGTCACGTTCACGGAGCTGTTCGATTACGTGGCCAGCAACGTGCGCACCGCGACCGATGGGCGGCAGAACCCGCAGCGGTCCGGGTTTGGGGATATCCCGCTGGCGGTTGTCGGGGGCGGAGGCTGATCTACGCGGGTACGTTCCTGGTCGCGTTCGCGTCGCTTGCGCTGGAGATCGCGCTCACGCGGCTGCTGAGCGTGGTCACGTGGTACCACCTGGCCTTCTTCGCCATCTCTGCGGCCATGCTGGGCATGACCGCCGGGGCGGTGAACGTCTACCTCCGGGCCCCCGAGCGCGGATCTCCCGACGTGCTCCGGCGCGCCAGCGACGCGTCCGCGCTGTTCGCCCTCGTGGTGCCGCTGACGCTGGTGGTGCTCACGCGGGTGCCGATCACGCTGGCGGACCCGGTCCTGATGGTGGTGGGGCTTCTGGCCGTGACCCTGGCGTGCGCCCTGCCCTACTACTATGCGGGCATTGCCCTGACCCTGGTTCTGACCCGCTCTGCGGCGCCGGTCGCCCGGGTCTACGCCGCCGACCTGGTGGGCGCGGCCACTGGATGTCTGCTCGTGCTGGGCGCGCTCGAGGTCATGGACGTGCCGAGCCTGATCCTACTGTGTGGGGCCTTCGCGGGCGCGGCGTCCGTGGCATACGCGCGGGGAGGCGGGGCGGGTAGCGCCCGGTCGGGACAGGCGGCGCTCCTCCTGCTCAGCGTCCTGACGGTGCTTGGCATGATCGGCGTGCTCCCCATTGCTCCGACGACCGTCAAGGGAAGGCGCGCGGTTCCGGAACTCGAGGTGTTGGACCGCTGGAACTCCTTTTCGCGAGTGGTCGTGTACCGGCCGGTGGATGCCTCTCCCTGGTACTGGGGGGCGAGTCCCGCGGCACCGGCTACAGTGCTCCGTCAGTTCTATATGAACATCGACGGCGAGGCCGGAACGTCGCTCGGCCCCTACCGCACCGACGAGGATGTCTCGCACCTTGCCTGGGACGTGACCAACGTCGCGTACTTCCTGCGGCCGTCGGGAGGTGCGGCTATCATCGGGGTCGGCGGCGGCCGTGATGTCCAGGCGGCGGTGTCCTTCGGTCACGAGCGGGTTGTCGGCGTCGAGGTGAACCCGGTCTTCGTGAACATCCTCGAGGAAGACCTGCGGGAGTTCGCGGGGCTGGCCGACAGGCCGGGCGTTCGCTTCGTGGTCGACGACGCGCGGAGCTATCTCGCCCGCTCCAGGGAGGAATTCGCGCTCATCCAGATGTCGATGATCGATACCTGGGCAGCGACGGGCGTGGGGGCCTACGCCCATACGGAGAGTGGTCTGTATACCCTGGAGGGGTGGGGCCACATCCTGGACCGCCTCCGCCCGGACGGGATCTTCACTGTATCCCGGTGGCACGACCCGGTGAGCCTCGGCGAAACGGCCCGGGTCGTGAGCCTGGCGGTGGCGACGCTCCTTGGGCGGGGGGTCGAGCGGCCCGAGGACCATCTGGCGCTGGTCACGACCAGCCGCCTGTCCACGCTTCTGATGGCCCGATCGCCCCTCACGCCCCGGGACCTTGGCACCCTGGAAGAGGTGGCGAACGCGAAGCGATACTCCCTGACCTTCTTCCCGGGAACCCCTCCCTCCGATCCGCTTCTGGCAGGCCTCCTGCGCGCCCGTTCTATGTCCGACATCAAGGCCCAGGCGGCGGATGCCGACCTGGACGTGCGGCCGCCCACGGACGACCGACCATACTTCTTCAACATGCTCCGCCTGGGGGACGCGCTCCGAGAACTCTTCATGGTCGACGGGGCCCGGGAACTGCGCGGGGGCGTGCTTCGTGGTAACCTCATTGCCACCGGGGTGCTGGTAGGGTTGCTGGCCTCGCTCATCGTCGTGGCGGGGCTGACCATCGTGGTGCCGCTCCTGCTCAGGGGTGGCGGCCTCCGGGGCCGGCATCAGTGGGCCGGTGCCGCTTACTTCTCCGTGATAGGTGCGGCGTTCATGCTCGTGGAAATCGGGCTGATCCAGCGGCTGTCGCTGGTCCTGGGCCACCCCGTGTACGCCCTTGGCGTCCTGCTCTTCACCATCATCCTGAGCACGGGCGTGGGGAGCTTCCTGAGTGAGCGGTTGCCGCTGGACCGGGCTCCTTGGCGTTGGGCGTGGCCGATGGTCACGGCCGTAGCGGTGGCAGGGTTGACCGTGGTGCTTCCCATCATGGCGGACGCCGTGGCCCCGTGGTCCCGGCCGGCGCGCATCGTCGTCAGCGTGGCCGTCATCTTTCCCGTGGGCGTTCTGTTGGGCTTCTTCTTTCCGACGGGAATGGCCCTGGCCAGCCGGACCTCGGATACCCAGACGCCGTGGTTCTGGGCCCTCAACGGCGTCATGGGCGTGGTGGCGTCCGCGCTGGCGGTGTTCATTGCCATCCACGTGGGCATCCGCGTCAACCTCTGGATCGGCGCGGGCCTCTACGCGCTCTCGGCTCTGGCGCTGCGTGGTATGGAACCCGGGCCGCGTGCGGCCTCAACAGCGGCGGAAGCGGCCTGACACTCCCGGAGTGGCGGGCCAGTGTGGCAGTGAGCTGGGTCGCGCTGCTTGTCACATCGCCGGTATTCAGTCGTTTTCGGGATGACGGGCCTCGGGACTCGGAGGTCCAGCGTCACTGGCTGAAACGGGGGGACGGGAATGGTGTCCACGGGGGGAGGTCTGCGATGCTGCTCGGTCGGTGCGATTGCCCTGGTGCTCGCGGCGGCCGCGGCGTGCGGGAGCGATCCGACCCTCCCGGAAGAGACGACGTTTCGTCCGCCAGCCCAGTATACCTTGCGGGGTGAAGCGACGGGGACGGCGGGCTCTCTGACCATCCAGTGTGCGATGGACATGGTGTTCACATGGGACGGCTCGGAACGCCTGGAAGCCAGCGGGCGCGTCTATGTGACGGAGGGGGGCGGAGATGTCGCGCGCGATGTGCTCCAGCCTGATGGGTCGGGCATGTCGCTCAAGCCCTTCTTGTTCAGCCGTGAGAACCACATACGCTTGCTCGGCGGCGACAGCCTGGAGCTGGTCACGCCCATCAACGTCGGGACGGGCGTGCCGTTCTACGAGGCGATCGGACACATGACTGGTCATGTGTCCGGGCCATCATCGGCCGAAGGGACGTGGACGTGCGCTCCGTTCGATATCCCGCAGGACAGCGTCGGGTCCGTGGTGGGGACGTGGCGGCTGGAGGGGGCCGGGTAGCGCGTTGAGGCGCGCTCGACTTGCACGGCCGACCGGGTCTGGAGGAATATCCGTCATGCTTTCACGCACCGCCTCGCTCTCGATGCTACGCCGAGATCTTGATCGGATCTCTGGTCCGCGTCCCAGGCGTCCTAATGGCGTAGGCGCCTGGATACTGATCGTTGCCTCCGCCTCTGCCTGCGCTTCTCCAGCCGCCCGGCTGCACCCGGACCTCGCCAAGTCCATCGCGCTGTATACGGGCGTGGCCGGCCGAGTCGACGACGAGGAGGCTCGTCGCTTGCTCCTCAGTGCCCGTTCCGATGGAGATCTGCTGGGCCGGATGTGGGTCGCACGAGCGCACTCGCGCGGACGAATGGGCTTTCCCCGGGACTCGGCCTTGGCCGTAGCGTTGGCGGCGGATGTGGTCGACTCCGTGCGTGTTCTCGCGGATCGAGGCCATCCAGAAGCGATGTTCCTGATGGGAACGGTGTACGACGAGGCCCTCGGCGTCGAAGGCGATCCGGTGGAGGCGGCAGAATGGTACCGGGCCGCGTCCGAACGAGGACACGTCCTTGCCCAGCACAACCTCGGCAACGCCTACCGCGCCGGTCGTGGGGTTGCGCAGGGCCACGCGCTCGCGGCTCGGTGGTGGCGCGCGGCAGCGGAGGCGGGCGACGCGATCGCGCAGTTGCGGCTGGGCGAGGCGTACGAGGCGGGGCGCGGCGTCACCGCCGACAGAGCTGCCGCGCTTCGTTGGTACCAGGCGGCAGCCAGCCGTGGAAATGCCGCCGCGAGGGAGGGAGTGGCGCGGCTAGGAGGTTGAGGCGTGCCGAGGTCGTGGTGGTTGTCCGGCATGACGTCAGAACTCGTCTGATCGGCACTACCCCCTTCTCACGTCGCACCCACCCCGCTGCCTCCAGAGGCGCAGCAACCGCACCTGCCGGTCGAGGTAGTCTCCGTCGACGAACGCGTGGCCGAAGTGCGGTGCGCCCTGGACCGGTCGTGGCGTAGGACTCCTCCCCTACAGCTCCCGCCAGTCGGTGGCCAGGACCTTTTCGTATACTTTGCTCTCCGCGAACAGCTCCACAATGTCCGCGTCCAAAGCGCCTTCCTCGGCTTCCCAACGTAGGATCTGGAGTGCCTTCTCCACCGGCATGGCCTTCTTGTACGGTCGGTCGCTGGCCGTCAGCGCGTCGAAGATGTCGCACACGGTCATGATACGCGTCTCCAGGCAGAGCTGGTCGCCGGTCACGCCATCGGGGTATCCCTTTCCGTTCAGCTTCTCGTGGTGGCCGCGCACGATCTCGGCAATCCGACACAAGTCGTCGGTCCACGGGATATCGAGCAGAAAGTCGTAGCTGTGGATCACATGGGACTCGATCTGCTTGCGCTCGTCCGGATCGAGGCTTCCACGTTTGATGCTCAGGAAGTGCAACTCGTGAGGCGCCAGATACGGGCGGTCCTCACCGAGATCGTCTTTGAAGACTTGCGTGCCGATCTCCTCGAGAATGCCGGCAGCCTCCTCGTCCATGGCCCTCGGGACGTTCGCCTCCTGCACGGCCGTCCAGTAGCGGTCCAGTCGCTCGATGTCTTCCTTCAACTGTCGATCAATGGCCTCGATCGCGTCGTCAGCCCCGTCCGATCCTCCACCGGCTGCCAGGCACTCGGCTCGCGCCCGGTAGGCGTCGGCCTCGAGGGTCTTCCGGATCAGCGCGAAACGGGCCGCCACCTGGGCACGGAGGACCGGCGGTAGCTTCTCCTCCTTGACGAGGACTTCCTCGCGCACGCCAATCTTACCGAAGTCGTGCAGCAGTCCGGCGTAGCGTAGCTGCTTCATCTGGTCCGCCGTGAAGTGCGCGTCGGCGAACGGGCCCTCCGTCCGCTCGTTGATCAGCCGGGCCGTGTCGCAGGTGAGTTCGGTTACACGAACCGAGTGGCCCGAGGTCGTCGGGTCCCGGCGGTCGATCGCGGTCACGGCCGCTTTGATGAAGCCCGCGAACAGATTCTCTATCGATTGATAGAGACGGCCGTTCTCGATCGAAACGGCCGCCTGCCCCGCGAGAGAGTGGACGAGTGACACATCGCGTGGGGAGTAGGGCAGCACGGATCGGTCGGCTTCGGCGTCATCGCGGACGACCGCCTCCGGGTCCGATTTCCGATTGATGAGCTGCACCACTCCGACCACCTTGTCTCGATGGTCGGTCATCGGCACCGCCAGCATCGACTTGGCCCGATACCCGAACTTCTCGTCGAAAGCCGCCTTATTGAACGAAAACGGCAGGTGAGCCGGGATCTCGTACACGTCGTCGAGAACGAGCGGTTCACCGCACGACGCGACGTAGCCGGCAATGCTGCTCTCGTCGATCGGGAGTGTGAAGTTCGGCGACGGAAGGTCGGGTAACGTGTGGTTCTGAGAGCGCAGGAAGTGCAGCCGCTCCCCCCCGTCGTCGCCGGGCTCGACGAGATACAGGCTTCCGGCGTCCGAGTTCGTGAGCTTACGTGCCTGCGTCAGGATGAGGTTGAGCAGCCGCTCCGGATCGCGCTCGCTCATGAGCGCCATCCCGATCTTGTTGAGCTGCTGTAGCTCCGAGCGGGCCTGTTCCAGTTCGGCGCGGAGCGCCTCCTCCGTCGAAGGCGTCTTCGTCATCGGAGCAGGGCGTCCGCCTTGTCGAACGCGGCCGTCGCTTCCTCGGCCCGACCGAGCTGGTTGAGGATCTCACCTTCGAGGAGGTAGAGATCCGCGGTGAACTCCCCGGCGCCCGCGCTCGCCAACCCCTTCAGGGCCGCGTGGGCGTCGTAGACCAACCCGAGATCCCGGTAGATGATGGCCGTCAGGAAGAGTCCGTCGGTCATGGGATCGACGCCCATCGCGCTCACCTCGGCGAAGCCGGCCTCGAGCTCCGAGTACTCGTCCCCGCTGATGACCCTGAACTGTTGTTCCCGTGTCGGGCGCCCCATGGACGGGGCGACGGTCCAGGCGTAGGTGGCGCCAGGGAGGAGGCCTGGCGCATCTGCGGGGAGGGTCCAGTCCGACGAAACGCCCGTATCGAAACGCACCGGTCGACCCCCATCCACACGGCGGATCTGGATGGTGTAGCCGTCGGCACCGTCCACGGCCATCCACCGGAACGTCGGGCGCGTGGTCGCCACCATCAGTCCGTTTCGAGGCGCCACCAGAACCGGTTCACCCGGAATCGGCCGGATCATCCCTTGACGGCCGCCGGCGGTCCTCGCGTCGCTGGACGCCGCTTGCGCGAGCGTCCGTATGGCCCGATCGAACAGGTCGGGATTCCCACCGCTCGACGGGGCCGATACCGTCGTGTTCTCGGTGACGTTCATCGTGGCGCCCGCCCGCGTGATCAGGATCGCGCGGCTGCCGTCCTCCGGCATGATCTGGGCGCCCGCAATCAAACGGTCGCCGAGCCGAGCCGGAGCGGCGGCGGCACCCCCCTGTCGGACCTGGACCTGCCCGGATAGGCGCATGACCAATGCGGCCGCGTCTTCCTGAGCCGCCAGCGGCGTGGCGATCGCGGCCGCGACCATCGCGGCGAGCGGTAGATGCTTCACCATGTTCGTCTCCAAGTACGTCGTCCGTGGGTGCGCGGGGCGCATCCCCTCCTTCCAATCTTCTACTTCGACGTCCGTCGCACCACGAAATCCCAATCGGCGGGTGGTGGGTCGGTCTGATATTCCCGGGCGCGGGCCAGATACACGGCGCTCGGGCCGTCCTGGGGATCGGCGGTCAACGCTGCCTCGAAATAGGTCGCCGCGAGCGTCCAGTCGCGATTCTTGTAAGCGGCCAGGCCGGCTTCGTAGTGCTCGAACGCCTTTTCCCGATGGTCGGCCAGCCGCGCACCAGCCATCTCCAGAACTTCGTACACCGTGACGGGCCGCTCCTTTCCCTTCACGGCGATCCGGTCGAGCTCCCGGACCCGGAACGCGGATCGATCGGCGGCGTCCATCGTGTACTCCGAGGCCATGACCAGCGTGTCGTAGGTCTTGTTCGCCGGTTCCAGACGGGCGGCCAGATTGACGGCGTCGCCGATTGCGGAGTAATCGAACCGTTCCTTTCCGCCGACGTTGCCCACGACGACCGTCCCGGTGTTCACACCGATGCGCACCACCAGTTCTTCGGCCTCCGGGTCGGCCGACATCCAGCGTTCGTTGAGTTCGCCCATTTTCCGCTGCATCAGGATCGCGGTTTTGAGCCCTCGGTCCGCGTGGTCGCCCACGGCCCTCGGCGCGTTCCAGAACGCCATGATGGCATCGCCGATGTACTTGTCGAGGGTGCCCGTTTCATCCATGACGATCTGGGTCATCTCGCTCAGGTACTCGTTGAGATGGGCGAGCAGATCCTGCGGATCCATCCTTTCGGACAGCGTGGTGAAGCCGGCCAGGTCGGAGAAGAGCATGGTAAGGGGTCGCTTCTGACCGCCGAGTTGGAGGGCGCCGGGGTTCTCGGCGATCTCTTCAACCACCTCGGGCGATACGTACTTGCTGAAGGCGCCCTTGATGAAGCGCTTTTCGCGCCCTTCCACCACGGAGACGTACGCTACCGAGCCGACGTACGAGAGGAGGGTCGCGAGCGCGGGCGTCACGATCGGGAACCAGAGGTAGGGCCGCCCGAGACCGAACCACCGACCACCGGGGCCGTACGCTTCTCCGGCCCAGGTCCAGAAGCCCAGGACCATGAGGCTCCCGATCACCGCCGCCGTGGCCACGCCACCCCAGCCGGCGCCTTGCGAGAACACGACGACGCCGACCACCAGGCCGGCCAGGAACAGGACCAGGAGCTCCGCCCGCTCTCCGAGCGGTCGGACGTACTCCTCGGAGAGCATCGTCTGAAGCGCGTTGGCGTGGACCTCCACTCCGTACATCCATTCATAGGTCCGGGCGTCACCCCCCTCTTCGGCGGGGGGAGCTTTCTGACCGAAGAAGGCGGTTCGAAACTTGTCGGAGTCGTGGAAGCCGGAACCGATCAGGACGATCTTGTCTTCGAAGAGCTCCGGCTGAGTCAGGGCGGTCAGGTCGACGTTTGCGGACGAGACGGCGGCGAACGTCCCGATCGGATCGAAGCCGTCGGAGCTGGATGGCGGGCCGTGGTACCGGATGGGAAATGGTACGATCACGCTGGATGACGCGGTGCCCTGCTCCCACCAGTCGTCCGGGACCTGGCCCAGGCTCGACGGCAGGCCGGGAAGCGGAATGCGACCCCACCGCCGGGACCGGCGCAGGAGATCGTCCACGTCGATGCTCCGCGCATGCCCGTAGAGCGCCAGAGAAAAGGAGGGCTCGAGCCTGACTCCGGACCGGACCGCCAGCGTGCCGTCCCGGACGGTCTCGAACGCGGTGGGGAGCTCGGCGGCGCCGACGTCCGCCGCGACCGCCCCGAAGGCCGGATCGGGTGGACCCAACCGTGGTCCGTTCGAGGTTTGAAGCACGGGGCCCACGAGCACCACGTTGCCGGCCCGTTCGATGGCGTCGACCAGGAGATCGTCTCCGCCGTCGATCTCGTTGAGGCGCGGATACATGAGTTGGAGATAGACGTCGAGACCGATCGTGCGCGCGCCACCCGCTGCCACCACGTCGATGACGTTCGCGATGTGCGCTCGGGGAAAGGGCTGCTCCCACGCCCAACCGAACTCGGGATCGGTCACCGCGAACTCGTCGAAAAAGACGAGCGTGATGTCGCTCTCGTCGGTACCGACGCCCGGCTGGAACGACTGCACGGTGGTGTTCTGGCGCCAATCGAGCGTCTTATACCGGAGTTGATCGATGCCGGTGAGCCCCCCCACCGCGTCCGCCAGCAGCGCGAGCGCCACCGTAACGGTGACTACCAGACCGAGGGCGAGGAGTCGCTTCGCCTTCACTCAGTCACCTCGGCGCGCAGTTGGATCGGAGCGTTGACCCGCGGGACGCTTCGATCAGTTGTGGATGTCGTACACCAGCGAGGACGTGGCCCAACTGTCGAGGCGCACCGCTTCGTCGATCTCGCCGGCGGCGGCACGCACCTGATCGGCGATCCAGCCCGCGAGTTCGGCACCCCCGGTCGCGTAGTCTTCGCCCGCCGGGATTCGAATCTCGAGCGGCCGAGGGGTGACGAACGCCCGCACCATACCGCGACCCGCCGGTGGGAGCGCCTGAAGCGCAAAGCCTGCGTCGGCGGCGGGGAACGAGACCTCCTGCCCGGCCTTCACCTGCATCGAGGGGGCTTGTCCGTTGGGAAGGAGCACGGCAACGGTCCCGTCCGTGCCCAGATCCACGAGTGTCAAGTAACCGTCACGATGGCTGGTCACGTGGAAGCTGATCTCCTCGCCGACCCCGAACGACGTCCGTCCGTCCACCAGCCGTAGCTCCACCCCGAACGGCTGGGCGGGGTTCTCCATGTCGGCCAACTGCTTCGCGGCGGCCTCCGCGCTCAGGATCGACGCCAGATCCGCGGCACCGGCACTCCCAGCCGGTAGGCCCTCGTGGCGCAGGAACCCGTCGGAACCGACCACCCGGAGTTCCGTCCCGCGACGCCGGATCAACAGGTGGCTGAAGGCACCGTCCTCGCGGACGAGGTCGACCTGCTGGTTCTCGGAAACAGCGCTCGTGAGAGCGTCCGCCGACTCCGAGTCGAGGCCTGCTACGTTCACGCGAAGCGGAACGCTCGGGTACCGATACCCAATGAGCTTGGCTCGATCCCCAGCGGATACGGCACCCCTGGACACCCTGGCGGTGCTGGCGGTCTGCTCGACCGTCTCGACCACGAGTCGAGCCGTCCCGACCTCGAACACCGAGCCCGTCGTGATCCCGAGCGTCTGGCCGCCGCCGAGGCGAGCGGTTCCACCGTCCGAGGACACGACCGGAAGGGCGGCGTCGGCCTCCATGGGCTCTGCGCCTTCCACGAAGAAGAGCGACATGTCCTTGAGCGACACGTCTTCGGACAGATGGGGGTCCTGCTGGAAGCGATTCCGCTTCAGAGCCTCGTGGACATCGCGGAAGACCTCTTCATACGTAGCATCGGCGGGGGCCCTCCAGAGTTGGCGGACCAGGAAGGTCGTGAACGCGCCCCCGTGGAACGACTCCTCGCCATCCCCCCCCGGGAAAAAAGCATCGACGGCCGCCTGATGCGGCTGTGCCGCCGCCAACTCCAGGACCCGGCTGTGGCCCGCGTCGAAGCCCGTTTCGTCCACCTGGCCGGGGAGCGCGCGGCGGGCCGCCGAAGCAGGCTTCGAAAGCGCGTTGACATCGCGACCGAGCTCACGGGAGCGCGAGAACGGCGTCACGTCGCGGGTGCCGGTGCCCGAGTTACAGTTGTCGAGCAACACCACCACGTTGTCGGTCGGCAACGCCGACAGCCACTCTCCGAACGTGTCGTCGGAGATGTCGAAGTCCGTGCTGTTCGGAGACACGTCCGCGGGAGCGATCGTCTCGTCCAATCCGTCGTCTTCGTCGCCGTTCTCGTCCCACATCTGAGAACCATGACCGGCAAAGAACACCACGACGTTGTCGCCGGGCCGGGCGTTCTCGGTCAGCCAACCGGTGATGCTCTCCTGGATGGCGGCTCGGGTCGCCTGACCGTTGAGCAGCGTACGCACGTTCGCTTCCGGGAAGTCGTACTTCTGGAGGAGAACGTCCCGCATTCCCATCGCATCGAACTGAGCGCCAGGGAGATCCCCCCCTTCCACGTCGTCGAAGTTCGTGTAGTCGCTGATGCCGATCATTAGCGCCCAATGCGTTCCCGCGACACGTTCGCCGGGTCCGAATGCGAGCAGGGGCACAGCAGTCAGTATGGTCACAAGCGATCCGAAACGTCTCACGTCAGTTCTCCTTGTTCTGCGGGGGCGTAGTGCACGCCCTCTCGGGCCGCCTCCATCTCAACGGAGCACCCTCGCCCCGCTGCGTCGTCTCGCACTCGGTTCACGATCTCGTCGAGCTCGTCGTCCGAGCGTTCCGGGTCGTGGTGGAAGAAGAGCAAGCGATCGACTCCACCATCTTCGGCGAGTCGAAGCGACTGCTCGAACGTGGAGTGTCCCCAGCCGGGTCGGTGGGGATACTCCCTTTCGGTGTACATCGAATCGTGGATGAGGATGTCGGCGTCGCCGACGAACTCGACCAGGCGATCGCGCCAGTCGGGTTCCACCTCGTAGCTATCGCCATCGATTTCATTGTCGGGGATGAAACAGATCGCGGTGTCGCCCGCCTCGATCCGATACCCGATCACATACGACGGATGTTTGACCCGAATCGTCTGCAACGTGATCCCGTGCCCCTCCCATGTGCCCTCGTTCAAATGATCGAAGGAGAGGTTCGCCGCGACCGCGCTGAACGGCACCGGAAAGTAGATGGGGCCCATCTGCCCAGCGAAGAGGCTGCGAACGTCGATGTTTTTCTGCTTCGGGCCGAGGATCCGAAGCTCGGTGCCCGGGACATAGAGCGGCACGAAGAACGGGAATCCCTGGATGTGATCCCAATGGAAGTGGGTCAGAAAAATCGGAGTATCGAGGACCGCGCCGTCCCGCATCAGATCGTGACCGAGGGGGCGGATACCTGACCCCGCATCGAAGATCAATCGACGACCCTCTACCCGTACTTCCAGGCAGGTCGTATTCCCCCCATACCGTGCCGTGGCCGGTCCGGGGCTCGGAATCGAGCCTCGGGTGCCCCAGCAGCGTAGGCTCACCGGGAAGTCGTCGACGTTTTCGTCAGAAACCAAGCGCCGTCTCCAGGGTGCTGGTCCGCAGAATTCGATGGTTCAAGTCCATCCGACCAATCTACACCCAGGTCGCCAAAGGGGTCGAGGATCTTCGACGGCCGTGGTCCAGTGCTCCCGGACGACGACGGAGCGGCTCCGACCGGACGCGCAGGGCGGCGGCCCTACGCGTCCGAGGCGGAGTCACTTGCTGGACGAAGTCCCGCACACCGTACCGGGCAGGCACGGCGGCTTGATCCGTACCGGTGGTGGTGGCGCGAGGGCCCGGATCGAGGCCGGCGGAGCCGTGAGCGGGAGGGGCGCCACATCCGTCACAGGGGCGTAGGCGACGAGAATGGACGAGCCCGAGACGATGATCGGTACCGCGGACGCCGACACCGTGAAGTCACCCGGCGCCGCGAAGTTCATACTGGTGATGTCTTGCGCGGCAAGCGCCTGGGCAATGGGGTGGTTGGGATCCGCGGCCGTACCGGTGTTGCCTGATATGAGGGTGCCCACGCTCGTGATGCCGGTGCCGAGTTGACCGAAGAGGCGCGTGGCGATGTTCTCGTGATGGTCGGCGGTATACCAGTCCGGTTGGTAGTCGGCGTTGAAGATGATCCGCCCGCCGCGGGACGCGAACGCCTTCAGCACATTGACTTCCGCGTTGGTAAGCTGCTCCGTTGGCGTCCAGAGCCAGAAGACCCGGACGTCGCCGTCGATGGTCTGCAGAGGCGTCTGGAAGTCGACCGAGAAGCCCCAATCCGACGCCGTGATGGCGTCCCGGGTGCCCTGGAACTGCCCGCTCCCATCGCTGCTGATTGACGACTGGCAGATCCCGGTGGATATGGAGTTGCCCGAGGGGTTGGCCTGCCGTCCACACCACCACACGACCTTCGTCCCGCTGTTGTTGGCCGTGGCGACGAGCGTCTGAATCAGTGCGGCCGGGTTCCGGTTGGAGTCCCAGGCGTTCCAATCGTTGATCGCGATCAGGTCGCCCTGAGCGGAGGGCGCTTTGGGCCGGATGAGCAGGCTTGCGCTACCGACCGGGTTGCCGGGATGGAGCCCGACCGTCACCGGGTCCGCGATCGCTTCATCCGAAAGATTGGCCACACGAAGCACGTAGGTGCCGGCCAGAAGGCCATCGAAACGGAACGTGCCGGCGGAGCCACTCGACGTCTGCGCGATGATGACGTCGTCCTTCAGAAGCTCCACCGATGCCCCGACTTCAGGCACATCCACCGACTGCGTGGCGGTGGCGGCTGCGGACATCTGTGCTTCGGTGTTGGCGGTCGACGACTGCTTGCGTACGACGCCCGTAATGTGGGACCGCACCGTCGCGGCCCGGTCGAAGATCTGACCATTTATGAAGATCCGGAACCGACTGCCTCCGACGGACCCGCTGGGCCACCGGCCCACGAGCGTGCCGGTCAACCCGTTTCCGGAGGCCAGGACACCCTGGTTCAGCCCAACCCATTGGATCTGGTCGAACTGGGGGATCTCGTCGCCGTTGATGTCGACCGCCGTCGCCGACACCTCGACCGCTTCCCCGACCGTCGTCTCCGGCGTTTCGGGCGACAGCGTCAGGAGTTGGACGAGCGCGTTTACCGTGATGTCGAGGGCAGTCGCGGTTCCGACGGCCACCGTCACCGTGGGGGCGATACTCGTGATCAGGAAGCCCACCGGGGCCACAGCCGCGACCGAATAAGTGCCGTCCGCCAGGTCCGCGATGACCGCCTTGCCGTCGAGGTCGGTCCGCACGTTCGCGACGAGAGTGCTCGCAAGAGTGAGTCGGACCTGAAGATCGTGTACCGGCGCCCCCCACGGGGTCAGTGCGTGGATCGCGACGGATCCCAGCGCCGGCGTGAACGCCAGCGTGGCCTGCTCGCTGAACGTCGTGACCCGGATGGTGCCTGCGGCCAGACGAGCCGGGATACGGACCGTGAGAGCCGACTCTGAGGCGGTGATCAACTCGGCTTCCTCCTCACCCTCCGGCGTGGGGAAGAAAACGCGGTTGTTCGCCGGGATGATCCAATCGAAGCCCGAGCCGAGAATGTCGACCTGGCCGCCGGGCGTCGCGTTCTCGGGCTGGAGCCCCGTGAGAACGAGCGACGAGGGGGCTGCCGAAGCTCCCCCGGTCCGCTTCCACGCTGGAAAGGTGCCGGTGGCTCCGATCGGCACGGCGGGGCCGCTCCCGTCGACCGGAACGAGGTGCAACTCGCCAGCCGCCGACGCCAGCAACCACAAGCCGTTATTGCTCCACGTGGGCCGCGAGTCGACTCCTGTCATCAGGGGCGCGCCACCATCGACAATGAGCGCTCCGTCCGCGACCCAAGCGACCGACCCGCCAGACGACGCGGTGGGCCACATCGCGGATCCGCCCGCCAGGGTGGTCCGCCCCGTCCCGTCTGCGCGGACGCTCTGGACGCCGCCGCCGTCGACGACCAGGGTCGACGGTGACAGCCATGCCGGCGACGACCCGGCCGGTCCGACGGTCGGTCGAGAGCCGTCCAGGTTCGCAAACACGAGCGAGCCACTCGCGGACGCCGCGATCTTGCTTTGGTCCGGTGAGACCGCCGGACTGGTCCCTTCGAAGAGCGACGCCCCGGTGGAAGCGTTCGTGACCGTCCCGCCACGCGAGACGAACAAGTCCGCTCCGCCCGGACTCCAAGCTGGCCGCTCGCCGGCGCCCCGGTCGGACTCCACGCCTTCGGCGACGTCACGGACCAGGACGGAGCCGCCCCGCTCGAAGGCCACCTCACCCGCGGCCACATAGACGAGCGCCGAGGCAGAAAGTCCGGTCGGAATCGTGGCCGTCACCCGGGTCAGCCCCTCGGCCACTCCCGAGGCGACGCCGGACCTGTCGACCGTGGCCACGCTCGCGGCTTCCGTCGTCCAGGAGACCGGGACGCCGGCGATCACGGAACCGTCCGTGTTCGTCACGGTCGCACCGAAGGACGCGGTTCCACCGGGCGCGACGATCCGGGAGGCCGGGCCTACCTCGATCGCGCCGGCCGAGGCGCCCGGGCCGGTATACACCAGGGGCACGCTCAACGGTGCTGGCGGATCTGAAGATGACGTCGTCCGCACGGTTACCGAGATCGGAGCGGACTCGAACAGGACGGTGGAGCCTTGAAGTGCGACTACGGTCACCAGTAACTGCTCGCCCTGGGACACTCCGGAGGCTTCCACCGACAGGTCGTATTCGTCCTGGCCCGGAGTGACGGTACGCTCAGCGGTGAGGAGGACCGCTCCGGTCGCGGCCCGGGAGACGATCAGCCGGAAGGTATCGACGAGATCGAAGGCGTCGGAAAGCGCGTCCGCAATGGCGGTGCCCGCCACTCTGGCCCGCGGGGCCACGAGCGTCAGCTTCGGCTGGAGTCGGAACGGAGCAATGCCGAGGCCCGAGCCCTCGGGAGCAGCGGGCGCGTCCACGCACGAGGTCAAGGCGAAGCCGCTCAGGGCGGCGACGGCAAACAGGAATCGACCGCGATTGGGAACGCGCATGCGGTAATCGTGGGATCGAGTCGGGCGCGGGTCCGCGACACAGGGGGCGGACCGGGGTAGCGCCGAAAGGCCATCCTCTAAAGAGAAACGTTCCACTGGGGCGTCCCGTGCGCAAGAAGATTTCCCGCCGTCCACCCGCCTCCGAGTCGATGGACCGTGGCCCCCGGTACGCCCGACTGCGAGTCGCGGATCTCTTGAGCACGGCGATAGATTGAGCGTTCTCTCAGAGGCGTTTCGACGGGATGGCGTGTCGATCAGCAAGGCATGGAGGCCGGAAGTGTCCGAACAAGCGCAAGGCTGGTCCACTGACGAAGTCGTTGCACTGCTCCAGAAAGTGGAGCTGTTTCAGGGGTTACCCGATGCGGACCTCCGCGGGATCGCCTCCATCGTCTCGGGAACGACGCTGGCCGAGGGTGAGGTCCTGTTCGAGGAAGGCGATCCGGGCGACTCGTTCTATATCGTCTACAGTGGCGCGGTCGAGATCCTCAAGACCCGGCCCGATGGGAGCGAGGAGAAGTTGGCCGTGCGGCGCGGTGGTGAGGCGTTCGGGGAGATGGCGCTCCTGAACGATGCCCCGCGCTCCGCCACGGCTCGGGCACAGGCGGACACCCAGTTGGTGAGCGTGGCCCGCGACGACTTCCAGACCCTTCTGGGCGGCGACTCGATCGCGCTCCGAATGATGCGTGTCCTGTCGAAGGCTCTACGGGCCCTTGGTGTTCGCTTCGCTACCACCGGCAAGGCGCCGCCGCTGGCCGTTCCACCGGCAGCGGCACCCGCGGACCCCAACCAGATCAGCCGGGAGATCCAGCGCGCCCTCATGCCTTCCGGAGCGCCGAGGGTCGACGGGTACGATCTGGCCGCCGGGACCACGATGGAGGAGACGGGTCTCGGGGGCTCGATGTGGGACTGGATCCATCTCGCCGACCGCCGGAGCGCGCTCGTGACGCTGGATGTGCGCACTCCAGGGCTGCCTCCCGCCCATCAGGTGGGCGTCGCCCGCGCGGTCCTGCGTACCGTAGCGCGGCAGGCGTCGACCGTGCCGGAGTTGCTCGCGGCGGCGAACGAAGCGTTGGCCGACACCGGGCTCGAGGGTACCGGTCAGTTCGTGGAGGCTGGCGTCCTGGTGGCCGGGCCAGCCGGGTTGGAGTGGGGCAGTGCGGGGCGGGTGCCAGCCGGTCTCATCCGACGCGACGGCACCTTCGAGGAGTTCGGTGCGCACGGACCACCCTTGGGTATGATGGGGGGCTTCCGGTTCAACGCCCAGAAGTTTTCGGTTGGCGCAGGCGATACTGTGTTCGTCCTGTCACACGCGTCGCCGGGGCTGTTCATGGGCGCGGCCGACCTGATGGCGCAACTCCACGGTAAGCCGGCGGGGGAAGTGGTCAGGACGCTGCATCGGGCCATACGAAAGGCCCAGGGCGATGCCCGGGCGGAGACCTCGGTTCTCTACGCCAGGAAGCACTGAAGACGGGCAACTCGGGGCGACCGCTCCGATTTTTCAACCATAGATGAGGTGGTATCAATGGAAGTGACGGAGAAGGACGTTCGCAACGCGCTGAAGACGGTCATGGACCCGGAACTCGGGCTCAACCTGGTGGTGCTGGGACTCGTCTACGACATCGAGGTCGACGGGAGCGACGCAAAGGCCTGGATCTCGCTCACGTCTCCGATGTGTCCGGTCGCCGGTCAGATCGTGGAGGATGCCCGGACCGCCATCGAGGCGGTCGACGGAGTCGAGCGGGCAGAGGTCGAGTTGACCTTCGATCCGCCGTGGACGCCGGATCGTATTGCTCCGCTGATCCGGTCATCTCTCGGGCTCTGACCCAAGCCGCATCCACCGCCCCTTCCGGAGAGAGCTGCTTGGGATTGGTCCAGGAGTTCAAGAAGTTCGCCCTGCGCGGGAATCTGGCCGACATGGCTATCGGCTTCACGGTCGGGGCTGCATTCACGACGGTCGCGAAGTCGTTGGTCACCGATGTCATCATGCCGGTGGTGGGTCTCGCCATCGGGCGTGTGGACTTCGAGGACTTCTTCCTCGTGCTCGCGGTGGGCGACACGCCCGGTCCGTACCTGACCATCGAGCAGGCCCAGGCGGCCGGCGCGGTGACGCTCAACTACGGGCTCTTCATCAACAACTGCCTCGCGCTGACGATCGTGGCCCTTGCGATGTTCCTCGTGATTCGGGGGATGAACCGCCTGCGCGATCGCGTTCCGGACGACAAGGGCAAGACCGATCACGCGCCGTCTGAGCCGGACGACAAGAAGTGCAACTTCTGCCGGTCGACCATTCCCTACCGGGCCGCGCGCTGCCCGGCCTGTACGTCACAGCTCGAGGAGCCTGACCTCGTCGACGTCTGAGAGACCGGAGGTGGCTGGCCTGGCGGGAACGTTCGGGTCTATTATGTGTCTGTTCTGACGTGGTCGCGAAAATTCCGACATATTCGAGAGGACGCATGGCGTTTACCGACGAAGAACTGATGGCCAAGGTGCAGGATGGCTACATGGTCGAGTCCCCGGAAGAGATGTCGCCCGGGTACAAGAAGGCCCTGACCGTCCAGCTCACTGTCCAGGCGGACACCGAGCTCATGAGCGCTCCGTCCTACTGGATGGCCGCACGCTACGCGCCGTCTACCAACACCCAGGTCAGCGCCCACGCGATCATCCAGGACGAACTCGCCCACGCGAACATCGCCTATCGACTTCTGGAGGATATCGGCGAGTCGAAGGAGAAGCTCGTGTACGGACGGCAACCGCACGAGTTCAAGCACCCCTACGGCTTCGATCAGCCGCTGGACAATTGGGCGGACCTCGTGGTGGCGAACGGCTTCTTCGACCGCGCGGGCATCACGCTCCTCTCCGACGTCTACCAGAACACGTCGTACGGGCCACTCAAGCGGGCGCTCGTGAAGGTCGACATGGAGGAGACGTTCCACCTGCGCCATGGCGAGGTATGGATGCGTCGCCTGTCCAAGGCCGGGGGTGAGGCCAAGGAGATGCTGCAGCGCTCTGTCGATTGGATGTTTCCCATGACGGTCGAGTGGTTCGGCCTCCCCGACGAGATGAAGCGGCACTCGGGCCAGCTCGACTACCGGCTGAAAGGGCTCACCAACGACCAGCTGCGGCAGGTCTGGATGGCCTCGACCGTTCCGCTCTGTGAGCAGCTCGGCCTGAAGGCGCCCGCCCACTGGGACGAGGCCAACGAGGAGTACGTCCTCGACTATCCGTTCCCGTGCGAATACGACCACGAATCGAAGGTCTGGCTCATCGACGACGGCGAGATCAGTTGGGATCAGGTCTTCACGCGGTGGAAGGGGCGCGGTCCCATGAACGAGATCTACGTGGAGTCCGTGCAGCGGTCCCGCAGCCAGGTCGGTCGTTGGCTGAACGGCGCCACGGCCTGAGGCGCGCGGTGTGAGTGTGGCGTTGCCGTTGGCACCGACCAAACGAGGCCTCGACACCGGGTTGGCGGCCAGGATTTCAACGCACAAGAGTGGCGGGCGTGATCAGTGGGCCGCACCGCTCGGGGAGGCTCCGGCGGATCCGACCGCGGCGGCCTGGGCCTGCCTGGACGAGGTGCTCGACCCGGAGATTCCCATCAGCCTCGTCGAGTTGGGGCTGATCTACGGCGTGGAGGTGCTCGACGGGGAGGTCACGGTGCAGTTGACCTTCACCGCGACCGCGTGCCCCTGCATGGAGTTCATCACGGAAGACATCCGCGATCGGCTGGAGCAGGAGCGGTGGGTCGACTGCGTCACGATTGAAGAAGTGTGGTCTCCACCGTGGACGACCGCTCGCATTTCCGACATTGGCCGAGCCAAGCTGCGCACGTTCGGCGTCGGCACCTGAACCGAACGAGACTGCCCCATGCGTGAAATCATCTACGACGTCTTTGCACGTAAGGACCGCGGCGACACCCTCGCCCACATTGGCTATATCGATGCCTTGGACGACGCGACGGCCAAAGTCTACGCCTGGAAGACGTACGACGAGCAGAACTGGTTCGAGATGTGCGTCGTACCGCGCAGCGCCATCATTCTCGTGAACCGGGACGACGGTCCCTTCGCTCGGGGAGGTGCGACGTGAGCGACTTCGTCGATGTGTCCGATCTTTCGGACGACACCCGGGCCGCCTTGCGCCGCCACATCATCTCCTTGGCCGATACCAAGCGCTTCATGGGCATCCGGTACTCCGATTGGCTGCTCGGTGCCCCGACACTCGAGACGTGCATCGCGGCCTCTTCCATGGCGCAGGACGAGTGGGGTCACGCGCGCCTCCTCTATGCCATGTTGAAGGACCTGGGCGAGGACCCGACGGCGGTCGAGCACGATCGCGCGGACGACGAGTTCGCCAATGTGAGCGCTCTGGACGAACCTTTGCCGGACTGGGCCGCTGTCATCGCGGCCATGGTGTTGGTCGATGGTGCGATCACGGCCGCGCTCGAGTCCTTCGCCGAGGGACGCTTCGAGTCCGCCACGAGCCGAGGCCCGAAGATGATTTTGGAGGAGGAATTCCACCGGAGTCTGGGCGACGCATGGTATCGACGGCTGGCCGACTCTACGTCGGAGGAGGCCCGGGATCTTCTGGCCGCCGCCACGCGGTCGATGCTTTCCGTGACGCTGGCCTGGCTCGGCGCCGCCGACAGCGAAGCTCGGGCTCTGGTGGAGGCGGGCATCATCGGCGATCCGAAGGCCGCGGTGGATTCTTACCGTGAGCGGGTGGGTCCCCTGGTCGCCTTGGCTGGGATCGAACTCGATGAGGTCCAGCCTGCGCAGGAGTGGGATTCCCGGCGTGGACGAGCACCGGGACAGCCGGACGCGGACTCGTGTGAGCGCGTTCGTGGTGACCGGAACCGCGCGCTCTTCGTCGAATGACCCTCGGGGAGAGGATCGAGCGGAAGTCGGAGGCCCCCGCCTCCCTCCCCTCGTCGCCGCCGTGCCCGTTCTGCGAGGGCGTCGACACGGAGCTGATGAATTCGTTCGGCTCGCACGCTTCGGTCAGCACGTATTGGTGTCGCGCCTGCAGGAGTCCCTTCGAACTCATGAAGTGGCGCTAGGCGACTTACCGCGACACGCAGTACGGCACCGTGTGGTGTGAGGATTGCAGCATGTGGCTCGTCATACCGGGCACGAAGACCGGCCGACCGGCGAGCGACCGGTTGGTTGGGTGCCCACCAGCCCGTGATCCCGCGGACGCGAACCCAGGAGCCATACGAGTTCAATGTGTTTGACGCCATGCGCCCGTCGGTCCGACCCGTCCCCGGGTCCGAGCCCGAGCCGGTCAGTCGACCAACTCGACCTCCTCCAGGAAGTCTCGCAGGGGGTGGGCAACGGCGACGGCACGTTCGGTGATGGCCGCCGCCAAGTCGATGCAATGGGCGGGTTCACCGGACAGGTGCCGGCAAACGGCTTCGCCGAGGCGGTCGTCCGATTCGGCGGACGCCGCATGGTACTCGGCGTAGCGGGCGCCGACCCTCTGCTCGAAAAACGGCAGTTGCGAGCGGGGCGTACCGTGGTCGGCCATGTCCTCGAGAACCGCGCGATGGAGGGCGTCGAGCCCTCCCTTGATCCGGTCGTCCGGGGTGCGTCCGAGAAATGCGAGTTGGGCTCCCCGAGTATGTGCCCACATGAAAAAGATCAGCGCCTCTTCGGCGGAGTGGGAGTCGACCTCTCCTCCTTCGGGCGCGACCGGATGTCCGGCGCCGACGGGGGTTTCCACATCGTCGCGCGCCATGAAGTCGGAAAAGCTCTCCCAGACGAGTCGGGCCAGGCTGTCGCCCAACTCAGCCGGCGTCATCGTTTGAGGAGCTCGGAATTGAAGGGTATCGTCCATAACGGCGGTGACCAGGCCGGAGGAAAAGCGTTTGGTTGTGGTGGAGAGCGCCTCCAATTCGTACCGGAGGGCCAGGGGTGTCAAGGATTTCGATTTCCAACGAGGACTCAATGACGGACCGTAACTATCTAGCTCTGAGCCGCACCCGTCGGTTCCCCGCTCGTTTTCTCATGGCGATGGGGGTGCTGGCGGCAGGAGCGTGTGGAAACCAGGTGGCGCCCCTTCCGGAGCCACGCCCCATCGTGAACTACCAGGGGGCACGGCTCCGGCTGGATCAGGCGCGAGCCGAGGAGATCAACGCCTGGGTGACCCGGGAGAACGAGAACATCCGGGACGACCCGTCCTTCTGGGTCATCGACAAGCTCGCCACCGACCATGTCTACCCGTGGGAAGGTATCGAGATCATCGCGCCCGACTCCGTCGAGATGCGACTGGACGCACGGGGCCGCGACGCCGGGCTCGTGTACCGGATCTACGCCCACCTCCACATCATGGTCGCGATGGATCGGCAGGAGGAGTGGCTGCCGGAGGCGCCGAATGCCACGGGATACGAGCTCGAGCGCGCCATCCTGAAGCGGGTGTCCGATGCCTGGCTCCTCGGCCGGACCACCTTCGACACCGCACCGTACGAGTTGATGGACGAGCTGGTGTACGCAACCGAGGCCGGGTTCCTCGATGCGTTCATCTTCACGGCCCGCCCCGACGAGTTCGGGCGCGAGCGGGCCGCGTGGGCCCGCGAGAATCCAGGCCGGGCGGACGAGTACCGGGAGTGGTTTTTGCAGACTTTCAACAAAGAGCCCCCCGGCCTCCGATAGCCGGCGCGTCATATCGGCACGACCCACGCCCGATGGGCGCGGGTACCCCTTCGTTGGGCTCGCGGCGCAAGACCTTGCGGGGTCGGGAAGCGTGCCGG
>JAJCZZ010000062.1 GCA_029262115.1 Gemmatimonadota bacterium | reverse complement strand
CCGTTCCCATCCCGAACACGGCCGTTAAGCTCTGCAGCGCGGATGGTACTGCCGGGGTTGCCCGGTGGGAGAGTACGTCGCCGCCAGCTTCTCTTCTCGAATTCGCCCGTCTCGGCTCCCGCCGGACGGGCGTTTTCTGTTATTTCGGGTCACGTCGACAAGGGCAGCTGTTTCGTGCCGCGGCGCTCGGCTCACCCGGACCCGTATCGACCGTACCACGTGTCCACGGCGCTCCGGAGCTTACGGGAAGCGGCCTCTGGATCGACGGCATCCATCACCGCGCTACTCACCGCCACACCACAGGCTCCGGCGCCCGCCAGCGAGACGGCACCATCGCGGGTGATCCCGCCGATCGCGATGACCGGCACGTCCACGCGGTCTGCAACACGCTGTATCCCCGACCGTCCGATCGCTTCGGATCCGACGTCTTTCGTCGTCGTAGGAAATACTGCCCCGCACCCGATGTAGTCGGCCCCGTCAGCCACGGCGCGTTCTGCCACCGCCGGCTCGTCGGCGGAGCGGCCAATCAGGAAGTCATCGTCGACGTGGGTTCGAATCGCAGCAACCGGCACGTCGTCGGGACCGACGTGGACGCCGTCGGCGTCCACCGCGTGGGCCACATCGACTCGGTCGTTCACAATCAGCAACGCGCCGAAGTCCTGCGTAAGCCGGCGAAGGGCCCGGCCCCGGCGTGTCCGTTCCCGGCAGGTCGCGTCTTTGTCCCGGAGCTGAACCGCGGTCGCCCCACCGCGCAGTGCCGCCTCGATCACCCGAAGCGCGTCTGGCTTACTGCTCGTGAGAACCATGAGCCGGAGCCGCGCCCGCAGCTCCGCGGAGGTCACCCCCCTCCGCCGTCCGGCACGGCGACGGTGTCCCACTCCCTCCGGGCCTCCGCAACAGCTTGATTGTGCTCGGCCAATGTCCTGGTGAAGATATGGCTGCCGTCGGGGCGGGCGACGAAGTAGACGAAGTCTTCCTCCGCCGGCTCGAGCGCGGCGTCGAGAGCGGCTTTGCCGGGGGCGCCGATCGGGCCGGGCGGCAGGCCCGCCCGGGAGTACGTGTTGTACGGGTTGTCTTGCACCGAATCGATTGCCGCGAACAGGAGCCGTTCGCGCCGCCCACCGAGCGCGTACAGGACCGTTGGGTCCGCCTGAAGCCGCATCCCGATGCGGAGACGTCCATGATAGACGCTCGAGATGCGGGGCATCTCGTCCGCGACGCGAGCCTCTGCTTGAATGATCGAGGCGAGGGTCACGATCTCCCGCTCCGACAGGCCGGACGCGTCCAGTAGGGCGCGGCGCTCGTCCGTCCACATCGAGCGGTACCGCCGCGCCATCCGGCGGATCACCGCCTCAGGCGCGACACCGGGCGCAAACCGATACGTGTCGGGAAAGAGATACCCCTCGAGCCCCGGGCCAGGGACGCCGAGCGAGTCCGGCTCGAGCGACTCGATCACGGCCTTCACCGAGTCCTCCGCGACCTCCGCGATCGCGGCGATGCGAGGTGCCATCTGGACGAGGGTGAAGCCTTCCGGCACGGTGATGGTCACCGTTTCCACCCTTCCCTCCGTCAGCATCGACAGGACATCTCCCCATGACGAACCCGAGGGAATCCGATATCGACCCGACTTGATGCCCTTATCCGCATCCTTGAGCCGCGCGTACGCCGTAAAGAGCGGGCGGGAGCCGACGACGCCCCGGTCGACCAACGTATCCGCCACCGAGCCGAAGCCTGCGCCATTGGGAACAGTGATCGTGACGGCGGGACCGCCGTCGGAGCCTCCGCACCCGGCCATGAGGAGAGCGGCCACCACGGCAGGGAAAAAAAGCTGTCTCATGTACGCGAGCCGTCCAGCCAAAGTTGAAGGATCAGAGTCGCCGCCGCCGCGTCGACGCGGCCCTTGTCCTCTCGGTCGGACTTTTTCAGTCCCATCGACCGGATCACACGCTCCGCCCGGACCGAGGTCATCCTTTCATCCATGAGGTGAAGCGGTACTCCGATCCGGTCCGCGAGTCCCGCCCCCGCCTCACGTACCTCGGCGCACCACTCCGATTCTTGCCCCGAAAGGTCCAGCGGTAGCCCCACCACCACGGCGCCGACCGCGTGGCTCCGGGCGATCTCCGCGATCTTCGAAAGCGGCATCCGCTTTCCTGCGCGGCGCACAATGGTGTCGAGCGGCGACGCGATGGTGCCGGTGGGGTCGCTGAGCGCGAGCCCGATTCTCCGTGCCCCGAAATCGACGCCGAGGATCCTCTCTTCGAAATCGACCGTGCTCAGAGAGACGCCAGTACGTCGGTAAACTCGACGCCCTCCACCAGCGCACCGTACATCTCATGCACGGCGGACTCCGACCCGAACGCAAAGCGGCACTCCGCGTCCCCGCGTCCCCGACACGACGTCTCCAGAACGGCGATGGGTCCGCCCGCGATGTCGGAGAGAATGGCCGACAGGAAGCCGGAAGAAAACGAGCAACCTTCCGAGCCCTCCCCACCCCCGGACTCGGCCCAACTCCTGGACGAAAGAATGCCGATGGCATCGGAGCCGCGCTCGTGCGTGCAGGCGCCCCATCCTCGGCGCACGAAGAACTGAGAAAAGCGACGCCAGAAGGTGGCTTCGGGCACGCTGGCTGGGCCACCCCCGACGGCGGTCCGGACCAGGGGGGCCACCTCCTTCCCGGCGGCGAAGCCCGCGGCATGAAAGGCATGGATCATCTGAAGGTCACCGGCCGCCTCTCCCACGGCCCGCCGTAGGGCGGAGAACACCGTGGCGGGTAGGACCACCTCGGCAGTCGGGTTATGAGTTGCGTCCACCACCATCTCCTGGCTCGTCGATCCGGAAGTTATTGGCTAATATAAGTAGAAGTTCCACCTCCGTTGAACAGCACCGATCAGGAGCGAGCCCACCATGGAATACGAGCACGAAACGCAGGTCGTCAACTTCATCGCGGGACTTGCTCTGGGAGCAGTGATCGGCGCGAGCGTCGCCTTCCTCACCGCGCCCGAAAGCGGACGGCGAACGAGGAAGAAGCTGAAGCGTGCTGCCGGGGGATTCCGAGAAGATACGACGGACCGGCTCGAAGAGCTGGCCGATGACGTCAAGGGACGTGTCGACGATGCGTTTTCGGGAGCACGCAAGCGCCTGGGCGCCTAGGAGGAAGCTGGAGGGGCTCACCCCAGCCGTCCGAACGGCGGGTCAGCTCTGAGCCAGGAGTGCTTGGGCCCGCTGCTTGAGGATGGGGTCCACTGGCTCGACCGAGGGACGCTCGAGCACCTGGCGAAGGGCGTCTCTGGCTCGTTCCGCATCCCCGGAGTCGAGGAGCATTCGACCGAGGGCGAGATGCGCGGCCAACGACTGCGGGGCTGCAGCTACGGCTAGTTGCAGATGGTCCTCCGCCGTTTCCCAGGATGCCCCATCCAGCACGTCCTCGTCGACGAGTCTTCGGATCGTCCACCGGGTGATCGTAGACAGGCGCATGACGTCCGCGTTCCACTCACCGAGAACGAGGTGAGCCAGTGCGTTCGACGGCTCGAGGGAGAGAGTTCGTTTGGCCGCGTCGATCACCTCTACCGACCGTCGGGCGCGGTCCCCGGCCCCTCTCTCCTGGATCATCTTCCAAAGACTCATCGCATGCCAAGCGTGGCCATCGACCCCGTTTGGGCGGGCGTCGACGGCGGCTGTTGCGTATCGGACAGCGCGGGTCAGCCAATCCGTCCGGGCGTCGGCCCGTGCCGCGAGCGCCGCGAGCGCCACCGCCTCACGGCTGGCTCGCCACAGGGCGGGGTAGACGTCGGGCTGGGCGTCGAGCAACTTCACATAGTGCTCTAGCGCATCCAACGGACGCAGGCCGAGATGCGCTTCGTCTCCGAGCCGAATGGCCTCCCCCACGGTCGTGTTTGCATTCGAAACGCCCCGTCTCTGCTGAGCAGCCGACGGATCTCCAGCGACAACTGCAACGAGAAGGGGTAGAGCTACGAGTACACGCACGGCCAGCTTGGCAGCTCCGGTTGTGGGGTAACCGGTAACTTGGCTCCCGACATCGACCGTAGTCAATGATCTCATCGCCCCGAACGCGGCCATCGCCCGAACGGGACGGCGGCGGACGCCAGAGCTGCCGCGAGTTCCTCGGCGCGCGGGCCGACCGTCACGAGCGCGAGGTCGCACCCCGCGCCGGCGTCGGAAGGCGCTGGGACCACATCGCAGGGGATGTCGGCCTCCCGAGCCACGTCTTCCGCCCACAGAACAGCGTTGGTCGTATCGAATACGAACAGAGCACGTTCCGCATCCATCGGGTCCCGGCGTCTCAGCGGATGCCGGGGATCCTGAATCGGCGATTACCCGACCGATCGCAGAACTCCGTCGGCTCCGTGCCGGGAATGAAGTACTCGACGTACTGATCCTCTTCGTCGCACCAACGCGATGCCAGTTGGCCAGTGCGTCGGTCCACCAGCGCGGTCGTCAGGCCGTCCCCCAACGGCCACGGCGACGGGACGGGAAGAAGCGCCTCGGTGGCGCCGCCCCCTCCGTCTGAGTCGCCAGACGAACCGTAGTAGACCTGGCGCATGAACCGGCCCCATACCGGGGCCGCCAACAGACCTCCTGTCGCTTGGCGGCCAGCTCCCAGTCGGAAAATCGGCTGAGGGTTGTCCATCCCGAACCAGACGGTGGCAAGGAGATTCGGGGTGAAACCGCTGAACCAGACGTCGGTGCCGTCGTTCGTCGTGCCGGTCTTCCCCCCGGCCGGGACCTCCCGCGGAAGGCCGGCCACGTTGCGGATCGCGTTGTTACCGGTCCCGCGCACCACCACGTCCTCGAGCATCGACACCGCGATTCGCGCCACACGAGGATCGAGAACCTGGGTCCGTTCGGGCTGCGGTTCCCAGATGACTCGACCGTCCGCGTTCTCCACACGAATAATCGGGAATGGACGGACCTTTGTGCCCATGTTGGGGAACGCGGAGTACGCCTCGGCCAACTGGATGGGTATGACCTCCGCGGCCCCGATGGTGGTCGACGGGTACCGCTCGATTTCCGTCTGGATACCCATCCGGCGAGCCGTCTGAGCCACGGTTTCGATGCCGACTTCCTCCCACCCGAGCTTGATCGCGATCATGTTCGTCGAGGTGTACAGTCCCTCACGGATCGTCATCGGTCCCTTGAACTCATTGGAGAAGTTCGACGGCCTCCAGTCACGTCCGCTCACCTGACTGTATACGACCGGTGCGTCCACGACGATGTGCGACGCGGGGATGTTGCTGGCGATGGCCGCGGTGTAGACGAAGGGCTTGAAGGCGGAGCCCGCCTGCCGCCGGGCCAACCGAACCCGATCGAACTTCGACTGCCCGAAGTCCCGTCCGCCGATCAACGCCTTGACGTGTCCGGTCTCCGGGTCGAGGGCGACGAAGGCGCCCTGGATGTACGGACTCGACCCGGGGAAGCTACGCACGGTGTCGAACGAGGCGTACTTCGCGTGCCGGAATGCCGCGTCCGACTCGATGGCTTCCCATCCGCCGCGCATGGCGCGCTCCGCGGCCTTCTGCATGTCGATGTCCAGCGTGGTGACCACGCGCAGACCGCTACGGTAGATCTCATCGCCAAAGCGGGAGTCCAGGATCTGCCGCACCCACTCCTCGAAGTATGGGGCGACGGTTCCGACCATGAGGTCCGGTTCTTCCTGTGGCAACGGGCGTTGCTTCCACTGGTCGGCTTCCGCCTGCGTCAGGTACCCTTCGCCTGCCATCCGCGACAGCACGAGGTTCCGACGGCGCATCGCGTTTTCTGGTCGCCTGAACGGGTCGTACCGGTTGGGCACGTTCAGAATTGCCGCCAAGAGGGCCGCCTCTGCAACGTCCACGTCCGTCACGCTCTTCCCCAGAAAGCTTCGGGACGCGTTCTGGAAGCCGTATCCGACACGGCCCATGTAGATCTCGTTCAGGTACGCCTCGAGGATCTGGTCCTTCGTATAGGAGCGCTCGAGGTCGAGCGCTACCTGTAGTTCCTTGAGTTTCCGGGTCGCCCTCCGCTCGAAGCCGATCTCATCGAACATGTTGCGCGCGAGCTGCTGCGTGATGGTGCTTCCGCCGCCCAGGTTCCGCCCGGTCAGGACGCCCCATACCGCACGGGCGATGCCTCTTGGATCGAAGCCGCCGTGTGCGTAGAAGCGGGAATCCTCGATGGCGACCACCGCCTGAGGCACGTGCGCGGGTAGCGCATGGATCGACACCGGCGTGCGACGCTCGAACCCGATCTCGGAGATCAGCCGTCCGTCCGCCGCCAGGAGCTTGCTGGTCTGCTCTGGCTCCCAGGTCTTGATCTGCGCGATCGACGGGCACGCGTCCCCCGCGCACAGGTTCGTCCAGGAGCCCCAACCGAGCCCCAGGAACAGCGGGAGCAGGAACGCCCCGGCCAGGAAGTATGCACGCGGGTACCAGATACGCTTCAAAAGAACCGCCGCGGCCCCGAGACGCCGCCGGACCGAGGTCTTCGTACCACGCTTGGGTTTCGCTTTCGCCATATTTCCCGTTCCTGAAATCGCGCGTCTGCGGAGGCGGACGCGGTGCGGGAAGTGGAACACCCGCCTGAAAGGTAAGATCCGGGTGACCTCGGGGCTCGCGAACGGGTTGACCGGGCCGTGCCTTTCGGGCAGTCTCGGGTCGCGTGGGCCTGCCTGGTCGGTAGGTCCCTATGCCTACTACGTCAAAGAGGTGAGCGCTTGAAGAGCGTTGGGCGATTGGTCGACAAGCCGTGGGGACACGAGGTGATCTGGGCTCACACGGACCGGTACGTCGGGAAGCTACTCCACGTCCGCGCCGGGGAGGCGCTCTCCGTGCAGATGCACCGGGAGAAGGACGAGACCCTCTATCTGCTGTCGGGTGAACTGCGCCTCCGGGCCGGCCCGGCCGAGGATGACCTGGTCGATGTCGACCTCAAGGTCGGGGACTCCTTTCACGTCACTCCAGGCACAGTCCACACGATGGAGGCGATCACCGACTGCGACGTTCTCGAGGCGTCCACGCCGCATCTGGATGACATCGTCCGCTTCAGCGACCGCTACGGGCGGACGGAAGACGATCCAGCGCGGTGAGGAAGTGGAGCCCCGGCCGAGCCGGAGCACCGTGCGGTGCGTGCCCCGATGGACGATACGCGCCGGGCCTCCTTCCAGGGCTCGGCGGACCCCGTAGGTCGGGCGGAATCGCACTGACGGCTCTCTTCGTTGCTGCCTGCGGGGGAAGTGCTCAGGATCCGCCGCCTTCCGGGTTGGTCGTGTCCTCCGACGCCACACTGGGACGACTGGCGGAAGCTCTGCTCCCTGATCTCGCGAGACGGTCAGGCCTCGAACTGAAGGAACCCGTCCGGCTCGAGATGAGGACGCGGGATCAACTCGTCCGTTATCTCGAAGCGAAGCTGGACGAGGAACTGCCGGAAGACGAGGAGTGGGCTCTCGTCCGGTCCTATTCACTTCTCGGACTCGTGCCCGACACGCTCGACCTCAGAGGGTTACTCCTCGAGTTGTACACGGAGCAAGTGGCGGGCTTCTACGAGCCGGACTCCACCGCCCTGTTCGTGCTCGACGATCAGCCGAGAGAGGCGCTTGAAGGGCTCCTTGTCCATGAGTTGGTTCACGCCGTTCAGGATCAGTCCGCGGATCTCGACGCGCTCACGTCCCGCGACGTGGGGAACGACCGCGCAACCGCCGCGCAGGCTGCCATCGAAGGTCATGCCACGCTGGTCATGCTCGAATACATGGCGGAAAAGGCCGCGGGCGCGCCGATCGACCTCGGATCCATCCCCGATTTTTCTCAGACGGTTCGACCGGCCCTCGAGGGTATGGGTGGACACTTTCCGGCGCTCTCCGCCGCCCCGGAGGTCATTCGGGAGAGTCTCCTGTTTCCGTACCTCGAAGGAGCCGGCTTCGTCCAGCGGTTCTGGGCCGCCGGCGACCGAGTGGCACCGTTCGGCCGTCGGATGCCGACGTCGACTGAGCAGATCGTCGACCTCGACATGCTGGATCGACCGATCGATGTCCATCTCGACGTGGGCGAGGCAGACGTCATCCACGAGGACGTCCTGGGGTTCCTGGAACTCGGTGTCTTCATGCGCGCCTGGGTGGGGTCCGACGGACGAGGTGCCTCGGGATGGGGCGGCGATCGGTACGCCCTCGTCCGAGCCGATGGCGCCGTCGGATTGGTTCTGGCCGTCGCGTGGGACGACGAGACGGCCGCGGACGCGTTCGCCGTCGCGCTGGAGCCTCACCTCCAGCGGTTCAGTCACCCCGCGCGACTCGACGCCATGGCGATCGGAGGGGTCCATGTCGCGGTGCTGTACATCGGGCTTCCCCCCGAGGTTACCGCTCGCGTCACGTTGGACTGAGGATGGAAACGAGTCCTGGCCGGACGCGGCGCATCCGGGTCGACCACGCCCATGGTAGCTATGATGTCGTCGTCGGTGAGGGCGAGTTGGACCGCCTTGGCGATCACGTCGCCGAGGCCGCCCCGGCCCATCGGTACGCGGTGATCTCGGACGACACGGTTGCAGGCTTCTACGGCGACCGCGCTCTGGCCGCGCTGGCCTCGAGTGGGCTTCGGGCCGAACTCTTCAGGTTCGCCGCTGGCGAGGCCTCGAAGAGCCGCGCGATGTGGGCCCGACTCACGGACGAGTTGCTGGGAGCGGGTTTCGGAAGAGACTCCGCAGTGGTCGCATTGGGGGGTGGCGTAACCGGGGACCTGGCTGGATTCGTCGCGGCTACCTTCATGCGGGGCGTGCCGGTCATCCAGGTGCCCACGAGCCTGGTCGCAATGATCGACGCCTCCGTCGGAGGGAAGACCGGTGTGGATACGCGTGCGGGGAAGAACCTGGTGGGGGTGTTTCACGCTCCCCGGCGGGTGGTGGCAGACAGCCAGGCGACCGGCACGCTGCCGGTGGACGAGCGCCGGCAGGGGCTGGCCGAGGCGTTGAAGCACGGAGCGATTCTGGACGAGCGGTACTTTTCGGCCATCGTTGAGAACGCGGGCGTGTTGCTGGAGGGATCGGTGCCGGCGACGACGGAGGCCGTCCACCGCTCGGTCGAATTGAAGGCCGAGGTCGTTCTCGGCGACGAACGGGAACGCGGGCGTAGGCAGGTCCTCAACTTCGGCCACACGATCGGCCACGCCCTAGAGGCGGCCTCCGAGTACCGCTTGGGGCACGGGACGGCTGTGGCGTGGGGGATGGTTGCCGAGGCGTTCATGGGTGAGCGCGTCGGTGTCACGGCGCCGGGGACGTCGCAAAAGCTGAGGAGCGCGTGTGAACGGTTGGGCTTTCCCCGACCCTCTGGGATCGACCCGGACGCAGCGGCCCGGTTCCTGGCCGCGGACAAGAAGAGCCGAGGAGGGCGTCCGCGGTTCGTCCTTCTCGAAAGGGTCGGATGCGTCGCCTCCGACCAGGGCTGGAGCCGCGAGGTTCAGGAGGCGGTGGTGAAGGCGGCATTCGGGGACGTCCTGGATGGCGGTTGAAACCGGACTCGCTCTGGTCCACGGCGGCTTCTATCTTACAGTTCGCTCACCCCTGAAGGAGGGCCCATGGCGCTCACCGGGCGCTCTGAGAATCTGACCGTCGCGGCAGCGCTATCGACGCGAGCCACCGCCGACCCGTCGCGGGTGTTTCTCCGCACAAGTAAGGGCTCCTGGTCATATGGGCAGGTCGACGGGAAGTCGGAGGCGCTCGCGGCGGCGCTCTCACAGTTCGGTGTCGAGGCCGGCGATCGGATAGCCCTCGTGCTTCCGAGTTGTCCGGAGTTTGTGATCGCTCTGTTCGCGGCCGCGCGGCTCGGGGCAGTCGTGGTTCCGCTCAACCCACGCCTGACCACGTCTGAGTTGCAGTATATGCTGCGCCACTCGGAGGCGGTGTGCGCGGTCACGATCGAGAGGGTAGGAGACACCGAGTTCCTTCAGGTCTTCGAGGATCTTCTGCCCACCCTTCCCGAGCTGCAGTATCTCGTGACGGTCGGCGACGAGGATCTGTGGTACGATGACCGGATCTTCCAGTTCGAGGACCTCCTCTCGTCGGGATCGGGTCGCGACTACCCCGCTCCGGAGATCGACGCGAGTTCGGACGCCTTCGCGCTCGTCTACACGTCCGGTACGACGGGCAAGCCGAAGGGGGTCGAGCTTTCGCATCGAAACCTTACGGCCACTGCCGCGGGAACGGCCTCAGCGCTGGGCATGTCGTCCGAAGACATCGTCGTTGGGATCTCGTCGCTGTTCCATGTCTTCGCCCTCGTGCAAGGGCTTCTGTCGACGCTTCTTTCGGGCGCGTCCCTGGTACTCGACGAGGACGATGATTCCTCGGATTCGGTTCTGGACTCTGTCGAGCGGCATGGAGCCACCGTGTATTTTGGGGTACCCACCCGTTTCATCATGGCTCTGCGCGGGCTGGTTCCATCGGCGCGGGACCTCTCGTCTCTACGTCTGGTGATCGTCGCGGGCGCCCCCACGAGTGACGACCTGGTCGAACGCTTCCGAACCGGTCTGGGCGCCGAAGTGAGGGTGGCGTATTCGTTGACCGAGGCGTCTTCGACGGTCTGTGTTTCGCGGGCGGAAGACACGGAGGAGAAGAAGACCTACACGGTCGGCCGTCCTCTCCCGGACACGGAGCTTCGGATTCTCGAACAGGACGGGTCGGAGCTCCCGGTGGAGAGCGTCGGAGAGATCGCGATTAAGGGCCCGGGCGTCATGCTCGGGTACTATCGCCAGCCTCGACGGACCGAGGAGGTCTTCGATTCGGACGGATTTCTCCGGACGGGGGACCTCGGAATGCTCGACGAAGACGGCTTCCTGCATTTGGTGGGCCGTCGCAAAGAAGTTATTATCCGTTCTGGCTTCAATGTGTACCCCCGGGAGGTCGAGTCTCGACTCGAAGCGCACCCGGCGGTCCAGGAAGCGGCGGTCGTGGGAATCACGGATCCGCTCCTGGGAGAAGCCATTTGCGCATGTATCGTCCCGATCGAGGGGGCGATCGTGACCGAAACGGAGATCGTTGACTGGTGTCGTGAGACGCTGTCTCAATCGAAGATCCCCGATCAGGTCCGGTTCCTCGATTCGTTTCCCCGCACCGGGACGGGCAAGATCCGCCGAGTTGAACTGTCGCGACACGTCGTGTCGGGACAGGCTTCGGCACCGTAGCGCCGCAGGCACCGGAACTAGCCGGGCCCTCCAGGCTTCCCCGACCCCGATCATGATCCTACGGACGTGACGGGGTGGGTAGGTCTCGCGGCAGAACAACCACAGAAGCGAGACCACAGAACACATGGGTACCCCCTACACGCGCGCCCCTCATCAGGGGAGCGCCGGCCCGTTGGCGTCCGAATCGCCCCATGCCGCCCTCCTCATCGACTTCGACAACGTCACGATGGGGATGCGCAGCGACCTTTCCAAAGAGTTGAAGAGCCTTCTGGGCTCGGACGTGATCAAGGGCAAGGTCAGCGTCCAGCGGGCTTACGCCGACTGGCGCCGCTATCCCCAGTACATCGTGCCTCTGTCCGAGGCGTCCGTCGATCTGATTTTTGCGCCTGCCTATGGGAGCAACAAGAAGAACGCGACGGACATCCGGATGGCGATCGACGCGCTGGAGCTCGTCTTTATTCGCCCGGAGATCGGCACCTACATCCTTCTCACCGGGGACTCCGATTTCTCGAGCCTGGTGCTGAAGCTGAAGGAGTACGGCAAGTACGTCATCGGTGTCGGGATCGAGGAGTCGACGTCGGACATTCTCGTCCAGAACTGCGACGAGTACTACTCCTACACGAGCCTCACCGGGCTGCGGAAGACCACCGACGGTGACACGGGCGGGCAGGACCCCTGGGTCCTCGTGGAGATGGCTCTGAAGAAGATGGTCGATCGCAGCGACGTCATGCGCTCGGATCGACTCAAGCAGGTCATGCAGGAAATCGACTCCAGCTTCGACGAGGGTAGCTTCGGGTTCAGCAAATTCTCTCGATTCCTGGCCGAGGCGTCGTCGCGCGGACTCGTTCAGCTTCGCCGGATGGACAACGGGCAGTACGAGGTGAGTCCCGGAAAGGGCACTCGTGGCAAGCGGGACGACGGCGGGTCCGGTCGGAGCAAGAGGGATGACGACAATGGAAGCCGGCGCGGCGGTCGCGGCCGAGGCCGGCGTGACCGCGACAGAGGGACCGGGCGCGACAGGTCGGAGACGGAAGACAGTGCGTCGGCCGCTGCTTCGGACACCACCGAAGGCGATGACGATCTCGACTCGGGCGATGACGGGTACGGACTCCTGACGAGGGCGCTCGCTACGCTGAAGGAGGGGGGGCGCTCGCCGGTTCGCGACTCCGATGTGAAGCGGAAGATGCTCGAAATGGATCGGGGCTTCGACGAGACGGAACTCGGCTTTCCGAAGTTCAGCAAGTTCCTCGGCCAGGCGGAACGGGACGGCGTCGTGACGCTCGACCGCACCGAGACGGGGAACTACCAGGTCACGCTCGTCGAGGAGCGGGAAGGTGGTCGCTCCGACGGGCCGACCGAGACGGCGGCCCAGGCGCCGAAGCGTCCGGACCGAGAGGCACGCCCCGACTCCAGCCCGTCCGACCACGGAGCACCGGTCGCGACGAGCCCGGGGGCTTCGGTAGCGGAGGCCGAGGCCGAGCCGGCGCGAGTCGATGAGGAGATCCGACCAGAGCCCAACGCGGACGCCGGCCTTCGGTTGGGGCCCCGTCGTGGCTCGACGCGTCGACGCGGCGGAGACGATCCGCCCCCTCTGTTCGCCGGTCAGGCGGTTTCGGCCGACTCCCTCCCGGCTCGCGAGGGTGGCGGGCGGTCCCGCGCAGCAACCGGGAATGCCTCCGACCAGGGCACCGCGTCGGCCAAGACCGCGGCGCCCGTAGCGACCGGCGCCACGCCAGCATCAACGACGACCGAGCCCGCACCTTCGCTATCGGGTGGTGCCGATTCGGTCGGCAACTTCGATGCGGGGGAGCTTGGATTGCCCACGGACGCCGACGCGATCGTTCGTTATATGGCGCATCGGTATCGTGGGGTCGGAGAGAAGACGGCGGAGACCCTTGTCGAGAAATTCGGCACGGATGTCTTCCAGACGTTTCTGGAGGACCGTGGGTCCGTCGCTCAGACGGTCACCCCCAAGCGCGCCGAGCAGGTTCTCGAAGCGTGGGATGCCGATTACGAGCGCCGCACCGCCCGCCGATCGGGCGCGCGCTGACGCCAGTCCAGACCATCGCGTGGCCAGTCCAGCCATCGTGTGGGATGATACGCCGTGGCGGTCGGGGGAACCCGCCGCCGCGGCGTTTCCCTTTTCGGGTGGGGGTCACGGAGTGGTGGAGGTGGCACGGTCCCTCCTGGGCGCTCGACTGATCTCGACGGTCGGGTCCGGGCACGTCGAAGGGGCCATCGTGGAGGTCGAGGCGTACGGAGGTTCGGAGGACCCCGCCTCTCACGCGGCCGTCCGGGCCGGCAGGACGGAGCGGAACCGGAGCATGTTCGGGCCGCCGGCTCACGCCTATGTGTACCGCAGTTACGGGGCGCACTGGTGTCTCAACGTGGTCACGGGACACGTGGGAGAGCCCCAGGCGGTGCTGATTCGGGGGATGGACATTCTGGTCGGGAGGGATCTCGCCCGGACCCGACGGGGTCGGGAGCCGCTGGCGGCGGGGCCTGGCCGCCTCTGTCAGGCTCTGGCCGTCGACGTGGGGCTGGACGGGCACGATCTGCTCGAGGCCCCCCTGCGTCTGGCCGGAGGGTGGCCGGTTCCCGCCGAACGTATTGGAGCTACCGGACGGGTCGGGATCTCCCAGGCGGCGGATCGACCCCTTCGGTTCTATGTTCGTGGCGCTCAGGGGGTGACACCCGGGGCGCCCGTCGACCCACCCACCCGTGAGACCGAATGATCGAGCCTACCTGGATCTCCTTGCTCCCACCGATCCTGGCCATCGTCCTGGCCATTGCCACGAAGCAGGTCTACCTGTCGCTGGCGGGTGGAATTTTTCTCGGGTGGACGATCCTGGAGGGGTGGAATCCGCTTGCCGGGGCAGGCGCCGCGGTCGAAAGCACGGTCCAGGTTTTTCAGAGTCCGGGAGACACCCGGGCGATCATGTTCACGATCATCATCGGAGCTCTGATCGCAACGGTGGAGGCGTCGGGGGGTGTCCGCGGCTTCGTGGCCTTTCTCGAGGGCCGCAACTGGGTGGATTCGTCTCGGAAGTCCCAGCTTCTGGCCTGGGCCACGGGCTTCGTGATTTTCATCGAGTCGAACATCACGGTCCTCGTGGCCGGCTCCGTCGCCAGACCTCTCTGCGATCGGTTCCGCTGTTCGCGCGAGAAGTTGGCGTACATCATCGATTCGACAGCGGCGCCCGTCTGTATCCTCATCCCGATGAACGCATGGGGTGCGTATAACCTGGGAATTCTTGAGGGTCTGGGCGTGGAGAACCCGCTCGGCGTCTTCCTCAAAGCGATCGTCTTCAATTTCTACGCGCTCATCGCGGTTTCGCTCGTCCTCGTCGTGATCCTCACGGGTTGGGACATCGGGCCCATGAAGAAGGCCGAGGCGCGCACCAAAGGCGGCCAACTGCTGTGGCCGGGCGCCACGCCGATGATCGATGAGGAGGTTCTGTCCCCGCCGGTGGACGAGTCGATCACGCCGCGTGCCGTCAACATGTTCCTGCCGATCGCGGCAATGGTCTTGTTCATGCCGCTCGGTCTTTACATCACGGGAGACGGGGACCTGCTGGCGGGGTCGGGTTCCACGAGCGTGCTGTGGTCGGTCCTGGTCGGTCTCGGCGTCGCGTGGATCCTGCTCCTGGCTCAGCGGATCTACACGCAGGACCAGTTGGTTCGGATCGGTCTGAAGGGCGCGGGCGGCCTCGTCCCCCTGGCACTGATCCTCCTCCTGGCCATCGCCCTGGGCAACGTGGCCGAGGCTCTCGGAACGGGCGAATACGTGGCCCAACTGACCGCGGGCCGCGTTCCCAACTTCGTGTTCCTCCCCCTCATCTTTGCAGTCTCGGGTGTCATTGCATTCTCGACCGGGACGAGTTGGGGAACGTTCGCGATCATGTTGCCGATCGCCGTGCCCGCCGCTGCCGCGCTCGGGCTGCCGTTGGCGCCTTTCGTGGCGGCGTCCCTCTCCGGCGGGATCTTCGGCGACCACTGCTCTCCGATTTCCGACACGACGATCATCTCGTCGATGGCTGCGGCGACCGACCACATCGACCATGTCCGCACCCAGTTGCCGTACGCCTTGATCGGAGGGGCGGCTGCCGCCCTGTGCTTCGCCATTCTGGGCGCGTCGCTCTAGCCGCCCGGGTCGAGCGTCGGCGCCGCCTGCCACGGGTGGACGCGCCCATGAAAAAGCGGACATTTCACGGACCGGTCGTGGCCGATCCGTCCGTTGTGCCTGGCCTTGAAAATAAAACTGGAGCGGGAAGTTGGACGTCATCGTTTGCGTGAAGCGCGTCCCGGACACCGAAACGCGGATCAAGCCGTCCGCTGCGGGCACCGAAATCGACAGCAGCGGGGTCAAATACATCCTGAGTCCGTACGACGAATTCGCCGTCGAGGCGGCTCTTCGGACCGTGGAGGCTGCCGGCTCCGGCGAGGTCACCCTTGTGACGTTGGGTGACGCCGCTGGCTCCGAAACCCTCCGCTCGGGCCTCGCCATGGGCGCGGACAAGGCCATCCTGCTCGAAGGTTCGAGTACCATGGACGGGCTTGCGACGGCCAAGGCGTTGGTCGCGGAGATCGAGTCCGCCGACGCCCAGTTGGTCCTGCTCGGTGTGAAGGCCGCCGACGATGACCAGCAGCAGGTCGGACCGATGGTGGGCACGCTGCTGGGGCGGGCATGCGTTACGGGCGTGACCTCCTTTACGGTGACCGAGGACTCGGTCCGATGCCACCGGGAGGTCGAGGGCGGGGTCGAGGTCGTGGAGGCCTCCCTCCCCGCTGTGCTTACCATCACCAAGGGCACCTACGAGCCTCGGTATGCCTCGCTCAAGGGGATCATGGCGGCCAAGCGAAAGCCCATGGAGACGAAACCCGCGGCAGACGTTGCCGCGCGTATTGCCGTGCGGTCGCTGACCTCTCCTCCTGCCCGCGCAGCCGGCAAGATCGTCGGCGAGGGACCGGATGCGGTTCCGGAGTTGGTCCGACTGCTCCGTGAAGAGGCCAACGCGCTCTGACGCGCTCGTCGGATTCCCAGCAACAATCCCCAAAAAGAGTAGGAGTTCAGATATGGCGGATGTCCTCGCCTTTGCGGAGCAGCGTGACGGATCCTTGCTGGGAGTCGCCCGCGAAGCGGTGTGGGTCGCGGCCCGGTTGGCAGAGGGGCTCGGCGGCACCGCCCACGCACTGGTTCTCGGAGCCGGTGACCTCGCGGACGCCGCGGCGGAGCTTGGTCGGTTCGGCGCGTCCTCGGTCCTCGTGGGCCAACACACCGCCCTGGGTGAGTACAACCCGGACGCGTACGCCCCCATCGTGGCGGAGCAGGTCCGGTCCGGGAACTTCGGGACGGTGGTCTTCCCGGCCACGACCACGGGAAAGGATCTGGCGCCACGGGTGGCCGCGCTCCTGGACGTCCCGCTCGCGACCGACGTGACCGGGGTGGAGGTGGAGGGAGGGGCCATCCGCATCGTTCGGCCCGTATACTCGGGAAAGGCTTTCGCCGAGCTCGATATCGACGCCTCACCGACGTTGTTGTCGATCCGGCCGAATGTGTTCCAGGCGGAGGAAGGCGAGGGCACCGCGACCATCGCGTCGTTCGAGCCGGCCGTTGACGAGAGTTCCTGGACACAGCGGGTTGTGGAGCGGAAGGCGTCGGGTGAGGGTGCCCTGGACGTTGCCGAGGCGACGATCATCGTCTCGGGCGGGCGGGGAATGAAGGACCCCGAAAACTGGAACGTCCTGGAGGATCTCCGCGACGCGATCGGAGACGGCGTGGCGTTGGGAGCGTCACGGGCGGTGGTGGATGCCGGTTGGCGTCCACACGGAGAGCAGGTCGGGCAGACGGGCAAGACCGTCGCGCCCAAACTCTACTTTGCGCTGGGCATCTCCGGGGCCATTCAGCATCTCGCCGGCATGCGGACATCCCAGACGATCGTGGCCGTCAACAAAGATCCGGACGCGCCGATCTTCAACGTGGCCGACTACGGTATTGTCGGTGATCTGTTCGAGGTCGTGCCGCGACTGGCCGAGGAGATCCGCGCTCTCAAGGCGCGGAGCTGAACGAGGGAGGTCATCCCCCTGGAAAGCCTCCGAGAAGCGGAACGGGATCGACCTGGCGTCCCCACCGCCGCACCTCGAAGTGAAGGTGGGGGGCGGTCACGTCGCCCGTCGCGCCGCTCAGACCGATGACCTGGCTCGTGGTCACGGTCTGCCCGGCTTCGACGAGCAGACGCGAAAGGTGTGCGTACACCGTCAGCACCTGGCCACCGTGGTCCAACCAGACCACGGTGCCGTAGCCCCCCATCGAACCCGCGAATCGCACGTTCCCCTTGGCCATGGCGCGCACCTCGGTCCCGGTCGGCACGGACAGGTCGACGCCCCGGTGCAGGGAGGGGAGGGCGCCACGAAAACGAATGCCGTAGGCCGACGTCATCGGCGCCTCGACCGGCCACCGGGGGATCGCGCACGCCGAACCGGAAAGGAGAACCAGAAGCGTGGCGACCCCGCGGGCGGGCCAGCTCATCGACCGTCTCCCCCCCACGCTTCCTCGAACAGGATCACCTCCACCGGGTCGCCCGGCGCGATCTCCGAAACGTCCGGGGGCACGACCGCGAGGCCGTGGAGCAAGCCGAGACTTTCGACGAGCCCGGAGTTCTGTGATCCGGTGAGTGTGGCGATCGGCGGGTCTGTGCGCGTCTCCCCCGGCTCGAGGCGGACACGGAGGAAGTAGGTGAGCTCGGCGGGCGCGGACATCTTCTGTCCGGCGACCGCCCGGATACGTCGGCGCCCGGTGGACTCGTGTCCGCTCATCCGACGCAGGAACGGACGGACGAAGAGGTCGAACGTGACGAACGCCGACGCGGGATTCCCGGGCAACCCGAAGACGGGGACCTCACGGCCGTCTCCGGCGTCGACCCAACCGAAGCTGAACGGGGAGCCGGGACGGATACGGACTCTCCAGAAGTCCTGACGGAACCCGATGGCGTCCAGAACGCGCTTGACGAGGTCGGCCTCGCCCATCGAGGCGCCGCCCACGGTCACCACGACGTCCCCCTTCGCGGCGGCAATGAGGGCGTCCCGGAGGAGGCCTGGATCATCCGGGACCGCGGGGAACTGCCGGGGGATGCCCCCTGCCGTCCGTACCGCTGCCGCGAGCATGGGGCCGTTGGACTCCGGCACACCCCGCCCGGCCCGGACATCGTCGTACTGTTCGACCGTCCGGAGTTCATCCCCCGTCGTGACCACGCTCACGGCGACCCGCCCGTGGACCCCGACCTCCGAGAAGCCCGCGGCGGCGATCACGCCGACGCTCCCGGCGTGCACGGGCGTTCCAGACCGTAGGACCGTTTGCCCTGGCACCATGTCTTCCCCGCCGGAGCGCACGTTCCGCCCGGCGTCACGATCATCCCGAACGGTTACGAGGCCGCCCTCCGTTTCGCGATCGGTGTCCTCTACCCGCACGACAGAATCGGCGCCGCCGGGAAGGGGCGCACCGGTCATGATCCGGATGGCCTCTCCATCTCCCACGCGCCACTCCTGGGGAGTGCCCGCGTGGGATGCTCCGATGACGTTCAAGGTCATGGGATTCGAAGGGGACGCACCACGGATGTCGCGCGCTCGAACGGCGTAGCCGTCCATTGCTGAATTGTCCCATGGGGGAAGGGTGGCTGTGGCCACGATGTCCTCGGCCAGCACCCGCCCGAGCGCCTCGGCCACGGCCACTCGCTCAATCGGGCACGGCCGCGCGGCGCTCAGCACACGGTCCAGTGCCTCGGTGTAACTCAGCCAGTCGGCTGGCCGAGCTTCGAACGTCGGCGCGGGCTGGCCGATCATCCGAACGTCACACTAGAACCGGATGGCGGCGGCCAACGTGAGCAGGAGTCCGCCGACCCACTCGCTCTCCTCGACGTTCTCGAACCCGCGCTCCGCCTCGCTGAATCCGGGGGGTGTCTCCACCTTGAAGAGCGAAAAGTTCGCGTCTCCTCGAAGGACCAATCGGTCGGTGATGAAGTACCGCGATCCCGCCCCCACGGTCGCCAGGAACTTCGTGCCCAGGTCGAAGCGGTCCCCTGGAAGCACCGCATCGTCCGCGGGGTCATCGCCGGCGAGGTCCGTGATGAGGCCGCCGCCCACCTGGAGAAAGGGGGCCAGCCCATTCCACGTACGGTTCCCGGTGAGGTTGAAAAGGAGCCGTGCGTCGAGCACGCCCAGCAGGGCATCGGCCTGACCCACGACGCGCGCGCCTTCCTCTCGGCTGGGATCCACGACGTCCCGTTCCCCGGTCACCGCACCTGCCGTCACGTCGAACGAAAGCGGTCCGGAAAGGCCGAGACCCCAGCGCGCGCCGGCGAAAGCACCGCCCGACGGGCCGAAGCCGAAGCGGCCGGTCGAGAAGTTGGCCGCGCCTGCAAACAGACCGATCTCCTGACTCCGTTCGATATACTCGTACGGGGACGGAATCGACTGACCCAGGACCGCAGTCGGTGCGAGCCCGAAGGCTACGGCGGCCAGGGCAGCTATTACGGGAGTTTTTCGGTTGGACAGGGGATGCTCCGATGCAGGACGAATTGACGCTCGATCGCGGCCCGAACAGATTCGATACGGCATACGCGACGCCATAGTAACACTCTCCGACCGGGATCGTTTCAGGCCTCATGGCCGGGTTCTCCACCAACCTCCGTCGAGCCGCTCAAGCCCTCCTTCTGATGGGGGTGTCGGCGCATCCCGTTGCCGCGCAGGAGACGGCGCGGCTACGGGCGGAAGAGAACTTCCGCACCACGCCCAACGGTGAGGTCGTCGCGCGGCTGCGGCCCGGGGTGTCCGTCGAGATCCTGGAGGAGCAGGGTGGGTGGGCGCGAACCCGGTTGGAGGGGTGGGTCTGGACCCGCTCCCTCCAGATCGACTCCCGAGACGGCTTCGACCTCGTGGTGGCCGCAGTTGAAGGCGAGAACATCCGAGGCGACCCGACGGGTCGGGGCCCGGTTCTGGGCCGGCTGGTGCGCGGGGCTTTTCTGGAAGAGATGGAGCGGCGACCCGGTTGGATCCGAGTCCGGCGCTACGGCTGGATCTGGAGAGCCTCCCTCGACACGCCTCGGGAAGCCGGCGTCAGCCCGACGACGGATGCGGAGAGCCCGGGCGAGCCCGCGCCTGCGGCGGGAAGCCGGTCGGTGCCGCCGCCCGCCACCGGCCCGGCAGGTGCGACCCCGCCGTCGGAATTTTCTCCTGCGGGTGGTCGAGGGGCGGCGATCCTCACGTCACCGGACGGCGATACGCTCGCCCGTGCGACGCCCGGGTCGGAGTTGGAGGTCGTCTCTCGCCAGGGAAGTTGGGCGCGAGTCCGCCTCGAGGGATGGACCTGGATGCCGGTCGATTCAGGGGGGACACCGAACGCAGCGGACGACGACGCAGCCCTGGGGCCCGGGGACGTGAGTGCGGCGCCGGAGGCCAGCCGCGGCCGGGTGGTGACATGGCGACTCCAGTTCATCTCACTGGAAAAGGCGGAGCGGGTCCGTACGGACTTCTTCGAGGGAGAGCCGTTCCTCCTTACCCGGCACGGCGGAACGAACGGACCCTTCATCTATGTGGCCATTCCTGTTGAGCGGTCGAGTGAACTCTCCGGGCTGGTGCCGCTCGAGGAAGTCGAGATAACCGGGCGCGTCCGCACGGGGGCTTCGGCTTTGACGGGAACCGCCATCCTCGATCTCATCTCCTTCCGCCGCGTCCGCTGAGCGGACGGGTGGTGTCCATCCGGCGCGCCCCCGCACTGCTCGCGTTGACGTTCGCGATGGCCTGTGGGGATGGACCCACGGACCCCCTCGGCGGCACGGTGAGTCTCACCGCTACACTGGGGGATGGCGTTTTCGTCCTGCCGGGCGAGTTGGTCACTCTCGAGGCGACGGTACGTCGAGAGCCCGACGGCGCACCGTTCCCGGGAGCCGCGGTGGCGTGGACGGTCGCTCTGGGCCAGGCGGATGTCCTCGGTGGTGGCGCGGACGTGTCCGACTCGACGGGCGCCGTCACGAGGGTGGTGCGCGTCGGCATGAGCCCCGGGGCCGTCGAGGTCACGGCGCGTCTACGGGACGATCCCGCGGTATCCGCCACCTTCGGCCTGACCGTGGCCTCGATTCCCGTGCTCGAAAGCGTCACGCCCCTCACGGTAACGCCGGGCGGACTGGTGCGGCTCGTCGGAGGGGGTTTCAGTCCGGATCCGGCGCAGAATGTGGTCCTTTTTTCGGGGATCCGCGGCCGGGTCACGGCCGCCGCGACCGACGCGCTCACGGTCGAGGTCCCCGACTGTATGGGGCCCGGCGCGGCGGCGGTGGAGGTCCGGTTCGGTGCGTTGACGAGCCAGGCGATGGACGTCGCGATCGAGGGCGAGGGGCGCCTCACGACCCTCGGTGTCGGGACGACGCTGGACGTCGACGAGCCGACCGCTCCCGGGTGCGTTCGTCTGGGGCACGCACCGGCCTCGGAGTACCTCGTCCTGGCCGCCTCGACATCGACGGTCGGGGCGGCCCGATACGGGTACACGCTCACAGGTCGAAGCTGGCTCTCCTCATCGAGCCCAGCGACCGGGAGGGGATCCATAACGGGCCCGCTCCGCCCCCGTTGGTCGTCGCGCCACGCGGAAGACGCCGAGGAGCTCTGGCATGCGGAGCTGCGGAGGGTCGAACGGGAGGCGCTCGATGATCGTTCGACGGCACGGTCGATGTCGGCCGTCGAACCGGCGGGGCGGGTCCCGGTGGAGGGAGAGGAGCGGTCCTTCCAGGTTCTCAACCGGGAGAGATCGTACGACGAAGTGGTGGCCGTTGCCCGCAGAGTGACGGAACACGCGGTTCTGTACGTGGACGTGACCTCGCCCGCGGGCGGTCTTCAGGACAGCGATTTCTCAGCGCTCGGCCGGGCGTTCGACGATCTGATCCATCCGGCGGTGACCTCGGGCTTCGGCGAGCCCTCGGATCTGGACGGAAACGAACGCGTAGCCATTCTGTTCACGCCCACAGTCAACCGCCTGACGCCCCGTGGGCAGGACGGCTTCGTGGCCGGGTTCTTCTTCGGGGTGGACCTCTTGCCGGAGCGTGAGGGGAGCAACGCAGGGGAGGTGTTCTACGCGCTCGTGCCAGATCCTCTCGGTGTACACTCCGACCCCCACACGGTGGAGGAGTTGCTCGACGTCACCGGCCCGGTCCTGGCCCATGAGTTCCAACACATGGTCCACTTCAACGAGCGGGTTCTGGCTCGGGGGGCGCCAACCGCGGACGCCGTGTGGCTGTCGGAAGGGCTTGCCCAGATGGCAGAGGAGTTGGTGGCGCGCCGGCTCGAGTCGCTCGGTGAGCTCGACGAGGCGGCTCTCTACCGGCGGGGCAACGTGCGCCGGGCCCGCCGTTACCTCGGGGACCCGTCCGGAGTCAGCCTCCTGATTGGTACGGGACAGGGTTCGCTCTCGGAGCGAGGTGCCGCCTGGCTGTTCGTGCTCTACCTGACGAGCCAGTTCGGAGGCGAGGTGCCGAAGGGGCTCACTCAGACGACGACCACGGGCGCATCCAACGTCGAGCGTGCGACGGCACGGCCATTCGGCGATCTGATGATGGACTGGTGGGCGGCGCTGTACGTCGAGGGAGCAGGTGTAGTCGGCGACGTTCCGCCCGCGTACAGCTTCCCGGGCGTAGACTTCTCGTGGCTGCTCTCGGGGGCCTCTCCGGCCGCGCGCCGGTTGGGGACCACCGGCTTCCGGATCGACGACGATCTATGGTCGGCCTCGGTGGCCTACTACATTCTCGAACCTTCGCCTGGCGCCTCGACAGCGATGAGAATGGGTGGTTCCGCTCAGGGCGGAGGGCCGCCCGGCGGCCGGTTTCGGCTCCGGGTGGTGCGGCTTCCAACCGGACCCTGAGCGTGCCAGGAGTGTCTGAATCTTTGCCCGAACGGGGCCGTAAGGAACGAGGCCCCGTCCCTTAAACTTCCGTGCGACCGTCGCTCATGCGTTGCTCCACCTGTGGTGAGACTCTACAGCCCGGTGCCGCCCAGTGCCCGACATGTGGTACGGGGACTCCCGTGGGCATGGCGGTGACGCGCTCCGTCGGAGTCAAACGGTGCCCGCGGTGCACGTACCAGGGAGAGGGGATCCCCTACTTCCGTAGGGCCGGTCACGTCGGACTGCTGGTCGGGGTGAGTGCGTTTTCGTGGGGTCTCGGCGGTCTGGTGTACTGGTTGGCCCGGCGCCGTCACCTGATCTGTCCACGATGCGGAATGGGGTGGGAGAACGCGTCACGGGCGGTGGCCATGGTGGCCGGTAGTGAGTCGAGGGCGTTGGTCGAGGCGGAGCCGGACGAGGCGCTCCCGAGTAGTGGGATGAAGCGCCGCGTGCTGGGAACCGTCATGATCCTCGTGGCCAGCCTGCTGATCCTGGTGGGGTTCGTGGACTGGGAGTTGGCCGCGGTCGCGGTGGGCTCGGTGATCGGTGCCGGGGGTTCGTCGACCTTCTACTGGGGGTGGCAGGCGCTCCAGGAGCGTCGGACCGCATTGATGCATGCGCTTCAGCGCAAGATCCTCCGGTTGGCGCAGATGAAGGGCGGCACCCTGACCGTCACCGAGGTGGCCGCGGACATGAATCTGTCGCTGGAGGCAGCGGAGAACGTCCTTACGTCGATGGACGACGGATTTCGTGTCCGATCTGAGATTTCGAAGGAGGGTGTGCTATATTACGACTTCCCCGAAGTGCGACACCGGGGACAGTTGGAAAGTGGAGTGTAGGGCACCGTGAATGCCATTCTTGTCGTGATGGCGTTCGCGGATTACCTTGGAATGGACTCCCACAAGGCTCGCGATCGCGCTTTATGAGTTCAATTCAAGTCCATCGCATCGACGATCATCGTGATCGTCGCCGACAGCGTCTCAGTGTGACCCGGGCGCTTCACGGTGCCGACGCCTCCCGAGCGTCCCTCGTTTCCCAACTCGACGAGATGGCCCACAGGCTTTCGGCAGACCGTGCATCCGTCGTTTGGGTGGATGAATACGGCCCGGGATTGGTGCATCCGCATGTGGTCGTCGATCGGCTCAGCGACCGGCCCCGGCGGACGTTCTCCGAGGATGTCCTCAAGGCGAGTTGGGAGGGCGGCGTGCCCGGTGTGCATGAGGTGACGTCGCGTTCGGGCGACGGACGGTCCGCGTGGAGCCTCTCGATCGCTCTTGGCAGCGACGGCACCCGGGCGTGGTTCGTCACGGCCGATGCGATCTCGCCACGTCGATCCCTACGGGGGCAGGCGCGGGAGGATGCGCTGTTTTGTGCGGGGGAATGCTCGTCGATCGTCCTGCATAGGGATCTGCCTGGTAGCAGCGGGGCCGATGGGGAGCCGTCCGGGGCCGCCTTCGCCGGCGCTGGACTCCTGAAGGACCTCGAGGGGCGAGAGGGAGACTCGGACGAGTCTCGGCAGATCGCGCTTCGATTTGTGGTCGGGCGGCTCCCACAGCTCCTGATCGACGATGACCTTGCGGTTGCGCCCGAACGTATGCGCGCGCAAGCCGAGCGGGCCCGCGCTGAGGTTGCGTCCTCGGAAGCCGCGGGCACGACCATGATTAAACGCGAGCAAGGCCATTGGCTGGCCGTGCTCGACGCCTACGCGGACGGAGACCTGGCACGCTTGGCGGGGGCGGTTCTTTTGTGGGCCGAGAGCGTCGAGGATTGGGGCCACACCCACGGCGCGGTGGAACTGTACGCCTCTGCATTCGATGTCGCGGTTGCGGTCGGTGCCGTCGACGTGGCGGTGGAGGCTGCGCGCTGGTCGGGTCGGTGCCTCCGCCGGCTGTCCCGCTGGGACGAGGCTCGCGCCCGGTACGACCTGGCCCGTGAGATCGCGTCGGCATGCGGTATGGTGGGTCGGCTCGCGCTCGTCTACGACGGACTTGCAACCATCCATCGTGAGCGTGGGAATCTGCCCGCCGCGAGGGAAGTCCTCACTCTGGGGCTAGAGACCGCCCAACAGTCCGGAGACGGCGAAGTCGTCGGTCGTCTTCATCATGGCTTCATGGGCTTGGAGCACAACGCCGGCAACCTCGACGAGGCGACTCGCCACGGCCTTCGGGCCGTCCGATCGTACTCGAGTAATGAGGACCGGCTCCGCGGTTTGGCGGGACTCGCTGGAGTCCTCCAAGATCATGGAGACATGGATGGTGCGGAGAGCGCGTGGTCCATCGTGTCAGCCGCCAGTGACGAGTCCTACTACAGGCTCTACGCGGCGGATGCTCTGTCGCACATCGCTGCCCGGCGGGGAGACGCGGCAACGTTCGCTCGTCGGGCTGCCGAAGTGGACTCGATGGGCTGGGAGGCGGGACAGAATAGTGCAAAGGCAGAAATTCTGTATTATCGGGGCCTGAGTTATGCGGTGCTTGATCGTACCGATACGGCTCGATCGTGGCTGCGTAGGTCAATCGACTTCGCGCAGGAGCACAACTTTTCGCGTGTTCTCTTCCGAGCGGAAGAGGCGCTTCAGGCGCTCGAAGACTGCGACATCGGACGAGTGTCAGCCTCCTCGGTTCCTTCCACTCCCGAGGTGGGAACCGAACTAAAGGTACTCAGGCGGGAGCTGGTGGGTGCCCCCGCCTGAGCCTTTGTTCAACTCCCTGAGCCTTTGTTCAACTCCCGGAGTCGGGCGTGTGGCTACCGGAATCCGGAGTGTGTTCGCACGTGGTGGGATCTTCGCAGTCGGGCGCCAGGATCGAGGACGATCCACAGGCGGCGGCGCCGAGGGAGAAAAACGCGAGGGTCAGGAGCAGACGGATGCTCTTCATTGGACTCTTCTGTCTGAAGGACGACTTAGGGAGGTTTGATCCCCGCTACCCATGAAGTATCGGGTGTGGGGTGTAGGGACTGGGTATCATTTTGTCTGTGGGGTATGTCTTTTCCGAAGATCATGGCTTTATTAGCAGCTTTCTCGCCGGACCCCGATCTTCACCGGGCCGTTCGACAGGTAGTGGCTGGGCGCCACGATCTGGTGGTTGCTACGTCGTGGGACCGGGTACTTCGGCTCGTCCGGGAGCGTCCGGTGACCGGGGTCGTTGTCGACGACCTGATCTCATGCCGTGCCGGCGGCCTGGGACGGGCGGTCGCGGAACTCAAGGCGCACTACCCAAGCGTCGGGTGTGTCGTGGTCGCCAGACCGTTGAGCGACCCGCACGCTCTCCTTCGTCTGGGTCGAGCAAGGGTAGAGAACCTCGTGATGGTGCCCCAGGATCTTCTCGTGGATGGACTCCGCCGAGAGCTGAACCGGGCATTGCGAACCACCGCCGCCTCTCTGGTTGCCCGGGCGGTCAGCCCCTATCTTCCGCCGCGCGAAGCTGCGGTGGTCCGGTCGGCGCTCACGTGTTCGGTGCTCGGTTGGTCGGCGGAGCAGCTTGCCGAGGATGTGGGGCTCAGCCGACCGCATCTGAGCGAGAGGTTGAAGGCGGCGGGCCTCCCCTCGGCTGGGCACCTTCTCGTGTGGGCGAGGTTGCTGTATGCGGGGCGGTGGTTGCCGGATCCTGGGCGGAGCGCGGAGAGTGTGGCTCGCCAGTTGGAGTACTCGAGTGGCAGCGCGTTCAGAAGAGCCATCAGGAACTATGTGGGCGCCACGCCTACGGAGGTGATCGCCGCCGGGGGACTCGTCTTCATCCTGGAGAAGTTCCTCTCGGCCTGCTCGATCGATCACGCGCGCGAGGCGGTCGACAGGTCAGCGGCGTGACCAGGCGGTGGGCTCGTAAGGCCGATCATCCATGTATACACGAGGGGCGGCCCGGAAGTCGGCGGCCCGATGCCGAGGGACGAACATGAGGGAATTCGCGGATCAGTCGGGTGAGCGGTGGGTGGCATCGGTCAGGGAGGAGCCCGGGACGGACTACAAGGGACGGTTTTATCTCGTCATGAGTCCCGCCTCCGGGGGGCACGAGAGGCCGTTGATCGACGTTCGTTGGAATACCGAGCGCACCGCGCGCCGTGCGCTCGAGACCGCATCGGTGGTGGAGCTTCGTCGGAGGCTGCGCTCGGCGAACGGCCGTGCGCCGGTGCCTGCGCGCCCCTGACAGGTCACGGTCGCGGACCCTGCTCGAAGCGAAGTTGGTCGGACTACGGTTCTCGTCCGTCTCCGGCGCCCGCCGCGGCGCCGACAGGCTCGAAGGGGCGCGGGCCCTCCGTCCGCTCAAATATCGCAAGCCGTGCCCCGATTCCGTTCTCGACCAGCTTCGCACCCCAATTCGAGGGGGTACCGTTCACGATGATCGAGAACGCCAGGCTCTCCGACTGAGCGGAGGTGACCACGCCACTCAAGGCAGAAACGGCCTCGATGGTCCCCGTCTTCGCTCGCAATTTACCGGCGGCGGGGGTGTCGTACATCCGCCGCATCTCTCCCCTCTTTCCGGCCTCGGGCAGGGACTCCCAGAAGTCTGGCCATAAATCTGAGTCCTTCACATGACGGAGGACGTCCACGAAGGCCATGGGGGAGACGCGATTCGTGGCCGCCAGTCCCGAGCCATCGACCTGGACCGCCCGACGAACGTCGACGCCCAACTCGGTCAGCGTTCTCGCCACGGCTCGGGCCGAGGCATCGGGAGAGCCGTCACCCGTCGTGATTCGACCGAGCGTTCTGAACGTCAGCTCCGCCATGAGGTTGTGGCTCTTCTTGTTGATGACCGCCAGGTAGTCGCGCAACGGCGGCGAAACGTGGCGGGCGAGAATCGTGGTTCGCGGGCGGTCGGCTACGGTGGGCGCGGTCACGCTCACGCCCCCGACCGCCGAGGCCGGAGCGGACCGCTCGACCCGTCGGGTTCCCCCGATCGTGATGCCCTTCTCCGCCAGGACCGCTTCGAACACCGAGATGGCGAACCGAGGCGGGTCCTGAACGGTCAGTTGTCGCCAGATATCCCGCCCGCCGCGCTGGATCTGCCCTTCAATCCGAACGGGTCCGGTGGGGACCTCCCGATCGATGCTCAGTCGGTTCCTCGGTCGATTCTGGACGGTCTCCGCCGCGTTGAATACGTCGAGGTCGGCATGATCCGGGAGCGTGTGTACCGTAGGTCGGGCGCCCGCGGTACGCGCGGCTTCCACCCAAAGCGACAGCACGTTCTCATTGAACGAGAGGGCCGATACGGGCGCAGCGAAGTGGTCGTTCAGGTCACGGGGATCCCAATCGGCCGGGCGCGGGGGGCCCGGGAGATAGGATGCGTCTCCGACCAGATCGCCCGTGACCGTCCGTATTCCCGCCTCGACCAACTGGTCCGCCAGGGCTTCGAAAATCGCGGTTCGCGACTCCGAGAACCGATCGGAGACTCCGGGGTCGCCGGTTCCGTACAGGACGAGATTGCCGTGGACGGTGCCGTCCCGAACGGGTCCGTCGGCTACGACGAAGGTGCGGTATCGAAAGTCGGGACCCAGTTCGGCCAACGCGGCCGCCGTCGTGAACAACTTCATGTTCGACGCAGGCACCATGAGCCGATCCGCACCGACCGAGAAGAGCGTGTCGCCGCGGTCGAGCGACACCACCACAACTCCCCATTCGGCGTCCTCCCACCGGAAACGATCCAGGATCTCCGTCAGGTCGTCGCCGAGGCGGGTCAGATCGGCGCTGCGACGGGGGGCCTCGGCGACCGGGGCGGGCGCATCCGACGATGGGGAGGAGGGGGGCGCTGTCGCGGACTGCGCCGAGACGTGGCCCGCCGCGAACGAGAAACTCAGGAGGCCCATCCGCAGGCACCGTATCACCCGAGGCCCCCGAGCGCGGTGAGGCCGGCGAGCGGGTCCTGGCCCTTCACGGGCACGATCACGCCGGGGTTGAGAATCCCCGACGGATCCAGGGTCGCCTTCACGGTCTTGAACATCTGCATCACTTCGGGTTCCCAGATCATGGGGTTGAGCGGCGTGCGAATGCGTCCGTCTCCGTGCTCCCCGGATAGCGTCCCGCCCAGCCCTGAGACGAGAACAGCGGTTCGATGGAGGATCCGGCCGACGCACTCCTTCCACTTCGGATGCCGGACGTCGATCATCGGGTTGACGTGCACGTTGCCGTCGCCCGCATGACCGAACATCACTGCGTCCGTCTCTTCCTCGAAAAGGATGTTCTCCAGACCTCGCAGGTACCGTGCCAGGGCGTGTGGCGGTACGACCGAGTCCTCCACGAATTGCATCGACACGTGCCCAGGAGGGGTTCGCGCCGCAATGACAGGGCTCGCCACGTGTCGAATCTGCCAGAGTCGAGCGGCTTCCCCTCCTGATGCGGACAGGACCCGCACGCCGAGCTGAGTCGCGACGTCTCGGACCCGCGCGACGTCGGTCTCGAGCGTTCCGTGCCGATCGTCGACCTCGAGCAGCACGGCGGCGCCACCCCCGCGGAGGGCGTCCGCGTACGTGGGGTGGTCGAGCAGACCGGACAGGGCCAGGTATCGTTCGCCGAGGAACTCACACGCGGCGACCCCCGGGCCCGACAGGCTGGCCACCACGCCGGGTAACGCCTCCTGCGACGGGACCGGCACCAGCGAGACGTGCCGCGAATCGGGTCGAGGAGCAAGTCGGAGGCGGACACGTGTCACGACGCCGAGCGTCCCTTCGGAGCCGACAATCAGGTCGAGCGCGTCGGTCGTGTCCAGAAAGTGACCCAGCGCGTAGCCGGAACTGTTCTTCCGGACGGCTGGCCATGTGGCCTCGGCCCTCGCCCAGCCGGATCGCAGTTCCGCCAGCAATCGACGCCACGGTCCCGGGCCTCCTCCGCGCTCGAGCCACATCACCCGTCCCTCGGCCGTAACCACCTCGGCCGCCTCCACCCACGCCCGGATCGATCCGTACCCGTAGGAGCGAGCGCCGGCGGCGTTGTTCGCCACCATTCCCCCGATCGTGCACCGCAGCGCGGACGACGGAAGAGCAGGAAGCGTGAGCGCGTTTCCGGCCACCTCGTCGACGGTCGCACCCGTCACGCCCGATCCAACGGTGACGGTATCGCCTCGTACCTCGCCAATGTCCTGGAAGGCCCCGACCTCCAGGATGACGTGCGGGCCGACATTCCCACCCGGCATTCCCGTGCCCGCGCCGCGGGGGACGAGGGCGTGCCCCGCAGCCGTAGCCCACCGGACCAGCGAGACGACGTCCTCGGTGTCCCAGGGGCGGGCGACCGCGAGGGGCAGCATTTCGAAGGGACCCGACGCGCGGGATGCACCTCGGCGCGCTACGGCGCTCGTGAGAAAGTCGCCCCGGAAGTGGTCCGGCCGGGGAAGGGTGGCCCGGCTCCTGGCGCTCAGCATTGCCGAACCGGTTCTACCGGCCCGGCGGGTGGAGTCACGCCGCCTCGGCGCAGCCCGCGCAGACGCCGGACAGCTCCAGACGATAGCCCATGACCCGGAAGCCGTCGGCGCGAGTCCGGAGTGCCTCCACCTGCTCGGGCGAGAGTCCGCCCTCGATGTCCATCACGATTCCGCACGTCGTGCACCGAGCATGGTGGTGTGGATCCGTCCGGCCGTCGTACCGCGCCGATCCATCGCTGTAGGTCAACTTGACGGCCAATCCGCACCCGACGAGCGTTTCGAGGCTCTTGTACACCGTGGCCAGGGAGATGCCGGGAAGATCGGTCCGAACCGTGAGGAAGACCTCATCCGCCGTCGGGTGGACGTCGGTCGACGAAAGGTATCGGTACACGGCCGCGCGTTGCTCCGTGAATCGCTGCCCACTCGCTTCCAGGGCGCTTCGGAGAACTTGTTCGTGACCGATTTCCTGGGCCTGCATCTCTCGACTTCCTCCTGACGGGCGCCGACAGTTGATAACTGCCGAACATCCTGAAGCTAAAGGACTTCCGCTTTGAGTGTCAACGCGAATTCACGTGGCCCGATCCTGACGCTGGAACCCCTTATCGAAGCGGTTCAGGACGGGGTCCGGGCGACAGGATGGACGCTGTCCGGTCTGCAGAAAACGACGAGCCATCAATTCGAGGGGCGGTGGGCCGGCGAAGCCACCCGTAGCGCGTATCTGTTTTTCCACGACGCGGATTCCGACCTCCCGGTGAGCATTGATGTGTACCTGGACGAAACCACCCGGGGACTGTCGGGGAACTTCGCCCTCGTGGTCGACCTGAACCCGCTCGCCGACCTCGGACCGGTCGACGACACCCTGGAAACGCTGGCGCGCATGGCTGGATCCGCCCTGCTCGACGGGTACCGGACGCCCGTCACCCTTCGCTTTCGACTTCCAGACTCTGACCATCCGCCCGGGACCGCGGAGACCGAAGTCCGTTTCAAAGTGCGTATGCCCCGCACGGCCATCGAGGCCGGTTCCGGAGCCGTATCCGCCCTGGCGTCGGCTTCCGTACGAGCGTTCCAGAGCCTACTCGTACTCCCGGACCTTCAAGCCCTGATCGATCCTACCTGACACTACCCCCCCGGCGCCCGCAGGAGCCGTAGGCCGTTGAGTACGACCACCAGCGTGCTTCCTTCGTGGCCGATGACCCCCGTCGTGAGGTCGATCCGACCGAGCAGGGCGAGGGCGACCAACGTGACCATGACGCCGGTGGCGAAGATCAGGTTCTGACGCACGACACGCCGCGCGCGGCGGGCGAGGTGGAACGCATGAGCGAGACCATCGAGTTCGTCTCCCATCAGGACGACGTCCGCCGTTTCAAGAGCGACATCGGAACCGACCGCGCCGATGGCGATGCCGACGTCGGCCGCGGCCAGGGCGGGCGCGTCGTTCACGCCGTCCCCGACCATCGCCACCGGCCCGTACCGGGCGCGCAGATCCGCCAGGATTCGCGTCTTGTCCTCCGGGAAGAGCCCCGCATGGACGTCGGCGATACCGACGTGATCGGCAACGGCGGCCGCCGTTCGCTCATCGTCCCCGGTCAGCATCACCACCCGCGAGACCCCGTCCCGCCGAACGGCGGCGAGGACCTGTCTCACGTTGTCGCGCGGACGGTCCGCCACGGCGAGCCCACCCGCGTGTTTGCCGTCGACGGCGACGAAGATCGGTGTGGCTGCCTGAGCCGAAGCCTCGGCTGCCCATTCGGCGACGGCGGGCGGGAGGGGGGCGCCGACGTACTCCTCGATCCACGGACGACGACCTGCCCGTACTTCGCGTCCCAGGACGACCCCCCGCACGCCATGGGCGGTCACGGCTTCGAAGTCGGTGACGGCGGGAAGAGCTCGACCCTCGCTGAGTGCCGCCGTCACGACCGCCCCTCCGAGCGGGTGCTCCGAGAGAGCTTCCACGGCCGCCGTATGGTCGAGCAGGGCGTCGGGGTCGAAGTCGTGCGCGTGTCGCGCCACGAGGACGGGCTTTCCGACCGTGACCGTGCCCGTCTTGTCCACCGCGAGCACCGACACGCTCGCCAACGCGTCGAGGTGGGCTCCGCCTTTGAACAGGACCCCGCGCTGCGCCCCGTTCGATACCGCCGATACGATGGTGGCTGGGATGGAGATGACCAGCGCACAAGGCGACGCGACGACCAGAAGCGTCATGGCCCGGTAGAGCGACGCCTCGACGGTCCATCCCGCCACGGCCCATAGCGCGACCGCGAACCCGGCCGCGGCCAGAATTACGGCGGCAGCATACCGACCCTCTACGGCGTCGAGCCAACTCTGCGTTGGCGCTCGTGCCTCACGCGCGTCCTCCACGAGACGGATGACCCGTGCCAATGCGGTGTCGTCCGCACGACGCGTGGCACGCAAGTCCATCGACCCACCCGAGTTCACCGTTCCTGCGAAGACCGTGTCGCCGACCGCCTTGGCCACGGGAATCGGCTCCCCGGTGAGTGTCGACTCATCGACCCGCGACGTCCCGTCGACCACCGTTCCGTCGACGGGAATCCGGTCGCCGGGCCGCACGCGCACCACCGCGCCGACCTGCAGCTCTTCGATGGGCCGCATGGACTCCGATCCGTCCGGGGCGACGACCGAAGCTTCGTCGGGCCGGAGCCGCATGAGCCCCTCGATCGAGCGGCGTGTGCGGGCGAACGCGTACTCCTCGAGCGCGTTGCCCGTCGAGAACAGGAAGAGGAGGATCGCGCCTTCCAGCGGATAACCGACCGCCGCCGCGCCGCCGGCGGCCAGCACCATGAGCAGGTCCACGTCCACGGAGGCGTGTGCGAGGGACCCGACGCTCCGAGCGGTGGCCGACCAGCCGCCCGTCAGGAACGCGAGGCCGAGGAGGATCGTGGCAACACCGCCCGCACCGGACAGGCCGGCGATCCAGCCGGTCAATGTGGCCGCACCACATACCGCGGCGGAGGCGGCCGGGATCAGCCATGGACGATCACGAAGGGAAGGCACCACATACGTTATCAAGAATGATTCTCGATAAGAAGTCACGCTTGCTCTGACGGGGCGGCGACGCAGATTGACGGACGCCCGATGCAAATTCCACCTCAGCTAAAGAGACCCCGCATGGCCGGTGATTCTGGCGCGTTCGACGACCTTCTGCACGAGGATCGCCGCTTCGACCCTCCGGCGGACTTTTCCCGCGACGCCGTGGCGCAGCCCGAGATCTACACCCGAGCGGATCGGGACCGGGAGGCGTACTGGGCCGATTGGGCCGCGGAGCTGGAGTGGTTCGAGCCGTGGAGCACCGTGCTGGAATGGACGCCGCCCCACGCGAAGTGGTTCCTCGGCGGAAAGCTGAACGTCTCGCACAACTGCCTGGACCGGCATCTGGATGGTCCTGGACGCACCAAGCCCGCGCTGATCTGGGAAGGAGAGCCCGGAGACACACGCACGTACACGTACGAAGAGCTGCATGCGGAAGTGTGTCGCTTCGCCAACGGACTGCGAAGCCTGGGCGTGGGGCGTGGAGATCGGGTGACCATCTACCTTCCGATGATTCCGGAGGCCGCCGTCGCGATGTTGGCCTGCACCCGGATCGGGGCGATCCACTCGGTCGTGTTCGGCGGCTTCAGCCCCGAGTCGTTGGCGGATCGGAACAACGACGCCAGCGCCAAGGTGTTGATCACCGCCGACGGCGGATGGCGTCGCGGACAGCCCATTCGCCTGAAATCCAACGCGGACGCCGCCCTCGAGCGCTCCCCGACCGTCGAGAAAGTGGTCGTGGTGCGGCGGGGGGGCACGCTTTCGGACACGCTCGGCGTGACGATGGAGCCGGGACGCGACGTGTGGTATCACGACCTGTTGGCCGACATGCCGCGCACGTGCGACCCCGAGTCGATGGATGCCGAGGACACGCTGTTCATCCTGTATACCTCCGGCACGACCGGGATGCCGAAGGGCGTGGTGCACACGACGGGCGGATACCTCACCCAGGTGGCCGCCACGACGAAGGCGGTATTCGACCTCAAGGACGACGACGTCTACTGGTGCACGGCGGATGTCGGGTGGATCACGGGCCACAGCTACATCGTGTACGGGCCGTTGGCGAACGGGGCCTCGGTTCTCATGTACGAGGGCGCCCCTGACACACCCGACCAGGGTCGTTTCTGGGACATCTGCCAACGGTACGGGGTCACGATCTTCTACACGGCGCCGACGGCGATCCGAGCGTTCATGCGGTGGGGGGAGCAGTGGCCGGCCGGCTACGATCTATCCGCGCTCCGCCTCCTCGGAACGGTGGGCGAGCCGATCAATCCCGAGGCGTGGATGTGGTATCACCGGGTGATCGGTGGGGAGCGCTGCCCCATCGTCGACACGTGGTGGCAGACCGAAACCGGCGCCATCATGATTACCCCCCTTCCGGGCGTCACCACCACGAAACCGGGGACGGCGACCCGGCCTTTCCCGGGCATCGAGGCCGACGTCCTGGACGAGAAGGGGGATCCCTCGCATGCCGGCTACCTCGCGATCATGTCGCCGTGGCCGTCGATGTTGCGGACGGTCTGGGGGGACGACCAGCGCTTCAGGGACACGTACTGGTCGAAGTGGGACGGGATCTACTTTGCCGGCGACGGCGCCAAACGAGACGATGACGAGTACTTCTGGATCCTCGGGCGGGTCGACGACGTGCTGAATGTCGCCGGCCACCGGATCGGCACCATGGAGGTCGAAAGCGCGCTGGTCGACCACCAGTCGGTGGCGGAGTCGGCCGTGGTCGGGAAGAGCCACGACATCAAGGGTCAGGCGATCGCGGCGTTCGTCACGCTCAAGGACGGCATCGAACCGACGGACGATCTCATGGCGGAGCTGCGGGCGCATGTCGGCGAGAAGATCGGAGCCATCGCCAAGCCGGAGATGGTGGTGTTCACCGCGGATCTCCCGAAAACCCGATCGGGAAAGATCATGCGTCGGCTCCTCCGCGACATCGCCGAAGGGAACGCGGTGGGTGATACCACGACGCTGGCGGACCCGGAGGTCGTGCGCCGCCTGAAGCAGAAGTACGAAGAGGACGGATAGCGCGCCCCGAGGGGGAGTCGCCCACCGCGGGGGGCTGACGAACCGCTCCCGGATGAGGAACGTGAGCCGGCGCGAGGCTCCAGGAAGCTATCGGTCGGTGCCGAGCGGGTCGCCCGTGGGCGCGGCGCGCCGCGCACGCTCGGCGGCGGGCTTCTCCTTCACTCTCCGCGCCGGCACGCCCACGTAGACCCAGTGCGGCTCCGTGTCGCGCGTGAGGATGGAACAGGCGCCCACCATGGAGTCGTCCGCCACATGGTTCCCGGCCAGGATCGTGGCATGGTAGGTGATCCGCACACCCGTGCCGATGACCGTCTTCGGCGCGCTCACGATCCGCCCATCCACGATGTCGTGGCTGTGGGAATACACGTTCACGAAGTCGGACACCGACGAGCGGTCGCCCATCTCGATTCCTCCGCGATCGTCCAGAAGGACGTGGCGGTGCACGACCACGCCGTCGCCGACCTCCATGTTGTACCCGAACGAGAACTTCACGTGATGGAACGCCTTGAATCCGGTTCCGCATCGCTTGAAGATCCGCTGGGCGAGGATCCGCCGGAAGCGGATGCCCAACTCGATGTTTTCCCCCGCGGAGCTCTTGTCGAACATCTCCCACATCCACAGGAGCGGTTTGACCCGTGCGTACTTCTCCAGATCGATCTCCGCATAGTACTCGGGCTCGAGCGTAACATTGCGGGGGTCCATCTGCGCCAGCGCCACCTGCGTGCCCAGCGGCAGCGTCGACGGGTCCACGCCCGCCAGGTGTGGAAAGTGCAGCTCCGTGAGGACCCGGCGGCACAGTTCGTTGCGATCGCACTCCGGAGCGGCGAGCTCGGACTCAAGTCCATCCAGCCATTCGTCGTAGAGCGACGCGGCCGGGTCAGCGACCGAAACGGAGCGGAGTGGTAGGAAAGACATGGACGCCGAAAACCTCGAGGCAGTTCGGATCGTACGGATGGTGGACAGTGGGGGACGATACGACCTTTCCGCCCGTCAGCAAACCGAGGGTCGTCGGGGGCGGCTCGACGTTGGGCTCGACGCCGTGGTCGGTGTAGACTATCGGGGAGTCGGGACGCCCGCTGTCGGCGGCACCCGCACGAAAGGCAGGATCTAGTGTGGTGCTACGAAAGTGTCTCGGCCATTCGAGAGCCGATGCATCCGGCCCTGGGTCGTTGCTCCTCCTCGAAATAGCGGTGCTATTCCTCGTCGTCGCGCCTACCAGGGGGGTACCCGGGTCCGCAGGACCTGGGTCGCGCCTCGACCCTCTCGGTGGCTCGCGAACTTTCGCAACACCACACCAGGAACCAGGAGAGATCGATATGCATGACGCACTCCGCCAACGGCTTCAGCGGAGGATCGAGAGTCTGCCGGACGCTCAGGTCTACCAGGTCCTCGACTACATCGAATTCCTGGAGGCCAAGTATTCGGAAGGGTCCGGTGTGGAGGCGTCCGGCCTCCAGAAGTTCGCCGAGGGCCTGGAGGACAAGCTACGCCGGAAGGCGGTCAGCCCGGCCACGATTCGCGAAGCCTTTCAGGTCATTTCGGCGGCCGACCGCGTCCTGTCGGGCGTCTCGTCCGCGGGGCGGCAGATTCTGAACGATCTGAACTCGGTGCTGGAACCGTCGACCGATGCGGGCGGGGGGGAGTCCGGGACGCTACCCCAGCGAGAAGTCGGTGGCACACCCGCCTCGGAGGGGACGGCGGAGCCGGGTCCGCGAGAGGGTGAGACGGTCTGAGGTTGAGGCGTGGGGAGCCTCATCTACGGAGAGGCTCCCTGAGCCCGGTTGACGGTCCCGAAGGCATCGGATACACTCACCCATGGTGACACCTCCGGTCCCGGTAGCGACCCCGCGCCCGCTCTCGATCTCCCGCTTTCGCGGCACCGGTCGAGGCGGGCGCGGGTCGTATATCGCCCCTCCTCGCACCACTCCCCAGTCCCGATGACAGACGGCTCCACCCGGCGCGACGCCATCATCAAGGAAGCGCTCACGTTCGACGACGTGTTGCTGATTCCGGCGCACTCTCTGGTCCATCCGAGCGAGACCGACATCTCCTCGCGGCTGTCCCGAGGGATCCGGGTGCAGATCCCGCTCGTTGCGGCCGCAATGGACACGGTCACCGAGTCCCGTCTCGCCATTCAGGTGGCCCGGGAAGGGGGGATCGGGATCATCCACAAGAATCTGCCCGCCGAGCGGCAGGCCGAGGAAGTCGACCGGGTCAAGCGCTCGGAGAGTGGGATGATCCTGGACCCCATCACACTTCAAGCAGACGGCAATCTGAGGGACGCGCACCGGTTGATGGCCCGGTTCAGCATCAGCGGTGTCCCGATCGTCGAGGACGGGGGACGGCTCGTCGGCATCGTGACCAACCGCGACCTCCAGTTCGAAACGGATCTCGACCAGCCGCTCCGCGGTGTGATGACGTCGGACAACCTCGTTACGGTGCCGGTCGGGACGACCTTGGATCAGGCGCGGAAGCTCCTCCACAAGCACCGTATCGAAAAGCTTCCCGTCGTGGACGATGAAGGGAAGCTGCGTGGTCTGATCACGGTCAAGGATATTTTCAAGCGTCAGCAGTATCCGAACGCGTGCAAGGATGAGCACGGACGGCTTCGAGTGGGCGCGGCCATCGGCGCGTCTCTGTCGGATCTGGAGCGGGCGGCGCGGTTGGTGGACGCGGGCGTGGACGTGCTGGTCGTGGACACGGCGCACGGCCATTCCGAAGGAGTGCTTCAGGCGCTCTCACGGGTTCGCGAGCGCTTTCCCGACATCCAGTTGATCGGCGGCAACGTCGGCACGCGGGAGGGGGCTCAGGCGCTCGTCGAGCGAGGCGTCGACGCCGTCAAGGTCGGCGTGGGTCCCGGGTCCATCTGCACGACCCGGGTCGTAACCGGCGTGGGCCTTCCGCAGCTCACGGCCGTGATGGACGCCGTCGACGGTGTCGGCGACGCCGACGTTCCGGTCATCGCCGATGGTGGCATTCGGTATTCCGGCGACATCGTGAAGGCGCTCGCGGCCGGTGCCGAGACGGTCATGATGGGCTCGATGTTCGCCGGCACCGATGAGTCCCCGGGTGAGAGCTTCCTCCTCGAAGGCCGCCGTTTCAAGACGGTCCGGGGGATGGGATCACTGTCCGCCATGGAGGAAGGTTCGGCCGACCGGTACTTCCAGGACGGGCAGGTGAATCGGAAGTTCGTCCCGGAGGGGATCGAGGCACGGGTGCCCTACAAAGGGCCCGTCTCCGACACGATCTACCAGCTCGTGGGTGGGCTGCGCAGCGGGATGGGGTATTGCGGGTGCGGTTCGCTCCAGGCTCTTCGAACCAGCGCTCGATTCAACCGGGTCACGAGTGGTGGCCTGCGCGAATCCCATCCGCACGACGTGACGATCACCAGGGAAGCACCCAACTATCACCTGTAGTCTCCTGTGTCACCCCCGCTCGTCTGCCTACCGCCAAGTCGAGGTTCGTCCATGACGCCGCTGTTCCCGGTTCGTCCGCGTCTCCTTCTCGGGCCCGGTCCGTCGCCGGTCCATGATCGAATCCTCGAGGCGTTGGGGCGTCCCACGATCGGCCACCTCGATCCGCAGTTCCTCGCCATCATGGACGACGTGAACGCGCGGCTCCGTCGGCTCTTCGGCACGGAGAACACGTTGACGTTCCCGGTTTCGGGTACCGGTTCCGCCGCGCAGGAGGCCGCGATGGCCAATCTCCTGGAGCCAGGCGATACGGCCATCGTCGGGATCAATGGCGTGTTCGGAGGTCGGCTCAAGGAGATGGCGGCCCGTATGGGCGCCCAGGTCGTTTCGGTCGAGGCGGAGTGGGGTCGGATCATCGACCCCGAGCAGATGATTCAGGCGCACCGGAAACACCCGGAAGCCCGACTGGTGGCGATCGTGCACGCCGAGACGTCGACGGGGGTTCACCAACCGCTGGCCGACATCGGACGGCATTTGGCCGATTCGGACACGCTCTTCGTGGTGGACACGGTCACGTCGCTCGGGGGTGTACCGACCGAGTTGGACGCCAACGGCGTCGACGTCGCCTACTCGGGAACGCAGAAGTGCCTGGGCGTGCCGCCGGGCCTGGCCCCGATCTCGTTTTCGCCCCGAGCGGTGGAGCGGATCCGGACGCGGTCCGTACCGTGTCAGTCCTGGTATCTGGACGCGGGACTCCTGGCCGACTACGTGGGCGAAGGTGCACAGAGGAAGTACCATCACACCGCTCCCATCAACATGATGTACGCGCTCCACGAGGGCCTGTTGATGGCGGACGAGGAGGGGCTTGACGCACGGTTCGAGCGCCACGCCGAGGTGGGTGGGCGGCTCCAGACCGAAGTCGAGGCGCGGGGCTTCTCCATGTTCGCCCAAGAGGGGTACAGGCTTCCCCAACTGACGGCTGCCCGGCTTCCGGAAGGGACGGTCGAGGGTCCGCTCCGGAAGGCCCTGCTGGAGGATCACGGGATCGAGGTCGGCGGAGGACTCGGGCCCGCAGCGGGTGCGATCTGGCGGGTCGGTCTCATGGGCTCCGGCGCGACCCACGAGAACGTGGACCGGTTGCTCGCCGCCATCGATACGCTGCTGGCGTAGGCGGCGACGGCTCTCCGCCGCGACGTTCGTCTCCGCTCAGCGAGCCTCCCACGTCCCGGACTGACCTCCCTCCTTGCGGAGAAGTCGGATCCCTTCGATTGCCATGCCACGATCAATGGCCTTGACCATGTCGTACACGGTGAGCAGTGCGACCGAAACCGACGTCAAGGCCTCCATCTCAACGCCGGTCTGACCTGCGACTTTGGCGCGCGCCGTGGCGACGACCCCGGGCAGATCGGGGTCGGCTTCCAAGGTGACGGAGATGGTGGTTCCGGGAAGGGGATGGCAGAGAGGGATCAACTCCGCCGTGCGCTTGCCGCCCATGATACCCGCCAATTCGCCGACCTGGAGGGGGTCGCCCTTGCGGCCCACCCCCTCCGTGATGGTCTCGAGCGTCTCCGGCGCCATCCTGATTCGTCCCTCGGCGAGCGCGGTCCGGTGGGTCGTCTCCTTGTGGGACACGTCCACCATTCTGGGTCGTCCGTCCTGGTCGAAGTGCGTCAGGCCATCGCTCATGTGTTCCCTGCCGGAGAGAGTCGGCGTGGGCGGAGATCACGGCGGAGCCGCCGGACGAGTCCCGACACGATGAGCTGAGGATTGACGTTGCCGCGCGCCATCTCTCTCGCCTCTTCGACCGCTGCCAGCGCCGTGGCCGCGTCGGGGGCCTGGACGCCCTTGGCCTCGACGAGCGAGCGCAACCGGTCGATCGAATCCTGGTTGCGCACAGCATGGGGGGCTCCTGCCGCCACCGCGCCGAGGTCGCGAACCCACTCCTCGACGAAGTAGAACAGCTCCACCATGCTGCGGGCACCGGCCGGTCGCTCCTGCAGGGCGGCGGCGTACCCGGGCGCTCGCTCGGCCGACAGGCCCGCTTGGACAAGCCGGAAGGCAGCGCGGCGCAGCTCTTCGAGCGGGCCGGGATCTCCGTCGTCGTCGGGAAGGAAGCCGAGTGCGCGTCCAATCGACCCGGCGCTGAGGCGAGCGGCCCACGCCGCGGTGTCCCGATCCACGCCGGTCGACTTCACCAGGAAGTCCGCGACCTCCTCGTCCGGCAGTGGGCTGAGGTGCAGCGGCACCGACCGCGACCGGATCGTGGGGAGCAACCGCCCCGGTTCGGAGGAGGTCAGCACGAACCGCGTCGACTTCGGCGGCTCCTCCAGGAGCTTCAGCAGGGCGTTGGCCGCTTCGGGGCTCGACTCCTGAGGGACGAGAAACTCGGCGTCCGCGATGATGAACGTCTGGACGGGCGCGTTGGAGGGAGACACGTAAGCCCGCCGACGTAGATTCTGGACCATGGCGAGGTACAGTCCGCGCAGTTCGTCGCCGAGGCTGGCCCGCAGCGGATGGACGCGGACGTCGATCAACGCCTGGATCCGCGCGGACTCCAGGGCGTCACCGAGGCGGTCGCCGGAGGCGCCTTTCGGTCGGGCCAACGGAAAATACCAGTGGATGTCCGGATGCTCGAGGCCGAGGGCCATCCGGCAATCGACGCACTGGTCGCACGGGCCGCCCGCCGCCGGCGCCGTGCACACCTGGAGCTGTGCCGTCCACAGCGCCATGCGCTGCTTACCAACGCCCCGAGGGCCGTGGAACAACATGGCCGACGGCAGGCCGGCGGCCGAGTGGGCCCGCGTCAGCGCGTCGCGCGCGGCTCCGTGGCCGGCGACCGGGTGCAGTCGGATCATGTCAGCGCCGCCTCAGCCACCGAAGTGGGTCCTGGGCCCTTGGCGACGCGCCCCCGTCGGGCGCACGGATCTGGAACTCCAGGTGGGGCCCCTCCGGCGTCTCACGTCCACCGACCGTTCCGACCACCTGTCCGGCCGCGACATCACGTCCCTCGACCGCCCCGATTTCCTCGAGGTAGAGGTACAGGGTATAGAATCCGTCGCCGTGGCTGAGTACGACCGTCGGTCCGTACCCCTCGAAGGGTCCGGCCAGGACCACCCTGCCAGCGCGCACCGCGCGGACCGGCGTGCCGGGATCGGCGGCGATCCCGATGCCGTTCCAGCGGAGAACCAGGCCGTTCGGGCGGCGCTCTCGACCGAAGTTGTAGATGACGTCACCGTCGAGTGGCCAGTCGAGCGACCCCGCATCGGAGGTCGACAGGGAGTTGGTGGGCGATGCGCCGGGATTCGGGCGAGCGGCCCGCCTACGCTCCTCTTCGACCCGGCGTGTCTCAAGGTCGTCGATCAGCGAGGTCATGCGGCCTTCGTCTGCTTCGAGCTGCTCCAGCCGCGTCGCCGTCTGCTCCTCACGCCCCCGGAACTCCTGGAGTGCCCTCTGGCGCTCCGCTTCCACGGCCCGGAGCTCGGCCACCTCCCCGAGTCGGTTCTGACGAAGCGCGCCCAACTGGGCCATTCGTTCCTGGAGGTCACCGTTTTGAAGGATCAGCTCCCCTTCGAGTTCCTGCACGCGGTCGACGAGGTTGCGGTCGAACGAGGCCACGCGCTGCAGATACCGGTACCGGTTGACCAGATCCGTGAAAGAGCGGGCGCCCAGCAGCACCTGGACCGTGTGGGCCGGCCCCAGCTTGTAGATGTCGCGAAGCCTCCGGTTCAACACGGCTCGCCCCTCGGACAACCGCTCCCTCGTCTGCACGAGTTCCAGGGTGGTGGCCTGAATTTGTGTCGCCGTGGCATCTGCCTGGAACTCGATCTCGGCCAGGACGGAGCGAGACGCGGACAAGCGACGTTCGACGTTCGCCAGTTCGCTCGACACGTTGCGCACTCGGACGCGGACCGCGTTCATCTCGGACTGGAGTCTCGCGCGTTCGGCGCGGATCTCTTCGAGCCGGCGCTGACTGGCCAGGATCTCACGGCGCACATCGGTCTGGGCCCAGCCGGGCTGTGGTGTCGTCGCGAAGAACAGGCACACCACGACGCCGATTCTCCGGAGGGCGGTGACAGTCGAGTCGGATGGGCGGGCACGTCGGTTCATGTCCCTCAGACCTCACCCAGATGTTTCCGGATAGCCAGTGAACTCGCGACCGAACCGAAGAGCGTGCCGACCGCGATCCCGAGGGCGACCCATGCGGATGGGATCCACGCCACCTCGAAGAGATACGCGTACACCGCTCGATACGTGGCGTAGGTGAGGATCCAGGCCGCGATTCCCCCGAGAAGCCCCGCGAGCGCGCCTTCGATCAGAAACGGGCGATGGATGAAGCCGTTGCGGGCGCCGACCAGCCGCATGATGTAGATCTCGTCGCGCCGCGCGAAAACGGCGATCCGGAGCGCGGTTCCAATGATCAGCGCGGCGACCGCGAAGAAGGCGCCCCCCAGCGCCGCGGTCGTGGCGGCCCCGATTCGGCGCAAGGTGAAGAGCTTGTCGACCCACTCGCGGCCGTATTCGACGTCTTCGACGAATGGGTACGCCTGTGCGGCGGCGGAGACCTGTTCGACCATCTCGCGATTGCGAGCCGCAGGCTGCAGCTCGAGTTCGAGGGACTGGGGCAGGGGATTCACACCCGCGCCTCCGAAGAGCTCACCGAACTCGGGCAGGTCCCGGCGTGCCCGGTCCAGGGCTTCCCGCTTGGATACATATCGAGCGCCCAGAACCTGAGGTAGCTCCGCGAGTTCGGTCTGCGCCAGATCGATTTCGCTCTGACGGGCGTCGTCCCGGAGGTAGACCACCACCTCCACCCGCTCCTCCATGGACGACAGCGCGAGCTGAAGATTGTACGATGCCAGTCCGAAGAGACCGATGATGTAGAGGGCCAACGCCACCATCGCGGCGCTCAGGCCCGCGAGGACGGGGGCTCGGCGAAATGCCGCGAGTGCTTCACGCAGCGCGTACACTACGCGGTAGCCGAGTCGTACACGAGGCGACCATGATCGAGCTCGAGCAGCCGAGCCTTCGGGTACCGCCGGACCAACTCGAGGTCGTGCGTGGCCATGAAGACGGCCATTCCCTTAGCGTTGAGTTCGACGAACAGCTCCATGATCCCGCGGGTCGCCCGCTCATCGAGGTTGCCCGTCGGCTCGTCCGCGAGGAGAACGAACGGATCGTTCACGAGCGCCCGGGCGATGGCCACGCGCTGCTGTTCCCCGCCGGACAGTTCGTTCACCAACGCGCCCGCCTTCGTGCTCAGCCCCACCTGACTCAGGAGTCGCTGCGCCCGGGGGCCGATCTCCTTACGGTTGACGCCCGTGACCTCCAGGGCGAACCCGACGTTCTCGACCGCGGACCGGCCGGGGAGGAGGCGGAAGTCCTGAAAGACCATTCCGACGCGGCGGCGGACCTTCCAGACCTCTCGGCTTGACAGCGTGGCCGACGAGTAGCCGGTGACCCGGACCTCGCCTGACGTCGGGCGATCCGCCATGTGCGCGAGCCGTAACGTCGTGGACTTTCCGGAGCCCGAGTGTCCCGTCACGAACGCCATCTCGCCCTTGGCAATATTGAAGGACACGTCGCGCAGAGCGAAACCGCGCTTCGGGTACTCCTTCGCGACCTGCGTGAGTTTGATCAATAGAGCCAGTCTGGGCGGAGCGGGCATCCGGCCTCCCGGCCGGGCAGGGAACGCCGAAGGATCCCCGAAAACTACGGGTGGGCCACACCCGCGGGGTAGGCCTTCGCGGCCCGTGTCCGTGTGAGGCGCGCCGCGAGTCGAAGGGCCTGAAACATGGAGGACGGGTCGGCCACGCCCTGCCCCGCGATGTCGAAGGCGGTCCCATGGTCCGGCGAGGTCCGGATGAACGGCAGCCCCACCGTCACGTTCACACCCGTACCAAAGGACACGGTCTTGAAGGCCGCCATCCCTACGTCATGGTACGGGGCCACCACCGCGTCGAACTCGCCCGCGAGAGCGCGCGAGAAGACCGTGTCCGCCGGAATCGGTCCGGCGGCTCCGATCCCGTCCGCCCGAAGGCGCGCGAGGGCGGGTTCGTACACCCGCACCTCCTCGTCGCCGAAGAGGCCGTCGTCCGACGCGTGCGGGTTGAACGCGCACAGAGCGATCCGGGGCACCGCGATGCCCCAGTCGTCCCGCAGCGCACGAAAGAGCAACGTCGTCTGCCGCACGAGGAGCGCCTCGGTCATCCGGCCCGCCACGTCGCGTAGGGCCAGGTGAGTGGTGGCCAGAAGAACCCGAAGCGGCGCGCTGAGACGTGTCGTTTCCGCAGCCATGAGCATTCCTACTTCCGGGGCGCCCGAGAGCTCGCGGAGCATCTCCGTCTGACCGGGAGCCTCCCACCCGGCGGCGTGCAGCGCCGGCTTGCTGACCGGGGCGGTCACGACGCCCGAAACCGTACCGTCCATGGCGAGCTCGACCGACACGCGGAGCGCTTCGATGGACACGCGGCCGGCGCTCACCTCGGTTCCGTCCCAGGCTGAGACCGTGCGGATCTCACCCCCGGGTCGCGGCAGATCGTGCTTGAAGTTCTCCGGCACCACCCAGAGGAGTCGGGCGGTCGGATCGGCCTGGCGGAGACTCTCCGCAGCACCGCGCGCGACCTCGGGGCCGATGCCCCGAGGGTCACCCACCGTCACCGCGATCGGACGCGGCGTCGCCTGCCTCCCGGTCACCGCCTCACTTCGATGAAGGTGCGGTCCCTCAAGGCCCGAACGACCCGTTCCGACTGTTTCTGTTGGATCATCCGCTGCTCGAGTTGGGCACGGACTTCCTCGAAGCGGTATTCGCCGGCCTCTTCGATCCGCGTGACTTTCATGACGGCAAGTCGCACCTCTCCCCGCGCGGCCTGGTACTCGATGGGACCCACGACGTCGCCCACCGCCGCCGAGGCGAGCGCGCTGTAGCCCGGAGGCAACTGGTTCAACTGCTCGTAGGTCACCGTGAGCGTGTCGGGGGACTCGGGGTCCGCGTACCGCTCGTTGAGGTCTGCCATGTTCGCACCCGCCCGGGCCTCTGTCGCGACCGTGGCGGCGATGCCGCGCGCGCTCGTTGCGTCGTCAGCCGTCTGCTCGGGCGTGAACAGGATGTGCCGCCCCTTCCGCTCGCCCTGCCGGCTGCGCTCGACTTTGATGAGATGATAGCCGAACTCCGTCTTGACCGGGTCGCTCACCTGACCGTCGCGGAGGCCGAAGGCGGCGTCCTCGAACTCGCGTACCATGGTCCCGCGCCGGAACCAGTCGAGGTCGCCGCCCAGCGGGGCCGAACCGGGATCGTCGGAGTGCCGTTCGGCCAGTTCCGCGAAGTCGGCGCCCGCGCGGATGCTGTCGAGGACGGCCTGCGCCTCGAGAAGCGCCAGCGAATCAGCCGCGGGAGACGGCGCGGGTGCGATCACCACCTGGTGGAACGACAGCAAGCGCGGCCGCTGACCGATTTCGCCGCGGGCCGTTTCGAACGCCTGGCGTACTTCGGCCTCTTCCAGGACGATTGGGGCGGCGTCGCGGAGGCGGCGCTGCATGAACAGCTGCTGCACCTGCTGGCGGCGGATCTGTTGCCCCAGCATGTCCCGGTACGACGCGAGCGTGAGCCCTTCGGCCAGGAGGGCCTGCTGGAACTGAGGGGGTCCGCCGAACGCCTGTGTCCGGCTGTCGATCTCCTGCTGTACGGACTCCTCGATCTGCTCCTCGTCGACCGAAAGCAGAGAATCGCGGGCGGCCGCCTGGAGGATCAGGAGCAGGTTGATGCGCTCCTCGACGGACTGGTCGAAGAGCTGCTGGAGTGCTGCGGGGTCGTCCGGAAGCGCTCGGCCCTGCAGCGCCATCTGCTGCAGGTCGGTCTGGACCTGGCTGAGGAGAACGACCGAATCGCCGACCACGGCCACGATCCGGTCGACGAGCTCCGGATCGGACGCGTTGAAGGCCTGGCTTGCGCCCAGACTCGGAAAGGCGGCCACAGCCGCAAATGTGATCGCCATGAAGGCGCTATAGCGTCGTTTGACCATGCTGCGTCGTAACCCCTCTGGTTGTGCTGGTTCCGATACCTGGAGACCGCCGGATCAAGGATTTCCGGGGGATGGCACCGGTGCCGGTACCGAATCTCCCGGGCCCGCTCCCTCCACGGGCGATGGACTGCGCGCGGCCCGGGCCCGACCGACCTCCAGGACCACCTGCCCGACCCCTGCCTCCGACACGCTCGTCGTCTTGCCGTCTCGCAACTGGTACGCGATCTGCCCGAGAGGTACGACGTCGCTCGCGCCGTTGAGGATGTCCCGGAGTGCCTGCTCGACGGCCCGGCCTACCGCGGGGGCCGTGGCTTCGCCGGGCGCGCGCTGGAGGCGTAGCACCCCGATGCGCCCCGCCATCTGCTTGATTCGCTCGCGTACCTGAGCCTCCAGCGAGTCGACCACCTCCGCCGCGGGCTGAAGCCCGGCGTCTCTCGCCTCGGCCACCAGCAACTCCCGCTGCGCCAGGCCGCGCACGAAGTTCGTGAGCTGTTCGTCTGTGGCTCCCGGAATCTGCCCCCGTTCCTGCGCCGGGCGTCCCTGGATGAAGGCCTGGAACTCCCCGGCCGTGAGCGCTCCCCCCTGGAAGGTCATGATGGGACGCTTCCGTGCACGGGAACTCATTCGGCGCGCTGGTTGCGCGGCGAGGTCCCTGACGATCTGGAGGGCGCCCTCGGCCATTTCCGGCGAGCCGCGCTCCTCGACTTCGGCAATCAAGGCCGAGTCGGCGGTCAGATACCGGCGATTCTGCATCTGGAGCCTGAACTGGGCACGCGCTTCGTCGAAGCCGGGCGTCCGCCGATCGTCGAGACGGAGGATGTGGTAGCCGAAGGGCGACTCCACCACCTCGCTGATGGCACCCACGTCCATCGCGAAGAGGGCGGTGTCGATCGGCCGGACCAGGTCGCCCCGACCCACGAATCCGAGGTCACCGCCCTGCGAGGCCGTTCCGGGGTCCTGACTGTAGCGCAAGGCGAGCGTCTCGAAGGACGTGCCCGACACCGCCTGGCGTCGCACGTCCTCAGCCACCGCACGGACGGAATCACGGGCCGCCTGGGTCGTACCCTGCGGAAGCCCGAGCAGGATGTGACGGGCTCGGAGCTGCACCCCCGGTGCCTGCGTCTCGTAGAGGCGGCGCAACTCGTCGTCGGCGATCGCGGTATCCACCTGGATGACCGAATCGCGCAACTGGAAGATCATCTGCTGGTCGATCTGCGACTGGACGAGGTCATCCAACTCGAGGAATTCCAGCGTCGTGTCCCGAGCCACGGCGTCCGCGAGCAACGTGTAGTCGATCCACAACTCCGCCAGCGCCTCCACGACCTGCGTCTGGTTGGGGAGGTTCTCCTGGTCCACCAGAAGTTCCGTCGCTTTGGCCACCGTGAACGAATAGTCGCCCGCGCGTGCGACCACGGGCCCTTCCGTTTCGGCGGAGTCGCACGCTGCCATAGCGACCAGCACGAGCATCACAGGCAGGGTGCGCGTCGAGATTTTCACGTCTGCTTCTCCTCCGGGAATCCGGGTTGCTTCAGTTTTCCGAGACAGCGGCTTCGATCCGGCGGTCACGCCGCCCGACTCCGCTCGGCCGCCAGGGCCTCGAGTGCCAGCACCACCGTCTCCACCAGGTCTTTCGACCCGCCCTGGTGGAGCACCAGCGAGAGCGGATCGAGGCGCTTGATTGCGACCTCCACCTCACGTGAGCGCAGCGGGGCCTCCAACGAGTTCAGGCGTGGCGACATCCCCCTCCGAAAGCTGATGCGCGCCTCTTCGTCGCGCAGGAGGATACGATCCACGCCCAACCTCTTACCAAGAAGGCGAAGGACTGCCGCATCCAACAACCGGTCGACCTCGGCCGGAAGGCGGCCGAAGCGATCGGCGATCTCGGCTCGGAGCGCGTTCGCTTCCTCCCGGCTCTTGAGCTTCGACAGACGGCGGTACAGGTGAAGCTTCTGGCTCGCGTCCGACACGTACCCCTCCGGGAGGAACGCGGGTCCGGCGAGCGACACTTCGGGCTCCGGATGTTCCACCGCTTCCTCGCCCTTCTGGAGACGCTCCACGGTCCGTTCCATGAGCCTGAGATACGCGTCGAGGCCGATCTGGTTGGTGAAGCCGGACTGGTCGGCGCCGAGGAGGTTCCCCGCCCCTCTCAGTTCGAGATCACGAAGCGCCACCGAATACCCGCTTCCCAGCTCGGTATAGTGCTCGAGGACCCGGAGGCGGCGTTCCGCGTCCTCGGCGACCTCGTCCGGTACCAACAGGTAGCAGTAGGCGCGCCGATCGGAACGCCCGACGCGACCGCGGATCTGGTAGAGTTGCGACAGTCCGAACCGATCGGCCCGGTCCACGACGAGCGTGTTGGCGTTTGCCACGTCAAGACCGTTCTCGATGATCGATGAACACACGAGGACGTCGGACTCTCCGTCCACGAAGGCCCGCATGACCTCGTCCAGTTCGCCGGCCGACATCTGTCCATGGCCGACGGAGACGCGGGCCTCCGGGGCGAGCGCGCGGATCTCCTCGGCCACGTTGTAGATGGTCTCGACGCGGTTGTGGAGGAAGAACGCCTGACCGCCCCGGTCCAACTCGCGGTGAAGCGCCTCCGAGATGAGCTGATCGTTCCACGGGAGGACGTGGGTGAACACCGGCATCCGGTCGCGGGGGGGCGTCCGGATCAGGGAGAGATCGCGGATCCCCGAAAGCGACAGATAGAGCGTCCGGGGGATGGGCGTGGCAGTCAACGTGAGCACATCGACGGAGGTTCTCAGCTTCTTCAACCGCTCCTTGTGCTTCACGCCGAATCGCTGTTCCTCGTCGACGATCAGGAGGCCGAGGTCCTTGAACTTCAGATCGTCGGACAGGATGCGGTGGGTGCCCACGACGATGTCGATCTCGCCGTTGGCCACACCCGCCAGGATCTCCTTCTGCTCCTTCGGCGTCCGGAATCGGCTCAGCGCTCCGACGCGCACCGGATAGTCGGCCAGTCGCTCGTCGAACGTGTGGCGGTGTTGTTCGACCAGGATCGTCGTGGGGGCCAGCACCGCGACCTGCTTGCCGTCCTGAACCGCCTTGAACGCGGCCCGGATCGCCACTTCGGTCTTCCCATATCCAACGTCGCCACATACCAGGCGGTCCATCGGGCGCGCCGACTCCATGTCCCGCTTCACCGCCTCGGCCGCCGATCGTTGGTCCGGCGTGTCCTCGTACAGGAAGGAGGACTCCATCTCCTTCTGCCACAGTGTGTCCGGAGGGAAGGCGTGTCCCCCCGCGCTCGACCGTCGCGCGTAGAGTTCGAGGAGCTGGGCCGTCATCTCCTCGATGGCCTCTTCCGTCTTGCGACGGAGCTTCTTCCAACGCTTGCCCCCGATCCGGTGGAGCGACGGCGGCTTCGCGTGCTCCGACTCCCCCACCCACCGCTCGATCAGGTCGAGGCGATGGACCGGAAGGCGAAGCGTCTCGCCGCCGCTGTACTCGATGGCCAGGGACTCGAGTTCCTGGCCGCCGACCTCGATGTGCTCCATCCCCACGAACTGACCCACCCCGTGATCCATGTGGACCACGTAGTCGCCCGGGGTGAGCTGCGCGAGGCTCTCCAACGCCATGGCGCCCTGGAAGCGCCGCGAGCGGCGGAGCCGGCGGGAGCGGCGGAAGATCTCGTGGTCGTTGAGGACCCTCAGCGGTGGGTCCGCGGCGGGTAGCTCGAAGCCACCCGACAGCGCCCCGAGCCCGAGTGTCGTCCCGGGCGGGATCTTCCGGGGCCCCCCGAGGATCTCCTCGAGCCGCTGGAGCTGGCCGTCGTTGTCGCAGAGGAGAAGGGTCTCGAAGCCGCGAGCGGCACCCTCGCGGAGCCATCCGTCGAGCCGCACCATGTCGCGGTCGATGTCGGGCGTGGGTTCCGCGCCGAAGTCCACGTCCCCGCCGAGTGTGTCCGACAGGTCGAGCCGGGGAAGAGCCGCCAGCGCCGACTCGACTTCCGCCGGCTCGAGGAAGAGGTCGCCGGGTTCGGGAGGACGGGCTCCCGAGTGGACCAGGTCCTGGTAGAGCCGCGTCACCCTCGACCAGGTCTTTTCCGCCTCCGCGTGCAGGTCCCAGTTGCCCAGCCGCACCATCAGAGCGTCGGCGGGCAGGAGCTCGAGGAGTGAACGAGAGACCGTCCCGCCCTCCGGACCCGAGCTGCGAAAGTCGACCGGCAGAACATGCGTCTCCCGGATCTCGTCGACCGAGCGCTGATCGAGGATATCGAACGTCCGCATGGACTCGATCTCGTCGCCCCACAACTCGATCCGGACGGGTTCGCCCGCCCCGACACTGAACAGGTCGAGGATACCGCCGCGGACCGCGAACTGGCCGACCTCTTCCACGAGGGGGACGCGCTCGAAGCCGCGCGCCTCCAGGGTCGCGGCGGTCTCAACGAGATCGAGGGAGTCTCCCACCCGGAACGTGATGCGCAGGGCGGCCAACCCCGCCGGGATCGGCACGCGCTCCTGCAGGGCACGGGGGGTCGTCACGAGCACATGTGTGCGCCCGCTGAAGAGCGCCTCGACCGCCTCGACCCGGAGTCCGCCGATCTCGAGGTGGACTTCGCCCTCTTCGTAGGGGAGCGCCTCCTTCTGGGGATACAGCCTGGCCGCGTCTTCGCGCTCCAGAAGCGCGAGCAGGTCGGCCTCCACCGACGACGCTTCCCCGGGGTTGGGGGCGACCGCCACGAGCACGCGCTCGGGGCGTGCGTGGTGCAGTGCCGCCACCGTTGCCGCCGGAGACGATCCCACGAGCCCGCCCACCCGCAGCCACGCCCCGGGGCCCGGCAGCCGGCTCAGGACTTCATGAAAGCGCGGCGTCGAGGCCAGCGCGGCCAGGATCGGGCTACTCCGCGGCATGACTCACCGCAACGGGAGTGGCCGCCACGCCCGGTCGGAAGCCCAGACGGCCGGCGGCCGCCACCAGGGCCTCTGCCGCCAGGAGCAGGAGGGCGAGCAGCAGCAGCGGCCGCCAAAGCTCCGGGCCCTGCCGCTCCCGGAAGATGGCGCGGTCCCAGGCACCGTCCCGATCGACGCGGACGAGATCCCGGCTGACGGCGCCCGGAAGATCCGCGGCCGCGAGGGGGTCGAGAGTGGACTCACGCGGATCCGGGTTCACTGCCGCGACCGACAGGACCGAATCACCGGCGAGGAACGTGTAGAAGCCGGCCGACGCGGTCGCGCGCAGCATGCGCGTTCCGTCGATCGCCGCGGTATCTCCGGAGGGCAGAACGGCGTGCGTCGCGGCGCGGGGGGCGCTGAGCGACTCGCCCGCCACGGCCTGTGCCGTCGCGCCGTCGACCCCGGCCCAATCGCTTGAAAGCCAATCGATGAACCGCACCATCGACGCGGATGTCGGAAGCGAGGTCGACTCGGCGTCCATGGCCGAGCCCAGAAGCAGGTACCGGCGGGCCGACGGATCGAGTCCTTCCACCGCCCAGGGTGCTCCCGCCACGCGGGCGACCGTGCGGAAGGCCCCGGCGTCGCCCACGGGGGCCAGGCCGTACCAGCGGCTCGCCTCGGCGTCCCCGAGCGACTCCGGGAGGCGGTCGCCCATGATCGGGGCGCTCCCTCCGTCCCCGCGGCGCCGGTACTCCCACGGGACGCCCGCCGCGGCCAGGCGACGGTTCAGCCCGGGAAGGAGGACGGGGTCGGCCGGAGGGATCACCACGACGGGCGCCCCGTCGCGCCGTTCCAGGCCCGCGCCGTCCGCGGCCAGAACCACGTCGGGTCGGCCGGTGGTCATCGGCCGGAGGCGGCCCGCCGCTTCCAGCACCGCCAGGGCGTCCGAGACGAAGCGGCCGGCGTCTCCGCCGACCGACACGACCGGGGCCGGCCGTGCCTGAAACGCGAAGGCGAGCCGATCGTCCGCCCGAAGATCGTCGGGGTCGGTCTCGGCCCACCCGGAAATCCATCCCCCCTGGACCGGGGGAAGGGGGATGCTCGCGGCTGCCCCGAGCGGGACGGTCGCCGCGCCCCTGATCCTTCCGTCCACCACGATCCGAACCCCGACCTGCTCGGACGCTTCAGGATCCCTACCGGCGGTGGTCTCGACCGTGACGAGCGTACGTTCGCCCGCGAGCGGGGGGAGCCCCCCACCGACGAGGACCCTTCGGAGCCCTCGATTGTCCGCCGAACCTTCCGTCCCGGCCCAGACCATGACCGGGATGTCCCCTGCGGGCGCCGTGACCTCGCGGTCGAAGGCCGTCGCCTGGAGATCGGAGAGGAGATGGATCTCGCGGGGGGCCAGGGGCGCGGCAGCGAGAAGGCCGCCCGCCCGCGACAGTGCCGACGTCAGATCACCGCGGGCGGCCGTCACGTCGGTCGACTCCACCAGAGCACGGGCGTCCGCCGGCGTCAGAGGCGCGAGGGGCAGCCACGGCGATCCGGCCCGGATGACCCAGACGCGATCCTCGGGGTTCGCCGAGGCGAGCGTGCGTAGCGCGGTCGCCTTCAAATGATCCAACACGCGGTCCTCACCGATGACGCGGCCGGAGCTCATCGAGTTGTCCAGAATCATCACGACGGCGGTCGGGGGATGCGCGGCGCCCCGGCCCCGGACGAAGAGCCGAGCGCCCGCGGCGACCAGGACGATCAGGACGGTCACGCGAAGAACCAGGAGCAGCAGCTGCCGGAACCGGATCCTGCGCGCGTGCTCCCGTTCGGTCCGCTCGAGATAGCGGAGGGCGGGGAAGGAGAGGCGCTGCGCCTGATGGCGCTGGAAGAGATGCAGGAAGATGGGCACGCCCACGGCCACGGCCGCCACCAGGAAGAGCGGATTCAGCGCTCCCATCAGCCGAGCCGCTCCCGCTTCCTGAGATACGCCCGCAGGGCAAGTGCCATGGGGCGGTCGGTGTCGACGATCTGGTAGTCGATTCCGTGCGGTCGAAGTCCCCGGTCCCACTCCTTGAGCGCCTCCACGACCGCAGCCCGGTACTCCGAACGGATGTCGGCCACGCTCACGGTCAGTTCATCCCCGGTTTCGGGGTCGAAGAACCGGGCCTCCGAGGCGGCGGGAAGGTCGCGCTCGCCGGGGTCGATCAGGTGGAAGACGAGGACCTCGTGGCCGTGGTGCCGCAGGAATTTGAGCGCGGTCAGCGTCTCCTCCGGATCCATGAGCAGATCCGAAATCAGAACCACGAGGCCGGCTCTTCGTAGACGAAGCGCGACCTCGCGCAACGCCCCGCGCGCCGACGTCTTGCCGGCTGGCTGGAGGCGGTCCAGTCGGCGCACCAACTCGTGCCACTGCCGCCGACCGCCACGCGCGTGCACGCGCTCCACGATGGTGTCGTGAAACGCGGCCATTCCGACCGAGTCGCCCTGGCGGGTGAGCACCAGAGCGAGCGAGGCCGCCAGGTGCTTGGCGAACCACAGTTTGGTCGGAAGTGCCTCGGAGGAGCTCCAACCCATCGATTCGCTGACGTCGATCAGGATATGCGCGCGCAGGTTTGTCTCTTCCTCGAACTGCTTCACATAGTATCGGTCGGAGCGGCCGTACATCCGCCAGTCGATGTAGCGGAGGTCGTCGCCCGCCTGGTACGCACGAAGCTCGGCGAACTCGGCGGAGAAGCCGCGGTGCGGCGACCGATGCAGACCCATGAGGAATCCCTCCACGACCTCTCTGGCCACGAACTCGATGCCACCGAGTTGGGAGAGAGTCGAGGGGTCCAGGAGATCGGGTCGCCTGGAAGCGCTTTGGGCCGTTCGTTTGGGATCATTCATGGGGAGCCTGCAAAGCTACCGGGGAGTCACCCGGCGCTCAACGGCCCATCGTACGGGGCTCGGAGAGGAGTCGTCCCGGCGGCGCCGACCATTCTGTCCCATTGAGGATGGTTGGCTGTCCCCCACGAGTGACGGCCGTGCCCGAAAATGTGCCCAGCTACGGGGAGCTTTTGGCGGCACGTCGCATGCAAGAGCTTACCTTCCCGGTGACGTCACCCGACGAGGCATGCATGCGGATCACGCTCTACATACTCACCCTGCTGGGCCTGCTCGGCGGACCCTTGGCGGCAGTTCAGGAGACGGAGCCGCCGCTCGAGGCACGGGTATGGCTGGACCGCGGGACCGACCCGGTGCTCGACCGCGGGGATCGCGTACGCGTCTACTACCGCACGTCGGAGGATGCATACGTCACCATTTTCCACATCAACACGGACGGGTTCCTCCGGCTGATCCATCCCCGTGGCCCCGGCGAGACGGGCATCGTTCGAGGTGCGCGGGACTACCGCGTCCTCTTTCCCGGGTCGCCGTACTGGTACGTCGACGAGTACGAGGGGAAGGGCTTCTTCTTCGCCGTGGCGTCTCCGATCCCGTTCGACTTCGACGCCTTCCGCTACATCCCCCGCGATCAGGCATGGGACCTCTCGAATGTGGGGAAGACCGTGTACGAGGATCCCTACGTGGCCATGGACGAGATCGTCGCCACGATCTTGCCCGAATGGGAATCCGTGCCGTACGGGCTGGACTTCATCTCGTACGATGTCGGAGCCACGCACGAGTACCCCCGCTTCATGTGCTACGAGTGCCACGGCTTCCGGAGCTACACGAGTTGGAACCCGTACACGTATTCGTGCACCGACTTCCGCGTGGTCGTCTGGAACGATCCCTATTTCCAGCCCGCCTACCGGTACGGTCCGACACGCGTCGTCTATTCTTCCTCCTTCCGAGGGCGTGCCCGCTTCACCTTCAAGGAGCGCCGGGTCGACGAGCCGTGGACGCCGCTCACCCGGACGCGGCAGCCTCCGATGCGGAGGCCGGTGCAGTACGCTGAGCCGTCGGCCGCTGCCCCGTCGCGTCCCGTGCTTCAGCCGCCCCGCGGTCGCGTGACCGAGCCCCGACGCCCCTCGGCCACCAGCGGAGGGGACGATCGGAGGGCCGTGCCGTCGGCCCGGCGCCCGGCTACCCCGCCGAGCGGAGGCGCTGCGGCGGACACGAGGAGGCCGACCCTCGGGACGAGCCGACGGGCTGCTCCCGATCGTCCGACCGGGGCCGCGGAGCGGCCGGTGTTGCAGCGGAGGCCGGCCAGCGGCGCGACCCGACCGTCCGCACGACCATCCGGGAATTCGAGCCGGCCCTCCGCACAGCCATCCGGCGGTGCGACTCGCCCGTCCGCTAGGCCAACCAAGGGTGCGACGCGGCCGTCCGCACGTCCGTCCGGCGGATCGGCTCGCCCGAAAGGCGGGTCCGCGCGCCCAGGAGGTTCGTCCCGTCCGACCGCTCGCCCGAAAGGTGGATCGGCCCGTCCGAAAGGCGGATCGGTTCGCCCAGGAGGTTCGTCCCGTCCGATCGCGCGCCCGAAAGGTGGATCGGTCCGTCCGAAAGGTGGATCGGCTCGTCCAGGAGGTTCGTCCCGTCCGACCGCGCGCCCGAAAGGTGGATCGGCTCGTCCCTCCGCGCGCCCGAAGCGCCCCGGCGGCGGATGACGAAAGAGCGGCGCCGGTCCGAAGATCGACGCCGCTCCTGATTCGACGGGTGGGCGCCCGAGTCGTTCCGACTCAGTTCCCCCCGAACGACAGGGTGAACTGGACCAGCGTGCTGTCGTCGAGGTCGCCCATGCGACGGGCAGCGGCCGCCGACAGATGGACCGGCCCCGCCACGATCGAGAAACCGCCACCCAGTTGTGTTCCATCGGTGATTTTCGCCCCACCGGCGCGTATCGAGATGGCGTCGACCGCCCGCCATTCGAGTCCCGCCCCGGCGTGAAATTTGGGACCCAGGTCGATCCCGCCGTCGAGCCGATTGCGTACCTCGCCCATTACCCGGAAGCGCGGCGTCACGTCGTACGCCGCGCCCAACGCGGACACCCGAACGAACGTCTGTTCGGCCAGGGCCTCCTTCAGGGACGCCGGTGCGTTGGCGTAGGGCTGCTCGTCGAAGTTCGACGCGTTATTTCCCTCTTCGAGGACGGCCGTACCCTCTCGAAAGCTGACTTTCGTTTCATCCCATGCAAAGGTGTTCACGACGTTGTCAATCGTGCCACTAACCGACATCCGGTCCTGCCGGATGCTGAAGCCCACGTTCAAGCCGAATCCGGACCCGGCATTCCCGACGTCGTCCTCGGTGGTGAGCAGCATCGGGAAGTTGATGTCGGCACGGAGTGGATCGCTCTGTAACGTGCCGGTGCTCCCCTGGGCCACCGCGACGCCGTGACCGATCGACGCGGTCACGGTAGCACCGACTGCCATCTCGATGTCCCTCGATGATGTGATGGGCAGACCGATGCTGAGTGCCCCCGTGGTGATCGCGTAGGCGCTGGCCGACGAGCCGGTGATGTCGACATCGGTCGGCTCTCCAGTGCGTCCGGCATTGCCGTACAGAATCGCCTCGGCGACCCCCGGCGAGAGTGTCATCCGACCGGCCGCAAGCGTCGAGATCTGGAACCCGACCCGGCCGGCCGACAGTGACAAGATCGACAAGCGCACGCCCCCCGTCCCCGACTGTGAACCATCTGCCGCAATCAGGTTCAGCCAGTCCTCCTTGACGTCTGCGGGGACCAGGCGGCCCTCGAAGTCCTTGATGTTGCTGAACGTCACGGGGTCGAGCCCCGTGCGAATCCGCACCGGTGCGACGGCTAGCGAGAAGCCGGATGTGCCACCCATACCGAGTCCCGCCGGGTTGGACGCCACCGCTGCGAAGCCACGGGCGGTTGCGACCGAGTTGCCACCCTGACCGAGGGTCGCGGCGCTCGCGTTGGCGAGCTGCGCCGACGAATCCGACGCGGTGGCCGAAAGCGTGAGGGCAGCCAGGGCAATCTGAAACAGCTTCGAGTTCTTCATGGCCATTCTCCTCAGCCTCCGATCCGTAGGGTCACGTCGATGAGGCTTCGGATGGTGATGGTCTGCCCGGGCGTGAGCGTAGCGACCGCAGGGTTGTCCGAAACGGTGAGCGCCCCCGTCAGTGTGGCGCCGTCGACGCCGAGGAAGGACTGAAGTTCCGCGCCCGTGAACGACACCGTCTGCGTGGAGGAGCCCGCCGAGATGGAAAGATCCTTCGCGACACGTCCGTCCGTATAGTCGATGGTGATCTGACCGGTGGCGGCGACCCCGAACGGGTTGACCACCTCCAGGCGGATTCCGCCCTCGACGATCCGCTCGACCACCGTTTGATCGAGATCTTCCGTGTCGAGCGAGACCGCGTCGATGGCCAGCCCTTCGCCCACCACCGTCGCGGAAACCGAAGAGACATTGATCGTAGTGAGAATCGTCCGGACCGTAAAAATTTGCGAGGTGTCGATCCGGGTAGCTGACCCCTGCGGTGATGAAAGGGCGACCTCCACACGGAAGGCGGTCGTGGCGGTGCCATTCAGGGCGATCGAGCGGGTCAGGGAGCTGCCCGCCGGGACTGACACTGAGGCGCCACTGAGAGCGAGCGAGCCAAGGACGGCGCCACCGGCGCCGTTACGAACCGTGATCGACAAACTGCCGTTCGCGCCGCCGGGCCTCAATGGATCGAAGCCGAACCCGTTGTCGATGACGATCGGAATTTCCGTGTTCTGCAACTCGACACCCATCACTCGGGCGGGAAGCGCCTGATTCAAGACGAGATTGGTCGAGAAGGAAGGCTTGGGTGCGGTCTGACCGTTCAGCGTCAAACACGCGGCGCACGCCTCGCCCAGGGCGGTCGTGGTCGTGGCCGGGTCCAGCGTCACGCGGAAGGCGCTTCCCTGTTCCGCCACGTTCGCGGGGAGCAAGTCAGCGACGCCAATGAACGTCTCTTCGACGGGGAGTACCCACCGCTGCTCAATGATGGGGGCCTCCGTCGGAAGATCGCATGCCGCGAAGGACATGACCGCGAGTGCCGCCCCGAACAGGTGGTGTTGCGCTCTCATGTAAAGGCTCCGGGGTCTTCGAAGGAGATCGCCCACCCCAACGGGGTAGGAGTGTCGGAGATCGACACTAGTGTGGTGCTACGAAAGTGTCTCGGCCATTCGAGAGCCGATGCATCCGGCCCTGGGTCGTTGCTCCTCCTCGAAATAGCGATGCTATTCCTCGTCGTCGCGCCTACCAGGGGGGTACCCGGGTCCGCAGGACCTGGGTCGCGCCTCGACCCTCTCGGTGGCTCGCGAACTTTCGCAACACCACACGAGGTACGAGCGTCGGAGATCCATGCACCACAGTAATTGAGCGTCCTCACTTCCGGCAGGCCAGTGAGCGGAAAGCCCTTCGGGACGCGGGGCCCGCCGCTTATCTTTGCAGGCTCTTCTCCACCGACTTCCCGGCTCCCGCGTGCGCACCGATCACATTCGAAATTTTTGCATCGTCGCCCATATCGATCATGGGAAGTCGACGCTTGCGGATCGGCTGCTCGAGGGAACCGGGACCCTGGACAAGCGCCAGATGCGGGAACAGGTCCTCGACGACAACGAGCTCGAGCGAGAGCGGGGCATCACCATCAAGCTTCACGCGGTCCATATGGAGTATTCGGCCCAGGACGGCGACAAGTACGAGCTGAACCTGATCGACACTCCGGGGCACGTGGACTTCACCTATGAGGTGTCCCGCTCCCTGGCGGCGTGTGAAGGCGCGATCCTGGTGGTGGACGCGACCCAGGGCGTTCAGGCCCAGACGCTGTCGAATCTGTTTCTGGCTCTGGACGCCGACCTCGAGATCATTCCGGTCATCAACAAGATCGACCTGCCGGGGGCGGAACCCGAGCGCCGTCGCGACGAGGTGGCGGAGCTGCTCGGAGTCGACGCCGATCAGGTCCTCCTGGCCAGCGCCAAGGAGGGCATCGGCATCTCCGAGATCCTGGAGGCCGTCGTCGAGCGGGTGCCTCCCCCGGAGGGTGACGCCGACGCACCGTTCCGGTCGCTGATCTTCGATTCGTACTACGACAAGTATCTGGGAGCCGTCCCTTCCGTCCGTGTCATGGACGGGACCGTAAGGGCCGGCACCACCATCACGTTCGGAAATGTGAAGGCCCGATACGAGGTTACGGAGGTGGGCACGTTGCTTCTCGGCCGACGGCCCAAGAAGCAACTCGGGCCGGGACAGGTCGGCTACATCGTCGCGGCCATCAAGGAGGTCGCCGATACGCGAGTGGGGGACACCATCCTCGACGCGGACAATCCCGCGACCGAGCTCCTGCCGGGCTATCAGGAGGCCCGCCCGATGGTGTTCGCAGGGCTCTACCCGACGGACTCCGATGACTATGAAGATCTGAGGGACGCGCTCGAGCGGCTCCGACTGAACGATGCGTCGCTCCAGTACGAGCCTGAGACGTCGGTGGCGTTGGGCTTCGGGTTCCGATGCGGCTTCCTCGGGCTCCTCCACATGGAGATCATCCAGGAGCGCCTGGAGCGCGAATTCAGCGTGGATCTGATCACGACGGTTCCGAACGTGGAGTACCAGGTGGTACTGACGGATGGTACCGACGTGAGTGTGGAGAGCCCGACCCAACTTCCGGACGCGGGTCGTATCACCACCGTGTCGGAGCCGATCGTAAAAGCCCACATCCTCTGTCCGTCGGAGTATATCGGGAACGTGCAGAAGCTGTGCTACGACCGGCGCGGCGTGTTCAAAGACATGCAGTACCTCGACCCGCAGCGAGTGGAGTTGAATTTCGAGCTTCCGCTGTCCGAGATCGTCCTCGACTTCTACGATCGACTCAAAGGCAGCACCCGCGGATATGCAGCGCTCGACTACGAGTTCCTCGAGTACAGGGCGGACGCCCTCCTGAAGCTCGACATCCTCGTGAATGGCGATCCCGTGGATGCGTTCAGCGTGATCATCCATGAGACCAAGGCGTACGAGTACGGCCGCGAGCTCGTGCGGAAACTCAAAGAGTTGATCCCACGGCAGCAGTTCGAGGTGGCGCTCCAGGCCACGATCGGGAACAACGTCGTCGCCCGCAGCAACGTGAAGGCGCTCCGGAAGAACGTGACCGCCAAGTGCTACGGCGGAGATATCTCCAGGAAACGCAAGCTGTTGGAGCGACAGAAGAAGGGGAAACGCCGCATGAAGCAGGTGGGCGCGGTCGAGATCCCGCAGGAAGCGTTCCTGGCCGTGTTGAATCTGACCGACGGGTGACCACGAGGGGGCGTAGCATGATCGTGCGTGCGCCCAACCACCTGGGCGACGTGGTGGTAGCGCTTCCTGTTCTTGCGCACAGTGGCTGCGACGTCCTGGTGACCGGGTGGCTCGCGCCTCTCGTCGCGATGGCCGCGCTGCCGGGCACGATCATCCCACTGGATCGCTCGGGGATGTCAGGTTGGCTCAGCGCGGTCGGCACGTTGCGGAGGGGCGGGTACCAGAAGGGGGCCCTGCTCTCGCCCGCGTTCTCCGCCGCCTGGCTGTTCCGGTGTGGCGGAGTCCACACGCTCCGCGGCTCCGCCACGGACGGGCGGTCGTGGCTACTGACGGAAGCGCTCGACCCCGCCGCGCTTCGAGGCCGCCCCCGTGGCGACCAGTATCGCGCGCTCGTCGGGATCGATGACGGCACCTCTCTCCCAAGGCCCGCGCTCACTCCACCTCCCGACCGGGTCGCGAGGTGGCGGGGGCGGACGCGTGGGGTGGGGCCCATCGTGGGCGTGGTACCGGGATCCAACGCGCCCGCTCGGCGATGGTCTGCGACGCGCTTTTCCCAACTCGTCGGGCGTCTGTCGGCAGCCGGCGCTCGCTGTGTCGTCGCAGGAGGCCCGACCGAAACGCGGCTGTCCGCCCAGGTAGCGGGCGGCGCGGAGGACGCCATCGATGCGGGCGGCGAAACGGACCTCGAGGGCCTGGCGGCCCTCCTCGCGGTGTGTGACCTCGTCGTGGGGAACGATACCGGCCCCCTGCACATGGCTGGCGCTATGGGGACTCCCACCGTCACCATCTGGGGTCCGTCCGACCCGGCCGAGGCCCTGCCGACCGGATCGAAAAGCGTGGCGGTGGAGTCCGTCCCACTTCCGTGCCGGCCGTGCTTCAAGAACGAATGTCCCCGCGAGGGCGTGGGCACACACCTTCCGTTGGCGCACGAGGAATGCATGCAGCTCATTACCGTCGACCAGGTGACCGACGCCTCACTCGCGCTGCTGGAGGGTTTGCTCCCGTGAGCGACCGCTGGGTCCTCGGAGTCGATATCGGCGGCACGACCGTCCTGGTCGGTCTCGTGCCGGAGGGGGGCGGCGCTCCGCTCGGACTTCGGTCGATGGCGACACCTTCGATGGGTGGTGCGGACGGCGCGGTCGGGCATATCCGTCGGATGGCGGACGAGGCCGTGGTGGAGGCGCTCGGTCCGGACGGGAAGGGGTGGGCGGACGTGATCGGGGTGGGCGTCGGCTGCCCCGGTCCCCTCGACCTCGAGCTGGGCATCGTCCTGGACGCGTTCAACCTGGGCTGGAAGGATTACCCGCTGCGTGATCGCCTCGCGGAGGGCCTCGATCGCCCGATCTCTCTGGACAACGACGCGAACTGCGCGACCTACGGCGAGTACTGGCTGGGTGCCGGGGCTCCATTCAGGTCGGTGGTGTGCGTGACCCTGGGCACCGGAATCGGGGGCGGAATCATCGTGGACGGGGAACTCGTCCACGGTGCGTCGGGCACGGCTGGCGAGGTCGGTCACATGACCATCGACTTCACGGGCCGGCGGTGCGCGTGCGGCAACTACGGGTGCTTGGAGGCCTATGCGTCCGGGCCGAACATCGCGCTCCGGGCCCGGGAGGGAGTCGAGGCCGGTGTCGACTCCATCCTGCTCGACCTCGCGGGGGGTGACGTTTCCGACATCTCCGCCGCCACGGTCTCGGAAGGCGTGGTCGCGGGCGACTCCTACGCAGCGGAAGTCATGCTGGAGACGGCGCGCATACTGGGAGTCGGGATCGCGAACATCATCAACGTGGTGAACCCGGACGCGGTCATCATCGTCGGCGGGGTCACGCGCGCCGGAGATCAACTGTTCGTACCGTTGCGCTCCGAAGTTCGTCGGCGCGCGTTCAAGGTCGCGGAGGCTGCGTGCGAGATCCTGCCCGGGCTGCTTCCCGAGACGGCGGGCGTCATCGGAGCCGCCGGGCTGTTCCTCAAGACCCGGGCGGGATGACGGGTGCCGACGCTCGGGGTCATCGGGACGCTCGTATGGGATCGGATCCATCAGCGGGATGGGCACGGCCAACCGGTCGAGGAGTGGGGTGGAATCGCCTATGCCCTGGCTGCCGTTCGAGCCGCCGCACCGGCCGGGTGGGACGTCTTGCCAATCATCAAGGTGGGCCGCGATCTGTCCGAGCCCGCGTTCCACTTTCTCAGGGAGATCCCCGGGCTGGGGGACGCCGGCCTCGTCGTGGTTCCCGAGCCGAACAACCGCGTGGAGCTTCGCTATCTCAGCCGGGAGCGTCGCACGGAACGGCTCTCCGGCGGCGTGCCGGCATGGACATGGCCCGAGCTCGCTCCGATCGCGAGCCTGTGCGACGCCCTGTACGTGAACTTCATCTCCGGCTTCGAGATGGAGCTGGAGGGAGCGTGGGCTCTCCGACAAGGCTTCGACGGCCCGATCTACGCCGATCTACACTCCCTTTTCCTCGGCATGAGCGGGCAGGGCGACCGGGTGCCGCGGACCCTCGAAGGATGGGCGGACTGGCTACGCTGTTTCGATGCCGTGCAGGTCAACGAGGATGAGTTCGAGCTTTTGGGCCGGCACGCCGGCGATCCTTGGCGCGTTGCGGCGCAGGCGCTGGGGCCGGACTTGAAGCTCATTGCCGTGACCATGGGAAGTCGTGGGGCGGCGTACGTCGTGGGACACGACTTCCATCCCGATCCGGCCCGGTGGCGAGACCGGCCGGCCGTTACGCTGGCAGGCCCGGCCCGGAGTCGACGGGTGCCGGTGGACGGCTCCCCCCCTCCGGGTGATCCTACGGGGTGCGGCGACGTCTGGGGTGGCACGCTGATGGGTCGGCTCCTGGCCGGAGACGCCCTCGAGACCGCCATGGGCGCCGCCAACGTCATGGCCGTGCGCAATCTCGACCACCGAGGTGCTCGAGGCCTGTACCATCATCTGATCGGACGACTGTCCACTGTGAAGGAGCGCGTTTGAACGTCATCTCGGTCCCGGGTTCTCTGGACAATCAATCCGTGGACGCCTTTCTCGATGCCGTGACGAACGAACAGGAGGAGCGGGTCCTTTTCGACGCTCGCCACGTTCGCTGGGTGGACCCCAACGGGATGTTGGGCCTCCTCGCCGCCGGGAGTCACAGGGCACGGACACACGGGACGCTGCCGGTCCTGCAGGTCCCGGAGAGCGCGGACGTAACCGGGTACCTCGCGCGCATGGGCTTCTTCGAGCAGGCGCAACACCACTTCGAGATCGACGCGAAGGTCCCCCGCCGGTCCTCGGGCGCGTCGGACGTGCTCCTGGAGGTCACCCCCGTGGAGGCCAACGCCGACGTTCACGCGGTGGTCGACCGTGTGCAGAGTCGGGCCGGGACGATTCTCACGAAAACGTTGGGGTACCCGGCCACCGCCGTCGTTCAGTTCTCCGTCATCCTTTCCGAAGTCTGCCAGAACATCATCGAGCACGCGGAAGCGCCGGGGTGGGTCGCGGCCCAGGCGTACAACTGGTCGCGGCGGTTGGGTCGGTGGGTCGTGGTGCTCTCGGTCATGGACATGGGACGAGGCTTCCGAGGCTCACTCACCGACGAGCATTCGGCGCGGTACGGAGACCGCTGGTCGGACGCCACCGCCCTCGAGGCGGCCTTCCTGCACGGCCTGACACGCTTTCCCGACTCGGGCAGAGGGCAGGGGATTCAACAGATCCGACGTCAGGTCCGCCGGTGGGATGGGGCCATCAGCATCCGGAGCGGGACCGCCCGCATTGGACAGGTGCCGGATTGGGACGACACGCCGCCGCTCGTGGAGGGGATGCTCCCCTTCCCGGGGGCTCAGATCAGCATCATCCTTCCGGCCAAGGAAGGCGGATCGTGAGCGAGATCCCGACCGATCCCATCGCGATCGACGTGGGCGGTCTCGTACAGTCGACGGTCGCCTCGCTTTACTCCCACCTGGTCACCCGCCAGACCGGGAGAGCCGTCCGACTGGCCATCGAAACCCGGCTGGCCGACGCGGGCCGCCACAGCATTTCCCTCATCGACCTGTCCGAGGTGTCCATCCTGGACTTCTCGTGCGCGGACGAGGTGGTTGCCAAGCTTTTGCAGCGCTACGCGTCCGATGACGTGACACAGGCGTTCTTCGTGTTCCGGGGCGTGATCGAGCCCCACCGCGACCAGATCGAGGTCGTGCTCGCGCGGCAGTCGCTGGCCGCCGTCGCGGAGACCGGAGAGGGCGCCTTCGAACTGCTTGGCGTGGCGTCGATCGACGAAGGATCGGCGTGGGCTGAATTGGAGGCGCGTGGCCGCCTGGAATCGCGTCAGCTCGAAGGCGAGCCGAGTCGTATTGCCGCCTTGGAGAGCCTTGTATCCCGACGCCTGGCCTTTCGCAGTCCGGTGTCCGGAAGCTATCACGCACTCTCGCGCGTGGTGGCCCACCTGATTTGACCGTCTTGAGCCGAACTCTATGACCGACTTCGCTTCGTCGTCCGACTCTTCCTCCCCCCCGGCCCCGGCCCAAGGCGCTCCTTCGCCAGCCACGCTGACTATCCACGCGGGCGAGGGTCCGCGCTCCCCTGGGGCGCCGGTCGTCTCTCCGGTCGTGCAGAGCGCGACGTTCATGTGGTCGAACCCGCGCGACGGCGAGCTCCTCTACAGCCGATACGGCAACAACCCGAACACGGTGGCGCTCGGGCGAAAGCTTGCCGCTCTGGAGGGCACCGAGGCCGCGGTCCCTCTGGGAAGTGGGATGGCCGCGTGTTCGATGTCACTCCTGGCGCTGGCCGAGTCCGGCGACCACATCGTCGCGTCCAACCGGCTGTATGGTGCCACACAGGCGCTCCTGCGGGACGAACTGCCTCGACGGGGCGTTGAGACGACCTTCGTGGACGCGATGGACGACGACGTCTGGGCGGAAGCCGTGCGTCCGACCACCCGTGTGGCCTATATCGAACTTCCCACCAACCCGACGCTCCGCGTCTTCGATCCGGCACCGGTCGCCGCACTGTGCCGCGATCGTGGGATCGCGCTGCTGTGCGACGCAACGTTCGGTAGTCCGGTCAACTTCCGCGCGGCCGAGCACGGCATCGACATCGTCATCCACAGTGCAACGAAGTACCTCGGCGGACACTCCGATCTGATCGCGGGAATCGTGGCCGGGTCGGCGGAGCTCATGGAGCGTGTCGCCCGGGTCGCCCGACTCTACGGGCCCGCGTTGGACCCGCATACGGCATGGCTCCTCGACCGGGGGATCCGCACGCTCGATGTTCGGATGCAGAGGCACAATGAGAACGCTGCCTCACTCGCCCGATGGCTGACGAGCCGGCCGGAGGTGGAGTCCGTGATCTACCCGGGGCTCGAGAGCCACCCGGACCACGAGGTGGCGTCCAGACTGCTGACAGGCTTCGGCGGGATGGTCGGGCTGATCCTCCGAGGCGGCGGCGAGGCGGCCGATCGGTTCATGAGCGAGTTGACGCTCGCGCTGGCGGCTCCGAGTCTGGGTGGCGTGGAGACTCTCGTCTCACAGCCCCGCTACACCTCGCACGCGGACGTCTCTTCGGCCGACCGAGTGGCCCAGGGCATCCCGGATGGGTTCGTCAGGGTGTCGGTCGGCATCGAGGGGGTGGCGGACCTGAAGGCCGACTTCGCTCAGGCGCTGGAGGCGTTCGGGCGCTGAGGTACCGACTGCCTCCAGCCTCCCGGCTCAGGACTTCATGAACGGATACGTGTAGTCCGTCGCGGGCACGAAGGTCTCCTTGATCGTCCGGGCGCTGACCCAGCGCAGCAGGTTCATGGCCGAGCCCGCCTTGTCGTTGGTGCCGGATGCGCGCGCCCCGCCGAACGGCTGCTGCCCCACCACCGCGCCCGTAGGCTTGTCGTTGACGTAGAAGTTTCCGGCGCTTTGATGCAGGGCGTCCATCGCTTCACGAATCGCCTCGCGGCTCTGCGCGAACACGGCGCCAGTCAGCGCGTAGGGTGAGGTCTCGTCAACCTCTTTCAGCGTCTCCGACCAGGCGTCGTCTTCGTAGACGTAGACGGTCAGGACGGGCCCGAAGATTTCCTCGCACATTGACTCGTAGCCGGGCTTCCTACTCACGATAATCGTTGGGCGCACGAACCAGCCCTTCGATCGGTCGCACTCTCCGCCGACCAGGATTTCCGCATCCTTCGACTTCCGGGCGCGCTCGATGTACCCTTCGATCCGCTCGAAGGCGTCCTCGCTGATGACGGCTCCAATGAAGTTCGAAAAGTCCGTGACATCCCCCATTGCCACACTTTGCGTCTGCCGCACCAGCTCCGGCTTGATGGCCTTCCAGACGCTCTTCGGCACGTACGCGCGCGACGCCGCGCTACACTTCTGACCCTGGTACTCGAAGGCACCACGCACCATGGCGGTCACCACGGCATCGCGGTCCGCGCTCGGGTGGACGACGATGAAGTCCTTTCCCCCCGTCTCCCCGACGATACGCGGATAAGAACGGTAGGCGTCCATGTTCTCGCCTATCGTCTTCCAGAACGACTTGAACACGGTCGTCGAGCCCGTGAAGTGTACGCCACCGAAATCGCGGTGTCCGAGGAGGCGTTTGGTGACCGCGATGGGATCGCCGGGGAGGAAGTTGATGACCCCGGCCGGCACGCCCGCTTCCTCCATCAACTTGAAGACGAAGTAGTTGGACAGGAGCGCTTTGTCGGACGGTTTCCAGATGACGGTGTTGCCCATCATGGCTGGGGCGCCCGACAGATTGCCTCCAATCGAGGTGAAGTTGAAGGGCGATACCGCGTAGATGAAACCCTCCAGCGCACGGTACTGGGAACGGTTCCACATCCCCGGGTCCGACAGGGGCTGCGCCTGGTAGATCTCCGAGGCGAACTGTACGTTGAAGCGAAAGAAGTCGACCAGCTCGGCCGACGCGTCGATTTCCGCCTGATGCGCCGTCTTGCTCTGGTTGAGCATGGTCGACACGTTGAGGCGGTCGCGGAACTCGTGGCGCAGCAAGTGGGCGGCGCGCAG
>JAJCZZ010000061.1 GCA_029262115.1 Gemmatimonadota bacterium | reverse complement strand
CGTCCCCCGGGGACCCGTCTCGCTGCCCGCGCCGCCGGGTCGGGGGGCCCGGGGGGGGCGCGGCTCGGCCGCGCTTGGGGGGGGTAGCTCGTTTTCTGGGCTCGTCAGCCTTCCTTGAGCGCTTCGGTCGGCTGAATCTTCAGCCCCCTGCGGGCCGGTCCCCATCCGGCCACCAGACCAGCGAACACCAGTACCGCCGCGACGGCTGTGAGAAGCCGCCAATCCGCCCGCAGCACCCCGCCGTCGATTGAGATCGGCGGGATCGACAGACCGATCAGTAGGCCCAACCCGGCGCCCAGTGCGAGTTGCCGAGCGGACCCCACCATCACCCTCACGAGAACGCGGCGTGGATGTGCGCCCAGCGCTGATCGAATACCGATCTCCCGCCTGAGGCGAGTCACGGTGAGGGACATCATCGCGGATACGCTTGCGCTCGCGAGCAGTGTGATGCTCAGCAGGACTATCACGATGGCTCTCGCCAGCGTCCGGGCTCCCGTACGGAATGGGTCGTCCAGCGCGGCCAGTGCCGTCACGCGTTGGACGGTCAGTCCGGGATCCACGGCGGCGACCGTCCGGCGCAGCTCTCCGGTGAAGTCGATAGCGGGTGGGGGGACGGATACGATCACGTTCACCGAGCCCGGCGGATTCGTGGGGTTCAGGAGTGCAAAAACTCGCGGCTTCGAGGCGCGAGGTTGCAGGGGATTCCGAGCAAGATCGTCCACGACGCCTACGATCTCCCGCCACGGAGCTTCGTTCTCCCCGAACTCGCCCACGTCGCGGATACGTCTGCCGATGGCGTTTGCGTCGCCGAGAACGCTCCGAACAAAAGTCCGGTTCACGATGACGGGCCTGACCTCCGCCGCCACGTCCGTGGGATGGAAGTCGCGCCCCGACTGGACAGCCACTCCCAGGGTGCCGAGGAAGTCTTGTGCCACGAAAATGGTGCCGACCGGGTATCCAAAACCGTTCGGAGGCGGAGGCATCCCATCGATGTGCACGCGCCATGTCGTTGCGAAAAGATCACCCGGCAGTCGTGTGGCCAGGGTGACACCCCGGACGGTCGGGTATGCCGAGAGGGCCTCGACCAGGAGCCCCACTCGCTCGATTGTCGGTGCGGTGCCAGAGAGTGGAGCGAAAGATCCGCTGATTTCGCTCCCGCTGATCCTTGCTGCGATGAAGGACCCGGCGTCGAAGCTCGTTCGGGTCGCACTCATACCTTCCGCCTCCCAGGCCACCGCGCCCGCCCATGGGAGGACCGCAACGGCTGTGGCCACCTGCACGACTACCAGAAGCGTCCATACACGGCCCAGTCGAAGCCCATTGCCCGACGCACCACGGTTCAGGCTGGTCTGCACATCGGCTCCAGTCGCCTTCAGTGCGGGGATGCCCCCGGACACGACCGCGGCCAGCACCACCAGGCCAAGTGCGTAGAGGAGGGCCACCGGCTCCGTTCCGCTCCGGCTCCAGAAGGGCAGGGCGGTGGCCCACTCCGTCTCCAGATAGAGGTCCACCTTTGCCCGTGCCCACACGGCGATCGCCACCCCCACGGCGCCCCCCAGCCCGCACAGAACCATCGCTTCTGCCGTCAACTGGGCCACAATCCGCCGCCGGCTCGCGCCCAGCGCACTTCGGACGGCGATTTCACCCACTCGTGTGGCCGTCCGCGCGTATGTGAGGATGGCTACGTTGACGAAGGGAATGAGGACCAGGGCGGTCATCAGTCCAAGAACGATGCGGACGAACATCATTTCGGTGGCACCGGTATCGTCCATACCGGTGTGTGTATCCGTGTACGGCATCACCTGCCCCCGCACGTTTGCGTGCGTCTCGGGCATGTCCCGACCGCGCGCCTGCATGAGGCTCTCCATCTCGGCACGGGCCTGCTCCAGCGAAACCCCGTCGACCAGGCGGGCGAATGCGAAGTAGCCCGGCCCGGCTCTCTCCGGAGTGGCTGTGGCGATCGGGAGCGGGTAGTCGGCCGGTTCGTCCTTCAGCGCTACCCAGAGTCTCTCCGCATACGGGAAACCGAATCCCTCCGGCATCACGGCAATCACCGTATGCGGGACTCCGTCCAGGACGATACGGCGGCCAAGGATATCGGGCCGTGCGTCGAAGCGGCGCATCCACTCCTCATGCCCGATCACGATGACGTCGGGCGCGCCGGGCACCTCGTCTTCCGCTGTCGGCCACCTGCCGAGAAGAGGGGGCACGCCCGCCACCTGGAATCCCGTCACGCTCATGCGGGCAACGGAGACACGGTCCCCAATCCCATCGGACCCGATGAGATTGGCGGGGCTCGAGCGCCACATGGAGACGAGTTCGACGGACTCCATCTCCTCACGCCACAACGCGAACTCGTGAATGAGTCGCCGCTCGGTCCGGTTCCTGTCCGTCGTGCGGAGCCCCAGGGAGACGATCCGGTCGCCATCGGGGAGGGGGAGCGGAGGGCGGAGCAGGAAATCGCGGGCGAACGTGAAGCTCCCGATCGCGACGGCGACCGTAACGGCGATCGCCAGACCGCTCACCGCCGATACGGCCGGATGTTTGACGAGCGTTCGCATGCCGAGTTTGACATCCAGCAGCGAGACGAGACGGCCCCCGCGGCGGGCGCGAGCGACGCGGTCCTCCTCGCGGGATCGCCGTTGTCGCCGTAGCGCCAGTGCGAGTTGATAGGTACTCGGTCGGAACAGATGGCCCGCGTACCAGAGGAGCGCGGGTACCGTCCCCACGTTCAGGCGTCGATCGTGATGTGCGGTACGGAGCTCGGCGGCCGCTTCGGCGCCGAGCCGGCCCGTGAACAGTCGGCGGAAGATGTGGTCCAGCGCGCGGGTGATCATGACGGCTCGACCCCCTCCCACATCCGGTCCATCGCGGCTCGCGACATGGCGAGTTCGGCCCAGCCCGCCTCGGTCAGGGTAAAGACCCGGCGAGGCCGGCCGCCACGCCCACCGGGAGCCGGCATCTCCCGGGACTCCACCAGACCCTGCTCCTCCAGCCGCACAAGCGTCACGTAGATGGTGGGCACGGAAGCGTTTCGGCCCGCAACCCGGCTCAGCTCGCTGCGGATTTCGGCGCCGTACGCCTCGCTGCCCAGGCGAGCCACGGCGAGCATGGTCAGTTGCTGAAGATCTCCGAGGCTCATGGGCAGTCCTTCGCAGCAGTTATGACAATGTCAATAATGATAATGTCAACTTGTCACGTTGAGCTGCCTTGGAGCAAGGGTGTTCTGCGGGAACCCGCGGTCGAACACGGAATCATCTTCCTCGGACAGTCTCCTGCACGCCCGGCCCCACTCCCTCCCGGAGCTGCTCCCGTTCCCTGCGCGTGGCCGCGGGTGTGGCCGCGACCGATGCCGGTATGCGCCGCTTCCGACGGTCCAGGACCGCGTTCAGCCCTTCTTGCTCCACTCCGCTGCTTCGTCCGCCACACCGTGGCCATTTACACAGCTTTTCTTACATTCTCCTGTATGCGGGTCCTGCGCGCCCCAATCTCCATAGCCCCACCCACCGCCCACCGGTTCAGTCCAACGGATCGTAGACAGGCTCCGTAGCCCGTTCGGCCCGCGGGCAGCCCTGCTGCGATTAGCTCCCGCAAGCGGCGGGTGAGAACTTCGGAGTCGGCTGGCTTGCTCCGGTGGCTCCGCTGGATTGCTACGCGCAGCCCAAGCCCCGCCGGTGAATTCACTCTGGTTTTCCAAGTGTTGCTGTCAGTGTGTCTGCAAGCTAGACTAAGTCTTCATTGCAGACACACTGGGTGGGGGTGAACGTGGGCGGTCGACATGGTCTTGGGGAATTTGAGCAACTGGTGCTTCTGGCGGTGGTCCGACTCGGAGCAGAGGCGTTCGGACCCGATATCGGTGAGGAGCTGGAGCGATCGGCTGGACGCGGGGTGACGCGCGGAGCTCTGTATTCCACACTCAACCGACTCGAGGGCAAGAACTTTCTCGCGTGGACACCCGAGGAGCCCGGTGAGGGAAGGGGCGGTCACATCCGCCGCCACTTCGCGGTCACCGCGGACGGTCTCGCAGCCCTCCGCGAGCGTCGTGAGGCGCTCCTGACCCTGTGGGATGGCATCGAGAGCGTCCTCGACGGGGATTCGCCAGGATGAGCGGCCGTGGCTGGGCAGATCGACTACTGGACCGAGCGCTACCCAAGGGTCCAAACGGGGAGTCCATCCGGGGCGACCTGGTTCAGGAGCGCGATCGCCGAGCCGAGCGGGAAGGCGCGCCGTCAGCGAATCGCTGGTACGCTCGCCAGGCCATCAGCATCTGGCTCTTCTCAACACGCGATCGGCTACTGGGGCACGAATGGAGCTCCAGCCGAGCCGTGAGAGGTGGACGGGCAACGGGCGGGCTTGCTACCGACCTCAGAGACGGATTGCGCGTGATCAAACGGGCCCCCGGATACTCGACGGCGGTCGTATTGACACTGGGCGTCGCCATGGCCGCGACGGTGTCCGTGTTCACAGTCGTTCGAGGTGTGCTGCTCAGGGATCTTCCCTACCCGGAGCCTCACCAACTCATCCGTATCGACGGCCTGCAGGAGGGCGTGCCGGGAGAAGGCGGCATTGATTTCCCAACCTTCCGAGACTGGCACGAGCGCGTCGGAAGTTTCGCTTCGCTGGCCGCGTTCCAGGGATCCGAAGGCGTCTATGTGGACGCCGGGATCGCCGAAGTATGGCGAGGTACAGCCGCCACCCGTGACTTCCTCGAAACGCTCCGCGTTGAACCAATCCTGGGCTCGCTCTACGCCTCCGACGAAGGTGACATCGGGGAACAGTCGATCTACCTGAGCGAGCACATCTGGGAGCGCCGATTCAGTTCCGACCCTGGTATCGTCGGGCAAACAATCCCGTTTTACGAACAGTCGTGGGTGGTACGGGGCGTCATGCCCCGGGGCTTCGGCTACGCCGACGGTGGGAACGACTATTGGATCCCTCTCCGCCAAAGTCAGTGGCTGGAGGCGCGCGGCACCGGCTTCATGAGCATCGTCGGACGCCTTGCACCGGGCACCTCCGTCGAGGTCGCACAGCAGGAACTGCTCGCGACAAACCGCGCCATCGAGGAAGAGGTCTCGCAGCAGCTACGGCCTGTCATCTTGAGGTCCGTGACCGATGTCGAGCGTGAGCCCGTTCGGTTGATGTTACTTACTTTTCTCGGCGCGGTAGGCTTCTTTCTGCTCGTGGCATGCGGCAACGTTGCGAACCTCGCACTCGCCCGAACCGAGTCGCGCCGTCGCGAACTTGCCGTCCGACTCTCTTTGGGTGCCAGTCGACACAGACTGCTTCGACAGATCTTGGCGGAAAGTACGACGCTGGCCCTGATCGGTGGGACGGTGGGGACCATCGGGGCGATCGCGGGCGTCCAGGGACTTCTCGCTATGGCTCCGTCCGAGATGCCTCAGCGCGATGCCATCGCTATCGATCCGACAGTGGCGATCTTTGCGCTCGTGCTCTCTATAGGGGCGGGCGTCCTCTTCGGGGCGGTTCCCGGACTCCGTGGCGCCCGCATCGCAGGCTCCGGATCGGCACGGTCGAATTCCACCGACCGCCGTTCCCGGGCGACGCACCAGGTCCTCGCGGGCGCGCAGATCGCCCTCGCGGTCATCCTGCTCTCCGGGTCTGCGCTCCTGGTGAGGTCGTTCGTGGCGCTCAATGCCGTGGACACCGGGTTCGACGGCCCCGAACACATTCTCGCCGCAGAGATGGGTCTGGGCCGGGCCGACTATGCGACTCCCGAGCAGGTCCTCGCCTTCCATGACCAGATACTGCGGGGTGCGGCGGCGATCCCTGGCGTGGAGTCTGTGGGCCTCAGCAGCCACCTGCCATTCAGTGGCTCGCGCGTGCAGTTCTACGTTGTGCGCGAAGGAGAGGCATACTCCCGTGCGACGGCGACGATGATGGGCGCTGAGATGACGAACGGTGACTACCGGGCCTCGCTGGGACTCCCGCTTCTCCGCGGGAGGGATCCCGAATTCGATGCTTCCGGACGGTCCCCGACTCAGGAGATCCTCATCAACGAGGTAGCGGCCGATGCCCTTTGGCCGGGACAGGATCCTATCGGACGGTCCTTTTCCTTCGACGTCGAGGAGGGCCAGTACTCATCGGCGGCCAGCTATTACACCGTGGCGGGAGTCGTTCCGAACGTCGCTGATGGAAGCCTTGACTCCGCGGCCGAGCCCCGGGCCTACTACAGCTTCCCGGATTTCCTCCAGCTTTATCAATTCATTAGCGGACGATTCTTCTATCTCACCGTTCGTGCATCAGGCGATCCCTTCCGGATTGTCGAGCCGCTACGGCAGCTCGTGCTCGGCCTTGATCCAAACGCGCCGCTTCGTTCGGTACACTCGCTGGAGCAGCTCCTTCGGGAGACCACGATCCCCGCTCGCTTCCGCACAGTGACGCTGACAGCCTTTGCGGTACTCGCTGCCATTGTGGCTCTGCTTGGTGTGTACGGAGTGATGGCCTATGGGGTCGCAGCGAGCGTCCGGGACATCGGTGTACGCATGGCGCTCGGTGCCCGGTCGACCGAGGTGCGGGGAGAGGTGCTACGCCAGGCGTTCGGTGTTGTCGCGATCGGCGGCGGGATCGGCCTGGGAGTTGCGGCGGCTTTGGGCCCGGTCATGGAAGCCATGCTGTTCGATATCTCGGCACGCGATCCCGCAACGCTCGGTGGAGTGCTGCTGCTCGTGCTGTTTGGATCGCTGGCCGCGGCCTACCTCCCCGCCAAACGGGCCAGTCGCGTGGATCCCATACGGGTGCTGAGGCAGGAGTAGAAGGGGTCCGACCGCGCCGGAAGCGAAGCGACCCCCGCGCCACCGAAACGCCCACCACCCCAAGACGCCCCCCCGCGCCCCCCCGACCCGGCGGCTCGGGGAGCGGGACGTTTCCCCGAGCGACGGCTTGGATCGCGCATAGCAATCCAGCGAACCGTCGTTCTTGGGCGGTCTGAGCTTGGTGGTCGTTTGGTGGGCGGGTGCCGCCGGGCGCTTCGCTGCGGCGGCGTTGGGGCTGTCGTTCTTGGGCGGTCTGAGCCTGGTCGTCGTTTGGTGGGCAGGTGCGGCCGGGCGCCGCGCCGCGGCGGCCCTGGAGTCGGCCGTTCCGGCGGCTTGAGCTTTGTAGTCGCTTGGTGGGCGGGTGCCGCGTGATCTCTCGAAGATCCGCGCCGTGTTCCGTGCCTACGGCCCGAGGGCAGCGTCTTCATCGTCGAAGGCGTCCCCGAGCTCGGCGCTCCCTGACCTGGGACCCGGACCGAGGCGGCTGAACCCGGAATGTTACGCGATAGACCGACGCCGGATTCGGATCACGCTCATGGCGCGAGCGGAACTCTTCCCCCAACGGCGGCCCGCACCGGACCGACGATTTCGGAGGGAGGTGAGCCCAAACCCGTCACGACCTGATCGTAGCAGCGACCAGGTGACGGCGGCTTCACAGATCAACGTCTCGGAGGTCTCCGACACGGCCCCCATCCTCCCCGTTCAGACGCAGCTTGCCGCAGTCCCGGTTCTTATGCGCCATCCTGGGGTCGTGGGGGGAACGTCGCCCCGGCTCTCACCCCGGCATCCCTCGCATGATCAGGACTCTGGGCTCCGACATCTCGTCCATGGCGAAGCGCACGCCTTCCCGGCCGAATCCGGAGTCCTTCGACCCTCCGTAGGGGAAGTTGTCCACTCGGAACGTGGGGATGTCGTTGATCAGGACCCCGCCGTACTCCAGTTCGCGGAACGCGTACATGGCCGTCCCGATGTTGTGGGTGAAGATGCCCGCCTGGAGCCCGAACCGGCTGGCGTTGCAGGTCGCGATCGCCTCCTCGATGGTGTCGAAGGGCTCGATGACCGTGACCGGTCCGAAGACCTCGTCCCGGCAGACGCGCATATCGGGGCTGGTGTTGGTCAGGACGGTGGGTTGGACCACGGGTCCGTCCGCCCTCCCGCCGCAGTGCAGGGTCGCTCCAGCATCGACCGCCTCCTGCACCCAGGACAGGACCCGCTCCACATGCATCTGCTCGATCAGCGGACCCACCACGGTCGCCTCGTCCGTCGGATCGCCCACCGCCAGGGCTTCGGTGGCTTCCACGAAGCGCTGGAGGAAGTCGTCGTGGAGCGAGCGGTGGACCAGGATGCGCTGCACCTTGATGCAGACCTGACCGGCGTTGGCCCAGGACCCCGTCACGAGGGGACCCATGACGGCGTCGAGAGGGACGTCACGGTCGACCACGCAGGGGGCGTTCCCACCCAGTTCTAGCAGCACCTGCTTCTTCCCTGCGAGCGCCTTTAGCTTCCATCCCACCGTGTCGCTTCCGGTGAAGGACAGGACCTTCATCCGGTCGTCCTCGACCATGCGCTGCGCAACCTCGGGAGGACAGTGCAAGACGCTCAGGGCCGCGGGGGGCAGCCCGGCCTCCTCCACGATGTCGGCCAGCAGGTGGGCTGTGAGCGGACACTGCGGTGGGGGCTTGAGCACCGTGGTCGCCCCGACGGCAATGGCGGGAGCCAGTTTGTGGGCGATCAAGTTGAGGGGGAAGTTGAACGGTGAGATCGCGGCTACCGGTCCCCTGGGCACACGCTCGAACAGACACAGGCGGCCCTCGGCGCGCTCCTCCAGATCGAGCGGCAGGACCTCGCCGACGGCGCTTCTCACCTCTCCGGCCGCAAGCGTGAACGTCACCTGTGCCCGCTTGACCTCGGCCCGCGCGTACCGGATGGGCTTGCCGCTTTCCCGAGTGATGAGCTGGGCCATCTCGTCGGCCCGTGCCCGAATTCCCGCCACCGTCCGCTCCAGGATGGCGGCGCGCCGATGGGCGGGCATCCGGCGCATGACTCCGAACCCCTCGGCGGCGGCCGCGATGGCGTCGTCCATATCCTGCCGTCCGGCCACGCACACCTCTCCGACGGCCGTCCCGTCGAACGGGTTCACGACAGTTTCGGTACGGTCGGACCGGCGGCGCTCGCCGGCGATGCGGAGGAGGGTCTCGGTCATGGTCCGGTCTCTTGTAGCGGGTGCGATCGCGGCGTGCGGAGGTCACACGCGATTCACGGGGGTCGCAACGCCCACTACATTATATCCCCTACATCAAGGCCTCCATCCCGGTCCGTCAATGACGAGCAGTGATGATCTGATCGCCCGTCGGCACGCGGTCGTACCCCGTGCCGTGGGACAATTCGCAGGTGCAATCGCGGTAGACAGCGCGGTTGGTGCGGAACTCACCGACTTGGACGGCAGAAAGTGGATCGACTTCGCGGGAGGCATTGGCGTAATGAACGTTGGGCACTGCGAGGAGCGGGTCGTCCGCGCCATCCAGGAGCAGGCGGCGCGCCTGATCCACACCTGCATCCACGTGGCCACCTACGAGCCGTACGTCGCGCTGTGCGAGAAGCTCGTCGAGCTGTTTCCCCACGGCGACTCGACCAAGTGCGTACTCCTGAACTCGGGAGCCGAGGCCGTCGAGAACGCGGTGAAGTTCGCTCGCCAGGCCACGGGGCGCCCCGCACTCATCTGCTTCACAGAGGCGTTCCACGGGCGCACGATGATGGGAATGACGCTCACGTCGAAGACCCGGTACAAGCTGGGGTGCGGACCGTTCGCGCCGGAGGTCTACCGCCTGCCCTATCCGAACCACTTCCGGGACGGCGAGGGGCTAGACATGGACGACTTCGTGTCGCGGGAACTGGCCCGCATGGAAGAGGCGTTCGTCAATATGGTTCCGGCCGGCCATGTGGCGGCCGTCATCATCGAGCCGGTGTTGGGCGAGGGCGGCTTCATTCCCGCACCCGCCGACTACCTGCGGGGGCTGCGCCGCATCTGTGACGCACACGGCATCATGCTGATCTTCGACGAAGTGCAGTCCGGCTTCGCGCGGACGGGGCGCTGGGCTGCCTACGAACACGCCGGGGTGACGCCCGACATCTCTACCTGGGCGAAGTCCATGGGCGGCGGCATGCCCATCTCGTGCGTCATAGGACGGGCGGAGGTCATGGATGCGGCCCAGCCCGGTACGGTGGGCGGTACCTACGGCGGCAATCCCGTTGCTTGCGCCGCGGCGCTGGCCGCGATCGAGGCGATCGAGGAGTTGGGCCTGTGCCAGCGTGGCGCCGAGATCGGCGAAACCGTTCGCGCACGGTTTGAGGCGCTCAAGGAGCGGTCGGAGCTTGTCGCCGACGTCCGGGGTCTGGGAGCCATGATGGCCGTCGAGTTCTGTCATGACGGCGATCCACACCGGCCGGCCGGAGACGCGGTGGCGCACGTCACCGCAAAGTGCCGCGAGCGGGGCGTGCTCGTCCTGCCGGCCGGCCCGCACGGGAACGTCATCCGGGTGCTGTCCCCCATCACCATCTCCGACGAGGAACTGGCGAAGGGTCTCGACGCGATCGAGGACGCGGTCCTCGGGCTGTCGGTCGGCGAGCCGGCCCACGCATGAATCCCTTTGCCATTGCGGGGCTTCAACTGGAGCTGTCCGCCGTCCACGAGAATGTGACGTTGATGCGGCAGAAGCTGGACGTGCTCATGAGCGTCTACCCCTGGGTGCAGATGGTCGTTTTCAGCGAGCTGGCGGCGTACGGGCCGTTGACCTCGAACGCGCAGCCCCTCCCCAACCCCACCGAGGATGAATTCCGCGCGTGGGCGAAACGCCACGGGATCTGGCTGGTCCCCGGCTCCATGTTCGAGCGGTCCAAAGACGGGACCATCTACAACACGGCCAGCGTGATCGATCCGCACGGCGAGATCGTCGGCCGCTACAGGAAGATGTTCCCGTTCCGCCCCTACGAGGAGCAGGTGGAGTCGGGGACCGAATTCCTGGTCTGGGACGTGCCCGACGTGGGCCGCTTCGGTATCTCCATCTGTTACGATCTCTGGTTCCCCGAGACGGCCCGCACGCTCGCCGCCATGGGCGCCGAGGTGATCCTCCATCCGACGCTGACGGGCACCATCGACCGGGACGTTGAACTGGCGATCGTGCGCGCAACCGCAGCGCAGAACCAGTGCTTCGTGTTCGGGATCAACGGGTTCGGCGATTGCGGAAACGGTCGATCGATCATCGTCGGCCCGGCCGGTGAGGTGCTCTACCAGGGGCAGAGCGCTCCGGAGATGATCCCGTTCGAGATCAATCTCTCCCGCGTCCGGCGCAGCCGTGAGGTCGGCCTGCGCGGACTGGGGCAGCAGTTGAAGAGCTTCCGGGAGCGGAAGGTCGAGTTCACGGTCTACTCGCCGGAGGGGCGCGAGTGGCCCTACTTGAAGAGTCTGGGACCGCTCGTCAAGCCCGAGCGCGGGTCCTACGCCGGACTGAAGGCGAAGGAGGTCCAGCCCAAGGACGCGGCGCCGACTCGCGGCCTCCAACCGGAGACGGTCGAACTGTGAGCCGTCCCGGGAGCGCCGGACCCGACCGGGAGCGCTCCATGCGGGACCATTACGCCGCGTCACAGTTCCGGACGGAGGCGTGGAACATGCTCAGGCAATCCACCGACGTCCTCCGTCACGTGCACGACCGGGCGCAGGACGTCTCGGCCATGGTGGACGAGACCCAATGGGTCCTGGGGCTGCTTTCGCAGATCGAGCGCTACTGGGCGTTCCCGGGACCTGCCGTGTGCGAGGACCTGACTGCCCGTCTCGAGAACGAGCACTACGAGACCCTGGCCCGGCGGGCTGCACGGGCCACGCGCCAGCTCGTGAGCCACGCCTACCGGCAGCGCGATCTCGCCGCGGCTGGGGGGGACGACTATGAGGAGGGCGAGCTGCCCCCACACGAGTGGGCGGCGGGTTCGCAGGAGCGGCACTACTTCGAAGTGCTCGTCGTGGACGACATTGACGAGGAGGAGAAGCTCCGCTTCCGGGAAGAGCTCTTGGCCGTGCAGACGGACGACGACGAGATGGTCTACGACCTGGTCGTGGTTCCCACCTTCGAGGACGCCGTCATCGCGGTGCTGTTCAACCACAACATCCAGGCCTGCGTCCTCCGTTACCGATTCCCGGTACAGACCGATGTGATTCCCGGGCTGAAGCACTACCTGGGCCTGGTGGACCCGGCCGTCCGTAGCCGTGCCGAGTCCGACCCGAGTGGGGCCCTCGCGGCCGCCATTCAGGCACTCAGGCCCGAACTGGACCTGTTCAAGGTGACCGACGAGACGCTTGGGAGCGTGTCGGCCAGTCGCACTCGCTTGTTTCGCCGCGTCTTCTACCGGCAGGAGGACTATCTCGAACTCCACCTGAGCATCATGAAGGGCATCCACGAGCGCTTCGACGCGCCCTTCTTCGAGGCGCTTAAGGAGTACAGCCTGAAGCCGACCGGTGTCTTCCACGCCCTCCCCATCTCCAGGGGAAAGTCCATCTCCAAGTCCCACTGGATCAAGGACATGGGCCGGTTCTACGGGCAGAACATATTCCTGGCTGAAACCTCGTCCACGACCGGCGGACTGGACTCGCTGCTGCAGCCCACCGGGCCTCTCAAGCGAGCACAGGAGCGCGCGGCGAAGGCTTTCGGGAGCCGGCACACCTTCTTCGTCACGAACGGCACGTCCACCGCCAACAAGATCGTGACGCAGGGCCTGGTCCGGCCGGGTGACCTCGTCATGCTCTCGCACGACTGCCACAAGTCGCACCCGTATGCGCTCGTACTGGCCGGGGCGGAGCCGGTGTATCTGGACGCGTATCCGCTGCACGAATACCAGATGTTCGGGGGCGTGCCGCTGAAGGAGATCAGGCAGCGGCTGGTCAACCTGAAGAGGGCGGGGAAGCTGGACCGGGTGCGCATGCTGCTCCTCACCAATAGCACCTTCGACGGAGTGGTGTATGATCCCGAGCGCGTCATGCGGGAGGTCCTGGCCATCAAGCCCGACATGATCTTCCTGTGGGACGAGGCGTGGTTCGCCTTCGCGCGGGCGACCCCGACGTATCGGCGGCGCACCGCCATGGCTGCCGCGGAACGGCTCCGAGAAGAGTTCCGGTCGGATGCCTACCGCGAGCGATACGAGGAATGGAGGCGAGACTTCGACCGCCTCGATGCCCAGGACCCCGCCACTTGGTTGGACCGGCCGCTCCTACCCGATCCCGACGCGGTGCGACTCCGCGTATACGCCACTCATTCGACGCACAAGACGCTGACGTCGCTACGGCAGGGATCCATGATCCACGTCTTCGACCAAGACTTCGAGAAGGACGCGAAAGGGCCGTTCCACGAGGCGTACATGACGCACACGTCGACCTCCCCCAACTATCAGATTCTGGCGTCGCTGGATGTGGGCCGCCGGCAGCTTGAAATGGAGGGGTATGAGTTCGTGCGAAGCAGCGTCGGGCTGGCCATGATGATCCGGAAGCAGATCGTGGACCATCCGCTTCTCAGGAAGTACTTCCGCCTGCTGCGCTCGGGAGAGATGATCCCCGAGGAGTTCCGGCCCTCGGGTGTCGAGCGCTTCTACGATCCGGAGGCGGGATTCACCCGCATCGAGCGGCATTGGGCCCTGGACGAATTCGCACTGGATCCGACGCGGGTCACCGTCCACGTGGGCGCCACCGGCATGACCGGTGACCAGTTTCGGAAGCTCCTGATCGAGCGCTACGACATCCAGATCAACAAGACGTCGCGCAACACCGTCCTCTTCATGCTGAACATCGGCTCCAGTCGGGGGTCCGCTACCTACCTGCTCGACGTGCTCATGCAGATCGCCGAAGAGATCGAGGAGCGCCGGGCCGAGGAGAGTGAACTGGACCGGGAGCGCGGTGAGAACCGCGTCCAGGCGCTGGTGGGAGAACTCCCGCCGCTTCCGCGCTTCAGCCATTTCCACGCCGTATTCGGGTCCGATCCGGCCGAGGGGACGCGCGAGGGCGACATGCGCCGGGCGTTCTTTCTGGCCTACGCCACGGGGAACCTGGAGTATCTGCCTCTGGACGGCAGCGTGGTGAATGCCATGGAGGCCGGTCGGCAGGTCGTCAGCGCGGCCTTCGTTACGCCGTACCCTCCGGGCTTCCCCATCCTGGTGCCGGGCCAGGTGGTCACGCCGGACATCCTTGAGTACCTGAAGGCGGTCGACGTCAAGGAGATACACGGCTTCGACGCAGTGAGCGGGCTCAAGGTCTTCACCGAGGCCCTGCTTGAGAAGGCGGCCTCGACGGCTACCGTCCTCAACCCATCAGAACGTGACCGTGTATGAAGAAGCTCCTTACCGTCTCGGATATCCGAGCCTTTTTCCACCGATACGAAACTCCGACCTACTTCGTCAGCGCGACCCCGTTCAACCTGCAAGGCATGGACGAGTGGGTGCGCGATTTCACCTTCATCAATCTGATCGACTGCTTCGACGGCAGGCACCCGGCCGTGTTCGTGCCGCCCGAGCTGCCGCACGAGCCGTTCGAGAGCATTGAGCAGATCAACAACTACCTGCTGCGCCACCCGGACGTCGTGGATCTGATCAAGCGGAAGGCGCCGGGTGGAAGAGGGTCGCGGGGGAACGTGGTGTTCCTGTTCTTCGACGAGGAGACCGAGGAGATCTGCAGGGAGCTGAACCTGAAGATTTGCTTCCCCTCGGCGAAACTCCGGACCCGCATGGATGACAAGTTGGTCACCACCCGGATCGCGAACAACGCAGGGGTGAAGAGCGTCCCCAACTTCATGGGCGCCGTGAACGGGTGGGACCACCTCCGGAAGCAGGCGCGTCGGCATCGCCTGGGCGACCAGATGGTCATCCAGACTGCGTTCGGGGATTCCGGGCAGACGACCTTCTTCATCTCCAGCGAGAAGGACTACAGGAAGTACGCGGACCAGATCGAGGCCGAGAAGGAAGTGAAGGTCATGAAGCGGGTGCGCTGTCGGGGCTCGGCGCTGGAGGCCTGCGTGACCCGGCACGGGACGCTTGTCGGTCCACTCATGACCGAGCTGGTCGGCTTCAAGGAGCTGACGCCGTACAAGGGAGGCTGGTGCGGGAACGAGGCCGTGGCCGACGCCTTTCCCCAAAAAATCCGCGACTTCACCCGCCGCTCCGCCTTCAAGATCGGCGAGGAACTGCGCCGGCGTCGCTATCGGGGCTACTTCGAGCTGGACTTTCTGCTCGACCTGGACACCGACGACGTGTACCTGGGCGAAATGAACCCCCGGATCACCGGGGCCAGTTCCATGACCAACCTGGCGTCCTTCGCGCACGCGGACGCGCCGCTCTTCCTGTTCCACCTGCTGGAGTACAGCAGCGTGCCCTACGAGCTGGACGTCCAGGCGCTGAACGAGCGCTGGTCCCACCCCAGCAACATCGATAGCTGGAGTCAGCTCGTCATCAAGCACACAGGCGAGGACATCGAGCGGATCGGGCAGGCGCCCCCCTCGGGTGTGTGGGAGCTGGGCGACGACGGCAGCGTACGGTTCGTGCGCGAGCAGATACACCGCCGGACCGTTATGCGCGAGAACCGCGCCTTCTGGCTGCGGATTGCGAACGAGGGTGACTGGTTCTACAAAGGCGCCGAGCTGGGCATCCTGGTCACGCCGGGACGGCTCATGACCCGGAACTTCCGCCTGACCAAGCGGGCCAGGCAGTGGATTGCGGGCATTCGGTCCGAGTACGAGATTACGCGCTCGAATGCCGGGCAGCGTGCCGCCGTGCAGGAGAAGGCTGAGGTCGCGGGGTTCAAGTTTCTATAGGGCCTGACCGACCGTGAGCATGTACTTCCGGTGGATGGCGGAGGAGCGTCCCGGCCCCGTGTGGCGCGAGAGTCTGGACCGATTCTGGCCCGCCTACCGTAGCTGGTTCCTCGGGGAGGGCGACGCTGCGCGTCCCGACCTGGAGACGTGTCGGGCGGAGCTTGTGCGGCACATGCCGGAGGTGGTGTCGTTGTGGGAGCGCTTGGTCGACCTGGCCGACGGGGACGGGACCGTGGCCCGGATGCTCAGTCTGGTCGATCCCGCCCCCTACGTCACCGGCTGCTCGCAGGGCGTGCGGATGGGCCGGCGCCCCGTTCTGGTCCGCAACTACGACTATCGTCCGGACGCCTGCGAGGGGGTCTTCCTGCTCAGCCGCTGGCACGACACGAAGGTGCTTGCCGCAACCGACTGCCTGTGGGGCGCGCTGGACGGCATCAACGAGCACGGACTGTGTGTCGCGTTGTCGTTCGGGGGCAGCCGAGTGGTCGGTCGCGGCTTCGGGATCCCCCTCATCCTCCGCTACATCCTGGAGTTCTGCCGGACTGTGAGGGAGGCGTCTGCCGTGCTCCGGCGTGTGCCGTGCCACATGGCCTACAACGTCTCGCTGCTCGACGCTGGGGGTGAGTACGCCGTGGCCTATCTGCATCCCGGCCGTGGAGTGAGGGTCTCTAAGGAGCAGGTCAGCACCAACCACCAGAAGCCCGTCGAGTGGAAGGAGTATACGGAAGCCACCCACAGCAGGGAGCGGCGGATGTTTCTGGAGGAGCAGGTCGAGCGCAAGCAGAGCGTCGGGCGCTTTATCGAGCGCTTCCTGGAGCCCCCGCTCTACGCGACCGGACACGACCGCGGGTACGGAACGCTGTACACGGTCGCGTACACACCTCACGATCTCTCGGCGACGTTCCTGTGGCCGCATCACCGGGTGCAGCAGTCGATCGGGGAGTTCGCGGAGTCGGAGTTGAGGCTGTCGTACTCGAGCGCGTGACGTGAGCCGTCCGTCATCTGGAGCAGTGCGCCCACGGATGGCGCCCCGCTCCGCCGCCAAGGCGATTGTATTTTCGCAGAGCGTCGCGCGGCCGGATGGCCATTGACTCGGAGCCCAGAGCGAGCTGCAGCCTTCCCCACTCCCGGTTGAAGGCTGCCGGCGCGCGCAACACGGACGGGTCTGCGCTCAACCACGGGGGGAAAGACGACAAGGCGTGGGGCGACCGCGTCATGACGGCCTGAACAGCGGGTCCTGACGGGCCAGGAGCGTCCCCAGAGATCCATCGGGAAGGCGACCGAGGACCGTTGCCGCCTCTTCGTCCCGCCCCAGGAGCATCAGGGTCCGAGCCAGGTCTGCGGGATCGAGGGGGTTTCGGAGCGATTGCTCGTAGATCCATCCCCAGACGATCTCGCTCTCTCCATCTCGAGCTGCCTGCTCCACCCGAACACGCGCTTGGTCGTTCCCGCCCAGGAGGACACTCAAGGCACCCACATCGTCGGCCACCTCGGAGAGCGCATTCTGTCCAACCGCGGCCAGGATGACGCATTTCCGCGCGGAGAGTGACTGCGGCCGCAGCTCAAGCGTCTCTCGGCAGGTGCTCCGGGCCTCCTCGAAGTTCCCCGCGTAGTAAAAGATCCACCCCATATCGCTGAGGACCACGCTCGAAACCGGATCGAGGTCCTTTGCGATTCGGCCTTGGCGGACGGCCTCGTTCAGCCGACCGGCTGCCGCCAGCGCCTGGGCATAGTCGTGACGCACTTCGGCGGTGCCGGGCTGGATGCGGACCGCGCGCTCCAGTGCCACGATCGCCGCCTCCGGGTGCACCCTGCCGTACAGAGCGATGCGACCCGCGACATGGTCCATCCCCGCTGCGTCGGCATCCAGCGCCTGAACGCGTCCGAGCGCCTGGTCGGCCTCCAAAAGCTCTCCCCGAATCAACCGATGGCGGGCGACCTCAATCAGCGCCTCTGTTTCGGTGGAGTCGGAACCGATCACCTCTTCCAGTATTCCGATCGCCCGTTCCGAATCGTCTCGCGAAAAACGACTTCGGAGATACCTCGCCCGCAGGACCGCGTCGCGAACCTCATCCGAGCCCGTGAAAGCAAGAGCGGTCTGGGGCGCAGTCCTCAGACTCAGGGCGCTGAGAACGCCGTCAGCCAGAACGCGGTGGATGCCTCCGAGCCCTCCGTCGTCCAGGTCGTGACCGTCTGACCACGCGTATACGTTCTCCTGGGCGTCGAGAAGCTGAACGGTAAGTCGGTACCCCGTCACTGCAGGCCGAAGAACCCCGGTGAGCACGTAGTCCAACCCGAGCCGGCTGGCGATCTGGGGACCGTCCAGACTTTGTCCCACGAGTTCCTGAACGGAAGCGCGACCTACCACGACCAGGCGCTCTGGATGAGCGTTCGCCAACGCCGTAATCAGGTCCTCGGTGAGCCCGGCGCGCAATGGAGCGCCTGCGGTATCGGTATCGGTACCGATCGATCCTAGCGGTAGCACAGCGAGCCGAATGGGCTCCGCCTGCTCCAACGCAGGATCAGGCCTCACCAGGCTGGGGCCGAAGACAAGGAGCAGGAGCAAGGCGGCCGCGCCCCCCACGTACCATCCACGCCCCATGTTTCGCCTTGTCATTGACGATTGGGCTGCGGTGGCTCTGCCCCGATCCGGTTCTTCAGCGTCAATTGGCTCAACGGGAGCCACCAGCCGATACCCCCGCGCTCGCAGAGTCTCAATGAAACGAGGCTCCCCTGCATCGTCACCGAGCGCCGCGCGGATCTGCTTTACGCACGCATTCAAACCCAGATCGCCCTCAATATGCCCGTGAGGCCAGAGACGCGCGATCAGTTCGTCCCTTTCAACCAGGCGCCCAGGACGTCGCACAAGCATCTCAAAGGCCTCAACCGCCTGGGGCCGGAGCCGGTGCGTCACCCCATCCCGGGTGACCTCGCCGGTCCGCGGCCGATAGACGATGTCGCCTACTCGAAGGAGCTCCGGGAGCCCCTCCTCCGGAAATCCGGCCGCGGTGTCTCGGTCGTCAGTCACGCCCTGGGCCCCTCCCGTCTGAGGCACTGCTCCACCAGGCTGTGCGCACCCCAATGTTCCTCAACATGCGCCCCGAATTCCATGTAGAAAGTGTGAACAGAAGATGAACGTGCCGCAATCATGGCCCTTCCATGGAGTCGAGTGGGCCTGAGGTGAGGATTTCCACGGTATCGAAAACTGGTCCACAACAAGGAAGAACTCATGTACCACACCTCTCGCTGGAGCATCCGGACCACGGGGCTTCTTCTGCTGACTCTGGCCGCCCCGCTCAATGCCCAGGTTCAGGGCGATTCAATCCTCCCCGGAGATGCACGCTTGCACCCCGAGCAGATCCAGGAGCACACCGCAACTCACCGGTTCGTACAGTATGGCGCCGACGGTCCGGTCGAAGTCGGTCGCTTGTCGCGCTCGGTGGAGCGGGTTCACCACACGGCCGACGAGCCGTCAATCCTGGTCTCAATGCAGTTTCGGAACCCGACGCGGTCTGGGTTGGACATCGTCTACCTGGATGCCCGCACCCTTTCGAGCTCAGTACGATATCTGACCGCACCTACCGGGATGACGACGATGTATCAGCTCGATGGGGGGCTGCACGTGACCTACTCCGGTCGAAACGGACAGCGGATGACGGCAGACACCGTACTGAGCTATCCACGGTTCGGCGGATCGAGTGATCTTGTCCTCGCGAGCCTCGACATCCCGCAGGGCGCTACAGTCCTGATTCCCGAGATCAGCGGCTCGGCGTCGACCTTGGAGAGTTCGCTCATCATGAACGCTGTGACGTACCAAGGAACAGAGCGAATCGACATTCCCGGCGTTTGGGGTGGCACCGTGAGTGTTTTTAGGCAGGTGCGGAACAACGGGTCGAGCGTAACCTACTTCATCGCGCAGGACGGACCCCACCTGATCCGACAGGACTTCTTCACCGCTGAGGGGGAGCGCTTTCTGAGTTGGGAGCTGGCCGAGTATTCGAACCAAAGAATCCGCTACGGATCCTGATGTCCCCAAGAGCAGATGGTCGGACAGGTGACGAGGGCGTTGCCCGACCACACTTGCCTCCGGGCCTCCCCTGCCGGATCTCAGAAGGACCGCCTCCGCTCCTTACAAGACAGGGGTATCCGGTCGGCGGCGGATCTCGACGAGCGGTTCCCCGGCTCGCAGCAATGCGATCGCCTTCGGCCAGGCACCGAGGACGATACGGCGTAGGTCCTGGTTCGACGTATTGCCCGAACGCAGCCATACGAGTTGGGGTGGCGGCCCCTGTTGATGTTGAATCAGCACGAAGTCTGAGTCCTTTGTCACAACGATCACGCCCGGTCGAGACGCTGCCTCGAAAATTTGCAATCAGGGGCCCTGGTTAGATCAAGATCCTTAACGTGGACAGCATTCACCCCGTACTCGTCTCGAAGCCAGCCTGCCAGTACGGGGGGCAATTGGGCGTCGATCCAAACTCCTGGATCGGACTCCAGCGCTTCGGCCTCAGGGCGCGATTCGGTCGCCATGTGGCGACCTACGCAGCCAGTATCGGATGATCCAGCTGGCGAGCGGCGTAGAGGAGACTAGCCGTGATGTCCTCAGCCTCAAGGTAGGGGTAAGTCGGCCAGGACCTGCTCACGTGACTCCCCGGCGGCAAGGAGCTCCAGCACGTCGAGAACTCGGATGCGCATACCCCGAATGCACGGACGACCCCCACACTGCTCGGGGTCAACCGTAATGCGGCCCATCAGTTCCGATTCAAGTCATCCTACCTCCACACGTTGGACCTGCCTCCCAAACCTATCTTCGCCCGGCCCTTCGGTCGAGATACGCTACGCCCAAGCCTACTCCAGCCTCCCGCGCCATGTCAGTTAACGAAAAGGTTGCCGGCGCGGCCCATCCCAACTCCGTCCACCGCGCCTTGCACTGCTCCCGCATCTGCTCCTGGGCGGCACAGCCGATAAGCTAGGGGCCGCGATTCACTGGAGCGAGCGTAGCGAGCGGAAGCGGCACTGATGGGATGGACTCCTCCTCCCGACGGCACCAGCGTGCCGGTATATCGATCACGGCCCGAAGGCCACAGCGGAAGGAGGAGTTCAAATGCACAGTACCCAGGCCGGTGTGGATCTGGCGAAGTCAGTGTTCGAAGTCGCGGTGTCCGACACGCCCGGATCGGTGAAGGAACGGCACCACCGGTTGAGCCGAGCTCAGTTCCGGCGCTTCTTCGAGGACCGCGAGCCGATGGATGTTCTCATGGAGGCGTGCGGCACGGCTCACTTCTGGGGTCGCGAGCTCAATGCCATGGGCCACACGGTGTCGCTTCTTCACCCCGGCGATGTCGCGCGCTACCGCGACGGCAACAAGACCGACCGGGCCGATGCGAAGGCGATCCTCGAGGCCGCGCGCAACGAGGCCATCGACGCGGTGCCCGTGAAGTCCGAACAGCAGCAGGCAATCGCCGCGCTGCATTGCCTGCGCAGCGGGCTCATGCAGACCCGCACGGCGCGCATCAATGCGGTGCGTGGTCATCTGCGTGAGTTCGGCGTGATCATCCCCCTCGGGGCCCGCAAGGTCATTCCCCAGGCCCAGGCCGCCCTCGATGCTGGTCGGATCCCCGAACCGCTGCGTGCCGCCCTCCTGGAGTCACTCCGCGAGATTGAGGACCTCGCTGCTCGAGCCAAGCGACTCGAATCCGAACTCGAACGCCTCGCCAAGCAGAGTCCGGCCGCGCTCGCCCTCCTGAGTGTTCCGGGAGTCGGCGTCCTCACGGCCACGGCCCTGATCGCCCAGGTGGGTGACATTCATCGCTTCCGATCCGGTCGCCACTTCGCCGCCTACCTCGGCCTCACGCCCCGCGAGCACTCCACCGGTCACGCTCGGCGTCTGGGACGCATCACCAAGCGAGGCAACAGTTACCTCCGCATGATGCTCATCCAGGGCGCCCGTGCCGCCCTGCGCGCCGGCATGATCGCCGAC
>JAJCZZ010000060.1 GCA_029262115.1 Gemmatimonadota bacterium | reverse complement strand
CCGTTCCCATCCCGAACACGGCCGTTAAGCTCTGCAGCGCGGATGGTACTGCCGGGGTTGCCCGGTGGGAGAGTACGTCGCCGCCAGCTTCTCTTCTCGAATTCGCCCGTCTCGGCTCCCGCCGGACGGGCGTTTTCTGTTCCACCCACTCACCCACTCCACCCACTCGCCTACCTGCCCACCACCGGTTGGGCCCCCGGGTCGCGCCGTCCCGCTGCCTTATCTCACCCGACCGATGATACCGGAGCTCGAGGTGCTGCCGGCTAGGGCAGGTGGTACGGGCTACTATTCCAGATCGTCAGGTGTTAGCAATCGGGCGCTCAGGGTCGCAGGGGGGGCGATGCGAACCGCCATCGCCTTCCCGTGGTACGAAGCCTGGAACCGAATCGAGGGAAACAGCCATATGGTACCCGAGCGAATGAACGAAGGAACAACGACGACGTGGAGTCGGCCGCGCGAGGGGGGCGATGTGCCCTCCACTCGTGCTGGCTACGTCGCCTTGGTGGGCCGTCCCAACGCCGGAAAATCCACGCTGATGAACGCGCTCATCGGGCAGCACCTCTCGATCGTGACGGCCAAGGCGCAGACGACCTGGCAGCGCGTGACGGGCATACTGACGACCGACGATACGCAGGTGATCTTCCTCGACACGCCGGGGCTTCTCGAGGCGAAGGACCTCTTTCAGCGGAGCATGCTGGCCGCCGCCTTCGAGGCGTTGGACGATGCGGACGTCGTGCTGGTCGTCGTGGACGCCCGATACGCGCCGTCGGCACGCGAGACGGCACCTCTGGAACGGGCGCTGGAGGTGGCGAAGTCTCCCGTCCATGTGGCCTTGAACAAGGTCGATGAAGCCAGCCATGACGAAGTCGGCGCTTGGGAACGGTGGTTCGATGGGCGTGCGAGCGGGGTGCATCGGATCGCTGCCCTACAGAGTGAGGGGACCGACTCACTGCTTGCCTCCCTCGTCACTGAGTTGCCCGCCCACCCGTTCTTCTTTCCGGAAGACGACATCGCGACCGCGCCGGTACGGTTCTTCGTGGCTGAACTCGTCCGCGAGACCATACTGGAGCAGTATCAGGACGAAATTCCATACTCGGTATGGTGCGAGGTCGAGGAGTTCCGGGAGGGATCGGACCCTCTATACATCCAGGTCAACATCCTGGTGGAGCGTGAGTCACAGAAAGGGATCATCATTGGTTCCAAGGGCCACGCGATCCGGTCGCTCGGTGAGGCGGCTCGCGTGAAGATCGAGCACTTTGTCGGGCAACGAGTGTATCTGGACCTATGGGTCAAACCACTGAAGTCGTGGCGGAAGAGCCGGGCTCATCTTGGTCGGTTCGGATTTCGCGTACCGGAGGATGACCGTGGACAGAAATAGACTGCTGAGGGCGGTCGTTATGGTGACCGGAGTTCTATCCGGTCTCCTTCCGGGCGCCCTCGTCTCCCAGGAGGGAGCGTCCTCAACGGAGGGGGCGCTGTTCCTGTTGCTGCCCGTGGGAGCGAAGGGGGTGGCGATGGGTCGTGCGATGACCACGATGCAGGGACCCGAGTCGCCGTTCTGGAATCCAGCGGGCCTTGCGTCGGTCCTGTCCAATCAGGTCGTCGTGATGAGAGGGGACCACGCGGTAGGGAAGGGCACGACGATTTCCGGAATCGCCTCCCGTCCGGGACTTGGCGTGGCCGCGGCTTCCTACCTTCTTCTCGACATCGGCGACCAGGACCTCACCGACGAGTCGGGGAACAAGCTCGGAACGGTGTCTGTCCGGAACCACCTCGGTGTGATCACGGGGGCCACCCGTCTGTTCGACCGTGTGGACGCTGGCCTGAACTTCAAGGTGGTGCGCTTCCAACTCTCTTGCAGGGGGCAGTGCCCCGACGCGGGTACCACTGCAACGACCTACGCGGTCGACGCGGGCGTGCAACTCCGGCCAACGGATGACCTCCCGCTCCGGCTCGGGGCGATGGTCGCGCACGTCGGGCCCCGTCTGCAAGTGTTCAATCGAGACCAGGCAGACCCACTTCCGTCCAGAATCCGTGTCGCGGCGGCATATGATGTTCTCTCCGCACTCAGCGAGCGCGACGTGGAGGGTTGGGTCACCATCGAACTGGAAGACCGTCTGCGAGATCCCGGCAAGTCTGCGCCGTCCGTGTATCTTGGCACGGACGTCGGAGTGGGGCGGACCGATGCTCTGTTCCTCCGGGCCGGTTTTGTGTTCTCTGAGCTCGATCAGGAGGATGGAGCCAGGGTCGGGTTGGGTGTTCGCTATCAGCGCTTCGAGTTTGCGCTGGCGAAATCCCTGGCCGTCTCGACGCTCACGGGTGACACCGAACCCGCTCACGTGTCACTGGCCATTCGATTCTAGATGGTGGGCGACCGCTGGATAGCGGTTGTGTGCGTTCCCGCTGTCACAGCACTGACAGCGCCACCGTGGTGCGCCGCTCAGGTCACTGAGGTCACGACCACCGGATGGATGGACGACGTGGGGACGCACGGACGGTGGCCCGATCGCCGCTCGGAACCACCCGTCTTCGTGGGGACGTCTCTCGCCGCCCTCTCCGCTGAGGCTGAGGGTGAGCGCGACCGCGCCGCCAACGCGCTGCTCTCCCTTGCGATCCCGGGGGTCGGTCAACTCCGCTCGGGCCGTGCTCGCGGGTGGGTGTACCTCGCTGCGGAAGCGTCGCTTTGGGGATGGTGGTTCGAACGCCGCTCGCGCGGGTCCGAACTGCGCGACCGCTACCGCGATCTGGCCTGGACCGGGGCCCGCGTGCAGTCTGGTCCGAGGATGGATCCCTCCTTCGCGTACTACGAGACGCTCAGCAAGTGGGCTCGGTCGGGCGCTTTCGATGCGAGTCCATCGCCGGGAATCCAGCCGGAGCTCGACCCGGCAACCTTCAATGGATCGATCTGGTCGTTGGCCCAGAGTCTGTTTCTGGCGGGCGATCCGGGAGCCACCGCAGAGGATCCGGGGTGGGACGCGGCCATCGACTATTATCGAGGTCGCGCGTACGACGACCGCTTTCTCTGGGACTGGTCCAGGACACCGGGAGCGCAGAACGAGTTCTCCACGACGATCTCAGAGAGCGACCGGCGGTTTCGCCAGGCGACGGATATCGTTGGAGTCGTCATCGTGAACCACATCCTCTCAGGCGTCGACGCCTACCTGTCGGCGCATCCCGGCCAACCACTCCGCTCCGTGCGGCTGCGCCCCGATCCGTCGGTGGCGGGCCGCCTGGGGGTATCGGCCCACTTCAAGGTGCCCAACTGATGGCTCGATCGGACCCGAAAGGGCTGGAGGGACGCGTTATATCGGCGCTGGAGGGCTCGGATCACGGGCCCCTCAAGCCCAAGGAAATCGCCCGGGCTGTCGGGGTCGCCGAAGCGGACTACCGACGCTTCAAGAAGACCCTTGCCGGCATGGAGCGGGCGGGAAAGATCTATCGGGTCAAGGGGAATCGGTACGGAGCACCCACCTCGATGGATCTGGTGCCCGGCAAGATTTCGCTGACGCGCTCCGGAGACGGCTTCGTGCGACCGGATTCGCCCGGCGAGGACGTTTTCATCGCTTCGGTCAATCTCGCCACCGCGATGGATGGTGACCATGTGGTCGCGCGGATCGAGTCGAGGCCCAAGCGGCGTAACCCGGCGGGGCGGGTCATCAAGATCCTCGAACGGGCCCACAACACGGTGGTGGGAACGCTGCACCACGGGCGCCGCTTCGCCTATGTCGTGCCCCTCGATCGACGGGTTTCCCGCGACCTCCTGATCGGCGACTCCGATCAGCGTGGCGCGAAGGATGGGGACGTCGTAGTGGCCCGGTATATCTCGTACGGGGAGGGCACGGTTGGTCCGGCCGGGGCGGTGGAGACAGTCCTCGGTCGGCTCTCTGAGCCGGGCGTGGATATTCTGGCCCTGGCCCACTCGTTCGGACTGGCCATCGACTTTCCGGCGGACGTCCTGTTCGCCGCCGAGGAGGCCACGCGGGAAGCGCAGAGGTTCCCGGGCGCCGAAAGGATCGACCGCACGGATCTGATGGTTATGACGATCGATCCGGCCGACGCGAAGGACCACGACGACGCGCTGTCGATTGCTCGTGCCGACGGGGATCGCTACGAGGTGGGCGTGCACATTGCCGACGTCGCGCATTACATCGTCGAGAACGGCCCGATCGATCTGGAGGCCAGGGCGCGCGGGACGAGCGTGTACCTTGTGGACCGGACGATTCCCATGCTTCCGGAGCAGCTTTCGGGTGACGCGTGTTCGCTGAGGTCGGGCGTGGATCGGTTCGCGCTGTCCCTCTTCGTGACCCTCGACGAGATGGGTCGACCCGTGGCGCACCGTCTGGAGCGTACGACGATCCGGAGCCGTCATCGCCTGAGCTATGAACAGGTTCAGGCGGTACTCGACGGGAACAGCTCGATCGACCCGGCCACCGATTCCGTCCTCCGAACGCTCGACGACGTCGCCCGTCTGGTTCGGGTGCGGCGATTCGAGGGCGGCGCGCTGGATCTGGACCTTCCCGAGGCGAAGGTCCTGTTGGATGCCGAGGGCTACCCCCTGGACATCCAGCGCGTGGAACGGCTCGCGAGCCACCGCCTGGTCGAGGATTTCATGATCCTGGCGAACGAAGTGATCGCACGGGAATGCGAGGCACGTGGCCTTCCCGTTCTGTATCGGGTCCACGAGCCGCCGACCCGCCAGCGCGCCGAAGAGCTCGGCGAGTTTCTGGCCCGGTTCGGGCTGAAGATCCCTCGCAAGCGCGCGCTGCGCCCCTCGGACCTCCAAGGCCTCTTGAAAGCGGTGGCCGGGCGGCGAGAGCAACACCTGATCAACACCGTCGTGCTCCGGTCGATGAAGCGTGCCCGGTACGCTGCGGAGAACCTCGGTCACTTCGGACTCGGATCCGGGGCGTACCTGCACTTCACGTCACCGATTCGGCGTTACCCCGATCTCGTGGTCCACCGCGCCCTGGTGCGCTCGATCATCGAGGGCCGCGAGCCCCGCGAATGGGCGGAGGGCGAGTTGGACGGCCTTGCGGAGCGGACGTCCGAGCGGGAGAAGGCCGCTACCGACGCGGAGCGGGAGTCCGTAGCGCTCAAGAAGGTCGAGTTCATGGAGCGGCATCTGGGCGACGAGTTCGACGGCCGGGTAACGGGCGTGCAGGCGTTCGGTTTCTTCGTGACTCTGGACGCGTACTTCGTCGACGGGCTCGTGCATGTGAACAGCCTCCGCGACGACTTCTATCGATTCCAGGAGGGGGAGTACGCTCTCATCGGTGACAACGGACGGAGGCGGTATCGCCTTGGAGACCGTGTTCGCGTTCAGGTTACACGGGTCGACAAGGAGGCCAAGCATGTGGACTTTCTTCTCGTACGGACCCTTCCTCCCGAGGTTTGACACCTTCGGCGCCCGGGCGGTACCCTGAGCGCCCTTCCCGAGCCGTACCCAACGCCGAGCCAGCATGGCATCTGAGAAAACCATCCTGTATTTCGCGCCGGAGGGTTCGGAGGGCGAGGACCTGGTGATGGAGTTCGGTCGGCGGTCCAGGCTGGCGGTCAATTCTGTGCGTCAGGGTGCCGAAGTCCGCGCGCTTCTCAACCAGACCTTCCCCGCCTGCCTCGTGCTCGAGACCGACCAGGACGGCACCGAGGTGCTCGACCTGGTCCGAGAGATGAAGGATGATGCCTTCACGGCCATCGTGCCGGTGGTCGTGCTCGTGCATGAGGGAGGGGCGCCTCTGTCGATCGACTGCCTCGGAGCCGGCGCCGACGAGGTGATCAATCAGGGTTTGGCACAGGAAGAGAAGTACCTTCGCCTGGAACAGGTACTACGGCGTGCCGACAGGGATGTAAGCGTTCATCCGACTACTCGGTTGCCGGGCACCAACCACATCGCCCGAGACATGCAGCGGCGGTTGGAGGAAGGCCAGAAGTTCGCCGTGTGCTACGCGGATCTCGACCACTTCAAGGAATTCAACGACCGCTACGGGTATGCGTTCGGCGACGGAGTCATCCGCATGTTGTCCCGGATTCTGCGCGACATGGTTCGAGGGTTGGCACCCGGCGGTTTCGTTGGGCACATCGGTGGAGACGACTTCATCTTCAACGTGCAGATCGAACACCTCGAGGAGACCTGCGACGAGGTCATCAAGGTCTTCGATACGCTCGTGCCGTATCAGTACACGGAGGAGGATCGAAAGGCTGGCTACTTCCTCGGGAAGGACCGGCGGGGACAGATCCATCGAATCCCCTTGATGACGTTGTCGGTCGGCGTGGTCACCAATCAGTTCGCGCGCTTCGAGCATACGGGGCAGATCTCGGAGCTGGCCGCGGAAATGAAAACGTACGCAAAGAGCCTTCCCGGATCGCTTTACGTGGTGGACCGCCGGCACCAACTTCCCACGCTCGAAACGGCGGCCGCCCGCGACGCCGAGAGTCTGGCCGACCCGATTTCGATGCTCGGCAACCACGACGAAAACCTCTAACGAACTCAGGGCCTATCCATGGTCATCACGGTCGAGTGCACGTCCTGCCATACAGGCTTTCCCGTCGACTCGAAGAAGATCCCGGAGGGCGGCGTAAGCGTACGCTGCTCCGCATGCGCCTCGATCTTCCGCGTGGAGCCGGTTGCGGACGAACCGCCGGTCGCTCTCGAGTTCGCGGAGCAGCCGGTTGCGGACGAACCGCCCGTCGCTCCTGAGTCTCCGGAGGCGCCGGTCGCGGACGAAGTGCCGTTTGCCCCTCAGCCCGAAGCGGAGGCGGCGTCCGAGGCCCCGCAGGCGGCAGGCGCCGGTGACGGGGACGCGGCCGACTACGCGGGCGCTGAAGAGCCGGGTGCGACGGAGGCCGCGGCATCCGACCCGGGAGCAGGGGTATCGGACTGGGTGATCGAGCGTGACGAAGATCTGGACCCGGACGCCCTGACCATCGATCCGGTCGGCACGGTCGAGGAAACGGTGTCGGAAGCCAGCGACGAGTCGTCGTTCTTCGGCGGGCGCCCCTCATCCGGGGGGGCGGCCTACACCGGTAACGTCGTCGAGCCACAAGACCCGCCGGCGTTCGGCGCCGCCGAGGAGTCGCTGTCCTTCGACAGCCAGCCGTCCCCAGATCCGCCCGCGGCCGCGGAGCCGGTGCCGTCCCCTCCGGTCACGGGCTTCACGTTTGGTCAGCGTGACCCCAGGGAGAAGGCTCAGCGGCTGGCTCGGGTGTTGGTGTCCGACATGATCATGTACAACCCGGATCGGCACGAGCGAGCGCTCGCCAACGGCACGCTCCGCGACGACTTCGAGGAGGAGATCGCGAAGTCGTGGAAGGAGTATGTGGATCAGGTCGGAGACGAGATGGCCGAGAGCACCGACTTCTGGACCGAAGCGCTCAACGACGTGCTGGCCAAGGGCGAACGGGTGTTCTGATCTGGGCGGGTTCCGCGCCGTTGATGGCCGCGGACCGGCCCGGTATATTCCGCCCCCTCCCAACCCATGTAGAGAGTATGAACAAGGAGCAGCTCAACACCCTGTCCGAGCTCGAGCAGAAGGTCGACGAACTCAGGGGGTATCTTTGACCTGGAGAAGCGTAGGGATCGGCTGAAGGCCCTCGATCAGGAGATGGCGCAACCCGGCTTCTGGGACAATCCAGAGCGCGCTCGCGCCACGATCGACGAATCGAACCGGCTGAAAGGATGGGTAGAGCCCTGGGACGCTCTTCGGAGTCAGGCCGGCGACCTGCGCACTCTGGTGGAGCTCCTCCAGGAAGGCGACGACGCGGAGTTGGACGGCGAGCTGACCCGCGGGCTTCGTTCTCTCCAGTCCGGGCTCGCCAGCCTCGAACTCAAGACGATGCTCCAGGGGGAGGACGATCACCGCGAGGCCATCGTCACCATCCACCCGGGCGCGGGCGGGACGGAGTCGCAGGATTGGGCGGAAATGTTGGTCCGCATGTTCACCCGGTGGGCCGAGCGACGTGGCTTCCAGGTGGGGGTTATGGACCTGCAACCCGGCGACGAGGCCGGCATCAAAAGTGCCACGCTGGAGATCAAGGGTGAGAGCGCCTTCGGCTTCCTGAAGGCGGAGACCGGCGTCCACCGGCTGGTCCGCATCTCGCCGTTCGACGCGCAGTCACGAAGGCACACGTCCTTCGCCTCGGTGTTCGTCTACCCGATGATCGAGGACGATATCGAGATCGAAATCGACGAGGGGGATCTGCGGGTTGATACGTACCGGGCTTCGGGCGCCGGAGGTCAGCACGTGAACAAGACGGACTCGGCGGTCCGCCTCACGCACGGCCCGACCGGGATCGTGGTCGCCTGCCAGCAGGAGCGTTCGCAGCACAAGAACAAGGCGACGGCCATGAAGATGCTCCGTGCCGCGTTGTATCGCCACGAGATGGAGATCCGCGATAAGGAACGCGCCGAGATCGAGGCGACGAAGACGGACATCGCGTGGGGAAATCAGATCCGCAGCTACGTGTTCCAGCCGTACACGATGGTCAACGACCACCGAACGGATCTGAAGTTGACCGACGTTCAGGCCGTCATGGACGGCGACCTGGATCCCTTCATTGAAGCCTTCCTCAAGCAGTCCGCCCCATCAGCCGCCTAGTGGATCAGGATACCGACGCGAGAATGGACGAGCTAAGCCAGGTCATGCAGGTTCGGCGCGAGAAGCTCGACGAATTGCGGTCCCGCGGTATCGAGCCGTACGCCTACAACTTCGATTCATCGACCACCGCGGTCCAAGCGTCCGAATCCTTTGCTACGGCCGAGGAAGGCGGACGACTGGACGAGGGCGGGGATGGTGAATCCGTACGGTTGGCCGGTCGTATCGTGAGTTGGCGCGGCCATGGGAAGAGCGCGTTCGCCCATATCGAAGACGGGTCCGGGAGTATCCAGCTCTATCTCAAGAAGGACGTCCTTGGCGACGAATCGTTCGACACGCTCGATCTCATCGATTTGGGCGACTGGATCGGTATCGAGGGTGTGCTGTTCCGCACCCGGACGGGCGAGTCGACCGTGCGGGTTACCAACTGGACCCTGCTGTCGAAGTCGTTGCGACCCCTTCCGTTCGGGAAGGTGGAAGTCGACGCCGACACGGGCGAGCGGACCTACCATTCCGGCTTTTCGGACCAGGAAACCCGATACCGGCAACGGTACGCCGATCTGGCGGTGCACCCTGAGGTTCGCGACGTCTTCCGCACCCGCGCGCACATCATCCGGGAGATCCGCACGTTTCTGGACGACGAGGGCTTTCTCGAAGTCGAGACGCCCGCGCTCCAGCCCCTGTACGGCGGCGCGACGGCTCGCCCGTTCGTGACGCGCCACAACACGCTGGATCGGACGATGTATCTGCGCATTGCCGACGAGCTCTACCTCAAGCGGCTGGTGGTGGGTGGGCTGGACCGGGTCTACGAAATCACCAAGGACTTTCGCAACGAGGGGGTCGACCGGTCGCACAACCCCGAGTTCACGATGGCGGAGTGGTACCAGGCCTTCTCCGACTACGAGGACCAGATGGAACTGGTCGAGCGGATGATGGTGCAGGTGGTGGATCGCGTGACCGGAACGCGGACGCTCCCGTTCGGCGACCACGACATCTCCGTTGAACCACCCTTTCGGCGTATCCGGCTCGTGGACAGCCTCAGCGAGGCGCTCGATGCCGACGTCGACGACCTGTCCGATGACGATCTGCGCGACCGGGCCGAGGCTCTGTCGATTCCGGAGTTGGACGGCGCGGGGAGAGGGAAGCTCATCGACAAGCTCTTCGGCGAGTTGGTCGAGCCGGGTCTGATTCAGCCGACGTTCGTCCTGGACCATCCCAAGGAACTCTCGCCTCTGGCCAAGGAGAAGCGGGGAGAACCTCATCTGACCGAGCGCTTCGAGATGTACCTCGCCGGCATGGAGATCTTCAACGCGTTCAGTGAGCTGAATGATCCGCTCGACCAGCGCGAGCGCTTCCAGGCTCAGATGGGTCTACGCGCCGCCGGTGACGACGAGGCCCAGCAACTGGATGAGGACTACCTCCGCGCCCTCGAGTACGGCATGCCACCGACCGGGGGCGTCGGGCTCGGCGTGGACCGTCTCGTGATGGTCATGACGAACCAGCCATCCATCCGCGACGTCATCCTGTTCCCCACGCTTCGCGACACCGAGTAGACGCGTGGGAGAACGCCCGTGAAGGGTCTTCATTGGTTCATTGCTCGCCACTACCTGGGCGGGGGCCGCGGCCGTGGGCTCCTGTCCCTGATCACCTGGATCGCGCTCGGGGGCGTGACGGTGGGGGTGACCGCCCTCGTGGTTGTGACGGCGGTCATGACGGGAATGCAGGAAGACCTCAAGTCGAAGATCCTCGAGTCGTCCGCCCATGTGCTGGTGCTGCAGCACGGCGCCACACTGCACCTGAACGACTGGCAGAGGGTGGCAGACTCCGTTCTCACGGTCGACAACGTCACGGCGGCCGCGCCGTTCGTCCTGTCGCAGGTTGCGGTCGTGATCACGCGAAACGGACAGAGGTACTCCCAGCCGGCCCGGCTGTACGGGATCAACATCGACACCGTCGCCGCACCCGCCACCGACATGGAGCGGCGCATCCTGGACGGCGTGCTCGACCTGGAGTCGACCCAGTCGGGGCTCAACCCTCTCCTCCTCGGGAGTGGGATTGCGAACCGGATGGGGCTCTTCGCCGGCGACACGGTCATCATCGTCGCTTTCGAAAACCTCCGTTCGAACTTCGGGAGCCTCGTTCCGGCACTCCGCCAGTTCGAGGTCACCGGTACCTTCTCCACCGGGATGTACGACTACGACACGGAAAACGTGTACACCACGCTGCCGGCCGCCCAGGAACTGCTCGGACTGGTCGAGGAGGATCTGGTATCGGGCATCGGCGTGCGCACCACCGACCCCGAACTGGCTACCGACGTAGGCGCTGACATCACGAGCGCACTCGGCTTCCCGTATGTTGTCGAGAGTTGGGAGGTCTCGAACCGGTCGCTTTTCAGCGCCCTGAAGCTGGAGAAGCTGGCCATGGGGCTCATCCTCTTCCTCATTGTTCTGGTGGCCGCGTTCAACATCGTGAGCACCCTCGTGATGGTGGTGGCCGATCGGACGCGCGAGATCGGCATTCTCAAGGCCATGGGGATGACGCAGGGGGGGATCCTGCGCGTGTTCGTGCTCCAGGGCGCGTGGATCGGCATTACGGGTACGGTCGTCGGAACCGCGTTGGGCGTTCTACTGGGGTGGCTGCTCGGCACGTACGAGCTTATTCCGATCCCGCCGGACGTGTACTTCGTCGACCATCTCCCGGTGTCGATGCGTGTCGGTGACATCCTGAAGATCGTCACCGCCAGCGTGATCGTCTCCTTCGCGGCCACGATCTATCCGGCCGTTCAGGCGTCGCGGCTCCAGCCCGTGGATGCCATCCGACATGACTGACGGGGCGCCCCTCCCGTTGGAGGCCGAGGGCCTGGCCAAGCGATACACGCTTGGAGACGGCTCCATGCTGCCCGTGCTGGAGGGCGTGGACTTCTCGCTCGGGACCGGCAGGGCCGTGGCGATCGTCGGGGCCAGCGGCGCGGGCAAGTCGACCCTCCTCCACCTGTTGGGCGCTCTGGATCGACCCACGGAAGGGGAGGTGCGGCTCGACGGTCAGACCGTCGCGGGCCTGGACGACGAGTCCCTGGCCCGGGTGCGCAATTCCCATGTGGGCTTCGTGTTTCAGTTCCACCACCTGCTGAGGGAGTTCAACGCCCTGGAGAACGTGATGATGCCCGCGCTCATCGGCGGCGAGACGTTCGAGCGGGCGAAGTCCCGGGGGCGGGAACTCCTGGACGCGGTGGGGGTCGCCAACCGGGAGGACCACAAACCGCGACAGCTCTCCGGTGGCGAACAACAACGGGTGGCGGTGGCGAGGGCACTGATCAACGAACCGTCGGTACTACTAGCCGATGAGCCGTCGGGAAATCTCGACGACCAGACGAGCCAGCAGCTCCACGATCTTCTGTTTCGTCTACGGGAGGAGCGGGGCCTGTCGATGGTCATCGTCACGCACAACCGCGAGTTGGCGCACCGGGCGGATCGCACGCTGTTGCTCGAAGCCGCGGGTCTGCGAACGGTCGAGTAGCCGGCTCCGGCTCCGCACGCGACTTCGACATCAGGCTCCCCCGGGAGCCTCTCCACAGGTGAGGCCCACCACCATGCCCGAGAAGGTCTGCGACAACTGTGGCTCCGGCGACGCGGTCGTGCATCTCACCCAGATCGTGAACAACGAGATGACGACGTGTGATCTCTGCGAGCGGTGTGCGGCAGAGAAGGGGCTCGAGGCGACACCCGAGATGGGCAACTTCCCGCTCACCGACTTCCTCGCCCAGATGGGAGACGACACGTCGTTGGGTGGTTCGGCCGGGAGTGACGAGGCGTGCGCGTTCTGCGGGCTCACGTTCGGGGACTTCCGGAAGATCGGACGCCTGGGGTGTCCCCAGTGCTACGAGACGTTCGGGGGCCATCTCAACGGGCTTCTCCGCCGCCTGCACGGAGGGACTCAGCACGTCGGGAAGGTCTATTTGCCCCCCGATCCGTCCGCGTCCCAGATGGAGAAGCGGCTGGAGACCCTCAAACGGCGCCTGGCCAGGGCCGTGGACTCCGAGGACTTCGAGAGGGCCGCGGCGATCCGCGACGAAATCCGTACGCTGGAGCCCGCACGATGAGTGAACTTCCGGTGACCCACCTCGTCCTGACGCCCGCCCTCTTCTCGTCCGGGGAGTCATCGTGAGCCAGATCGAACCGCTCGAATCGGGCCTGAGTTGGTTGGAGGCCAGCGGGGCCCACGCGGACATCGTGCTGTCCACGCGGGTACGTCTGGCCCGAAACCTTCAAGGGCACGCATTCGGTCCCCGCGCCCGTGTCAATGATCGAGAGGCTGTTCTCGGTCACCTCCGCACGACGTCCGAGCGGGCGCAGGGCCTCGCGCGTGGGACCCTGCTCGAGCTTTCGGAGGTGGACGGACGGACCCGGCGGATCCTGATGGAGCGACGCCTCGTCTCGCGCGACCTGCTCGGCGACGAACAGGCCACTCCGGCTAAAGGCGCAGCGGTGCTTCTGTCCGATCACGATCCGCTGAGCGTCATGGTCAACGAGGAGGATCATCTCCGGATTCAGAGCCTGGTTTCTGGACTCCGACTGCAAGATGCTTGGGCGATGGTGGACCGTCTGGACGAGGAGTTGGGTCACGATCTGCCGTTCGCCTACCATCCGCGCTTCGGATACTTGACGAGCTGTCCGACGAATGTGGGAACGGGGCTGCGGGCGTCCGTCCTCATGCACCTGCCCGGACTGGTTCTGACCAAAGAGATCGGGCGGGTCCTTCAGGGTCTCTCCCAGGTGGGCCTGACGTTCCGGGGGCTCTACGGAGAGGGGTCCGAAGTGGTCGGGAATTTCTTCCAGGTGTCCAACCAGACCACGCTCGGAAAGTCCGAGGAGGATCTGGTCGATCACCTCGAGCAGATGGTGTCGCGAGTCATCCAGTATGAGAACGACGCTCGCCAGGTGCTGCTTCGCGACGCCCGCGGTGTGACCGAGGACAAGATCTGGCGGGCGTATGGGCTTCTGCGCTACGCGCGGAACCTGTCGTTCGAGGAGCTCATGAACCTGCTTTCGGGGGTTCGACTCGGCGTGAGTCTGAAACTACTTCCCGGCCTCAGGGTATATTCGCTCAACAAGATCATGATCTTTACACAGGCGGCGCATCTGGAGCAGGCCGCCGGTCGAGACCTCCCTCCCATGGAAGGCGACACCCACCGGGCTTCGTATGTCCGGCGCATCCTGGCCGCGGAGGGAGACGTTTCCGATGGCCCCGCCCCCCGAGGGGACGGTGCCTCCGACGAAGGGTCGTGATGCGACCCCCGCGAGAGCCGAGATGAACTACAACTTCACTGATCGAGTTCGGAAAGTGCTGGCGATGGCCCGCGAAGAGGCCATCCGGCTCCAGCACGACTATGTCGGTACCGAGCATATCTTGTTGGGCCTCATCCGGGAGGGTGAGGGCGTGGCCGCGGCGGTTCTCACGAATCTGTCCGTCGACCTCGAGAAGATCCACGAGCGCGTGGAAGAGTCGGTCCGCAAGGGCAAGGCTACCATCGCGCTCGGGGAGCTTCCCTATACGTCCCGGGCGAAGAAGGTGCTCGAGTTCGCCATGGCGGAGGCGCGGGACTTCACGCACTCCTACGTAGGTACAGAGCACCTTCTGCTCGGTCTGTTACGCGAGGAAAAGGGCATCGCGGCCCAGGTCCTCAACTCTCTTGGGGTCACGCTCGAGGAGGCCCGTGCCGAGACGCTCAAGGTGCTCGGTTCGGACGTCACCCCCTCGGAGCCAGCCGGGATCGGCGGCTCCGGCGCGACGCCGTCGTCGGGCAAATCGGGCGACAAGAAGTCCAAGACCCCGGCGCTCGATCACTTCTGCCGCGATCTCACGGAGCTCGCCCGTCAGGGGAAGCTGGATCCGACCATCGGTCGAGCCAGTGAGATCGAGCGGGTGGTGGAGATCCTCTGCCGCCGGAAGAAGAACAACCCGGTGCTGATCGGTGAGCCCGGCGTAGGAAAGACGGCCATCGTCGAGGGACTCGCGCAGCTCATCTCCAAAAACGAAGTGACCGAGGCGCTCGACCAGTATCGAGTGCTCGCCCTGGACATGGCGGCGGTCATCGCCGGCACCAAGTACCGCGGCCAGTTCGAAGAGCGGCTCAAGGCCGTCATGAACGAGATCCAACAGAACAAGAACGTCATCCTCTTCATCGACGAGTTGCACACGCTCGTCGGCGCGGGAGCGGCCGAAGGGGCCATCGACGCGTCCAACATGCTGAAGCCGGCGCTCGCCCGGGGCGAACTCCAATGCATCGGGGCGTCGACGCTCAACGAGTACCGGAAGTACATCGAGAAGGACGGTGCGCTGGAACGGCGCTTTCAGCCGGTTATCGTGGATCCGCCGGCGGTCGAGGAGACCGTCGAGATCCTGAAGGGGCTTCGTCCGCACTATGAGGATCACCACCGTATCGTCATTCCCGATGAGGCGCTGGAGACTGCGGCCAAGCTGTCGAATCGGTACATTACCGACCGCTTTCTGCCCGACAAAGCCATCGACGTCATCGACGAGGCGGGAGCCCGGGCGCGGATCGCCAGCACCACGCCTCCCCCCGAGGTCGACGAACTCAAGGCCGGGTTGGTCGAGATCGGCCAGAAGAAGGAGGAGGCCATCGGGGACCAGGACTTCGAGCGGGCGGCCGAGTTGCGCGACGAGGAGCGCGAACTGACGCAGAAGATTCGGGAGGTCCAGGAGGCCTGGGAGGAGGAGCGTAAGCGTCATCGCCCCGAGATCTCCGCGGACGAGGTCGCGTTCATCGTCAGTCGCTGGACCGGCGTTCCCGTGACGCGAATTCAGCAGACGGAATCCGATCGTCTGGTGAACATGGAGGATGAACTTCATAAGCGGATCGTGGGGCAGCACGACGCCATTGAAGCAATCAGCCGCGCCATCCGTCGCAGCCGGGCCGGTCTGAAGGACCCCCGTCGACCGATCGGGTCGTTCATCTTTTCGGGCCCGACCGGTGTCGGTAAGACGGAACTCGCGCGTGCCCTCGCCGAATTCCTGTTTGCGGACCGGGAGGCTCTGATCCGGGTCGACATGAGCGAGTACATGGAGAAGTTCTCCGTCTCACGCCTGATCGGCGCGCCTCCCGGTTACGTCGGCTACGAGGACTCCGGCGCGTTGACCAAGGCCGTTCGCCGTCGCCCGTACTCGGTGGTGCTTCTCGACGAGATCGAGAAGGCTCACCCCGACGTGTTCAACATCCTGCTGCAGGTTCTCGACGAGGGGCATCTGACCGACAACTACGGCCGGGTGATCGACTTCAAGAACACCGTGCTGATCATGACGTCCAACCTGGGCGCCCGGGACATCACGAAGGGTGGTGGGCTCGGTTTCCAGTCGGCGGATGCGCAGTCCAGCTACGACATCATGAAGGACAAGGTTCGGACGGAAATCGAGCGCGCGTTCAACCCGGAGTTCCTGAATCGGGTCGACGATGTGATCGTGTTCCATCCGCTGTCGCGGGAAGAGATTGCCGAGATCGTGCACATCCTCCTGGCCGAAGTGAAAGGCCGGCTCGAAGAGGAGGAGTTGACGCTGCGGCTCAACGACGAAGCGGTCGCCTTCCTGGTCGACAAGGGGTACGACGAGAAGTTCGGCGCCCGGCCGCTCAAGCGAGCCATACAACGGTATCTCGAGGATCCGCTGTCAGAGAGAATACTCGCGGCGGAATTCTCGGCGGGCGATGAAATTGAGGCGGGCGCGGACCCCGATGGGGACGGGCTCATCCTTCGAGTGGGGTCCACGACCAAGACGTGACGTTTGTGAAACCAAATGTGAAGAGAACCGGGAAGGCCTTCGCCCTGGCGGCGGCCTTCTTGGCGTTTCTGGGAAGTGCGGCGTTCGAATCGCTGTCGGCGCAGGCGCAGCCCCAGCGGACGGGTCCCCAACGGGTGGATTCGATCATGGTGGTAGGCAATGAGCGCGTGGCGGAGGGCTCGATCATCGCCATCTTCGGCGTGACTCCCGGCGCGGAAGTCACGGGCCGCGAGATCCAGCGAGGCATCAAGCAGCTCTTCGCGAGCCAGCAGTTCCGCGACGTGCGGGTGCGGGCGCGGGGAGCGGGGGGCGTCACGCTGGTCGTCGAGGTGGACGAGCAGCCGTCCATGCGCTCGGTGATCATCACGGGCCTGGAGCACATGTCGGAGCGGGAGGTGCGCGACACGACCGACCTCGTAGCCAGCTTCCCGTACAATCAGCAGAAGGTGCTGAACGCGAAGGCCTACATCCGTAACGGCCTCGTCCGCGAGGGGATCCCCTTCGCGACCATCGAAGAGCGGGTCGTTCCGGTGGACGGGGTGAACCAGGTCGACGTCTTCATCGACGTGACCGAGGGGCAGAGGGTCACGATCGCCCAGGTGGAGTTCCTCGGAAACGAATTGCTGGCGGACGAGACGCTGGCCGGGGCGATGGCGACGCGGGCCGAGGGCTTTCTGTGGTTCCGCTCGGGCGCATACGACGAGGAGCGGTATCGCGCGGATCTGGGGCAGGGCTTGCCGGCTCTCGCCCGGTCCCAGGGCTTCTTGGACTTCCAGGTCGTCTCGGACAGCCTCGTAATCGATCCGGCGACAGGGAAGGCGCGCGCGGAGATCACCGTCAGTGAGGGGCCCCAGTACCGGCTGGGCACCTTTTCCATCGAGGGCAACACGAGGTTCACGGACGAGGAGTTGGCGCGGGCGTTCCAGCGCAGCGAGGGTGGTATCCTGCGCACGCTCGGACTTCGGGGCGGTGAGGCGAGTGGCACTCAGGTGGGCCAGGTCTTCGACGCGGAGGCCTTCAACGAAGCCATCTTCACGATCCGTGAACGGTACGCCAACGAAGGCTACCTTTATGCGCAGATCACACCCGTCCTGACACGAGTCGACTCGATTCCCGGGGAGCCTCCGCGTGTCGACGCGACGTGGAGGATTCAGGAGTCCACTCCGGCCATCGTGAACCGCGTGACCGTGGTGGGCAACGAGTACACGTACGAGTGGGTGGTACGAGACCGCATCTCGATCCTCCCCGGCGACGTGTACAGTCAGGACCGCGTGCTGCGCTCCTATCAGGCGATCTCCGGGTTGGGCTTCTTCGAAGCACCCATGCCGGCGCCGGATATCCAGCCCCGAGAGAACGGCGACGTGGATATCACCTTCAACGTGATCGAGAAGCAGACGGGGTCGATCAACTTCGGGACGTCCGTGGGCGGAGGCGTGGGCCTCTCGGGCTTCATCGGCTACCAGCAGCCGAACCTCTTCGGACAGGCGAAGGCCGGGAACCTCCGGTGGGACTTCGGCCGCTTCCTGAACTCGTTCGAGCTGAGCTACTCCGACCCCGCCATGTTCCAGGGGCGCGTGTCCGGCACGGTGTCTCTGTTCAACTCGCGTGACCGCTTCGCACAGTTCCAGACGGGTCGCCGCCGCCGCATCGGCGTCACGACCCGGTTCGGCATTCCGTGGCCGGGATCGCGGGCGACCCGGATCTTTGCCGGCTACGGGATCTCCCGAACCACGTACGAGCAGTTCGACAACGCCGAAGACAACACGCTGTTCGGTCGGCCTCCTGGCGTGCAGAGCCAGCTCTCGGTCGGTGTGACCCGGCAGACGCTCGACAGTCCGCTCTTCCCCACGGTGGGGTCGCGACAGAGCCTGAACATCGAGTTCAACGGAGGCGTGCTCGGAGGGGATGGGCAGTTCACTCGCATTCTGAGCGAAGGCTCGTGGTGGACACCGGTCGGGACGCTCGGAGACCAGTCGGGTGGGGGGCGACCGATCCGGTTCGCTCTGGGTCTGACGCTCCGGACCGGTGCCGTGTTCGGAGATGCGTCGGCCTTCCCGTTCGACCGGTTCTGGATGGGGGGAGTCCAGTTCGGCCAGCAACTCCGCGGCTACGACGAAAGAACGATCACGCCCGGCGGCTTCTTCGCGGAGAACTCGGACGCGATCAGCGACATCGGCCGGCTCGGCAACGCGTACATCTCGCTGACGGCCGAGTACGCCCTGCGGCTCAACGACCAGGTGTCGACCGGGCTCTTCTACGATGCGGGGAACGTGTTCACCGACCCGGGCGATTTCGACCCGACGCGGCTGTTCCGCGGTGCCGGTTTCGGGATGCAGTTGGTCACGCCGTTCGGGCCGATCGGACTCGACTACGCGTACGGCTTCGACCGAGCCAACCCGGGCTGGCAGTTGCACTTCCGGATGGGTCCGGGCTTCTAGGGGAGGCGGCGATCCGCGTTTCGGCACCTGTGGACGCAGGTCGATAATTCGGCCATTCTTCACGGCTGTATCGATCCTTGTCGGGAACCCCGGAACAAGTCGGGATCATCGGCACTACGATACGCGTAGCAATCAACTGGTCGCTGACGTCGGCTCGTTCCGGCCTCTCGACTGTCCACGAACTCGAAGAACGACCCCCAGGAGCGTAGGCCCATGCGACGCACTGCGATTCTCGCGCTGGCGTTGGCGCTTTCGGTCGGAGCCGTATCCGCCGAAGCCCAGACTCTGAAGCTCGGATACATCAATTCTCAGCAGATCCTGGCCAGCGCGCCGGGGGCCTCTTCTGCCAACGACGCCTTTCAGCAGGAAGTCACCGCGCTCGAAGCCGAAGCCACCCAGTTGGAGGAGGAGTTGGTCCGGATGCAGCAGGACCTCGAGCGCCAGCAGTTGACGCTGTCGCCGGAGGCCAAGCGCAACCGCGAGCAACAGATCCAGCAGAAGGCACAGGCGGCCCAGGCTCGGATGGCTCAGATGGACCAACAGGTTCAGCAGCGTCGTCAGGAGCTGATTCAGCCGGTCATGGACCAGATCTCCGAGGTCATCGAGCAGATTCGTGGCGAGGGCAACTACGCGCTGATCCTGGACGTCGCCGCGGGCTCCATCATCGCCGCGGATCCCGACCTCGACCTGACGGACGAAGTGCTGCGACGCCTGCAGACGACGGCCGCCGGTCCGGGTGAAGGCGCGTAAGGTCGTACCACGTCCCCGCCGTCACCGGGCGGGGCTCGACAGCGTGATCCGGTATTGGAGCCCACGGGTGCGAGGTCCGCGCCCGTGGGCCTTCGCCTTTCAATCGTCGCGCGTGGACGGATGAACGACGACTCAGCGCGGGGGATGTCCCTGGAGGCAGCGGCCCACGCGGTGGACGGTCGGCTCGAGGGCGTGGATGGATCGCGCCTCATCCGGGGGATCGCCCCGCTCGAGACCGCGAGGAGCCATGACCTCGCACTGTTTGCCTCCCGGAAGTACCGGCGATATCTGGTCGGATCGGACCATGCCGTCCTGCTCCTCCCACTCGATCTGGAGGACCTCGTCGACCCTGATCGGGCCCGACTGGTGGTCGGGGACGTTCGGGCGGCGCTGCGCACCCTTCTCCTGCGCATGTACCCCACCGAGACGCACCCCGGTGGGATTCATTCGACCGCGGTCGTCGGCGCGGATGTGGTGCTGGGCGAAGGGGTGGGCCTGGGACCGTATGCCGTGGTCGAGGACGGCGCCTCGATTGGTGCGGATACATGGGTGGGGAGCCACAGCGTCGTGGGCCGCGGGTCGCGGGTCGGGTCGGAGTGCGTGCTCCATCCCCATGTCGTCCTGTATGCTCGCTCCTCCGTCGGAGACCGCGTCGTCCTCCATTCGGGCGTGCGGATCGGAGTGGACGGCTTCGGCTGGGCCCTGGTGGACGGGGTACCGAAAAAGATGCCCCACATCGGCGGGTGCGTCATTGGCGACGACGTGGAGATCGGCGCCAACAGCACGGTCGATCGTGGGTCGATCGGAGACACCGAAATCGGTCCGCACGCGAAGCTCGACAACCTGGTGCATCTGGCCCACAACGTCCGACTGGGGGCGGCATCTCTACTGGCGGCCATGGTCGGGATCGCGGGCTCCACCCGGATCGGGAAGGGCGCTCAGATGGGGGGGCAGGCGGGCGTCATCAACCACCTCGAGCTCGGCGACGGTGTCCAACTCGCGGCCGCCAGCGTGGTGCTCCGCGACCTCCGCGACGGAGAGGTGGTGTCCGGCAGCCCCGCCCGCCCCAACCGCGACAACCTGCGCCGCCTGGCGCACGTCGAGCGTCTACCGAAGTTGGTGGAGCGCGTCCGAGAACTCGAACGGCGGCTCGATGCGTTCGAATCGGGAAACGGATCCGATTAACTTCCGGGCTTCCATTACGGTCGTCGGAAAAAGGAATGTGGGACGCGATGTCGGATGAATCACAGCGCACGGTGGCGGGTTCGGTCACGCTCGAGGGAGTTGGGATCCACTCCGGCGAGTCCGCGTCGCTCACGTTCCATCCCGCCCCGCCCGATCATGGCGTTCGCTTCCGCCGTGTCGACCTGGAAGGCTGCCCGGAAGTGCCGGCGAATCTGGACCATGTCGTGGCCACGGATCTGGGCACGTCGGTCGGTGCCGGTGACGCCCGTGTTCTGACCATCGAGCACCTCATGGCCGCCGTGTCGTCCATGCGGGTGGACAACCTTCTGATCGACGTCAGCGGGCCGGAGATCCCCATCCGCGATGGCTCGTTTCGCGACTATGCGGGTGCCCTGAGCGCGTCGGGTATCGTAGACCAGGACGCCGAGGCGAAGGTCCTCAACCTGCACGGGCCGGTGTCGTCCGGGAGCGCCGGCGATAGCTTCTACGTGGCCACGCCTTCGGATGGGCTGACGGTCTCGGGCGCGATCGATTTCGACCACCCGGCCATCGGTCGTCAGTACGCCTCGTTTCTGATCGATCCGGAGTCATTCGCGGCGGAGATCGGACCGGCGCGGACCTTCGGATTCGTCGGCGACTGGGACGCACTTCGCGAGCGCGGACTGGCGCTCGGGGCCAACCTCGAGAACACCGTGGTCCTCGATGACGACGAGGTCCTCACGGATCCTCTCCGGTTCGCCGACGAGTTCGTTCGGCACAAGATCGGCGACGTGATCGGCGATCTCGCGCTCCTCGGTCGACGGCTCCAGGCCCACGTGGTCGCGGAGCGGCCGAGCCACCAGGGCAACGTCGCGCTGGCCCGGGCGATCGACGTCCAGACACGACGGAATGGGCGCGCCCCCGTGGCGGATATCGGGCGGATCATGGAGTACCTTCCACACCGGTATCCGATGCTACTCGTGGACCGGATCGTTTCGTTCGAGTCCGGACGCCGGGTGGTCGGAATCAAAAACGTGACCATCAACGAGCCGTTCTTCCAGGGGCACTATCCGGGTCATCCGATCATGCCCGGGGTATTGATCGTCGAGGCCATGGCGCAGGTCGGCGGACTCCTCATGATGGACCAGGTCGAGGACCCGTCGAGCAAGGTCGTGTATTTCATGTCCGTGGATAACGTCAAATGGCGGAAGCCGGTTACGCCGGGCGACACGTTGGTGTTCGAGTTGGAGATGGTCCAGTTCCGTAGACAGATCTGCAAGATGAGGGGGGAGGCGTTCGTGGACGGGAAGAGAGTTGCCGAGGCCGATCTGATGGCCCAGATCGTGGATACGTGATGGGGATGCCGGTGAGTGGGGGCGCGAGCACGTCGGTCCATCCGACCGCTCTGGTGGACCCGTCGGCCGAATTGGGGGAGGGGGTGCTGGTCGGCCCGTTCGCGATCGTCGGCCCGAACGTCCAGGTGGGGGATGGGACGGAGCTCGGGCCGCGCGTGTACATCGAGCGGGACACGGTGCTGGGGCGGGACTGCCGGATCGGACACGGCGCGGTTCTCGGGACCGACCCCCAGGATCTCAAGTACAAGGGCGAAGTGACCACCCTCGAAGTGGGAGACCGCACGGTCGTTCGGGAATTCGCGACCCTGAATCGAGGGACGGCGGCCTCGGGGAAAACGGTGGTCGGCTCGGACTGCCTTCTGATGGCCTATGCCCACGTCGCGCACGACTGTGAGCTGGGGAGTCATGTGATCCTCTCGAACGCCGTGAACATGGCCGGCCACGTGGTCATGGAGGACTACGCGATCGTCGGGGGGCTCACCGCCATCCATCAGTTCGTGAGGATCGGCGCGCATGCGTTCGTGGGGGGTGGTTCCCGGGTGCCCCAGGACGTTCCGCCATATTGCCGGGTGGCCGGGAATCCTCCGAAGTTGTACGGTCTCAATACGGTTGGGTTGGACCGACGAGGTTTTGGCGCGGAGGTGCGGGCCGGACTGAAGAGCGCCTACCGGACGCTGTTTCATTCGAGGATCGTTCTTTCGCGCGCGCTCGACGAGGTGGACGCCGATGTGGCAAGCCTTCCGGAGGTCGGACACCTGATCAGCTTCATCCGCGCGAGCGAGCGCGGCATTACCCAGTGAGAGTCGTCGAGGAAGGAGAGTCCCGATGTCCCTGATTCGCGTGCGGCGTCGACGGAAGAAGCAATGGATGGATTCCAGGCAGGGAATGCCTGCCCGCAAGCTCATGGGCCTGCTGTTCATGGTGCTGGTCGCGGTCTGGTACCTGCACTCGCGGTACTGACCGCTTTCCCCCTCCAGTGACGCGCGCTCCCCGCGTGCTGATGCTCGCCGGCGAGACGTCCGGCGACCTGCACGGGGCGGCGGTGGTCCACGCCATGCGGGGCGTCGTGCCGGAGCTTTCGTTCATCGGCACCGGAGGCCCCGCCATGGCGGACGCTGGTGTCCGCCTTCTCGCAACGCTCGGGGACCTGGCGGTCATGGGTTTTACGGAAGTTCTCGGGCGTCTCCGGTTCTTTCGTGGCCTGGAACGGCGGGTGGCGGCCGAGCTCGAGGGTGATATCGACCTCGTGATCGCGGTCGACTACGCGGGGTTCAACATGCGGATCATGGATCGGGCCAACGCGTCGGGCACGCCGCTCCTGTGGTACATCGCGCCGAAGTTCTGGGCGTGGCGGCCCGGGCGTGGTCGCCGGCTGGCTCGAGGGGCGACGCACGTGGCGGTGATCCTCCCGTTCGAAGCCGATCTTCTGGAGGCGTTGGGGGCCACCGTGACGTTCGTCGGAAATCCCCTCCTGGACCGGCCCGACGATGTGGAGGCCGTGTCCGAGTTCTCGGCCTCCGTCGGCGTCGACCCGGCTCGTCCGATCCTTGGACTCCTCCCCGGCTCGCGCGCGCAAGAACTCCGCCACCATCTCGATCGATTCGAGGATGCCGCGCGGCTCGCGACCCAGCGCGACCCCGAAGTGCAGCCTGTGTGGGGAGCGGCGCCCGGAGTGCCGGACGCCGTCTTGGACGCGTCGGGCTTTCCGGTGACGCGATCGGTTCGGGCCCTCCAGCGGCACAGCCGCGCCGTTCTCGTGAAGTCGGGCACGTCGACCCTCGAAACGGCGCTCGAGGGCACGCCGATGGTGGTCGCGTACCGGACGAGTCGCATGACGTGGGCCGTTGCCCACCGACTCCTGCGGGTGCCGGACGTAGCGCTTCCGAATCTGGTTCTCGGACGGCGGCTCGTTCCCGAACTTCTGCAGGACGCGGTGACCCCGGAGCGGATGGCCGAGGCGCTCGCACCGCTACTGGACGAGGCTTCGGTTGAGCGCGACGAACAGCTCGAAGGATTGGCGCAGGTCCGCGCGACGCTCGGTACGCCGGGTGCCGCGGAGCGGGTTGCCGCCCTCGCGCTCGACATCGTTGGGGCCGACGCATGACCGAACTGAAGTTCGAAACGGCGGGAGTTCTCGGAATGGGCACGATCGGGGCGCTCTTCGCCACCACCCGGGTGGTGCGCGAGGGTGTCGAGCACCCCGCCCGGTTCCGGGACCGTGGCCGTCCGGTCGTCTTCGTCTTCTGGCACGGCCAGCTTCTTCCGCTCGTGCACTACCACCGGGGCGAGGACATCGTCGTGCTGGTCAGCGAGCACGCGGACGGAGAGTACATCACTCGGATCATCCAGAGACACGGCTTTGGAACCGTCCGGGGCTCGAGTACACGAGGGGCGACCCGCGGATTGAAGGGGCTGATTCGGGCGGCCCGGGCCGGTCGGGACCTCGCTCTGACGCCAGACGGGCCACGCGGGCCCACAGGAGTCATGAAGCCCGGCGCCTTGGCCGTGGCGCAGGCGACCGGGTGCCCGATCATACCGCTGGCCGTTGCGGCTTCCTCCGCCTGGAGAATGCGGAGTTGGGATCGATTCATGATACCGAAGCCGTTCGCGCGACTGCGGATCGCGTATGCGCCCGCGGTCGTGGTACCGCGGCACGCCGGAAGGGACGAACTGGATCGCCTCAGCTCGGACGTTCAGGACACGCTGAATGCGATGACATCGCGTCTCGAGCACCAACTCGACGGGTGAGGGCGTTCGTCGAGCCCGCGCTGGGGGCGTTGTGGGATGCGCCGGACGGCGGCGTCGCTCGTATCGCCCGATCGGTCCTATCTCCGCTCGAGCATGTGTACGCTGCTGCTGTTCGCCGGCGGAACCGTGCCTTCGACCGGGATGGTGGGCACGTGGTCTCCGGCCTGAGAGCGGTGTCAATCGGCAATCTCGCGTTGGGTGGGACGGGAAAGACGCCGGTGGCACGATGGACGGTGCGCGTGCTCGAGAGCGCCGGGTACCGCCCCGCGCTCCTCCTCCGTGGGTATGGAGGCGACGAAACGCTCCTGCACGCCCGATGGAATCCATCGGTTCCGGTGGTCCCGGGTGCGGACCGGATCGCGGGCGCCGAGTCGGCCCGCCGGGACGGCGCCGACGCGGTCGTGCTGGACGACGGCTTTCAGCACCGGGCGCTCACCCGTGACGTGGATCTGGTTCTGCTGGCCGCGGAGGACCCCTTCCCTGGGCGCCTCCTGCCGGTTGGACGGAATCGCGAGCCGGTCGCGTCCCTGGCGCGGGCCGATGGTGTCGTGGTCACGCGCAAGAGCGCACCACGCGACGTGGCCGGAGCCATCGTGGAGCGCGTGTCCGAGACATTCCCCCACCTCGTGGTGGGTCGACTGTCGCTGGGCTTGGGGGGGTGGGAAGGCCTCGACCAGGCGCCTTCGGACCCTCCCGACGGGTCGGCATTGGTTGTTACGGGCGTGGCGCGCCCGCGCACGGTGATGGATCTGGCGGAGCGCGAGTTGGGTGTGGGGATGGAGTTGATGGCGTACCCGGACCACCACGCCTTTTCGGAGGACGACGTACGGGCCATTCGCCGGGCGGCGGGGTCTCGCGTCATCATCGTGACCGAGAAGGACGCGGTGAAGCTCGAGCACCATGCGGCGGACCTTCCATCCGTGCGGGTAATGGTTCAGTCGATGATCTGGGAACAGGGGGAGGAGCAGGTGACAGACCTGGTGATCGGCGGCGGCCCATGACACGGGAGGTCGAGGTTCTCGTCATCGGCTCCGGAATCGCCGGGCTGACCTTCGCTTTGAAGGTGGCTCCGCACGCGCGAGTCCTCCTCGTGACGAAAAAGGAGCGCGCGGACTCGTCCACGAACTACGCCCGGGGCGGCATCGCATCGGTCTTCGGCGAGGACGACGATGTGACCCTGCACGTGCAGGACACGCTCGTTGCCGGGGCCGGGCTGTGCCACAAGCCCATTGTCGAAGCGCTCGTGCGGGAAGGCCCAGCGCGCGTGCGGGAGCTGATGGAGTGGGGCGCCCGCTTCGACCGGGGGGAAGGAGGCGCCCTGTCGCTCGGACGGGAGGGGGGGCATTCACGGCGCCGGATCGCGCACGCGGGCGATCACACCGGCCGGGAGATCGAAAGCGCGCTTCTGAAGGCGGTCGAGGATCAGTCGGCCATCGAGGTGCTCGAGGACCACCTCGCGATCGACCTGATCGAATCGGTCCGTCCCGACGGCCGAAGAGTGTGTGGTGGCGCGGTGGTGTTCGATCACCGGAATGGGCGTGTCGAGGAGGTCGTGGCGCGGGCCACGATGCTGGCTGCTGGAGGATGTGGCCAGGTGTATCGCCATACGACCAACCCGGGCATCGCGACCGGAGACGGCATCGCCATGGCGTACCGTGCGGGGGCGGCCGTCGCGAACATGGAGTTCATCCAGTTCCATCCGACGGCGCTGCACCCGACCGAAGATCCGGCCTTCCTGCTGTCGGAGGCGATGCGCGGTGAGGGCGCGATCCTCCGGACGCTCGACGGCGACCCCTTCATGGATCGGTACCACCGGGCCGCGTCCCTCGCTCCCCGCGACGTGGTCGCCCGCGCCATCGACTTCGAACTCAAGAAGAGCGGCGCCCCCCATGTGATCCTCGACGCGTCGCCGATTCCCGAAGCCACGCTCGAGCGGCACTTCCCGGACGCGGTGGCGGGCTGCCGGGCGCGCGGTGTCGAACCGACGGATGGGATTCCGGTCGTGCCCGCGGCACACTATGTCTGTGGCGGGGTCGTGATCGACTCCGAGGGCTCCAGCTCGCTTCCGGGGCTGTTCGCGACGGGTGAGGTGGCGTGCTCGGGCGTCCACGGAGCCAATCGACTCGCCTCCAACTCGCTCCTGGAAGCCGTGGTCTTCGCGGACCGCGCGGCCCGGGCGGTCGTGTCCGCTCTGAAGACCCCTCAGCCCGCCCGCACCCCGGTAGCGCATTCGACGAGTGGAGGACCCGACCCGGTCGACCTCCCCGAGGTGGCGGCGACGCGCGGGCGGGTCCGTGACCTCATGTGGGACTTCGCCGGGATCGTCCGCTCCGGAGAGCGGATGGCGCGGGCGGAGGCAGAGCTCCGCGAGATGGCGTCCGCGTATGATTCGGTGTGGGCGCGGGCGGCCTGGTCGGCGGATGGTGCCGAGGTGAGGAACCTGCTGGATGTGGCCCGACTCATCGTGCGGTGTGCGCGGTCACGGGGAGAGAGCCGCGGGTTGCACTTCACGGTCGACCACCCGTGGCGGGACAATGAGTTCTTCCTCCGGGACACCGTCATCGCTCGAACTGGCCTCGAAACGTGACGGGCCTTACTCGGGACCGGGTCGTTCAGGGAAGGGGTACCGAGGCTTGAATGTCCTTCTCGTGGTCGTCGGGAGGGTTCGAGGCACCCTTGCCGAGGCCGTCGAGGAATACGAGCGGCGGGCGGGGAGGTACTGGAAGCTCGAGGTGATCGAGATCGAAGGGGCCAGCGGTCGGGACCACGCCTCCGACCGCGTCATGAGAGTGGAGGCCGAGCGAATCCTCGCGCGCGTGCCGACGACCTTCGACCTGATCGCGCTGACCCGAGGCGGCAAGGCGATGGGATCGTCGGCCTTGGCGCAGTACCTCTCCGACGCGATGGTGCGTGCGTCTCCGGGCGTGGCCTTCGTCATCGGCGGCGCGTTCGGTCTCGATCGGTCCGTGCGCGACCGGGCCGTGCGAAGCCTCACCCTTTCGTCCATGACGTTGCCTCACGAGATGGCGCGTCTCGTCCTTGCCGAGCAGCTCTATCGGGCGGGGACGATCCTGAGAAACGAGCCGTATCACAAGGGAGCCTGACCGAGTGTCCGATCCGTCCAAGAATCTCGAAATCCTGGTGCGAGTCCCATCTGGCGCGCAGGTGGTCCAGGACTACATCGCCGGAGAATCCGAAGCGGTGGCGTTCTACGGAGCACACTACGGATCGCTCGCTTCGTACCGAGCCAAGGCGTCGGAGGTCGATGGGCGTTTCGACCGGGAGGCGCGCGAGCGCGCGGTGTCGGCCGTGATCGTGCCCGAGGGAGGCGATGCCGAGCGGCTCCGGTCGTTCGTCGAGGACGGCGGCTACATGGTCACGACGGGCCAGCAGCCCGGCCTTTTCGGCGGGCCGCTCTACTCCGTCTACAAGGGCCTGACCGCCATTGCCCTGGCACGACGCCTCGAAGTCGAGTTCGGCAAGCCCGTCATTCCCCTGTTCTGGGTCGCGTCGGAGGATCACGACTGGGACGAGGCCAACCACACGTGGCTGGTGGGCACGGACAACGAGCTGACCCGGTTTTCTGTGGACGATCCCGACCCCGCGGTGACGCCCGCGCTCCACCGTATTCCCCTCGGGAGCGCCGGCCCCGATGTGGCCGAGGCCTTCCTCCGGGCGTTGCCCCCGACGGACTTCGGAGAGCCGTTCGCCGCGCTCGTCCGCGAGGCCAGTGGGGCGGATCAGACCCTTCCGGCCGGCTTCCACCGTCTGATGCATCGCCTTCTGGGTCCACTGGGTCTCTATTTCACGGATGCCGCGGCGTCCTCCCTCAAGGCGGCCTCGGCCGACGTTCTGCGGCGGGAACTCGCCGACAGTGCCCGTCACGAAGAGGCGCTGACCGAGACCGCTGCCCGTCTGGCGGCGGCGGAATATGGATCTCAGGTGACGTTGATGCCCGGGGGCGTGAATCTCTTTCTCGAGACCGGCGCCGGACGTGAGCGGCTCTACCGGGAGGGCGACGGTTTCCGGGTCCGCTCGATGGACGGCCTGCTTTCGGTCGATGACGTGGAGGACCGGATGGAACGGGACGCGGCGGCCGTCAGCCCGAACGTCCTGCTTCGCCCCGTCGTCGAGAGCGCCGTATTTCCCACGCTGTCGTACGTCGGCGGTCCGGGCGAGACGGCGTATTTCGCCCAGCTCGCCGACTTCTTCGAATGCTTCGGGATCGGAATGCCCGTGATCCACCCGCGCTTCGGAGCGACGATCGTCGAGACGAAGATCCGGAAGGTGCTGGATAAGTTCGGGGTCGAGATCGAGAGCCTGAGTCGCCCGTTTCACGAGGTCGCGGGAGAGATCGCGCGGGACGAGGTTCCGCCGGGGGTAAAGCAGGCGATCGGTGGCCTCCGGGGCGCGATCGCGAAGGGCGTCGCCGAGCTGGAGAAAGAGGCGCGGGGCATTGATCCGACGCTGAAGGGGCCGGTGCAGCACGTGCGCAGCCAGGCGTTCCAGGCGCTCGACGAAGCGGAGCGGAAGGTCACTCAAGCCCTGAAGCGGGAGAACGAGGTGGCGCTGGCACAACTGGAGAAGGCGCGTCTCCATCTCTTTCCCAACGGGAAACCCCAGGAACGGGTGATGAATCCGTTCTACTATCTGTGGCGCTACGGTGAGGGCTTGCTCACGACATTGCTCGACCGATTCACACCCGATCTCGACTGACGCCATCGTGAGGGGGCGTCGGTCGGACCGACCGGCCCCGTTGATCTCCCCCGCCTGCGCGGTCTAACTTGGCCCATGTTCCTCCAACTCATCATCGTGCTCGTCGTCCTGATCCCGCTTCTGGCCATCGTGCTGGATTCGCAGGTCGGACGAGCCCTGGCATCCCGCCTGGAGCGGCGCGGTATCGATGGTCCGGTGGACCTGTCCGCCGAGCGGATTGCCTTCCTGGAGAGCGAAGTCGAGCGGTTGGGGCAGGAGATCGGTCGTCTCGACGAGGAAAGCGCGTTCCTCCACAAGCTCCTCGCCGAACGGCCTCCCGAGAGGGACGCTGCGCTGCCCCCTGGTGACCCGAACGACTGAGCCGCCGGAGAACGAGTCAGAGGAAGGGTCGGGCGCCGCCGGTAAGGTCGGCGCCGGCATCTTCTTGAGCCGGCTTCTCGGGTTCGTCCGGGACCGGGTTTTGGCGCACTATTTCGGTACGTCCGAATTCGCCGACGCGTGGCGGGCCGCCCTGCGCACTCCGAACGTGATCCAGAACCTGCTCGGTGAAGGAACTCTGTCCGCTTCGTTCATTCCCGTGTACTCCGAATTCCTGGAACGCGGCGAGGAGGAGAAAGCGGGGCGTTTCGCGGGCGCAGCCTTGGGCATTCTCATCGTCGTGGCCTCCAGCCTGGCTCTCCTTGGCGTCCTGGTGGCGCCGTGGCTGGTGAAGCTCTTCTTCTCCCGGTGGGACGCGGAGAAGCAGGCGCTGACCGTCGAGTTGGTCCGGATCCTCTTCCCGATGACGGCGGTCCTCGTGGTCAGCGCGTGGGCGCTCGGCGTTCTGAACAGCCACCGTCACTTCTTCGTTTCGTACTTCGCGCCGGTGTTCTGGAGCCTCACCCAGATCATTGCGGTGCTGACGGGGGCCATCTACTTCGGGATGGGCCAGCGCGACCTGGTCGTGGCCCTCGCGTTCGGGGCGTTGGCCGGCGGGGTTGTCCAGTTCGCGTTCCAGATCCCGTGGGTGATGAAGTCTCTGAAGGGATTCGAGTTCTCGTTCGGGCGAGGCGTGGAGGGTGTTCGCGAGGCCATCAAGAACTTCATGCCGGTGGTGGCCGCGCGGGGTGTCGTGAATCTCAGCGGTTGGGCCGACGTGATTCTGGCTGCCACCCTGGCGGAGGGCGCGGTTGCGGTCCTGGGGTACGCCCAGACGCTCTACGTGCTGCCGATTTCGCTGTTCGGGGTGAGCGTTGCCGCGTCCGAGCTTCCCGAGCTGTCCCGGATGCGAGGCGATGGCACGAAGGTTCTGGCCGAGCGGCTGTCCGCGGCGCTGGCCAAGGTGTCGTACTTCCTGATCCCGTCGGTCATCGGGTATCTGGCGCTCGGTGACGTCGTGGTCGGTGCGATCTTCCAGACCGGTCAGTTCGGTGAGGCCCAAACGCTCGTCACCTGGGCAGTGCTCGCCGCGTACAGCATCGGCCTCGGCGCGTCGGCCCGGTCACGGGTCCTCTCGTCGGCGTTCTACGCGCTGCGCGACACCAAGACCCCGGCCCGGGTGGCGACGATGCGGGTTGTCGCCTCCGCGGGGATCGGCCTTGCCCTGATGTTCCCGCTGGATTCGTTCGGCTTCCGGGAACTGCGGCTGGGGGCGGCGGGACTCGCGCTGGGTGCCTCCGCGGGGGCGTGGATGGAGTACCTCATGTTGCGGCGCGCCTTGTTCAAGCACGTGGGCGACCATAGCCCCGACAGCCAGCGACTCCTCCGGCTGATCGCGGCGGCCGTGGTTGCGGCCGTGGTCGGCGTGGGACTGCAGGTCTGGTTGCCGAAGGTCCACCCTGCGCTCATGGCGCTCGAAACGCTCGTCCCGTTCGTTCTGGTGTATGTCGGGCTGGCCGCGCTCCTCGGCGTGCCACTCCAGATCCGGCGCGTCGCCGCCGATTGACGACGTTTCCAACCACCCCATTTCGTGGCTGTAGACCCGGAACTCCTCAGCAATCTGTCGACGAAGCCCGGGGTCTACCTGTTCCGGGACGCGGTCGACGACGTCCTGTACGTCGGAAAGGCGAAGGCGCTGAGGCCGAGGGTGCGAAGCTACTTCCGGCCAGACCCGTCGCACCCAGCCAAGACGCGGGAGCTCATGCGACACGTCGCCTCCTTGGATACGATCGTCGTCGCGTCCGAGGCCGAAGCGCTGATCCTCGAAGCCAACCTCATCAAGGCGCACAAGCCGCGCTTCAACATCCTGCTGCGGGACGACAAGCAGTTTCCCTATATCAAGGTGACGGTGCAGGAGCCGTTCCCACGCGTGTACGTTACGCGGCGGGTCCTGAACGACGGCGCACGGTACTTCGGGCCGTTCACCAAGGTGGGCGCCATGCGTCAGGCCCTGGAGGTCATCAAGCGGCTGCACACGGTCCGCTCGTGCCGGTACGACCTCCCTGGCGAGGCGCCCACCCGTCCGTGTCTGGATTACCATATCGGACGGTGCAAGGCGCCCTGTGTGGGCCTTCAGACGAAGGACGACTACGGGGGCATGATCGACCAGATCATCCAGATCCTCGACGGGGACACCGAGGAGCTTCGTCGGAACGCCGAGGTCCAGATGGGAGAGGCGTCCGCCACGCTCGACTTCGAGCGCGCCGCCCGTTTTCGGGACGTGATCCAGGGGCTCGACACCATGGCCCGGGAGCAGCGGGTCCAACGCGCGGCCGGCGGGAGCTTCGACGTGGTCGGACTGGCGCGAGACGGGGCGATGGCCGCCGGTGTGGTCATGCGGATCCGCTCGGGCCTCCTCCTTGGCCGAGAATCCGTCCGCTTCACGGACATCCTCGATGAGTCGGATCGAGATCTCCTCACGTCGCTTCTGGGGCGCTACTATCTGGGCGGAGGGGAGGCGCGAACCGACGATCTGCCCAAAGAGGTTCTCCTTCCGGCCGCCGTCGAGGATCAGGAGCTGTTCGCCGAGGTGTTGTCGGAAGCGGCCGGCACGAAGGTTGTCCTCCATGTGCCCCAGCGGGGCACCAAGCGTCGGCTGGTGGACCTCGGCGCGGAGAATGCGCGTCACGTCCTGGAGGACCGGGTCACCTCCATGGCGTACGCCAACGATCGAGCGGAGGGAGCGCTGTACAGCCTCCAGAACTCGTTGGATCTGAAAGTCGTACCCCGGTTCATGGCCTGCTTCGACATCTCCCATATCCAGGGCACCGAGGTCGTGGCGAGCGTCGTCACATTCGAGAACGGCGAGCCCCGCAAGGCGGGATATCGCCACATGCGTATCAAGGGCGACTGGGGCAACGACGACTTCCGATCGATGGCGGAGGCGGTCATGCGGTACTTCAGTCGGAGGGTCGACGAGGAGAAGCCCCTTCCCGATCTGGTCGTGATCGATGGGGGGAAGGGGCAGCTCTCGGCCGCGAAGGAGGCGCTCGTGTCGATCGGGTTGCCTCACGTTTCCGTGATCGCGCTCGCCAAGCGCGAGGAGGAAGTCTTCCTACCGGGTCGTTCCACGCCGGTTCTCCTCGATCGTCGCGACCGAGCGCTCCACCTCTTGCAGCGAATCCGGGACGAGGCGCACCGGTTCGCGATCCGATACAACCGGAAGCTCCGGAGCAAACGGACGATCCGCTCGGAACTCGGCGACATCCCGGGGGTCGGTCCGAGTCGCCAGACGGAACTCCTGCGCCGTTTCGGCTCCGTGAAGGGCGTCCGCGCGGCGTCGACCGAGGAGATCGCGCGCCTCCCTGGATTCTCCGAAGTTCTCGCCAGCCGCATTCTCACCTATCTCGGCTCCGGAGGGCGCTGACACCCCGCCCATGCTCAAGCCATGACCGTACGCACCCGATTCGCCCCCAGCCCGACCGGGCGGCTCCACCTCGGAAACATCCGCGCCGCCGTCTTCAACTGGCTGTTCGCCCGTCGCCATGGAGGCCAGTTCGTCGTCCGGGTGGAGGATACCGACACGGCCCGCAACGTGGAGGGCGGGGAAGCGGCCCTTCTGGAGGACCTCGCCTGGCTGGGCCTCCAGTGGGACGAAGGCCCTGACATCGGCGGTCCCCACGGCGCGTACAGGCAGAGTGAGAGGGACGCCACGTACACAACGGCTGTGGAGACGCTCGTCGCCTCGGGTCGCGTGTATCCGTGCTTCTGCTCGGAGGAGGATTTGTCGACGGACGCGGAAGCGGGCAAGCACGGACGGGAGGTGCACCGATACACGGGCCGCTGCCGGGGGATAACGGACAGAGAGGGCCGGGCGCGGGTGGAGCGTGGGGACCCCCACGCCCTTCGCTTCGCCATCCCCGAAGGAAAACACGATATCGAGGTACGAGATGAGGTCTATGGAGATATCCACTTTCCCCGCAGTGACTTGGACGACTTCATCGTTCGTCGTGCCGACGGACGGGTCACCTATAATTTCGCGGTTGTGGTCGACGACATCGACATGGAGATCTCCCACGTGATCCGGGGCGCGGGACACCTCTCCAACACGCCGAAGCAAGCGCTTCTGTTCGATGCGTTGGACCGCCCTCGCCCGGTATTCGCGCACCTCCCGACCGTCCTGGGCGCGGATGGCCAGAAGCTCTCGAAGCGACATGGGGCGACCGCCGTGGCAGAGTTGCGGGCGGAGGGCTATCCACCCGACGGAGTCGTCAACTACCTGAGCCTTCTTGGCTGGTCGCACCCCGAGGAGAAGGAGGTTCTGGCTCGGCGCGAACTGATCGCGGCCATTTCGCTGGACCGCGTGGGGCGTAGCGACACCCAGATGGACCCCGACAAACTTCGCCACGTCACGGCGCAGCATCTCGCCATGGAACCCCTCGACGAGCTGGTGGAGCACGTCCGCCCGTTCCTTCCCGTCGAGGGCCTTCCAGACGGGGTCGACGTCCCGGCCCTGGTCGACCTCCTGCGGAGCCGCATGGGCACGTACGGCGAGATCGCGGAGTACCTACCCCTGGTGTTTCCCGAGGACGACGCCGAATGGAGATCCGCCCGTGCCGCCCTTGCGGACGATCCGGACGCTGTGCGCGTCCTCGCGGCGGTCCGCGACGACCTCGCGTCACTCGGGGAGTGGACGGCGGACGCCACCGGAGCGACCATTCGCTCGGCGGGAGCTCGCGTGGGCGTCAGGGGCGCCGCCCTCTTCCATCCGGTGCGGAAGGCCCTGATCGGTGAGGAGAAGGGCCCTGATATCGGCAAGATTCTTGCTGCGCTCGGGCGCGTGGAAAGCCTGCGCCGTTTCGGTGTAGGATCCGGCTGATGATGGTTTGACGGCGATTTCCGCCGTTTTTAGTTTGTGGTTTGTCCCCCAACTCAAGAATGACCCTCATGGAGGATCGCTGGATGAAGATCCGTTACGGATTCGTCCCGGTGCTGGCGCTGGGACTCGGCCTGACCGGTTGTGCTGGTGGAGGCTCGTCCTCCGGCGGTTCACCCGCGCCTGCAGTGTTGCCGGGCGCTCAGACCCTGGCTCAAGGCGAACGCCCGCGGGATGATGAGAACACCCGCGCGGCCCAGCGCGCCATTGAAGAGGCCGATGAGGCCGCCACCGAGGCTGCGGCCGAGGCTCTGTACCGTCAGGCCTTGACCGCCGCAGAGGCCGGCATCGCCGCGGACGCGACGAATCCGCGTGCGTGGCGCCTTGCGGGTGAGGCCAGCATGGGCCTCGGGGACTACGTGGCGGCGGATCGCTTTCTCGATCGAGCCGAGGAACTCCGCCCGATCTACACCTTCGAGACGGATGGCATGCGGGAGCGCGCCTGGATCGGGTTGTACCAGGAAGCCGTCCCGATGGTCAACGCCGGCGACTATGAAGAGGCTACGGAGCTCTTTATGCAGGCGAACGCCATCTACGACCGCCGCCCCGAGGCGATGATCACGCTGGGTCAGCTCTATGCTCAGCTCCGTCGGCACGACGAGGCGTTGGCCAACTTCGACCGCGCGATGGAGGTCATCAACTCCGACGTCGTCATGGAGATGGACTCGGCCACGGTCGCCAGCTGGCACGAGCAGGCTGCGGGGATCCCGCTGACGCGGGCCCAGGTGCTTGCCGACGCAGGTCGCCTCGAAGAGGCCGTGGAGGCCTTCCGCGCCCTCGCCGCGGCCGATCCGAACAACATGGCGCTCAAGCGCGATCTTGCGACGCTGCTCATCCAGACGGGTGACAACGACGGGGCGTTCGTCGTCTACGAGCAGTTGATGGCAGGGCCGGACCTGACCCCCGGCGACTACTACGGAATCGGGGTCGGCTACTACCAGGCGAACGCGTACGATCGGGCAGCGGTCGCATTCGAGAATGCCGCGCGGGTGAGCGTCAACGACCGGGACGCGCTGGAGCTGTGGGCGCGCTCGCTGGTCATCGACTCGGCGTACGCGGCCATTCCGCCCGTTGCCGAGCGCTGGATCGAGTTGGATCCCAACAACCGCAACGCCTGGCTGATCCTGGCACAGGCGGAGCAGCAGAACGGGAACACGGCTGCGGCAGGCGACGCGGTGCGCCGGATCGAGGCGCTTACCGTGACGATGGACGACCTCGCCATGCGGCGCTTCGCCAACGGCGGGGCGCAGGTCGAGGGAACGCTGACCAACGCCTCGCTGGCGGCGGGTGCGCGGATCAACATCGTGTTCACGTTCTACGACATGCGCGGGAACAGCATGGGTACGGCGAACCACACCATGACGGCGCCCGCCGCGAACCAGGCGGCGTCGTTCCAGGTGGAGTTCAACTCGACCGAGCAGGTGGGTGGGTACGGGTATACGATTCAGACCATGTGATCAGGGGGCACTCCCGTCCGGGGCTCGGCTCTGGGGTTGGGCGTGCTTCTAGCGGTTTGAAGTCGAGCGTTTTGGGGCGGGCGGCCTCTCCTTTGGGAGGGGTCGCCCGTTTCTGTTGTGGGTGGGTGGGGGCGTGTGTGGTTGGGGCGTCCCCGGTGGGGTTCCTCAGCTCCGCTCTGGCCTGAATCTGGGTCGGGGCGGGGGCTGGGGTTTTTCCGGATCGTCGGGTGGCCGGTGGGCGAAGCCGCGTGTGCGCCGGGGCTCGAGGGGGGCGG
>JAJCZZ010000059.1:2500-132314 GCA_029262115.1 Gemmatimonadota bacterium | reverse complement strand
TCGAGCAGGATGCCGATCTGGTCATGTTCCTGTTCCGCCCCGAGTACTACGCTCCGGTCGAGCAGAAAGAAGAGTTGAACGGAAAGGCGGAGCTGATCATCTCGAAGCAGCGGAACGGACCCACGGGCGTGGTCGAACTGTTTTTCCAGAAAGCGTACACACGATTCGACTCGGTCGCGCCCGGTCAGAAGGCGGCCGGCCAGAACGCGCCCGGACCCTCCCAGCCGGCGTCCTCCTACGGCCCATGACGGGCCTACGTGTGGGGGTGGCCCTGCCCGCCGCCGGGACGGGCCAGAGGATGGGAGGGGTCCACAAACCGTTCCTGGACCTGGACGGCGAGCCGGTCCTCCTCCACGCGTTGCGCCCGTTTCTGGCCCGAGGCGATGTCATGGCGATCGCGGTCGCACTGTGCCCCGCCGTCGCCGCCGATCCGCCGGGATGGCTGCGGGAGCTCGACGACCGGGTCCGCCTGTTGGCGGGGGGTGCCTCCCGAACCGAGTCGGTGGCCTTGGCCGTCGCCTCGCTGCCGGACGACGTGGACATCATTGCCGTCCACGATGCGGCTCGCCCGCTGCTGCGCGCCTCCGTCCTGGAGGCGTGTCTCGCCGTGGCCGCCACGGGCGTGGGCGCGGTGGCGGGGTGCCCGGCCATCGACACGGTGAAGGAGGTGGACGGTCAGGGTAGGATCGTCGGGACACCCGACCGGGCGCGCCTATGGTACGCGCACACGCCCCAGGTCTTCCCGGCCGCGATGATCCGCGCGGCCTACGGTGCGGCGCGCGGCGGGGCGGGGGGGAGCGCCGGAGCCGGAGTTGCGGCCGTGTCGACGGACGACGCGGCGCTCGTCGAGCGGGCCGGTGGGACGGTCCAGGTGGTCGACGACGGGGGCTGGAATCTGAAAGTTACGCGGCCCGGAGACGTGGCCGTGGCCGAGGCGTTCCTGCGCGGACAGCGTGAGGTGGAGTGATGGGCGAGCCCCTCATTCTGGACGTGCGCGGCGTCGAGATCGACGCCGCCGCCCTCGCCCCCGCGGTCGAGCACGTCCGGGCCGGGGGCGTTCTGTGCTATCCGACCGAGACCGTATACGGCTTCGGTGCGCTCGCCACGGTGCAAGGAGTCCGGGACGTCCGTCGGCTCAAGCGCCGGGAGACCGACCGGCCGCTGCTCGCGCTTCTGCCCGACGCGCTTCATGCCGAGGGCCTCGTGTGGACCGAGAGGGCCCGGGAGCTCGCCGACATCTTCTGGCCCGGCGCCCTGACGTTGGTTCTGGCCGACCCGGACCGTACGTTTCCGACAGGGGTGCGGAGCGGGGCCGGTGGGGTGGGCGTGCGGGTGAGCCCGCACCCGGTCGTACGGGCACTGCTCGACGGCCTGGGGGTCGCCCTCACGTCGACCAGCGCCAACGAGGCGGGGGGCCAGGCTGCTCGGTCGGGTGGCGAGGCCGCCTCTGTCCTCCAGCGCCTGGGGGCGGGTGTCGGCGTAATGCTGGTCGATGCGGGTGCGCTACCCGAGTCGGCCCCGTCCACCGTGATAGATTGCATGGGACCCGAGCCCGTGGTCCTTCGCGAGGGGTCCGTCCCCGTTGGGCGGCTCCGCTGTGTTCTTCCGGAGATCGACACCGTTGAATCGAGTTGACCGGGAGCCATACAGGCTCCTCTTCGTCTGTACCGGCAACACCTGCCGCAGCCCCATGGCCGAGGCGCTGGCGCGCGCGTCCCTGGAGCGCCGGGGGTGGAGCCACGTGACCGTCTCGTCCGCCGGCGTCGCCACGGGCGGAGGGTCACCCGCCTCGCCTGAAGCCGTCCGGGCGCTCGCGAGGCGAGGCATCGACCTCGCGCCGCACGGTTCCCGAGCGGTCACGGAGGAGCTCTTGCAAGCCTCGGACGTCATCCTGGCCATGACGCCGTCCCACCTTCAGCGCGTGGAGGCGATGGGCGGGGGCGACAAGGCCGAGCTACTCACACGCTTTGCAAGTGGCGATGATGCGTCGGCCCCGGCCCCCCCGGTCACGGATCCGTTCGGGGGCGATCAGGCGATGTACGACGACACCTGCGCACTCCTGGAGGAACTCGTGGAGGCCACCCTCGATCGCCTCGCACCGGTGGTGGCCCCATGAGGACGATCACAGCCGCGACGCGGGTGCTCGCCCTGCTCGGCGACCCGGTTGAGCACTCGCTCTCTCCGGTGCTGCAGAATGCGGCGTTCGCGGCCGCCGGCATGGACGGCGTCTATGTCGCGGTGGGCTGCGAGGCCGATGAACTGGTTGGGCTCATGCGCGGAATCGCCCGGGCGGGAGGCGGTGGCAACATCACCCTCCCGCACAAGGAGAAAGCCGCCTCCATGCTGGACATGGCCTCCGACACCGTCCGCCGTACCGGTGCCTGCAACACGTTCTGGGGAGACGAGCGGGGACGGCTGCACGGAGACAATACCGACGTGGAGGGAGTCCGGCGCGCGTTACGCGGCTTCCTTGGCTCGGTGAAAGGCATTCGGGTGCTCCTTCTCGGAGCAGGGGGCGCCGCGCGTGCCGCGCTCATGGGGCTCCTGGAGGAGGGCGCGGACGAGGTCCTCATCCAGAACCGGTCGGTGGAGCGGGCCCGGGCAGTCGCCCGGAGGATCGGCGGGGAACGGGCTCGTGTCGTGGCGGTTCCGTCCGACCTCGACGGCGAGAGCTTCGACCTGGTGGTGAACGCGACGCGGCTCGGCCTGTCGCCCGACGATCCGTCGCCGCTCGACTTCGAGCGGCTCTCCCGGGTGGGGTCGGCCGTGGACCTGGTCTACGGCAGGCAGCCGACTGCGTTCGTCCGCGCGGCCGAGGAGTTCGGCGTCCGCGCCACGGACGGTGCCGAGATGCTGGTGCAGCAGGGCGCAGCCTCCTTTGAACTCTGGTGGGACGCCGAGGCGCCGCTGGAGGCGATGCGCGCGGCCGTCGAAGCCGCGCGGGTGGGATAGGCGCCGGTGGGATAACTGCGCGTGGCGTGTCGTTGTCGGCCTGGATGGCTGACCTTGCGCGAGTTCTGCTCCCGGCGGGTTGCGTCGCGTGTGGGCGGTGGATCCCCGATGGCGATTCGACGCGGCCCCCCCTGACCTGTGCCACCTGCCGGAGTCGCCTCGTGGAGGCGTCGTGGCCGCGCTGTCCCCGCTGTCACCTCCCGATCGGTACCGGTCGAACCGATCGAGCGGACTGCAGGGAGTGTGAGGGTTGGCCCCGCGAGTTCACGCGCGCACGCTACGCCTACGTCCTGCGTCCGCCCGCTGATGACCTCGTCCACGGCCTGAAGTACGAGGGATGGTCGGCCCTGGCCGAGGAGATGGGCGCCGACATGGCGGGGTCGCTCCGGGGCGTCGACGCGGACCTCGTCGTACCGGTTCCGACGACCGCGGCCAGGGTCAAGGAACGCGGATACAACCAGGCCGCGTTGCTCGCCCGGGTGGTCGCGGAGCGGTGTGCCATCCCCATCGCCGATGTGCTGTCCCGGACCCGCTCTGGACCCACACAAGTCTCCTTGCCGCCCACCCTCCGCAGGGCTAACGTCCGGGGCGCTTTCTCCGCGCGGGAGAAGGCTTCTCCGTCGATCACCGGCGCTCATGTGATCCTCGTCGACGACGTGCTGACGACGGGCTCGACCGGAGGCTCCGCGGCCGGTGAACTGCACCGGCTCGGGGCGACCTCGGTCACGTTGTGCACCTTTGCCCGCGCATTGCCGTACCGCACGCGCGCTCCGTAACCACCACCGCTCTCAATACCGAACCGGGAAGACCCCACCTCATGGCAACTCGTGTAGCGATCAACGGCTTCGGCCGCATCGGACGGAACGTTCTTCGGAGCGCCAAGCAGTCGGGCCGCACGGACGTCGACTTCGTGGCCGTCAACGACCTGACCGACAACGAGACCCTCGCCCATCTCCTGAAATACGATTCGGTCCATGGGCCCTATCCAGGTACGGTGGAGCTCTCGGATGACGGTCTCGTCGTGGATGGCGACGCGATCCGCGTGTTCTCGGAGCGCGATCCGTCCGCGCTTCCTTGGAAGGAGCTGGAGATCGACGTGGTGGTGGAGTCCACGGGCTTCTTCCGTTCACGGGACAAGGCCGCGCAGCACCTGGACGCGGGAGCCCGCAAAGTCATCATCTCGGCGCCGGGCAAAAACGAGGACATCACGGTGGTGCTCGGGGTCAACCAGGATGCGTACGATCCGAAGAACCACCACGTCATTTCGAACGCTTCGTGCACGACGAACTGTCTCGCGCCTGTCGTGAAGGTCATCGTCGAGTCCTTCGGGCTCCGCCACGCGCTGATGACGACCATTCACTCCTACACCAACGACCAGGCCATCCTCGATACGCCGCACAAGGATCTGCGCCGAGCCCGCGCCGCCGCCATGTCGATGATTCCGACCACGACGGGCGCCGCGAAGGCCACCGCCCTCGTGCTCCCGGAGGTCGAGGGCAAGATCGACGGCATGGCCATTCGCGTGCCGACGCCGGACGTCTCGCTCGTCGATCTGACGGCCGAGCTGGAGAAGGACGTGACGGCCGAGGAGATCAACGACGCCTTCGAGGCCGCGGCCTCGGGGAGCCTGAAGGGCATCCTGGGCGTATCACGGGAACCGCTCGTGTCGATCGACTACACGACAGACGCCCGGAGTTCGATCGTCGACGCGCTGTCCACGTCCGTGATCGACGGTCGCATGGCGAAGGTGCTCTCGTGGTACGACAATGAGTGGGGGTATTCGAGCCGCGTCGTCGATCTGGTGTCGTTCGTGGGCGAGCGGCTGGAGTCGTAGAGACACAGGGGCGGTGTTTCGAAGGCTTGGCTGTCGTATGGCCCAAGACGCTTTCGCAGCACCGCACCAGGGGGTCGGCGCACGACGCGGCGGCCCCGATTGTCTTGTAAGCGGGGTCGCAGGGAGGCGTAGAGCTTGACGATGCGGATTTTAGCGAAGGCTACGGACGAGAAGGCCCGCACCGAGGTGCCCGTGCAGGGAGGAGCCTTGCCGGAGGACTTCGAGGCGTGGTATCACGACCATAGGACCACCGTGTTCCGGTACGTCCGCTTCCGGGTCGCCACGCGTGAGACCGCCGAGGACGTCACGTCCGAGGTGTTCATGAAGGCGCTGCGGTCGCTCCATCGGTACGACCCGAGCCGGGCCGCCCCGCGTACGTGGCTTCTCCGCATCGCCCGTAACGCCGTCACGGATCATCTGAGGGCCCTGAAGCGGCGCGGGTCGCTCCATGTATCGCTCGACCGCATTCCGGACCTCGTCGCCGACGTACCGTCGCAAGAGGCCCGGGTACTCAAGCAGGAGAGGATCCAGTCGCTGCTGAATGGCAGCAGGGTCCTCCGAAAAGCAGACCAGGAAATTCTTTCGCTCCGCTACGGTGCCGGGCTCTCGAACAGCGAGATCGCCGACCACCTGAGCGTCAGCAATAATGCCGTGGCCGTCCGACTCCATCGGGCGCTCAAGCGCCTGAAGGACGTTGTGGACGGTCGGGACAAGGATCAGAATCCGGACGATGAAGGATAGATTGGACCCGCAGGATGGAGGACTTCCGCCCGAGCTGTCGGCGCTCGACGCTGAGCTTTCCTCGATCGGATATGAGGAGCGCCCGTCGTTCAGTCCCGAGCTGAGGGCCGAACTCGCGAGGGCGTGGGCGAAGGCGCCCGTCCGCGAGGGTGGCTCGACCGGCCGCCAATTGATGGCGGCCGGGATGGCCGGCCTTCTCATGGTGGCCGTGGGTGTCCCCACGGCGCGCGCGTCGCTCATCGGGTGGGCCGGCTCCCTGTTGGCGGAGCCTGCGGAGGTGGACGACGTGCCGCCACCGCCACGCGCCTTCGTCCCGTTCGCCTCCGAGCCCGCGAGGACGACGGTTCCCGCCGACCCGTTCTTCGCGTCGCTCACCGAGCCCGTGTGGACGGAGAGCGTTTCTGTTCCGCCACGCTACGACGGACCCGAACTGACCTTCCCGGAGATCGAGGATCGGGAGGCGGCCGAAGCCATCATCCTCGAGAACTACCCGGTGCCGCTCCAGCGGGCGGGCATCGGGGGCATGGTTGGCCTCCGTCTGTGGGTCGACGCGTCCGGGTCGGTGGACTTCGCTAACGTCGGCCGGGCGTCGGGCGTTGAGGAGTTGGACCGGATCGCCGTGCGGGTGGCGCAGACGTTCCGCTTCACGCCCGCGCGGCGTCGAGGTGTTCCGGTCGGGACGTCTGTGGAATTCGACGTCGTCTTCCAGGCGCCCCCGGAACAGCCGGAGGCGGAGGCCGCTTCCTCTGCTCGCTTTGAGCCCGTCACGGCCCCGGCTCGGCCCGCCCGGTTGGACGTGGCCGTTACGCCGGACTGGAGCAGCAGCGTCACGTTACCGGCTCCCGGCCGTCGGGAAGCCGGGGAGATGCTGCTGGCGGCGATGGGCGGCGAAGCGGCGGTCGATGGCTTCGGACCCATCGAGGGCGTTCTGGCCGGCGACCCGCCGTCGGGGGTGTCTCCGACGGCGTGGCGCGCCAACGTGTCGGCCGCCCTCGAGTCCGCGATGGTGCGCGACCCGGACAACCCGGCTCCGCTGCTGGCCCTCGGGCGCATCCGTCAGAGTCAGGGTCTTCGCACCGAAGCCAGAGTGCTCTTCGAGCGCGGTCTTCAGCGGGCCCTTCGCGGAGGGGATGGTGTGGCGCCGTCCATCCTTGCGGAGCTGCACTTCGAGAGGGGATCGTTGGTGCGCGAGAGCTGGCTCGGCGCGGACCGCTTGGGTCGCGTGCCCTCGGCGGCTCTACCGCGCGGCGTCTGTGCCCAGGCGCATTCGTCGGGCGGCGCCGCGTCCGGATACGCGTCCGTGGAGCGGCTGATCGCGTGGAACTACCTGTGCCCCGAGGAGCTCCGCAGCGTCCTGGCTGCGGCCTTCGAGCCCGCCGGAACGGACAACCGTCGGGACCTGACCGTGATGTCGGGCTCATTCCGTGCGGCCATCGAGGCGTACCCTGGACACGTCGGCGCCAACGTGCAGGTGCTGCTCGCGTTGGCGGACGAAGGGCGTTGGCAGGACGTCTTCGAAGGCGCCCGGCGCTTCATGTGGGCGTCGCGGGGACATCCGTACGGCCTCCTCATCTCGGGCCTGGCGCTTCACCGCCTGGGGCGCAGTTCGGAGGCGGAGGGGCAGTTCCGCATGGCCATGGGCGGGCTGTCCCCGCGGGAGCGTGAGGCGTTCACCGACATCCGTCCGCTTCTGACGGCCGACGAGAGCGAGGAGTATCTGAGCGCCGGTACGTCCCGCCCCAGGTGGTCCGCCGCCTACTTCGCACGGATGGATCCGCTGCGGTCGACCACGGTCAACGAGCGGGAGGTCGAACACCTGGCCCGTTCGGCCTATGCGCTCCTTCGCTACGCGGGAGCCGACACGGACGCGGGTCGGATCTGGGTCCGATACGGACGGCCCGACAATCGGCGGGTCTTCGGCGAGGGCGGAAATCTCCGCACCGAGTTCTGGGACTATGGTCGCGGGCCGAACCTGACGCTGCAGCGCCCGTCCTCCTCGCTCCGGTTGGGGCTGACGTCGGAGGCCCGTGTGTACGCGGGCGATCTGATGTCCGTTCTCCCGCACCGACCGGAGGGGTCGGTTCGTTCGGTACTGCCTCTCGATGCGCGGATCACCGCGTTCCGGGGAACCGATCCCGGCTCGGTCGATGTCCGTGTCCAGGCGCAGGTACCCTCCGCGCTGGCCACGGGCGCCGGTGACTCGATCCTCGTGGGCGTATTCCTGCTGGATGCGACCGATGAGGTTCTGGCGGAGACCCAGGGGCGGATAGCCGCTCGGGAAGTGCCCCTCATCCTGGATCACCTGGCGCCCGCCGGGGCGGCGAGCGTGCGGGTCGAGTTGGTCAACGAGACGACGGGACAGGCGGCCGTCGTGCGCGCCGATCTCAGCCTGCCGACCGTGTCGGGACAGGGCGGATTGTCCGGGCTTCTCCTCGGTCGCTCGATCATGCCCACGGATCCGCCGGAGACGCGGAGCCCCTGGTGGTTTGAGCCGCTCGCGCTGGACGGCCAGGTGGATGAGCCGTTCGTGGGGGTTCTGTTCGAAGTCTACGGCGTCGATGAGGGTCAGTCCGTGCGACTGCGCGCCGACCTGTTGGGGCCGGATGGGACGATCTCGGATGTTCCTGTCCGCGGTCCGGGCGACGCCGGGTTTTCGCCGACCTGGAACGGCCGAGCGGGCGTTTCGGGGCGGGACGTGACCTACCTGTCCGTCTCGCTGGCTGACGTGGCGCCGGGAGCGTATTCGCTCCGGATCTCCCTCGTGGCCGAGAACGGGCGCGTCGAGGGAATGAGCGAGGCCCCGCTGGAGCGGCGCTGACTGCAATGCCCAAGAAGACCCTGGTGGACCTCCACGGAGCCGACCTGCGCGGTCGGGTCGTCCTCGTGCGTGCGGATCTCAACGTGCCGCTCAACGGCGCGGCCGTCAGCGACGATACGAGGATCCGGGCCTCGCTGCCCACGCTCGAGTATCTAGCGCGAGCCGGAGCCCGCTCGGTCGTCCTTTCGCACCTCGGCCGCCCGAAGGGAAAGCGAGCGGACGAGTTCTCGCTCGCGCCGGTGGCCGCGCGTCTGGAGGAGGCGCTGGGGACCGATATCCGCTTCGTCGACGAGCCGTGCGGTGACGCGGTGACCGAGGCGGTCGCGGCCATGGAGGACGGTCAGGTCGTCGTGCTGCAGAACACGCGCTTCCTGGCCGGCGAGACGGACAACGATCCGAAGCTGTCGAACGCGTGGGCGGAACTCGGCGACGTGTTCGTCAACGATGCCTTCGGAGCCGCCCACCGCGCGCACGCCTCCACGGCGGGTCTTGCGGACGCCGTCCGCGCGCGAGGCGGCCTTGCCGTGGCCGGACACCTCATGGCAAGGGAACTGAAGTTCCTGGGCGATGCCCTGGAGTCGCCGGAGCGTCCCTTCGTGGCGATCCTGGGCGGAGCCAAGATTTCGGGGAAGATCGAGGTGATCTCCGCGCTTCTGCTCAAGGTTGACCGTCTATTGATCGGCGGGGCGATGGCCAACACGTTCTTTCGAGCCATGGGCCTCGAGACGGGCGCCTCGCTTGTCGAAGACGACCGGGTCGACATGGCGCGAGCCCTGCTGGAGGAGGCGGGTGACGTCCTGATGCTTCCCGTGGACTGCGTCGTCGTGGATGAGATCGAGGCGGGCGCCGCCGCCCGGACGGTCGACCGCGCGGAGGTCGCCCCGGGCGATCGGATCGGCGACATTGGGCCGGCCACCCGCCAGATGTACGCTCACGAGATCGGTGCCGCGCGTACTGTGGTGTGGAACGGTCCGATGGGGGTCTTCGAACTGGATCAGTTGGCCGGCGGTACGCGCGCCGTGGCCGAGGCGGCCGCCTCGGCCGCGGACGGTGGAGCCACGGTTGTCCTGGGCGGTGGAGATTCGGCCGCCGCGGCCGAGCAGGCTGGTGTCGTCGACCGGCTCACACACGTTTCGACCGGGGGCGGCGCGTCGCTCGACCTCCTGAGCGGGGCCGATCTTCCCGGCGTGTCCTCTCTCTCGGAGGCGGACTGACATGAAGGTCGTAGCGGGCAACTGGAAGATGCACCACGGGCCGGAGGCCACACGGGCCTTCTTCGATGGGCTGAACCTTCCGGACGACCCGTCCATCGAGGTCATGGTGTTCCCTCCCGCCCTCTCGCTCGCGGCCGCGCTCGACGCGACCGCGGGCGCGGGCCGGGTCGGCCTGGGGGTGCAGAACATCCACTGGGAGACATCAGGGGCGTTTACGGGGGAGATCTCCGGGTCGATGGCCGTCGAGGCGGGTGCCCGCTTCGTCCTGATCGGCCACTCGGAGCGGCGCCACGTCTTCGGCGAGACCGACGATGAGGTGGCGAAGAAGGTCACCGCGGCCCGATCCGCCGGCCTGACTCCGGTCGTCTGCGTCGGGGAGAAGCTGGAGGAGCGGCGGGCCGGGCGCGTGGACGAAGTCATCCTCCGTCAGCTCGACTGCGCCCTTGCCGCCGACGGAGCAGCGGACGGACGCCTCCTGATTGCGTATGAGCCGGTGTGGGCCATCGGCACGGGTGAGACGGCCACGCCGGACGACGCGTCGGCGGCGCACGCGACGCTCTCGGAACGCCTCGCTGAACGTCTGGGCCCGCGTTCCGGAGGCTCCGTTCCGATCCTGTACGGAGGTAGCGTCAAGCCCGGCAACGCGGCGGAACTGATGGGTGCGGCCCATGTGGACGGGGTGTTGGTCGGGGGAGCCAGCCTCGATCCCGACTCGTTCTCCGCGATCGCGGCGCGTGCAGCGGAAACCACCCGTTGACACCCCCCCGGCCGGGTTCGACGTTTAACCACTGAGGGAGGCTCCGCACCGAGTGTGGAGCTTCTCCGCTTTCTGGCGCCAACAACCGACCGACTGATGTACGCACTGCTTCTTGCTCTGCTCGTTCTCGATGGACTCTTCCTGTCCGTCGTCATCCTTCTGCAATCCGGGAAGGGGGGCGGTCTGGCTGCGATGGGCGGCAGTGGCTCCACCATGACGGAAGGGATTCTGGGCGGCCGTCAGGCTACGACCGTCCTCACGCGGGCCACCTGGTTCGCTGGATCGGCCTTCATGGTGCTCGCCCTGGTGCTCTCGATCATGTCGTCGCGTGCCGCCGCGCCGCAGTCGGTCATTCAGGTCGATGCGCCGGTGACGGCCCCCGCGCCGGCGCCGGTCCTGCCGGGTCTCACGGGTGGAGAGACGCCGCCGCCGGACGGGGGCAATTCGGACGGGTCGGGCAACTGATCCACACAGCCGTACCCCGACCGATGGCTTCCTTGGAGACGTCGGTAGAGTCGCCCGATGTCTGACGCCGTCGCGTCGGGCCTGGACCGCGCGCAGGTCGTCGATCTGTACGGCTGGCTGTGCCTTGCGCGGGCCGCTGAGGAACGCCTGGAACTTCTTCAGAAGCAGGGCCACGTCAGCGGGAGCATCTACCGGTCGCTCGGGCAGGAAGCGGGCGCGGTCGGTGCCGCCTACGCGCTTCGCCGTCGTGCCGACGGGACCGGCGACTTCCTGGCGCAGACCGTGCGGGCGTGCGGGGCGCTGTTCCTGTTCGGCGGCAGCCTCGAAGACTTCTTCCGGCAGTACACGGCCCGTGGCACGAGTCCGACGAAGGGTCGCGAGGCCAACGTCCACTGGGAGGACTACGAGAAGGGCTTCGTCGGCCCGGTGTCACCGCTCGGCACGATGCTGGAGGTCATGGCTGGAATCACGTTGAGCTTCCGGCTGCGCGGAGAGGATCGTGTCGGCATGGTCTTCTACGGCGATGGCGCGTCGTCCACGGGAGCGTGGCACGAGGGTCTGAACTTCGCCGCGGTCCAGCGCTGCCCGCTGATCCTCATGGTCGAGCACAACCAGTGGGCGTTCTCGACACCCACGCACAAGAACACACGTGTGTCGAGCTTCACGGAGAAGGCTCCCGGCTACGGCATCGGCGCCGAGTCGGTGGACGGAACGGATGTGCTGGCCGTGTACGAGGCGGTTTCGCGCGCAGCCGAACGCGCGCGCGCCGGAGGAGGCGCCCAGATGGTCGAACTCCGCTACTTCCGGCGCCGTGGTCACGCCCAGCACGACCCTCAGGACTACGTGGATCCCGCGGTGATTGCCGAGTGGGAGAAAAAGGACCCGCTGGACCAGTACCGCGCCCGCTTGATCCGTGAGGGTTGGGCCGCTCCGGGGGAGCTGGATCGGTCGTGGGACGAGGCCGTGGAGGCGTGCCGGCGGGCGGCGGAGGTGGCGGTGTCCGAACCGGCGCCCCACGGCCCCGACGCCGTCCACGATGTGTACACCGACGTCATCCTTCCCCGCCCGTGGACCCGAGCGTTCACGCCCGATCCCCGGAACCCGCTGCCCGACCTGCCATGAGCTCTGCCGCGCCCGAACACGTCACCCGGACACGGAGGCAGGAGCCGGTCACCTTCCTGGAAGCCATCAGCGAGGCGCTGTTCGAGGAGATGGAGCGGGACCCTGCCGTGTTCTTGATGGGCGAGGACATCGGCGTGTACGGCGGCGCCTTCAAGGTCACCCGTGACTTTCTGGACCACTTCGGGAGTCAGCGTGTCATCGACACCCCCATCGCGGAGGGGGGCTTCACCGGAGCGGCCGCCGGCGCGGCGCACATGGGGCTGCGTCCGGTGGTCGAGATGCAGTTCATGGATTTCATCTCACCGGCGTACGACGTCCTGACGAACTACATCGCCACGTCGTTGTACCGCGGAGCCGGGCCCATGCCGCTGGTCGTCCGTGGCCCCGTGGGTGGGGGCAATCGCGGCGGGCCGTTCCACTCCCAGAACGTGGAGATGGCGTTCTTCCACACGCCGGGGCTGAAGATCGTCTACCCGTCCACGGCTTACGACGCCAAGGGGCTCCTCAAGGCGTCCATCCGCGACGACAACCCCGTCATCTTCGAAGAACACAAGGGGCTCTACCGTGCGCCGGCGCTGCGCGAAGTCCTCCCCGACGAGGACTATGTGGTGCCGCTGGGCAAGGCCCGCATCGCGAGGGAAGGCACGGACGTGACCGTCGTGACCTACGGGTCGATGGTGCACAAGTCGACGGAGGCGGCGAAAACGCTCGCCGAAGCGGACGGCGTGTCGGTCGAGGTCATCGACCTTCGGACCCTCTTGCCCCTGGACGAGGCGGCCATCGTCGACAGCGTCAAGAAGACCGGTCGCATCCTGGTCGTGCACGAGGACACGCGGACCGGGGGCATTGCCGGCGAGATCTCCATACGGGTGAACGAGCGCGCGTTCGAGTGGCTCGACGCCCCGATTCTGCGCGTGACGGCCATTGACGCGCCGGTGCCGTACTCCGGCTCGCTGGAGGATTATTTCCTCCCGCAGAGCGCCGATGTCGTCACCGCGCTTCGTTACCTTGCAGCCTACTGACGTACGGACGAATCCGACGTCGAATCAGGAGTCGCGGGACCGATCGACCGGACCTTGGGTACCGGCTCGCGACCGAACCAGAACCTAGACAATCTCGGGAGAAACGAGCGTGGCTCGCATCGAAGTTCCCATGCCGCAGATGGGTGAATCCATCGCTGAGGGTACCGTCTCCAAGTGGCTCAAGCAGGTGGGCGACGCGGTGGAGCGCGACGAGCCGATTCTCGAGATCTCGACGGATAAAGTCGACGCGGAGATCCCTTCGCCGTCGGCCGGAACGTTGGTGGAGATTTCCGTTCAAGAAGGCGAGACCGTCGAGGTGGGCACGGTCGTCGCGTTCATCGATCCGGAGGGAGGCGCTCCGGCGGCCGCCGCTCCGGCCGAAGCGGAAGCGTCCACGTCTGAGTCTGCGGAAGCAGAGGCGCCGGAGCCCGAGGAAGCAGCCCCGGCACCTTCGGAAGCGGCTCCGGCAGCGTCTGCCCCCGATAACCAATCGTCCGAGCCCGACTCGGCGGAGGAGCGGATACGAACCCGCTCGACTCCGGTCGTTCGTAAGATTGCCGAGGAGCACGGGATCGAGATCGCGTCCGTACCCGGCACCGGCCACGCCGGTCGGGTCACCAAGCAGGACATCCTCGACTTCATCGAGTCGGGTGGCGCAAAGGCCGACGCAGCACCTGCCGCGGCCGCTCCGGCGGCACCCGCGCCGGCCGCTCCGGCGGCGACCCCAGCAGCGCCCGCGGCGGCGCCGTCCGACCTCTGGAAGCGGTTCTACCGTGAGGTCGAGCATCCGGAGTTCCCGGTCCGCGAGGCCGACCGAGTCGAGGGCATGGACAAGATCCGCCGCATCACGGCGGAGCACATGGTGGTGGCCAAGCGGGTCGCGCCCCACGTGCACTCCTTCATCGAAGTGGACTTCACCCGCGTCGACCGGATCCGCGGTGCCAACAAGAAGAAGTGGGCCGAGCAGGGCGCGAAGGTCAGCTACACGGCATTCGTCGCGTTCGCCGTGTCTCGGGTGATTCGCGACTTCCCGATGGTGAACTCGACGGTCTCGGGCAACAACGTCATCTACCGTGGTAACGTGAACCTCGGCATGGCGGTCGACCTGAACCCCGGGCTGATCGTGCCGGTGGTGAAGGACGCCGACGACCTGAGCCTGGTCGGGATCGGGAAGCGGATCATCGACCTGGCAGGTCGGGCCCGCACCCGGAAGCTGACTCTGGACGAGATCCAGGGCGGGACGTTCTCGATCACAAACCCGGGCGTGCTCGGCACTCTGGTGGGACTGCCCATCATCCCCAAGGGGACCGCGGCCATTCTCGGGACCGGTGCGATCGAGAAGCGCGTGGTCGTCGTCACCGACGAAGTCGGCGGCGATTCCATGGCCATTCGAAAGCGCTGCCTGTTCTCTCTCGGATACGACCACCGGATCGTGGACGGGGCCGACGCGGCGCGCTTCTTGGCCGCGCTGAAGGACTTCATCGAGACGTTCCCGGAGGACTTCTAGAAGGCGGCCTCCCATGCACCGCCGACTGAAGGTCCAGAGCCTCGGCTCGGTGGCGTACGAAGACGGGCTGGCGCTTCAGGCCGATCTCGTGGTGGCGCGGCGGGCCGGGGAGATCCCGGATACGCTCGTGCTGCTGGAGCATCCGCACGTCATCACCCTGGGCACGGGCGCGAAGGACGAGCACGTCCTCGCGGACGCCGAGCGGCGCGCCGAGATGGCGATTGCCGTGCATGACGCGGGACGTGGGGGGGACGTGACGTACCACGGACCCGGACAGTTGGTGGGGTACCCGATCCTCGATCTCAAGCCCGACCGGAAGGACCTCCACCGCTATCTGCGGGACCTGGAGAGCGTCCTCATCGACGCCCTCGCGCGGTTGGGGGTCGAGGGTCGACGCGTGGACGGGCTCACGGGTGTCTGGACGTCGGCGGGGAAGGTGGCAGCCATCGGTGTGCGCGTGTCGTCTGGATGGATCACGTCGCACGGCTTCGCTTTGAACGTGGCGCCCGACCTGAGCTACTTCGACACGATCGTTCCCTGCGGTATCCAGGACCGATCCGTGACCTCACTCGAGGTCCTTCTCGGTCGAGAGGTTTCGCGTCCCGAGGCGGAGGGGGCGGTTGTCGCCGCGTTCGCTTCGGGCTTCGACGCCGACCTGGTCTGAGCGGGTTCGGCAGAACGGCCGGTGGAACCGGAGCCGACCATGCGCGGGCGGGTGGCGCTACGGTCCCTCGAACTCGAAGAAGTCCAGGTACTTCCCCTTCTCGCGTTGCTCCTCCAGCCAGCGGTCGAACCCCGAGGGGACGAAGCCACCGGACTGGGTCCGCCCCTTGGCCGCCGCGACCGCGAGATCGTTCGCGTATTCGTTGCGCGGGTGCCCGGCATGACCGCGCACCCACTCCGTCCTTACCTCGTGGCGGGCGAGCTCCCGGTCCAGCGTCTGCCAGAGTTCGAGGTTTTCAATGGGGCCGGCCTTACGCTTCCACCCGCGTCGCTTCCACCCGGGCATCCACTCCGCCACGCCCTTGACGAGATACTGGCTGTCGGAGACGAAGCGTACAGAGCAACTCCGGGTCAGGAGGTGGAGGACTTCGATGGCGCTGCGAATGGCCATCCGATTGTTCGTCGTGTCGGCCTCGGAAATCCAGTAGTCGCGCCGCTCCCAGGCGCCGGCATGCCAAAGCTCGACGAGCCCCGCCGCCCCTCCCGGTGTCGCGCGATCTTTGAACTGGTTGCCGAGGCAGGACTCATCGGCGTGGACGTGGACGATTCGGTCGGGCATCGGGTGGGTGGGGCCGGTGGATCGTGAGGGCCGCGGAGGCCGGGCGCCGAAAGGTAACAAAGGGCGTCCGGTCGGCTCGGGAGACTCTGCGTGGGGTGGGGCTGCCCCATACCCCCCTGTCCAAGGTGGCCGTCCTCGGTATGTTTGGCGCGACGCCCAGGACCCCCTTGACGAAGGAGAGCCCCCGCACTGTGAGCATCCCCGCATACCTGTTGCTGGAAGACGGCCGTCGCTTCGACGGAGAACTCCTCGGCGCCGAGTCGATCGCGCTCGGCGAGGTCGTGTTCAACACGTGCATGACCGGCTACCAGGAGGTGCTGACCGACCCCTCGTACTCGGGTCAGTTGGTGACCATGACGTACCCGTTGATCGGCAACTACGGGGTGAACTCCGAGGATCGTGAGTCTCCGGATCCGATGGTCTCCGGCTTCATCGTCCGGGAGGCCTCGCGTGTCGCCTCCAACTGGCGCTCCGAGGGAACGCTCGGGGACTACCTGCGTTCAAACGGCATCACGGGAATCGCCGACATCGACACCCGGGCGCTCACGCGGCACATCCGCTCGAAGGGCGCCATGCGCGGGGCCATCGCGCCGACCACGGAGCCCGAGTCGCAGCTGCGGGCCCGAATCCGAGCGCACCCCAGGATGGAGGGCCTCGACCTGGCGTGCGGCGTATCCACGGATGAGCAGTACCGGGTGGAGGCAGAGGGCGATGAACGATTCCATGTGGTCGCCTTCGACTTCGGTGTGAAGGCCCACTCGCCCAAATTGCTCGCCGAGCGCGGCTGCTCGGTCACGGTGGTTCCGGCTGAGACCACCGTCCAGGAGGTCATCGCCATGAAGCCGGACGGGCTGTTCGTGTCGAACGGCCCCGGCGATCCCGCCGCGGTCGGTCAAGCGCAGGACGCCATCCGAGCCCTCGGGACCGCCGGCGTTCCCGTCTTCGGGATCTGTCTCGGCCATCAGCTGATCGCGCAGGCATACGGGGCCTCGACCTACAAACTCCCGTTCGGCCATCACGGTGGGAACCACCCGGTGAAACGGCTTCTGGACGAGACGGTCGAGATCACGTCGCAGAACCACGGGTTCGCGGTTCGCGGAGGGGAAGGGGTCCACATCCCCGGGGCCCCCGACCTCCGGCTGACTCACGTGAACCTCTACGACGGCACGGTAGAAGGCGTGGCGCACAAGGAGCTGCCCGTCTTCTCGGTTCAGTACCATCCGGAGGCGGCTCCTGGCCCGCACGACAGTCGGTATCTCTTCGACGACTTCGTAGCCCTGATGGAGACGGGGAAGGACGACTGACGCCCCGCCTCGAATACTTCGTCGTCTGTTCGCTAAGTGTCGCTCCGACAACGACAACGGGTTCTTGCGGCTATGTCCGGTGCCGGTTACCGTGCGCCCTGATCGGAATCGAACCGCGCCGGATGGGCCGGTGCGGGAGCAACCGTGCGGAGGAAGGAATGACCAAGGCGGACCTCGTCGAGCAGGTGGCCGAGGCCATCGGGCCCGGGATCACGAAGAAGGATTGTGCGCTCGTCGTCGACGGGTTCTTGAACGCCATCAAGCGGGCGCTGGCGCAAGGCGAGAACATCGAGATCCGTGGCTTCGGCACGTACAAGGTTCGGAGCCGTAAGACTCGTACGGCCCGCAATCCGCGCACGGGCGAGGCGGTCCAGGTCCCGTCCCGGGCGGTTCCCGTCTTCAAGCCGTCGAAGCACCTGCGTAGCCGCGTGGCGAAGCTGGACCACGTCCCCGACTGAAGATCGCCGCCGTTCTCGCGACTTTAACGTTTTCGAGCCCCACGTCGTCTGACGTGTGATGACGAGCCGCGGGGCGGACGACGAGAGTCCCGATGCGGAGCTTGTGGCCCGCGTGCGAGCCGGGGACGACCGGGCCTTCGGCGTACTCGTGGATCGCCATCACGCCGGCGTGTACCGGCTTGCACTGTCCATGGTGTCGGATGTCGGCACGGCACAGGATGTGACCCAGGATGCGTTTCTCAAGGCGTACTCGGCCATCGCCACCTTCCGTGGAGACGCGGCGTTTCGTTCATGGCTCTTCACCATTGCCGCGAACGAAGCGCGAGGCCAGCTCCGGCGGCAAGGGCGTAGGAAAGAGAGCTCGATCGACTCGGTGCAGCCCGTGGCCTCCGAGGCGGCGAGTCCGGAGGAGGAAGCCATCCGGTCCCAGGAGTCGGCGCGGGCACGCACGGCCCTACAGTTGCTTCCGGAGAAGCAGCGTCTGTCCGTGTCTCTGCGAATCGACGAAGGTCTCAGTTTCAGGGAGATCGGTGAGGTGATCGGCTCGAGTGAGGGAGCGGCGCGGGTGAACTATTTTCACGGGATTCGACGGCTCAGGGAGTTGATGTCATGACTGCTACGTGCGAGACGACCCGCTCGCTCCTACCGGAGTGGGTACGTCGGGAACTCGAGGCGTCGGAGGCCGGATTGATCGATGCCCATCTCGCCACCTGCGACGACTGCTCCGCGGAATCGCAACTGGTCCAGGTTCTGTTCGCGGGTCGGGCGGTTCCACCGAGCGGACTGGCCCACTCCGTCCGTGAGCATATCGCGTCGCGCACTCGGCGGGGGAGGCAGCAGCGGCCGTGGTGGGGATTGGCTGCCGCAGCGGTCGCGGCCGTGGCTCTGGGGATCGGGGTCGTCGCGCAAGCCGACCCGACCGCTGTGGTGCCGATCTACGCCACCGAGTCGGGTTCGGCCGACGCGTGGATGTCCGATGATGGAGAGATCGCTGGGGCCCCCGCCCTCGACGACCTGTCCGAGGACGAACTGGCGGCCCTGCTGGACGAGCTGACCCCGGCAGTCTCCGGGGGGTCGGCATGATGGCCCGGGCGGCGAGGGGCGTCCTGTTGGCATCGCTCCTGCTGGCGGGCTCCGCGCAGCCGGGAGTCGCCCAGCGCCCATCCGGACAACGCCCGTCCGATGAGGATCGCGCCGCCTTGGAGCGGCGGGTCCGCGCCCGTTTCGCGGAGATCATTCGCGAGCGGCTCGATCTCTCCGAGGAGGCGGCCGAGGAGCTGTCACGCACGCTCCGAACGTTCGCGGAGGATCGGCGGGCGCTCCACCGCGACGAGGCGGGTCTGCGGCGGGCGGTGGGCGCTTTTCTGGAGGCCGGCGGTCGGGACGAAGCCAGGGCCCGGTCGCTCATCGAGGCGATGAGTGCGCTCCGCGAGCGAGAAGCCGAACTGTTCAAACGGGAGCAGGAGGCGCTGCTCCAGCTGTTGACACCGTCCCAGGTCCTCCGCTTCCATGGTGTACGAGAAGAACTCAACCAGCGGGTGCGCCGTCTCAGGGGTGGTCCGTCGCGTCCAGGCGAGGGCCGACGCCGGCCCGGCGGAAGCCCGCGCTTCGATTCCACCCATCTTCGATGACGATTTCCGTCCGGGCCCTCTTCTTTGCCGCGTACCGAGATGTCGTCGGCTCGAAGGAGATGCGGGTCGACCTGCCAGCCGGGACCACCGTGTCCGGGCTCGTGTCGCATCTTCGGGGGCTGGGCGACCCGTACTCCGCTCTTCCAGCCTCACCCGCCATCGCCTTGAACCGGACCTATGTCGGAGAGTCGGCCACGCTCGGCGACGGTGACGAAGTGGCCTTCATTCCCCCCGTGGCGGGGGGCTGACCCTTGGTGCATGCACGCATCACCGCCGACCCCATCGACCCCGCCGCGGTTCTGGGTCGCGTTGGCTCGGAGCGAGATGGAGCCGCCCTCCTCTTCGTCGGCGTGGTGCGCAACCACGACGAGGGCCGGGCGGTCGCGGGAATGCGCTACGACACCTATGAGGAAATGGCCGCCGACGTCCTCGAAGCCATCGCCCGCGAAGCCGCGGAGCGGGGGACGGGGGCGGACGTGGCCGTGGTCCACAGGTACGGCGAGTTGTCGGTCGGCGACGTGAGTGTCGCGATCGCGGTGGCGTCGCCGCATCGAGCCGAGTCCTTCGACGCGTCGCGCTATGTGATCGAAGAGATCAAGAAGCGCCTCCCCGTGTGGAAGAAGGAACGGTACGTCGGAGGAGAGGCCCAGTGGAAGGACGGGGTCGTTCCCGCCCGCCCGGTGGAGGCCGAGGGCTCATGAAGGACGGCTTCGGACGCACGGTCGAGTACCTCAGGGTGTCGGTGACCGACAAGTGCAACCTCCGGTGCGTGTACTGCATGCCGCTGGAAGGGCTGCCGTGGATGAAGCGCTCGGAGATCCTCGACTACGAGGAGATCGAGCAGATCGTCCGTACGATGGCCGGAATGGGGCTTCGGCGCGTGCGGATCACCGGCGGGGAGCCGCTCGTCCGCCGTGACCTCCCGGATCTCGTGGCGATGCTCGCGAAGGTCCCCGGGATCGATGATCTGTCGCTGTCGACCAACGCGGTCCTCCTGGAGGAGCACGCCGATGCCCTTCGGACGGCGGGCGTGCGGCGCATCAACGTCTCGCTCGATTCCCTACGCGAGGACCGCGTCGACGACATCGCTCGGCGGCCTGGCTCGTTCCCGCGCATCATGGCCGGCCTCGACGCGGCGGAGCGCGTCGGCTTCGAGCCCATCAAGCTGAACGTGGTCCTGATGCGGGGGGTGAACGACGACGAGATCGAGGCGTTCGCCGAGATCACACGACGACGCCCCTGGCACGTGCGCTTCATCGAAGTCATGCCGACTGGCGGGAACCTGGGCATCAGCGCCGACCAGTTCTTCTCGTGCCAGGCGGCGCTGCGCCGCCTCGGGCGGCTGGCCGATCTCTCTCCGGTCGAGGGCCCCAAGGGGAATGGGCCTGCCGACTACTACCGCTTCCCCGGTGCTCCCGGGACGGTCGGTGTCATCACGCCGATGAGTCACAACTACTGCGATCGGTGCAACCGGATGCGGTTGACGGCCGACGGCCATCTGCGACCGTGCCTCTTCGGGCACCTGCAGACGAACCTGCGCGATCCGTTGCGGGAGGGGCGCAGCATCGTTCCGCTCATCGAGGAGACGCTGCGCGTCAAGCCGGAGCGCCATCATCTCGTGCAGGGGAGCGCGGTGGGATCGGGCGGTCTCGTCGCGCTATCCCAGACCGGTGGGTAGCGGTGTGCGGGGGCTAGTCCCGAGCGCGCGCCTTCTTTAGACTCGGGAGTCCCGAGCGCGCAGCCCGAACCACTTCTCCACACATCTGGAATCGTCCCCCGATATGAGTGCCAAAAAGATCACCGTCGTCGGTGCCGGCCACGTCGGCGCCACATGCTCGCAGCTGCTGGCCATGAAGGAACTGGCGCAGGAAGTCGTCCTCGTCGACATCGCCGAGGGAATTCCTCAGGGGAAGGGGCTCGACCAGTGGGAGAGCGCGCCGATCGAGGGCTTCGACAGCCGCGTGATCGGTAGCAACGGATACGACGCCGCGGAGGGGTCGACGATCTTCATCGTGACGGCCGGCATCGCGCGAAAGCCGGGCATGAGCCGCGACGATCTGCTGAAGACCAACGCGAATGTGATCCGCTCCGTATCGAAGGAGATCAAGCGGGTGGCGCCGGACGCCATCGTGATCATGGTCACGAACCCGCTCGACGTGATGGCTCAGGTTGCGTTGGAGTCCACCGGATTTCCGAGGGAGCGCGTCATCGGCATGGCGGGCGTCCTCGACACCGCGCGCTACCGCTCCTTCATCGCGCTCGAGTTGGACGTGAGCGTCGAGGACATCCAGGCGCTCGTTCTGGGCGGACACGGCGACACCATGGTGCCGCTCGCCAGCTACACGTCCGTGAGCGGCATTCCGCTCAGCCAGCTCCTCTCCCAGGATCGCATCGGCGCGCTCGTCGAGCGGACCCGGAAGGGCGGCGGTGAGATTGTAGCTCATCTGAAGACGGGTAGCGCGTACTATGCGCCGGCGGCTGCGGCGGTTCAGATGGCTGAGGCCATCGTGAAGAACAAGCGCCGGATCCTACCGTGTGCGGCGTGGCTCCAGGGCGAGTATGGGATGAACGACCTATACCTCGGCGTGCCGTGTCTTCTCGGAGAGAACGGTCTCGAGCGGATACTGGAAGTGGACCTCAGCGACGACGAGCGCGCGGCGCTCGAAACGAGCGCTGAGCATGTGCGGTCGACGGTCGAGGCCCTCAACGCACTGTCCTGAGGCGGCCGCCCTCCCTGTGGATCCTTCCCAACCCCTGTTCATCAGCGACAGGAGTCGCGCATGCGACGTGTCGTAGCGCTGTACCGATCGTCGGTCGGCAAGAAGGTCCTCATGGCGGTAACCGGCTTCGTGTGGTTCGGCTTCCTCCTCGCTCATATGGCGGGGAATCTGGGGGCGTTCCTCGGGCAAGAGCACTTCGACGCCTACGCGGAGCACCTACGCGTGGTGGGTGAGCCGATGCTCCCGGAGTACTCGGCACTCTGGGCGTTCCGTGCGGTTCTGATCGCAACCTTTATCGCCCACGTCGTACTGGCATGGCAGACGTCGCGCCAGAGCCACCAGGCCAGGGCGGTCGGATACCGGAAGCAGGAGAACCTGTCGTTCTCACCGGCGTCCCGCTTCATGCGGTGGGGAGGGGTGCTGATTCTGGTCTTTCTGGTCTACCACATCCTCCACATGACGACCGGCACGCTGCACCCTGACTTCATTGCGGCGGACGCAAGCGGCCACAACGCCTACCACAACCTCGTGACCGGGCTGTCGAACCCCCTGGTGGCGGCCTTCTACGTTCTGGCCCTCACGGCCGTTGCCGCGCACCTCTTCCACGGGGTCTGGAGCTTGATGCAGACCCTGGGCGCGGCTCACCCGAAGTACAAGCACCTCCGACGACCGGTCGCGACGATCGTGGCGGCCCTCGTATTCCTTGGATTCGTCTCGGTCCCGGTGTCGGTTCTGGCCGGGATCTTACGGTAGGAAGGCCACGTGAATCTCGACGCACAGGTGCCGGAGGGGCCGCTCGCTGAGAAGTGGGATCGGCACCGTTTCGACATGCGGCTGGTCAACCCGGCCAACAAGCGGAAGTACGATGTCATCGTGGTTGGGACCGGCCTGGCGGGAGGCGCGGCGGCGGCCACGATGGGCGAGCTGGGGTACCGGGTAAAGTGCTTCACCTTCCACGATTCGGCACGCCGTGCGCACTCGATCGCCGCGCAGGGCGGGATCAACGCCGCCAAGAACTATCAGGGTGACGGAGACTCGATCTACCGGCTCTTCTACGACACCGTGAAAGGCGGTGACTTCCGCTCCAGGGAAGCCAACGTCTACCGGCTTGCGCAGATCAGCCTCAACATCATCGACCAGGCCGTGGCGCAGGGCGTCCCGTTCGCGCGCGAGTACGGTGGCCTACTGGCCAACCGCTCCTTCGGGGGCGCCCAGGTGTCCCGCACGTTCTACGCGAAGGGTCAGACCGGGCAGCAACTCCTGCTGGGCTGTTACCAAGCCCTCCAGCGGCAAGTCGCGGCCGGCACGGTTGAACTCCATACGCGCCACGAGATGCTCGACTTGGTCGTTGTCGACGGCGTGGCGCGAGGGATCATTACGCGGGACCTGGTCACAGGCGAGGTGGAGCGTCATTCCGCGCATGCGGTTGTCCTGGGCACCGGTGGCTATTCCAACGTCTTCTACCTCTCGACCAACGCGAAGGGGTGCAACGTCACCGCCACGTGGCGAGCGGCTCGCCGCGGCGCGGGCTTCGCGAATCCGTCGTTCACGCAGATCCATCCGACCTGCATTCCTCCTTCGGGGGACTACCAGTCGAAGCTCACGCTGATGAGCGAGTCCCTCCGAAACGACGGGCGGATCTGGGTCCCGAAAAAGAAGGGGGACGACCGCCCCGCCAACGAGATTCCGGAGGACGAGCGCGACTACTATCTGGAGCGTATCTACCCGAGCTTCGGCAACCTGTCGCCTCGTGACATCGCCTCCCGACGCGCCAAGGAGATGGTCGATTCCGGGCACGGGGTCGGTCCGCTGAACAACGGCGTATTCCTCGACTTCGAGCATGCGATCAAACGACTCGGACGCGACGCCATCGAAGAGCGGTACGGCAACCTCTTCGAGATGTACGAGAAGATCACGGGCGAGAATCCGTACGAGCGCCCTATGCGCATCTATCCTGCGCCCCACTATACGATGGGTGGGCTGTGGGTCGACTACAACTTGATGAGCAACGTCCCCGGCCTGTTCGTCATCGGCGAGGCGAACTTCTCCGACCACGGCGCCAACCGGCTCGGCGCCAGCGCGCTCATGCAGGGGTTGGCGGACGGGTACTTCATTCTACCCAGCACGATCGGTAACTACCTGGCTACTCTGCCGAGGGAGCCGGTGGGTGACGACGACCCGGCGTTCGACGAGGCCGAGTCGAGCGTGGCGGACCGGACGCGGAAGCTCCTCGACGTCAACGGGAGCCGCACGGTCGACGACTTCCACATCGAGCTGGGCCGGCTCATGTGGGACAAGTGCGGAATGGAGCGGACGGAGACGGGGCTGAGGGAGGCTCTGGATACGATTCCCCAGATCCGGGAACGGTTCTGGAAGGATGTCCGAGTGCCCGGCTCGGCCGCGACGCTGAACCAGTCGCTCGAGAAGGCGGGGCGCGTGGCGGACTTCCTGGAATTCGCCGAGGTCATGTGCTGGGACGCGCTCACCCGCGATGAATCGAGCGGCGCGCACTACCGCGCCGAGCACACGACGGCCGACGGCGAGGCCAGACGCGACGACGAGAACTTCGCCCATTCGGCGGTTTGGGAGTTCAATGGTCCCGGCGACCGACCGACGCGTCATGTCGAGGACCTCACCTTCGATCACGTGCCCCTCTCTACGAGGAGCTACAAGTAGATGAACCTCACGCTCCATATCTGGCGTCAGGACGGCCCGCGTGACGGCGGCGCGTTCCAGACGTACCAGGCCAAGGACATCAGTGAGCATGCTTCCTTCCTGGAGATGCTCGATGTCGTCAACGAGGAGCTGATCAAGGCCGGCCAGGAGCCTATCGCGTTCGAACACGACTGCCGTGAGGGCATCTGCGGCTCCTGCGGGATGATGATCAACGGCGTACCCCACGGCCCGCGTGGCATGATCGCGACGTGCCAACTCCACATGCGTATCTTCAACGACGGCGATGAGATCTGGATCGAGCCGTGGCGTGCGACCGCCTTTCCCGTCATCCGCGATCTCGTGGTGGACCGCGGCGCGTTCGACCGGATCATCGACGCGGGCGGGTACATTTCCGTCCGGACGGGGAGCGCACCGGATGCCAATGCGACGCCCGTTCATAAGCACGACGCCGACCGGGCCATGGATGCAGCCACGTGTATCGGGTGCGGCGCGTGCGTGGCCGCGTGTCCCAACGCGTCGGCCATGCTCTTCACTGCGGCGAAGGTCACGCATCTCGGCCTCCTGCCGCAGGGGCAGACCGAGCGGTACGCTCGGGTGGTCGACATGGTGCACCAACATGACGCAGAGGGTTTCGGGAACTGCACGAACCACGGTGCGTGTCAGGAGGCGTGTCCCAAAGGCATCAGCATCGACACGATCGCCCGACTCAACCGCGACCTCATGGTCGCGAGCTGGGCCGCCGCTGGGGAGTGACATCTGGCCAAGCTGCGGCGGTAGGCGGCGGGGCGGCCGCCGCGCGAGCGCTTCGATGAGGTGATGGTCGGGATGCCCCGCGGGCGCGGCGGGGCCGCCTGGTGGTTGCAGTGGGCGGCGGGGCGGAGGTAGTCTGCGGTCGACCCCACTCTTCTGCCCGCCCCGAGCCCATGGCCCGCTCCCGCTGGATTGCCCCACTCTCTCTGCTCACGCTCGTCACGGCGGCGCTGGCGACGCCGATCGCCGCCCAGACGCCCAGGACCGACCTGATCCTCCACGGCGGCCGCGTGTGGACGGGCGACCCGGCCCGCCCGTGGGCCGAGGCGGTGGCCGTATCGGGCGATCGGATCGTGGCCGTCGGGAGCGACGCGGACGTCCTGCCGCTGGCAGACGAGCGAACCCGCTCGGTCGATCTCGACGGCGCGTTCGTCTCGCCGGGCTTCATCGACAACCACACGCACTTCAATCGTGCCGGAGAGCTGCTCCTGGGCGTGAACCTGCTGGAGGTTTCGGATGCCGCTGGGCTTCGGCGTGCGGTCCGGGAGACGGCGGAGCGGCTTCCTGTGGGCGCTTGGATGACGGGTGGGATGTGGGGCGCCTATGCTCAGTGGGCGCAGGGCTCCACCGGCCGCGACGGTGGGTCGAACGGCGCGGCCGCCTTCCGACCCGACCGATCGCTGATCGACGACGTCTCCCCGGACAGCCCCGCGCTGTTGTGGAACTGGGACCGGTCCCAGTACCTGGCCAACGCTGCCGCGCTGACCGCGGCCGGCGCGACGTGCGCCTGGGTGGGCGTCGAGTGCGAAAATGGGCGGCCTACGGGTCGGGTCGACGAGGAGGCCGCTGGTCGGATCCGGAGCGCGATTCCCGAGAAGACCATGACGCAGAAGCTCGCCGAGGCCCGGGCGGCGCTTGCCGACCTCTCGCGACATGGCGTCACGACGTTCTTCGACATCACGCCTCCCGATCAGGTGGCGGTATACCAGGCGCTGCGCGAGTCGGGTGAGCTGACGGCTCGCGTCAACATGCGGATGGTCCTCGACACTTGGGACGAGATGCGAGACGCGGGCATCACCGAAGGCTTCGGAGACGACTGGATTCGATACCAGGGGCTCAAGGGCTTCGTGGACGGGATCATGGGAGGGTCGTCGGCGCGCTTCTACGAACCCTACCTCACGACGGGTGTGCGCGGCTCGTGGCGGGATGCACGAAATACGGGCTACGTAACCGACGACGGATCGGGCTTCATGCCAGAGGGGAACATGCGGAGCCTCGTGTTCGGTGCGGACTCCGCGGGCTTCAACCCGCGTGTCCACGCCATCGGCGACGAGGCCATCGACCGGATCCTGGATATTTTTGAAGAGGTTCAAGAGACGAACGGGCCGCGGGACGACCGCCGCTTCGCGATCATCCACAACCAGGTCATCTCGGGCCCGGAAACCGCGCGCCGGACCGCGGAGCTGGGCATCGTCGCGGAGATGCAGCCGTACCACACCATCGACGACATGCGGTGGATGGAAGAGCGCATCGGGGGCCGGGCTCGGTGGGCCTATGCCTTCCGCACGCTTCAGGACGCGGGCGTGCTGCTCTCCTTCGGGAGCGACTGGCCCGGGACCAACGCGGCCTGGTACACGGTGAACCCGCTCCAGGGGATGTACGCAGCCGTGACACGCGAGACCCTCGAAGGTACCCCGGCAGGCGGGTGGTTCCCCGAAGAGAAGATCGATGCCGAAAGCGCGCTTCGCGCCTACACGGTAAACAACGCCTGGGTGGGGATGGCGGAGGACCGCCTGGGAAAAATCCGACCGGGATTCCTCGCCGACCTCGCGGTCCTGGATGAGAATCCGCTCGAGATCGATCCGCGGCGTCTCAAGGACGTGTCGGTCAAGATGACCGTGGTCGGTGGGCGCATCGTCTATATCCGGCCGCGTACCTGATGGGGCGGACGTCGATGCTCGTCCTGGTCGCCGGTGCCTGCCTGGCGGCGGTCACGGCCTGCGGCGGTCCAACCGCCTGGCGCGGGACGTCGCTCGATCCGGCCCGTGTCTCCTTCGATCCCGAACTGGCCGTCGACCTAGGCACCTACACCGAGGTGGAGCCGGGCCTTTACGTTATCGACCTGGAGGCGGGAGACGGCGCGGTCGCGCGCCGTGGCGATCTGGTCTACATCAACTATGCGGGGTGGCTCCCGGATGGCACCCTGGTGGACACCAGCGTCGGAGGGACGCCGTTCCAGTTCCGCCTGGGCGAAGGCGAGGTGATCCGTGGATGGAGCCGTGGCATCCCCGGAATGAAGGTGGGAGGCCAGAGGCGGCTCGTGATCCGGCCTGGACTCGGGTACGGCTCGCGAGGTTCCGCGCGCGTGCCGCCCGATGCCACCCTGGTGTTCGACGTCGAACTGGTTGAGGTGCGCTGACGCCGGCGGCGTCCGGCCCGATGCCCAACGAGGAGAAGTACCGATGAACTCGACCCGCGCTCGTTCGACCGCGCCGCTGGCGATCGTCCTACTGATGGTGGGCATCGCCTTCGGTCCCCGCGTCCTGATGGCCCAGGCGGAGACCGATTCAACGGCCACGTCGGACTGGGACGTCACGGCCGCCCGTGGCGACACGCGCCGTGTCGACTTCACCACGGATGTCGGCACGTGGATGTCCGTGGACGCCTCGCCCGACGGTCGGTGGATCGTGTTCGACCTTCTCGGCCACGTCTACCGCGTGTCGATGGCCGGGGGCGACGCGGAGCTCCTCACGAAGGACGCCGGCGTCTCCGTGAACTACCACCCGCGGTTCTCCCCGGACGGGCGTACGATCGCCTTCATCTCCGACCGGGACGGCCAGACGAATCTGTGGGTCATGGACGCCGACGGCTCCGACCCCCGCGCGGTCTTCACCGACCGAGTGGTGCGCGCGGTGGAGCCCGTGTGGACGCCGGACGGCGACTACCTGATCGTGCGCCGGCAGGCGCAGGGAGGGGGCGGCAGCGGGCTGTGGATGTACCACCGGGACGGGGGCGACGGCATCGAGATCGTGTCGAACTCGGACGAGGGTGGGGCCGCGTGGCCGTCCATGTCGCGGGACGGACGCTACCTCTATTTCCACGTCTACAACGGACCGGGAGGTCTGGCGGGCCGGGACGCCCTGGCCGGGCACTGGCAGGTCCGGAGAAAGGACATGGACACCGGGGAGGTCGTGTCGATCTCGTCGGGAGAGGCCGCGCAGCAGATCCGCGGATCCTCGGGGGGTGCCTACGCGCCAGAGGTCTCGCCCGATGGGCGGTGGCTCGCCTTCGCGCGCAGGATTCCGAACGGAACGATCTCCTTCAAGGGACACCGGTTCGGCCCGCGCACGGCCCTGTGGGTGCGCGACCTGCGCACGGGAGCGGAGCGGATCGTCATGGACCCGGTCACACAGGACAACGCGGAGGGCATCAAAACGCTCCGGATCCTGCCGGGCTACGTCTGGACGGACGACGGACGCACGATCGTGCTGTCCGAGGGAGGTAAGATCCGCCGTCTCGATGTCGAGACGGGTCGGGTGACCACGATCCCGTTCTCCGCCCGTGTCGAGCGGACCGCATCGGAGCAGACCCGCGCGGACTTCCGGATCGACGACGAACCGTTTCAAGCGCGTTTTCTGCGATGGTATACCGCGTCGCCGGACGGCGCCCGCCTCGCGTTCCAGGCCCTCGGCCGCGTGTGGACGCAGGCGCTTCGGGGCGGGGAGCCTCGCCGCCTCACGCCGGACGGATTCGGGCCCTTCGAGTACGCTCCGTCCTGGTCGCCTGACGGTCGGTGGCTCGCCTTCACGACATGGGACGACGCGGTGGGTGGTCATGTCTGGAAGATCCCGTCGTCCGGTGGTGCCCCGGTCCGTCTCACGCAGGACGGAGAAGCGCTCGAGTATCTCCACCCGAGTTGGAGCGACGACGGGAGCCGCCTCCTGGTCACGAGAGGTCAGGGCGCGCCCCAGCGCGGACGCGGTATCGCCTGGAACCCGTTCTGGGAGGTCGTGGAGCTACCGGCCGCGGGTGGACCCGGCCGCGTTGTCGCCGCAGTAGAGAGGCGGGGGGGCGGCCGCAGCCAGGTGTCGAAAGCGAGCTATGGTCCGGACGGGCGCATCTTCTTTCCCGACGTCATGTCCACCGCGGACGGTGGGGGCACGGAACGCGCGCTCGTCTCCGTGCGCAGCGACGGCACCGACCGACGCGTCCATGTGACCCTGCCGGACGCGGACGAGATCGCGCTCTCACCCGACGGTCGGTGGGTCGCGTTCCAGGAAGGCGACAACGTCTACCTGTCACCCTTTCCGTACCGGGGCTCCGGTGGAGACCCCGTCGCACTGAAGAAGGGAGGGGGAGGGATCCCTACGACCCAGTTGACCACGGAGGGCGGGCTGTATCCGACGTGGCGCAACGGGACGACGCTCGACTTCGGGTCGGGCCCGCACTTCTACTCCCACCGCACGGACGACGAGTCGACCGACTCGGTGGACGTCTCCCTCATGGTCGACCGGCGTATCCCTAGCGGACGCGTAGCATTCACGAACGCCCGCATAATCACGATGGTGGGCGACGAGGTGATCCAGAACGGCACGTTGGTCTCCCGCGGGAGTCGCATCGAATGCGTCGGCCGGTGCGACACGAGCGGTGTCGATGAGGTGATCGACGTGGGGGGCGCGACCATCATGCCCGGCCTGGTCGACATGCACGCTCACCACTACCGCGAGAACCGTGGCATCCAGCCCCAGCATGACTATGAGCAGGCGGTCTACCTCTCGTATGGCGTCACGACCAACCTCGACAACTCGATGTGGAGTCAAATCGTGTTCACCGCGGGTGAACTGATCCGCGCGGGGGACCTCATCGGCCCCCGCACGTTCAGCACCGGAGACCCACTCTACAACGGCGACGGAGGACGGCAGAACGAGCTGACCAGCTTCGAGACGACCCGACAGAACGTGAACCGGCTCGCCGACTGGGGTGCCACCGGAATCAAGCAGTACCTCCAGCGCCGACGGGATCAGCGGCAGTGGGTGAGCCACGCGGCGCGGGAGCGCGGCCTCATGGTCACCTCCGAGGGGAGCGATCTGCCCTACAACATCAGCATGATCCTCGATGGTCAGACGGCTTTTGAGCACCCCATGAGCTACACACCGCTCCACGAGGACGCCGCCCGTTTCTTCGGGGCCACCGAATCGGTGTACTCCCCCACGTTCATCGTCGGCGGTCCTGGTGCCTGGAACGAGGAGTACTTCTTCCAGGAGAGCGACGTGTGGCGCGATGAGCGCCAGCGGATGTGGATGCCGTGGCGCCAGGTGATCCCTCACACACGCCGGAGGATGTGGCGCCCCGCCACGGACTACTCCTTCCCGATGATTGCCCAGGGGATGGCGGACGTGATCGCCCACGGAGGCGGTGGCGCGATCGGCTCACACGGCCAGGCGCACGGAATCGGATCGCACTGGGAAACCTGGATGGTGGCGTCGGCCATGGGCGCCCACGGCGCGCTGCGGGTGGCCACCCTGGAAGGAGCGAAGTTCCTCGGAGCCGACGCGGACATCGGCTCGCTGGAAGTCGGGAAGCTTGCGGACCTCCTCATCCTGGATGGAAATCCGCTGGACGACATCCGAAACACCACCTCGATCCGCATGGTGGTGCAGGGGGGGATCGTCCGCGACGGCTTGACCCTCGACGAGGTGTGGCCCACCCCGACGCCGTACGGCCTTCGGTGGTGGCAAGACCCGGCCATGTGGGAGGAATCCGACCGACCGGTCGGCGTATGGGACGGTAACCGCGACTGAGCGCCGGGAAACCACACGCGCCTACCTCGGTATTCATGGGATAACACACTATCCCCGCTCATCGCACGGTAGAGAGGTTCCCCGGATGCAACTCCGACGCGCCATGCTCCTTCCGCTGGTCGCCTCCCTCACGGTCGCCGCCTGCGACAGCGGTACAGAACCCACCGTCGAGTTCGAGGTCATCGAGGACGTCGAGTTCGCCGAGAGCCTCGACATCGACCTCGCGCAAATGACCCGGACGTCGAGCGGCCTCTATCTCCAGGATCTGGTGGTTGGAACGGGTCAGGAGGCGGCCGTGGGCGACAGCGCGAGGGTCGAGTACGTGCTCTGGCTGCGCACCGGCCAGGAGCTCGACGCCGGACTCTTCCCGTTTAGACTCGGGGCCGGGGGGGCCATCCAAGGCTTCGATCAGGGGGTCCGCGGCATGCGAGCTGGCGGTCTCCGCAGGATCGTCGTGCCTCCGTTGCTCGCCTACGGAGCTCAGGGCTCCGGGCGGGTTCCGCCGGGAGCGGTGCTCGTCTTCCAGCTGCACCTTCTGGAGATCAGTCCCTGACGTGGTGTCGTTGATGTAGCTCCTACTTGGCCGGTAGCCCCGACGCGTAGCCCACGCCGCGCCCCACCCACTCCGCCAGGTCGCCGTCGCCCACCAGGCCGTCCGCTCCGACGTAGACCATGCCCTTGCTCACGCGGCCGGTGAAGTTCATCTCCCGCGCGTGGGGGAGGGCGAGGCACTCGGCATAGGCCTCCTTGCCGACGCGCACCATCAGCTCGTCGCCGATGATCCCGCAGGCCATGTTTCCGTTTTTCAGGAAGCAGAGCCCCCCGAACATCTTCTTTTCGGTCAGCTCGTCGCCCCCGGTCACCTCACGAATGCGCTGAGCTAGACCCTCGTCGTACGCCATGGTCGACCTCCCTGGTGAGTTTAGGACACTTTCCCGGCTCTACTACCGACCCCGGTCGTCGCCATCTGTGAGGATGTCGACCACCAAGACTCCGTGTTTGCCGTCGGAGTTGGTGCACTATGATATCCTGCGGATCGATCAGAGCCGTAGGCCGACACGCGGCGCCCCGTTCTCCAGGCACGTCGGAGGATAGTAGCCAAAGGTGAGCTCGGGCCGGAGCTTCCGCTGCTCCCACCGTGAGTACCGATAACGGCTCCGATTCCACCTCTCGGGCGTTCAACTCTTGGCCTTACGTACGAGACGTGGAGTTCGAGCAAGTCCAGCCGAGCATGCCTGTGCAGGACCGCTTCTGACTGCCGACACTCGGGCCGAACTCAGAACGAATTGGTTTCCGGCATCCTCGGTGGCAGAGAGGATGTCTCCCTCGCTCTACGCCGTGGAGTCGGGGAACAACTGGATCGGCGTCGGGCTCACCTCACAAGTGGAGCCCCGAGGCGGGTGTGCACTTATTACTTGCGCAAGTCGCAATTGAAAGGCAACTCTTGATCATAGGAGACGCGGCTTGCCCGCGCGAAGCGGTCGCCGTCGGATTCGTCTTGGGGTTGATCCGTTGAGATCCCATGTTGACGAAAGCATGGATGGGGATGATGAGCGATTCACCGCCGGTGGCGTGGGAAGCCGCAACCAGGCTCTTCCGAGTTGCGATCGTTTCGGGCCCTACCGTCTTTCGGAAGACGGTGGAGCACCTGCTTTGGGAGCACGCGGCTTTTGAGGCTCCTTTGCTGTTCGCGACTCCGGCGGGCCTTGCATCTTCGACTCATGGCAAACCCTTGGACCTGGTGGTCCTCGACGGCGTCGTCACCCTTGAGTTCCTACTCGGGGAGGCTTCCCAAGTCTGCGGAAAAGCGTACCATGTCCTGATGGAGCAACCCGGGTCACTCCGCGAGGTGGATCGTCTGTATCGCCACCGTGTCCGTGGCTTTCTGAGTCCCCGGATGACCTCCTGGGAGGCCGAGGCGGTGCTCATGCTCTCCGCCTCCGGTCACGGCTACGTCCCCCGACAGTTGATCGACCGGACCAGCGCAGAATCGCCGCCGGACGGTGGGTTTAGCGAACCCTCGATTCCCCTGACTCCGCGCGAGACCGAAGTGTTCGCACGGATGGACGTGGCGCCTCGAACAAGGCGATGGCGGGAGAGATGGGAATATCGGTCAGTACCGTCAAAGCCCATGTTCATTCGATTCTCGCCAAGCTCGATGCTAAATCCCGTGGACAAGCCGTTGCGCGCGCCTGGTCCACGGAGTCGAGCAAATAGCCGGGCCCCTACATACCGACCGCGTATTCATCAAAGGATCTAGAACTTCCCATCCGTCCAATGATCAATGGTGTGGCAGGTCGATCTCCGTGAAACTTGAGAACACATTTCGAGCACCTTGGGACGAACACCTTCCGACAAGCTTACAGACTGTCCAGAAGCCGGAGGACCCGATGCCACGACGATCGACGCCCGGAGGGATGATCTGCCTATTGTTTCTCACTGGTGTTCTCCTGTCATGTGACGATGCTCAGGACATAACGGAGCCCCTCGGCGAGCAGGCAGCGGACCCGTGGGCACAACTTTGGGCTCCTGAGGCGAAGCTACGATGGGACGGGATCCAGTTCGCCACCGGTCCCGATGGGGCCCAGTGCGCGACGCAGGAACTCCCGAGTCCCGAGTGTTGCCAGGCTTTTCCGAGCTTGCCGAACTGCTCCTGGGGCAACTGCGGAGATGAACGGGACGACATCATTCGAGAGTACACCTTTTATGGGGTGTCGTCTTTGTCACCGAGCTGCCTCAACTTCGCTTCGAGTGGCGGTAGCGGCAATTTTTCGTGGTCTGAACTCAACGGGGGGTTCACGAACGGAAATCCCCACAACCCCTGGGGGATCGTCACGTCAGGCTTAGTCACCGGCTTGGAGGCGACACGCACGAACTACAATCGGGGCGGCATTCTGCTTACCTCCGGATACCGCTGTCCGCACGGTAACAACAGCGTGGGCGGGGCGACTCAAAGCTACCACATGCACGGCCGTGCCGGGGACATGTACTCGGAGGATCACAGTTGGGTGGTGAACGGGACCATCATGTGGACGGAAATCGAGTTCAATCTCATGAAAGCAGCGGCGGAGAGTACCAGTCCAGCCCCGTTCCTATCGTTTGACTGGGAGATGTATGCAGATCGTCACTATCACGCCGCTTGGTGATGGAGGAGCAATGACGACCAACCGGACCATCCGCGTCATTCTTTCGGGTGCCGCCGCCGTGGCCTTCTCCTTCGGAGGACTGAGCGCTCAGTCCGACCCCGCTGAACGCGAACAGCAGGGCCAGTTGGCGGCGCGACTGGGGAGTCCAGAAGCCGATGAGCGCAGGCAGGCCTTCTACGAGAGCCTATCAATCCCACCGGACGAGGTAGGGCCTGAGCTCTCACGAGCCCTAATCCAGCTCCTCCACCTCTTGAACGGGGTCGTATCAGAGGTGCTGGTGTCGGGAGAGACAGTCGACGTTTATGAGAACCCAGAGTTCATCGCCTCCGTAGCCCAGCGGGTCGCGGAGATCCGCGATCTGGAGTCGGTGAGCGCCCTCGCCCGTGCGTACTACGGCGGACGATTTGCCTCGGAGGCGCTGGTCGAGTTCGGCCGTGTCGCGGTCCCAGACTTGGTTGCCGTCGTAACGGACGCTAGCCACTACAGCTTGATCGACTACGGTCTCAAAACGCTTGGGCTGATGCTGACCGCCGAGTCAGGGCTGTCGGCGAGCGATACCGAGAGCATCAGGGACGCTGTGCGATTGCGTCTCACCGGTCCAGAGTACTTCACGACGGTGTGGGCTGCGATCGATGTCGCTGTCCGTTTGGACGACCCAGGGCTCGTCGGCATCGTCCGAGAACTCGCGAACGATGCCAACGCGTCACGGGCTCGTGGGATTCAGGATCCTGAGATCATCTCCATGACTCGGGAACGCGCGGCGAAGAGACTTCGGGGGGGATAGTGGATCCGGCCCGGTGAGGCACCTTCGCGGTGGAGGCCGCCAAGGGCGGTATCGTGCCCTCTTGGTCGGTTGGACGGTCTCCGCCCTACTTTTGGGTGGATCGACGTGCGGGAGAAGCGATGAGTCTGTAGAGTGGCCGGTCTGGGCTGGAGATGCAGGGGGCAACAAGTATTCGCCTTTGCGCCTGGTCCGTCGAGAGAATGTCCAAAGGCTGCGCGTAGCATGGGCGACTCGATTGGGTGGCCGATCCTGGCCGTCGGAGGGAGAGGCCGGGACGCCATTTAGATTTGAAGTGACCCCCCTCTACTGGAAGAGCCGCCTCTTCGTCAGCACGCCTCACGGGCAGGTTCTTGCACTGAACCCTGGCGACGGGACCATCCAATGGCGGTTCGATACGGACGTCGATCTGTCAGTGTTATATGTGGAAGGGTTCACGTCGCGCGGGGTCGCCGTGTGGAGCAGACGGAATGGTAGCGGAGGGGTGTGCGCCGACCGTGTGATCGTAGCCACTGTTGCTTCGGAACTGGTCGCACTCGACGCCCATTCTGGCCGTCCCTGTTCTCGATTTGGAACCGAGGGGAGGGTGCGTCTGGATACCGGGGTAGAGATCCCGGGAACCGTCGTCGAAACCTGGGACTACTCCACGACGTCGCCGCCGATCGTCGTGGGCGACTTGGTCGTGGTCGGATCATCGGTACGAACCAACGGGGGAGGGGGCACCGCCTCTGGAGTTGTGCGTGCCTACGACGCGGACACGGGCGTACTTCGTTGGAGCTTCGACCCCATTCCCAGGAGTCCTGACCATAAGGCCTGGGACTTCTGGACGCCGGAGACTGCGGTCCGGACCGCAGGTGGGAACGTATGGGGTGTGATGTCGGCGGACGAAGACCTCGGACTGGTCTATCTGCCCACCTCGAGTGCGGGGCCCGATTCCTACGGGGGCCTACGTCCTGGCCGGAACGATTTCGCGAACTCGATCGTCGCTGTAGATGCCGCATCAGGATCCGTCGTGTGGTCGTTTCAGGTGGTGCACCACGACCTCTGGGACTACGATGTGGCGGCACAACCGGTCCTGGTCTCGATGCGGCGAAACGGTGGTGATGTTCCTGCCGTCGTTGTCGGAACCAAATCAGGGAGCTTGTTCATTCTGGACCGACGGACCGGCGAGCCATTGATCCCGGTGGCAGAACTTCCCGTCCCGACGAGTGACGTTCCAGGAGAACGCGCGTGGCCCACCCAGCCGTTTCCAAGGTGGCCCACCCTCCAAGAACGATATCTTTCACCGGACTCGGTCTTCGGGGTGACGGGGGTGGACCGAGTGGCGTGTCGCACCGAGATGGCCCGCCTCCGGAACGAGGGGACGTTCACTCCACCATCTCTCGAGGGCACTGTCGTGTGGCCGGGGTTTTGGGGTGGCGTCAACTGGGACGGGATGGCCTGGGACCCGAGTCGGCGTGTGCTGATCGTGGCCTTGAAACGACTGGCGACAGTGGTCGAACTCCAACCAATTTCCGCGGGAATCCGACCTGCGCTCGGCGTGCCATTCAACGCCACGAGGAAGCCTCTCGTGGCGCCGTCGGGAGTTCCGTGCACTCCGCCGCCATGGAGTCTTGTGATCGCGTTGGACCTCGATACCGAGACGACTCTGTGGACGGCCCCGCTCGGAACTGTCCCGTCCCTGACGTTCCTCGAGGCCGCGGCCGAATGGGGCTCGCTCGCGTTTGGCGGCCCGCTGGTGACGGAAGGAGGTCTCGTGTTCATCGGCGCTTCGCAGGACGACCACATCCGAGCATTCGACATAGAGACGGGGCGGGTGTTGTGGACAGCGAAATTGCCGGCTGGCGGTCAGGCCACCCCCATGACCTACCAACACGAAGGGGTTCAGTACGTGGTGATCGCAGCAGGAGGCAGGGCGGGGATAGGTTCCCCCGGCGACTGGATCGTCGGGTACAGCCTGGAGCCGACCTGATCCTCGACCGGAGCGCGCATCACGACAGCGCCGTCCTGAGCCCCGATAGGCCTGCCAGGTCGGGATAACACGCCCGTGTGCCACCACCCCGCCGCCACCGAGGGGATTCCGCCGCCCACCACGCACCCCCGATCGACCCGGCTCGAGAAGCGAGCGCCCCTCCGAACGCAGGCAGCAGAAATCCCCGAGTAGTTCTGCTGCCTCACAGCCCCCTACAGACCTCGAAGCTCCCGGAACACAGGCGCTCCCTCGCACCTCCCGGCAGCAGGAATCACATCTTCGGCAGGGTGACGCCCACCTGCTTCATGTACTTCCCCTTCCGATCCGCGTACGCCGTCTCCGGCTCTTCATCTCCCTCGAAGAACAGCAACTGCGCAATCCCCTCCTCCGCGTAGATCTTCGCCGGCAGAGGCGTCGTGTTGCTGATCTCGAGGGTGAGATACCCCTCCCACGTCGGTTCCAGCGGGGTCACGTTCACGATGATCCCGCACCGTGCGTACGTGCTCTTTCCCAGGCACACGACCAGCACATCCCTGGGGATGCGGAAGTATTCCAGCGTCCGGGCGAGCGCGAACGAGTTTGGTGGAATGATGCACTCTTTTTCGTTGATGTCGACGAACGAGCGATCGTCGAAGTGCTTCGGGTCGACGACCACGTTGTGGACGTTCGTGAACACCTTGAACTCGGGAGCGACCCGGATGTCGTAGCCGTAGGACGACAGCCCGTAGGAGATTACGCCCTCGCGAACCTGACCGGCCTCGAACGGCTCGATCATCCCGTGATCCTGAGACATCCTACGGATCCATTTGTCACACTTGATGGGCATGGGTGCGTCGGTCTTGGCGGAACGAAGGTCCCGGGGCGGGGTGCCCTTCCAGCAGGGCTCGGACCGGGTGGAAGTGGCGGGCAAGATAGGGGCGGCCGGTGGGGGGGGCAAATCGGTAAAAAACCCTGATTTTTGGGGATTTTGCCTGCTTGACACCCTCGTTGGGCTTCGGGTACCTTTTCGACTCACGTGAACAATTTCACAAACCCTGGCGCCGCCATGTCGGGAGCCTACCTCCCCCTTCTTCTGCTGTTCACGGTTTCCGTCCTGAACGCGGTCGGGATGATGGTCGCATCACACATCTTGAGCCCCCGCCGCCCGACGGCCCAGAAGGAAATGCCGTACGAATCCGGCATGATTCCGCTCGGCGACACGCGGGCGCGCTTTTCCGTCAAGTTCTACATGGTGGCCATCAGCTTCATCGTCTTCGATCTGGAGACGATCTTCTTGATCCCGTGGGCGGTCCAGATGCGTGAGCTCGGCTGGAGCGCGTTCCTCGCCATGACGATGTTCGTCGTGGTCCTTGCCGTGGGTCTGCTCTACGAGTGGAAAAAGGGAGGTCTGGAGTGGGACTGAACGACGCAATAGTCCAGGATTCGAAGGGCCGCTCCGGCGGCCTCTTCGGCGACGGGGGTCCGACGTTCCTGACGACCAAGCTGGACTTCGTCGTCAACTGGGGTCGTCGTAATTCGCTGTGGCCCATGCCCTTCGGCACGGCGTGCTGCGCCATCGAGATGATGGCGTCGGCGGCATCCAACTTCGACATCGCCCGGTTCGGGATGGAGAGGATGTCCTTCAGCCCTCGGCAGGCGGACGTCTTGATCTGCGCCGGGCGGGTCCCGTACAAACTGGCGCCCGTGCTGCGCCGGATCTGGGACCAGATGCCTCAACCCAAGTGGTGCATTTCGATGGGCGCGTGTGCCTCCTCCGGCGGTGTGTTCGACGTGTACTCGATGGTGCAGGGCATCGACACCATCGTCCCCGTGGACGTCTACATCCCCGGGTGCCCGCCGCGTCCCGAGGCGCTCATCTACGGCCTGATGATGGTCCAGGAGAAGATCCGTCAGGAGTCGTTGGATCAGCACTTCGAGCTACGCGCCGAGGACCCGATGTCGGTGGCCCGCCCGCGTGCGAACACCGAGGAGATCGTGGGGCTGACGGGACCGTTCGGTAACTCGACGCTCCAGGAAGAGCTGTCCGAGGTCGGCGTTGACGCGCCTGAAGGCCCCCTCGGAGACGCGGCCGACATCACGACGCCATGAGTGACGATTCTCTGAGCGAACTCGATGCCCTCGACGCGGGGCCTCGGGCCTCCGACGTTGTGGAGCCCGCGGCTGGGCCGCCCAGCGATCCGTCCGGTCATCCTACCGTGGTCGCACTCATGGAGCGCTTCGGCGACGCCGTTCTCCACCACGAAGTGGTCGCGGACGAGCAGCACGTCGTCCACGTGGATCCGTCCCGCAACGTAGAGATCATCCGGTGGCTCCGTGACGACCCCGCCCAGGCGTACAACCACCTCGCGGACGTGACCGCGGTGGACTTCGGAGGGGGCGCGCCGCTCCAGGTCGTCTACCAGCTTTTCTCGCTGACGCACAAGCACCGCCTCCGCGTGAAGTGCTTGCTGGACGTCGACGCCCTCACGATCGACTCGGTCGTGCCGATGTGGAACGGGGCGAACTGGCTGGAGAGAGAGGTCTACGACATGTTCGGCATCACCTTCAAGGGACACCCCGACCTGCGTCGCATCCTCATGCCAAAGGACTACGCGGAGGGGCACCCTCTACGGAAGGACTTCCCGCTGCGCGGACGCTTCTCCCGGGCCGAGCAGACCCGCAGGGCGCTCGCTCAGGACGTGGACCGCTTCTACATCCCCGCCGAACGTGCCGTCGGTCGGGAGCCGCAGGAAGTGCATTTCCCGGATCCCGATGCTCCGTCGCGCGCCGGACGCGCGGACGGGTGAGGTAGCGCACACATGGCCCAGAAGACGGTCGAGTTCACGGTCGGGCGCAATGCGGAGATGGGCATGGACGGCCGCCCCGCCGCGAGCCCGCTCGAGCCGTTCGAAATCGCGGAGCCCACGCTCGGGTCGGAGCACATGCTCGTGAACGTGGGACCGCAGCATCCCGCTACGCACGGGGTGCTCCGGCTCGTATGTGAGTTGGACGGCGAGACCGTGGTGGACGTCACACCCCACATCGGCTTCCTTCACTCGTCGTTCGAGAAGCTGGGCGAATACCGGACGTGGAATCAGATCGTCCCGCTGACAGACCGGATGGACTATCTGGCGCCGCTGATCTACAACTGCGCGTACGCGATGGGCGTCGAGCGGTTGATGGGAATCGAGGTCACGGAGCGCTGCAAGGTCGTCCGAGTCATTCTCATGGAGATGGACCGGATCTTCGGCCACCTGCTCTGGTTGGGCACGACGGCCATCGATGTGGGCGCGTTCACGCCCTTCCTGTACACCTTCCAGGAGCGTGAGAAGATCTACAAGCTCCACGAAGCGTATACGGGAGCGCGAATCACCACGTCGGCCACCCGTGTGGGCGGGATGATGGCCGATCTCCCTGAGGGGTGGACGGATCAACTTCGCGCGTTCATGGACTCGTTCCCGAACACGCTGAACGAGGTCCACCGGCTCCTGACGAACAATGGGATCCACATCGGGCGCACGCAGGGCATCGGGGCGATCTCCGCCGAGGACGCGATCAACTGGGGCTTCACCGGACCGAACCTCCGCGCCACCGGTGTGGACTATGACGTGCGCAAGGACCAGCCGTACTACGACTACGAGACGTACGACTTCGAGGTGCCGGTCGGTCAGCACGGCGACTGCTATGATCGCTACCTCTGCCGGATGGAGGAGATGGCGCAGAGCCTGTCGATTCTCCGCCAGGCGCTCGACCGCCTTCCGGGAGGGCCGATCAACGTCGAGGATCCGAACATCTCCTTGCCATCGAAGACGGACGCCATGAACGACATGGAGTCCATGATCCACCACTTCAAGCTCATCACCGAGGGAATTCGTGGCCCGGTCGGCGACTGCTACGCCCCCGTGGAGGGCTCGAAGGGCGAGCTCGGGATGTATCTGGTGAGCGACGGTGGCACCAAGCCGGTGCGGTGGCGCATCCGTCCCCCTTCCTTCGTGAACATCGCCGTCCTCCCCAAGCTCTCCCGTGGGCACATGATCTCCGACATGATCATGATCAATGCGAGCCTCGACATCGTTCTCGGAGAGATCGACCGGTGAGTGACGCTCCCTTCAAGAACCCCGGATGGGCGGGCAACACCGGGGAGTTCGACCTGACGGAAGACGAGGTGCGTGGTGACGACTTCGTGGGGAGCCGACCTTCGGGCGGCGGTCACCCTTCGGTCTCGGCCACCTATCCATACATGCTTGCGGAGAAGAACCCGGATACGCCCCTCTTCGAGGGCGCGTATAAGGAACGCTTCGAGAAGATCCTGACGCGCTATCCCACGAAGCAGGCCGCACTCCTTCCGGCGCTCGCACTCGCGCAGGAGATCCGTGGGTATGTGAGCCCGCAGTCCATGGACCGGGTCGCGGAGTTGCTTGAGCTGTCGTCCGCGTATGTCCGGGGCGTGACCACGTTCTACACGATGTACAACAAGGCCCCGGTCGGCCGGCACCTCGTGCAGGTCTGCACCAACATATCCTGCAACCTGTGCGGTGCGGAGGATGTCCTGGCGGCATTCCTTCGGTACACCGACACCGAACTCGGTGAGATGTCGGAGGACGGCAACTTCACCGTGATCGAGGCGGAGTGCCTCGCGGCCTGCGGCTTCCCGACCTGCGTGCAGATCAATTCGCGGTACTACGAGAACGTGACCCCGGCCGAGGTCCCCAAGATCATCGAGCGCTTGAAGGCGGGCGCCGCCGGGGGAGACGTCTGATGGCGTACCCCTACGTGTCGGATCGGGAAGTGCGGGTGCTCAGCAAGAACTTCGGAGATCCGAGCGCCCGCCGTCTCGATACGTACGTCGAGCGCGGGGGCTATTCGGCACTGAAGAAGGCCTTCGAACTGGGGCCCGACGGCGTGGTCGACGTGGTCAAAGCTTCTGGACTTCGCGGGCGGGGCGGGGCGGGCTTCCCGACCGGCGTGAAGTGGTCCTTCATGCCGAAGGATTCGAACAAGCCGCACTATCTCCTTTGTAACGCGGACGAATCGGAGCCGGGCACGTTCAAGGACCGGGAGCTGATTCGGTGGGATCCCCACCAGTTGATCGAAGGCGTGCTGATCGGTGCGTACGCCATACGTGCGGAGCACGCCTATATCTACTGCCGGGGTGAGTTCTTCGAGACGACGCAGGTCCTCGCGCGGGCGCTGGAAGAGGCCTACGAGAAGGGATATGTCGGCAAGGATATCCAGGGCTCGGGCGTCGATATCGACATCACCGTCCACCTGGGAGCCGGTGCCTACATCTGCGGCGAGGAGACCGGGCTGATGAACTCGCTGGAGGGCCAGCGCGGCCAGCCACGGATCAAGCCTCCGTTCCCGGCCGCGGTGGGCGCTTTCGGCATGCCGTCGACGATCAACAACGTCGAGACGCTGGCGGCCATCCCCCACATCGTGGCGCACGGCGGGGAGTGGTACCGTCAGTGGGGCACCGAGAAGAGCCCGGGCACGAAGCTGTTCTGCGTCAGCGGTCATGTGAACAAGCCGGGCAACTACGAGCTGCCGCTCGGCTTCCCGCTCATGGACCTCATCGAGGACGTCTGCGGCGGCATGAGGGACGGAAAGGCGCTCAAGGCCGTCATTCCCGGCGGGTCGTCGGTGCCCATCCTCAATGCGGCCGAGTGCGCGGCGTGCTCGCTCGACTACGAGGGCGTGGTCGAGGCGGGCTCGATGCTCGGGTGCGCGTCCGTCATCGTCATGGACGAGAACACCGACATCGTAAAGCAGGTGCGTCGGATGGTGCAGTTCTATGCCCATGAGTCGTGCGGTCAGTGCACGCCGTGCCGTGAGGGCACGGCGTGGATGACGAAGATCCTGCAGCGCATCGAGGACGGTCGGGGCACGGAGGATGACCTTCAGACGTTGCTCGACATGGGAGTCCAGATGACCGGCACGACCATCTGTGTGCTTTCGGACTCGGCCGCGGCACCCGTTGAGAGTTCCATCCTCAAGTTCAAGGACGAGTACCTCGCGCTCATCCGGCGCGGCGAACGCGTCGGCGCGGCCTGAGGACCACGGCAATGGCTGACACTCCCAACACGGTTTCGCTCACGATCGACGGGCACGAGGTAACGGTTCCCAAAGGAACCACCCTCCTCGAGGCCGCCAAGACCATCGGTGAGGACGTTCCGCACTACTGCTATCACCCGGGTCTTTCGGCGCCGGCCATGTGCCGTCTGTGCCTCGTCGAGGTCGAGGGCGCACCGAAGCCGATGCCGTCGTGCGTGACGACCGCCGCGGACGGGCAGGTCGTGCACACGCAGTCGGATCTGGCGCTCAGCCGGCGGCGGGGGGTGCTGGAGTTCTACCTCGTGAACCACCCGCTCGACTGTCCGATCTGTGACCAGTCGGGTGAGTGCAAACTTCAGGACTACGTTCACCAGGAGGGGCGCGACCACGGTCGGTCCCGGGAACCGAAGCGGGTCTTCGGTCGGGACGACTTCGGAGGCGACGTCCTGTTCTATGGAGATCGCTGCGTGATGTGCACGCGCTGTGTGCGCTTCATGACCGAGATGGAACAGGACTCTCGTCTCACGGTGGTCGAGCGGGGCAATCGCTCCGTGATCGACACGTTCTTCGAGGAGGGCCTCGAGGGCACGAACTGGTCGGGCAATATCGTGGACATCTGCCCGGTCGGCGCGCTGGTGTCGAAGGACTTCCTCCACAAGGCACGCGCCTGGGACCTGGAGCATACGCCGAGCATCTGCCCGAGCTGTTCGCAGGGATGCAACATCAGCCTCCACACCCGCGACAATCTCGTTCAACGCCTCAAGCCGCGTGAGAACATGGAGGTGAACGGCTGGTGGATGTGTGATCACGGGCGGGCCAACTATGAGTGGATGAACCATGGCCAGCGGCTGGAGGCTCCGCTCGTGCGGACCGAAGACGCGGTCCGCGCGATGGGCTGGAAGGAGGCCGTCGGGGCGCTGCTGGATCGCGCCGAGACGACATCCGGGTCCGTGAAGGCGGTCGTCTCGCCGTTCGCGTCCAACGAGGATCTCGCGGCCGTTCGTTCGTTGGTCGACGCGCTCGGCGGTGGTTCGATGGTCTACCGGATGGCGCGGGCGGACGCCGAAGTGCCGATGGACGGCTTCCCGATCCTGGCGCGTCGCCGGGATCTGGCGCCGAACGGCCGAGGGGCCGAGATCATGGGTGCTTCTCGCGTCGGAGACGACGACGGCGTCGGGGGTTTGGATGATGTTGCCGGGCACGACGGCGTCGTCATCGTCCTCGGCGACCCGTTGGTCGATCAGGACGCGAGCTTCGGCCAAAGCGCCTCGCTGTTCGCATACCTCGGCATGCATGGGTCGCCGGCCACAGGCGCGGCCGACTTTTCACTTCCGATCACGAACTTCGCCGAGCAGGAGGGCACCTTCACCAATCACGAGGGCAGGGTGCAGCGTTTCTGGCCGGGCCTCAGAGGCCCGGGTGCCGCGCAGCCTGCCTGGTTCGTCCTCGGAGCGTTCCAGGCCGCCCGGTCCGGTGACCCGGCTCCACGTAGCGCCGCCGATGCGTTTGCCGCGCTGGCCGCGTCCGAGCCGGCCCTCGCCGGTATGACCTACGACGATCTCGGCGCGCGGGGTGCCGTCTTGAACGAGACCGTTTCGGTGCCTGGAGGCTGAGCGAATGGACTATCAACCGATCTCCGGAATCCCGGCGCTGATCGCGATGTCGCTGAAGGTGACGGTGATCTTCACGGTCGTCATGCTCGTGGTGGCGTACACGACGTTGGCTGAGCGGCGCGTATCGGCGTGGATCCAGGACCGGAGCGGACCGAACCGCGTCGGACCCGGGGGCCTGCTGCAGCCGATCGCCGACGGCATCAAGAATTTCTTGAAAGAAGAGACGCTCCCGGCCACCGCGAGTCGCGTGTTCTTTGTACTGGCACCGATGCTCACGATCGTTCCAGCGTTGGTCACGTTCGCGGTCATCCCCATCGCCGCGCCGCTACCGACCCCTTGGGGGGTAGTGGATATGATTATCGCCGACGTGCCGATCGGGATCCTGTACGTGTTGGCTGTGAGCTCTCTGGGTGTGTACGGCCTGGTACTCGGTGGATGGGCTTCGAACAACAAGTACGCGTTTCTCGGCGGTCTTCGCGCCTCCGCTCAGATGGTGAGCTACGAGGTGGCGCTGGGCCTGTCGCTCGTGACCGTGCTGATGCTCACAGGGAGCGTCACGCTGACCGAGATGGTTTGGCAGCAGCAGCAGTTGGACGTGTGGTTCGCGCTGCCGCTTTCGCTGGCCTTCATCTTCTTCCTGATTTCGGCGTTCGCCGAGACGAACCGACTCCCGTTCGACATGCCGGAGTCGGAGTCGGAGCTGGTGACCGGGTACCACACCGAGTACTCGTCCATGAAGTTCAGTATGTACATGATTGCCGAATTCGGTCACATGGTGACGGCGTCCGCGCTCATGGCAACGCTCTTCTTCGGCGGTTGGGATCTGCCCGGCATGTGGGACGACGCCTTCTGGTACCAGGGCCAGCTGATCAAAGGCTTTGCCTCGGACGGGTCGGTGCTGCTTGCGGCGCCCGCGGTCTGGAAGACGCTGATAACGTTCGGGGCCTTCGCGCTCAAGACGTCGATCTTCCTCCTGATCTACATCTGGGTGCGGTGGACGCTTCCGCGCTTCCGGTACGACCAGGTCATGGCCCTCGGCTGGAAGGTGATGCTCCCCGTCGCGCTCGCCTACGTCATGGTCATGGCCGGCACGATCCTCTCGCTGGACGAGGTCGGACTCCAGTGGGGCTTCTTCTACGGCATGGTGCTCACGGCCGTCAGCGCTCTGTGCACGCTCTTCTTCCTGCTGTTCATCGACCGCGGCCACACGATCGTGGGTGCGGCGGCTCTGGAACGGCAAAAGCGCACCGTGCATCTGCCTCGTCGTGCATCGGCACCCACACCCCCACCCGCACCCGTGGCCGCGGGTCAGGAGGCCCGATAGATGGCGATTTCCGTGAAGGTGATGGAGCGGCCGGAGCCGGAGACCACATCCTATCTCCGTGCGGCGCTGAGCGGGATGGCGCTCACGTTCAAGCACATGATCAACCCGCAGAAGGTCACCCAGCAGTACCCGGAAGAGCAGACCGATCTGCACCCCCGGTGGCGGGGGACGCACCGCATGGAGGTGCACGCGGACGGACGGCCGAAGTGTGTGGCGTGCGGGCTCTGTCCGACCGTCTGTCCCGCCAACTGTATCCGGCTCGTCGGCGGAGAGGACGATCAGGGCAACCGCTATCCGATCGTCTACGAGATCGACGAGTTCCGCTGCATCTTCTGCGGAATGTGCCAGGAGGTGTGCCCGGTGGAGGCCATCCACGTGGGGCGGCACTTCGAGAACGCGGAGTATACGCGGGATCGGTTTATATACGACTTAGACCGACTCACCCACCAAGAACACCCTACTACCTTGTTGTGGGATCCTTCGGACCCGAGGTCCGAATGATCCGGGGGCGAATGGCGATATCGGCGACCCACTCGCTTCGCGCGCGGGTGCCCCACTTCGTTGGGCTCCGCTCCGTTTCCTGCGAAAGGGCCGGGCCCTTCCTCGGAATCCGGTGCTCGCCCGCCTTGTCTGGCACTCGATCTCCCCATTCTCGTGCTCCGGGCATGCAGTCCGCTGGCTTCGCGGGGGGCTCGGGTGGTCGCGCGGCCGTTGGCCGGCGCTCCATCCTCGCTGCCGACTTCCTCCCGGCCGCTGGCCGCTCGCCCTTCAGGGGGCGCTGACCATGTTTGCGACCGTCTTGTTCTACCTCTTCGCTGGTGTGGCCATCGGGGGGGCGCTGGGGGTTGTGCTCGCCAAGAGCCCCGTGGCCAGCCTCCTCATGATGGTGGTGTCGCTCGGGTCGGTGGCGGGGACGTTCGTCCTCATGGAGGCGCACTTCCTGGCGGCGGTTCAGGTGATCGTCTACGCGGGCGCCATCATGGTCCTGTTCATGTTCGTGATCATGCTACTCAACCTTGGGCACGACTACGAACAGGACGTAAAGATGGGCGCCTTCGCGGTGGTCTCCTTTGCAGTCGTCGGCGTGATGGCGGGGATGCTCGCCACGCGCTTCGGCGGACTCGAGGGCGATGGGCCGGCGGCCGGGGCCATCGCCATTGATGCGGCGCTGGCGGAGCACGGCGCCGTGGGGGCCATCGGGCAGACGCTCTTCACCGACTACGTCGTCCCGTTCGAGATCACCGGTATCCTGTTGCTGGTCGCGATCGTGGGGGCTTTGGCGCTCGCGAAAAGGAACGTGGCATGATCACCGAGGGCCTGATCCTGTCGGCCATCCTGTTCGTGATCGGGACCTTCGGGGTCCTGATCCGACGGAACGCCATCATCATGTTCCTGTGCATCGAGCTCCAACTCAATGCCGTGAACGTGGCGTTCGTCGCCCTATCCCGGTCCGTGGGCATCGACGGGCAGATCTTCGTCTTCTTCGTGATGACGGTCGCGGCCGCCGAGGCGGCGGTGGGGCTTGCGATCATCATTTCGATCTTCCGCCACTACGAGACGGTGAACGTGGACAACTTCAACCTGTTGAAGTGGTAGGGACATGTTCTTGACCCTCTCGATGCTGGCCGTGCAGGGCGGGGTCGAAGCGGACCAGGTAGCGGGATCCTTCGAGCCGTTCTTCCCGGCGCTGGTCGTACTTCTTCCGCTGCTCGGCTTCGTGCTGAACGGGCTGCTCGCCCTCTCGCACGCCAAGCGGTCGGCAGCGGCCGTTCGGGCGGGAGGGGAGTTGCAGCTCGACGGTCCGGGCGGACGCCCGTCGACGCACACGCTCCCGACCTGGATCGGACCCGGCGTGATGCTCGGGGCCTTCGCCATCACCGTGGTGAACTTTGTTCGGATGCTCGGGGCGCACCTGGAGCATCCCGTGGTGATTTCCTACTGGCACTGGATCTCCACGAGCACGTTCACCGTGGACGCGGCGCTGCAACTGGATCAGCTGTCGATGATCATGATGATGATCATCACGGGCGTCGGCTTCCTGATCCACGTGTTCAGTGTCGGGTACATGAAGGACGACACCGGCTACCCGCGCTACTTCGCGTACCTCAACCTGTTCGTGTTCTTCATGCTGGTGCTCGTCATGGGCGCGAGCTATCCGTTGATGTTCGTCGGGTGGGAGGGGGTCGGTCTGTGCTCCTACCTCCTGATCGGGTACTGGTTCAGCGATCGTGAGAAGGCGGACGCGGGCAAGAAGGCGTTCATCGTCAACCGCATCGGCGACGTCGGCTTCCTGATTGCGATGTTCCTTTTATTCGCGACGTTCGGGACGCTCGACTTCCTGGACATCTTCGCGGGTGCAGAAGACGCGCTCGTGTACGGTGGGGGCGCCGTCACGGCCATCGCCCTGTTCTTTCTCGTGGGCGCAGCGGGCAAGAGCGCGCAGATTCCGCTCTACATCTGGCTGCCGGACGCAATGGCAGGCCCTACGCCCGTGTCGGCGCTCATCCACGCGGCCACCATGGTCACGGCGGGCGTCTACCTCGTGGCGCGGTCCTCGGTGATCTTCGCGCTCTCGCCGGTCGGCAGTGCGGCGGTCGCGGGGGTGGGTGTGCTTACGGCGCTGTTCGCGGCCACCATCGCCCTGACGCAGAACGACATCAAGAAGGTTCTGGCGTACTCCACGGTGTCCCAGCTCGGCTACATGTTCCTGGGCGTCGGGGTCGGGGCCTACGCGGCTGGCGTCTTCCACCTCATGACCCGCGCCTTCTTCAAGGCGCTGCTCTTCCTCGGCTCGGGCGCCGTCATCCATTCGATGCACGAGGCGCTGCACCACACGCACAGCCACGCCGACGCGCAGGACATGCGCAACATGGGTGGGCTGAAGAAGTACCTGCCCATCACCTGGATCACGATGTGGATCGCGACCCTCGCAATCGCGGGGATCTGGCCGTTTGCCGGCTTCTTCTCGAAAGACGAGATCATCTGGCAGACCGCCGCGTTCGGGGGCGCCGCTAACGCGCCCTACCCCTTCCTGTACACGATCTATTGGATCCTGGCGCTGGCCGCGGCTATGCTGACAGCGTTTTACATGACGCGTCTCATGGTGATGACGTTCCATGGCTCCAACCGCACGGGTGAGGAAGAGCGAAAGTACCTGCACAAGGCTCCCGCGGTCATGTGGATTCCGCTCGCCGTGTTGGCGGTCCTCTCCATCTTCGGCGGGTGGATCAACGTTCCCGAAGCGATTCGGACGTCGTTCCTCGGCCTCGGGGGCGCGTTGCCCATGAGCGAATGGCTCCACCATTGGCTCGAGCCCCTCACCGCGCAGGCGCATCACATCCAGGAAGTGCATCTCGGCGAGCTGGCGCACAGCGCGCCCGTCGGTGGCGGCGAGGTGGCGTGGGCGGTGGCGAGCACGCTGGCGGCCCTCGCGGTCGTGATCGCGACGGTTGTACTCGTCGGCGGACGGGAAGTCGAGACGGCCGACAAGGACGCGGCGCCGACCGGCTTCGGGAAGGTGCTCTACAACAAATGGTACGTGGATGAGGCGTACGACGCTGTGGTCGTCCGACCGCTCGGCAAGGCGTCGCGCTTCTCCTGGCGGGTCATCGACCAGGGCATCATCGATGGGATGGTGAACGCCGTCGGGTACCTCGCGCGCGGGTTCGGATGGTTCGGCAGCCTCTTCCAGACAGGGTCCGTGAACACGTACGCGTTTGTCCTGTCTTTGGGGGTTCTCTTCACCCTCGCATCCTTCCTCTTCTGATGGGAGGGGACCGTTGAAATCGGCGACCCACTCGCTTCGCGCGGGGGTTCCCCACTGCGTTGGGCTCCGCTCCGTTTCCTGCGACGTGGCGCTGCCACGCCTCGGAATCCGGTGCTCGCCCGCCTTGTCTCGCACTCGATTTGAACGGTCCTCTGCCTCGCGGTCGGAAGACACAGGGGCGGTCGGGTACGCCGACGGTCGTGGTACGGTGCCGCTCGCCTTCGGCGACGCTGCGGGTCGGTACTCCGCCAACGGTCGTTTGCTTCCGCGCGCCTTCGGCGACGCTGCGGGTCGGGGCTTCGCCAACGGTCGTTCGCTGTTGCGCGCCTTCGGCGGCGCTGCGGGTCGGGGCTTCGCCAACGGTCGTTTGCTGCCGCTCGCCTTCGGCGACGCTGCGCGCTCTTTCCGGGCTTCTGAATTGCACCCTCATGGTTGTGGCGGATGACTGAGATCTTGTCTTCCATCGGGTACGCCGAGTGGATCCTTCACGCGCTCATCTGGCTGCCGATCCTGGGTATGGGGCTGGTGCTGTGGGCGGACGAGGAGCGGGCGAAGCATGTCGCGTTCTGGTGGTCGGCGGGGGTGTTCGTCCTCAGCCTGGGGATGTGGTGGGCGTTCGATCCGGGCTCCGGTGTCATGCAGATGGAGAGCGTGGCTCCGTGGATTCCGGGGTGGGGCATCAGCTACGCGTTGGGGGTGGACGGCATCAGCTTGTTCATGGTGCTCCTGACCACGCTGATCACCCCCTTGGCGATCCTCGGGTCGTTCGAGTACATCCGGAAGCGGGAGCGCGCCTTCTATGCGCTGATGCTGTTGCTGGAGGCGGGGGTGGTGGGGGTGTTCGTGGCCACCGACGTCTTCCTGTTCTACGTCTTCTTCGAGCTGACGCTCGTTCCGATGTACTTCATCGTCGGGATCTGGGGCGGGGAACGACGGATCTATGCGGCCATCAAGTTCTTCCTCTACACGGCGTTCGGATCCCTTCTGATGCTCGTGGGGATCCTGTTCTTGTTCTTCAAGGCCAAGACGGCCCTGGGCGTGCCGACCTTCGCGCTGGCCGACCTGCTCCAGGTGCCATTGACCGGGACGGAGCAACTGTGGCTCTTCGCGGCCTTCGCGCTCGCGTTCAGTGTGAAGATCCCGCTGTTTCCGCTGCACACCTGGTTGCCGGACGCCCACGTCGAGGCGCCGACTCCCGGCTCGGTGGTGCTGGCGGCGGTCCTTCTGAAGATGGGCACGTACGGGTTCCTGCGGTTTCTGCTACCGCTCTTCCCCGTGGCGGCTCAGCACCCGACGGTGGTCCTCGTTATGATGACCCTGGCGGTGGTCGGCATCATCTTCACGGCCTGGGTCGCGGCGGTCCAGCCGGACGCCAAGAAGCTCGTGGCGTATACCTCCGTGGCCCACATGGGCTTCGTGGTGCTCGGAATCTTCGCACTGACGGTGAACGGTCTCCAGGGCGGGTTGGTCGTCATGATCTCCCACGGGATCAGCACGGGCGCGCTCTTCCTTCTGCTCGGCATGCTCTACGAGAGGCGCCACACCCGGAAGATCGAGGATTTCGGCGGAATCGGACGGGTGGCGCCGCTGTTGACGACCGCGTTCATCATCACCGCCCTCGCATCGATCGGCCTCCCGGGCACCAGTGGCTTCGTGGGTGAGTTCCTGGCGCTCCTCGGTGCCTTCGAGACGCATCCGGTCCTGGCCGGCATCGCCGCCACCGGGGTGATCTTCGCGGCGTACTACATGCTGCCCATGGTCCAGAAGGTGTTCTTCAACAAGCTCGACCGAGCGGAGAACATCGAGGTCCACGACCTCACCCGACGCGAGCTCGTGATTCTGACGCCCCTCCTGGCTTTGATGATCCTCATTGGATGGCATCCGACTCCGCTACTGGAGCGAATGGAGCCATCCGTGCAGGTCATCCTCGACCGGGTCGAATCCGCGAGCGCCGATCTCGAGATCTCCGCCCTCCCGACGGATACCATCCAAGCCGAGGCCGTGCCGGCTGTCGGCGGCGACGAGTAGAACATGACCCTCGATTTCAGTCGCCAGCTCCACTACTTCTGGGCTCTCCTGCCGGAGATCGTCCTGTGCTCGTGGGCCATGGTGGTTCTGGTGGCCGGCGTGAGCGGCTCACATGCTCCGGGCCGTGTCCCCGATGACAACGGCGATCCGACGTTCGACGGCGGAGCCAGCCTGGGATGGCTGTCGCTCGCCGGGGTGCTTCTGGTCGCCTTGTTCAACGGCTGGCTGTACTCCGTGCACGAGGTGGATCAGACCGGGATGATCGCGGTGGACGGCTTCCGCCTGTTCGCGAATTGGATTTTCCTTGGCGCCGCGGCGCTCACCATCCTCATCTCGTTTTCGTACGTTCGTCGGCAGCGCCTTCAGGCTGGTGAGTTCTACGCCCTGATCCTGCTGGCCACGTCCGGTATGATGTTCATGGCGGCGGCCAGGGACCTCATGGTCATCTTCCTCGGACTCGAGGTGATGTCCATTGCCGTGTACGCGCTCACGGGCTTCAACCGGCGCGATCGCAAGTCGGCGGAGGCGGGGCTCAAGTACTTCCTGTTGGGCGCGTTCTCCACGGGGTTCTTCCTGTACGGTATCGCGTTGACCTACGGCGCCACGGGTAGCACGAATATCGCGCTGATCGGTGCAGCGGTGGCGGGGGGCGGCGCTTCGGACGGGCTTCTGACCGTGGGCGTGGCCCTGCTCCTGATCGGCTTTGCCTTCAAGGTGAGCGCGGTCCCGTTCCACATGTGGACGCCTGACGTCTACGAGGGAGCGCCCGGGCCGGTCACCGCGTTCATGTCCGCGGCCGTGAAGGCGGCTGCGTTCGTCGCGTTCATGCGCGTATTCCTCGTCGGGTTCGACGGGGTGTACGAGGCGTGGTATCCGGTCATGTGGTGGCTCGCGGCCATCACGATGGTGGCGGCCAACCTCATCGCGCTGGTCCAGTCGAACGTCAAACGCATGCTCGCCTACTCGAGCATCGCCCACGCGGGGTATCTCCTCGTGGCCCTGACCGCGGCGAACCAGACGGCGGCTGCGGGGCTGCTGTTCTACCTGTTGGTGTACACGGTCATGAACATGGGTGCGTTCGCCGTCGTGCTCAGCGTGTCTCATCAGAGCGAGGAGCGGCTGCAGATCGAGGACTATGCGGGCTTCGGATGGGCACAGCCGCTGCTCGGGGTCTTCCTGACCGTCTTCCTGCTGTCGCTGGCGGGCTTCCCCGGGACGGGCGGCTTCATGGGTAAGATCTTCTTGCTCCAGGGCGCGGCCGACTCCCAGCTCTGGGCGCTCTCGATCATCCTCGTGCTTACCACGGTCGCGTCGTATTGGTACTACCTGCGGGTCGCATGGTTCATGTGGATGAAGGATGCAGGGACTCCGGGTCACCACGACCAGGTGGAGGCACCGTTCGCACTTCGTGTGGCCCTGTTCGCGTCGGTCGCAATCATCCTCTATCTCGGCGTGTTCCCGTCGGGCGTCCTCTCGTTCGCGCAGGCCAGTGTCGCGGGGCTCGGCTCGGTCGGCGGAAGCCTGCTGGGAGTCGGCCCCTGAGGTGAACTTGCGCGGTTTCGGAGTACACGGCGCGGCCGCCCGATTGACCCGTTCGGACGGCCGCGCTTCATTACGGTCACCCCCATCGCGCGCCCGCTGAGTAAAGTGCGTATCACCTTGGAGAGCCCGACACGTGACCGTCCCGAGCCACATCTTCAGGCAGTACGACATCCGCGGGATCGTCGGCGAGGACCTCGACGAAGAGCTTGCCCGTAGCGTTGGGCGCGCCTTTGCGTCGCAACTTCGGTGTGACCGCGGTAGCGACCAGGCGAGGGTGGCCGTCGGCTGTGACAACCGAGACTCGTCCCCTTCGCTGAAGAGTGCCTTGATCGAAGGCGTGCGCGCCGCGGGCGTTCACGCGCTCGACGTCGGAGTCGTGCCCACGCCGACCCTCTACTGGGCCGAGGTCGAGTTCCGGACGGACGCGGCCATCCAGATCACGGGCTCCCACAACCCGTCCGAGTGGAACGGGATCAAGATGACCGTCGGGAGGGGCTCCCTCTATGGGGGTGCGATCCAGGACATCCGGCGCCGAATCGAGGACGAGGAGTTCCTTTCCGGAGACGGAGGGCTCGAGTCCGTGGAGATCCTCGACCGCTACATCGCGGACGTGGCGGGGCGGTTCGAACTCGCCCGTCCCATGCGTGTGGTCGTGGACTGCGGGAACGGGACGGGTGCCCTGGCGGCGGTTCCCCTTCTCGAGGCGATGGGCGTCGAGGTGACGGCGCTTTTCTGCGACAGCGACCCCTCGTTTCCGAATCACCATCCGGATCCGACGGTGGACGACAACCTCGTGGATCTGATCCGCACGGTGCGTGAAGGCGACTTCGATCTCGGCGTGGCCTTCGATGGGGATGCGGACCGAATCGGCGCCGTGGACGAGCACGGGCAGATCGTGCGCGGCGATCTTCTCCTCCTCATCTACGGGCTCGATCTTCTCGCGAAGCACGGCCCGGGGCAGAAGCTCGTCTTCGACGTGAAGTGCTCGCAGGCCCTTCCCGAGGTCTTCGAGGCCGCCGGGGGCGTCCCGATCATGGCGCCGACGGGGCATTCTCTGATCAAGAAGCGGATGAAAGAGGAAGGGGCGCTCGTCGCGGGTGAGCTGTCCGGCCACATCATGATCGCCGACGATTACCTCGGGTTCGACGACGCGTTGTACGACGCGTGCCGGTTGATCGATATCGTGGCCCGTTCCGGAGAACCTCTGTCCGAAACCGTGTCCCGCTTTCCGAAATACGTGTCGACCGCCGAGATCCGGATCGACGTCACGGAAGAGCTGAAGTGGAGCGTGGTGGAGAAGGCCGTCACCTACTTCAAGTCACGGTACGATGCCATCGACGTCGACGGGGTCCGAGTCCTGTTCGGAGACGGGTGGGCCCTTCTGCGGGCGTCGAACACGCAGCCTGTGATCGTGGCCCGCTTCGAGGCACGGACCGAGGAACGACTCGGCGAGATCCGGTCGGAAGTCGAGGCCTGGTTGGCCGAGCAGGGGGTCCGGGTCTAACCGATGGCACGCAAGTTTCAGGGCCTCAAGGGCGGTCGGTTGCTCGTCGCGGCGCTCCTCGCCGTCGGCACTGTTCTGATTTTCGGGCGACTCGCGGCGAGTGGATTCGTGGAGGTGCTGTGGCACCGGTCGGTCGGATATGACGGTGTCTTCTGGACCCGGGTCCTATGGCAATGGGGGGCTCGCGTCCTCGGCGGTGTTGCGGTCGGGCTGTTGATCTTCTTCAATCTGCGGTTCGTCTCCCGCACGCTCGGCGGCATTCAGATCAAGAGACGCTTCGGGAACCTCGAGATCTCCGAGCAGCTTCCCCGGGTCTACGTCGTCTGGGCGATGGCCGCGATGGCCACCCTCATGGGGCTGTGGTTCGGGGCGGCCGTCCCGAAGTCGGTGGGAACCCAGGCGCTCCTTTTCCGACATGGCGAATCGTGGGGGTTGGTGGAGCCGGTCCTTGGGGCCGACGTGTCGTTTTATGTATTCGGGGTCCCGCTCCTCGGAAGCGTTGTCACGTTCGCCATCGTGGTCGCCTTCCTCTTGTTCACCCTGGTCACGGCCGGGTACGCGGCCACGGGCTCTCTGCGGTGGGGGCGCTCGCGGGTGGTGGCGGACGAGTTGGCTCGGATCCATCTGGGAAGCATCATCGCGGCGTTTCTCGTGCTGGTCGGCCTTCGGCTCTGGCTCAGTCGCTACCTCCTCCTGCTGGACGGCACGTCATCGGTGCAGGGGATCTTCGGGTTTGCCGACGCTCAGGCACGGCTCCCGGCGTTGCAAACGCTTGCGTTGCTGAGCGTGGGCGGGGCCGCCGGCGTCCTGTGGGGCGCTTGGAAGGACAGGGGGCGGGTGGTGGTCGCGTCGGTGGGCCTCGTGCTCCTTGCGTCGGGAGTAATCGGCCAGTTCTATCCCGCGCTGGTACAGCGCTTCCAGGTCGAACCGAACGAGCTGGCACGGGAAACCCCGTTCATCGAGCACAACCTCGAGTTCACCCGGCGCGGCTTCGGCCTGGACGAGTTGACGCGGATCCCCTTCGCGTACGCGAAGGCCCAGGACCCGGACTGGAGCATCGCCGCGGCTCAGTTCGCCGGATTGCCGGTGTGGAACGAAGAGGCGCTCCTGACCACGTTCCGGGAGCTCGAGGCGCGCTTCCCGTACTACAACTTCTCTTCGGCGACCATTGACCGGTATCGGGGCGCATCCGGCCCGGTGCCGTTGGCTGTCTCCGTGCGGGAGGTTGATCCCGCGGGCATTCAGGACCCGAATTGGCAGAACCTCCACCTCCGGCAGCGCTTCGTAGCCGGAGTCGGGGCGGTGGTGAGCGAGGCGTCGAGCCGCACGGCGGAGGGCAGGCCCCCAATGATCGTGTCGGGCATTCCTCCCTCGATTTCCCCGACCGCGAGCGTCGATGTCGCGCTCGACCGTCCGCACATCTACGTGGGAGGTCGGCGCCAACTCTACGCGGTACTCAACCCCGTGGGAGACGAGTACACGGCACCGGACGGGTCGCCGGGTCAACCCGGTGTGGACTTCCCGGAGGGCATCCGGTTGGCGTCCCCGTTTCATACGCTGGCGCTCGCGTGGCGCTTCCGGGATGCCAACCTGCTCTTCGCTGCGGAACTCGATCGCGAGAGCCGATTCGTATTCCGGCGCCAGGTCGTGGAACGCGTCGAGGCCATCGCTCCCTTCCTGCGGTTCCCTGAGGCGCCGTATCCGGTGGCCATAGGGGGGCGGATCATGTGGATCCTCGATGGCTTTTCTGCCACGCGCGCCTTCCCGCTGTCGACGCCACAACAGCTCGCGAGGCTCCGCTCGGTCAACTATGTGCGGAACAGCCTGAAGGTCACGGTGGATGCCGTGACCGGTGAGGTGATGTTCTACCGGGTTCCGATACGCGACCCACTGATGGACGCCTACGGTGCTGCCTTTCCCGGCCTCATGCGACCGGTCACGGACATGCCGTCGGAGTTGCTTGAGCACATCCGGTATCCCCGGTCGCTGCTCGCCGTGCAGGCCGCGACCCTGAATCAGTACCATCAGGAAACCGCGCCGCAGTTCCACCGCCAACAGGACGTATGGAGCGCGGCCACGGAACTCGACAAGGGCACGAGCCAGGTCGCGTATCAGCCGGAATACGGGCTCTACGCCCTCCCCGGCGAGCAGGACGCCCGTTTCCACCTGACCACCGTGTTCGTGCCGCGTGGGCGCCAAAATCTCACCGCCATTCTCGCGGCCCGAATCGATCCGGGGGGCGTGCCGGAGCTGCGCCTGTACGACGTGGCGGTCGAGGACCAGGTCCCGGGTCCCCGGCAGATTGAGGCACTGGTCGAGCAGGACCCCGTCATCTCGCAGCAGTTCAGCCTGTGGCGTACCGGCGGCAGCGACGTCTGGACGGGCCACCTCCACCTCGTCCCGGCGGGCGGGCGGCTCCTTTACATGGAGCCCGTCTTCCTGGCGGCCGAAGCCGATGCCATCCCGGAGCTACGTCGATTCGTCGTGAGCGACGGTGTGCGCGTAGTCATGACCGAGGATCTCACGTCCGCGGTGGCCGCCCTCGCGGGTGGGGCACTGGGCGAGGTCGTCGAGGGAGGGGGGCAGTCAGCGACCCCGCTGACCCCGGTGGGCGCGTGGCCGCAGGAAGCGCTCGACATGTTGGGGCAGGCGGAGGCCCTGCTCCGGGAAGGCGATTGGGCGGGCTTCGGACGGGCGCTGGGAGCACTCCGCGCGCTTCTCGAAGACGCAACTGAAGGGCGTTAAGGGCCCGTTGATCCCCCCGGTGCGCCCGGGTAGGTTATAAGGCTTCGTTCCCGACGGACGGGACGACTCCGCCGGCGCCCGGCGCCGGTCCCTTCGCACCGACAACAAGCGCGTCCATGGATATCCACGAGTATCAGGCGAAAGAGCGTTTCAGGGCGGCCGGAATCCCGGTCCCCCCGGGCGAGATCGCCCGCACCCCCGACGAGGCTCAGGCCCTGGCGGAGAAGTTCGGCGGGATGACGGTGGTGAAGGCCCAGGTGCATTCGGGCGGCCGAGGGAAGGCCGGTGGCGTGAAGTTGGCCAAGACGCCCGCCGACGCGCGAGCGTACGCCGCGGACATCCTCGGTATGGAGATCAACGGGCTTACGGTCGAGAAGGTCCTGGTGACCACGGCTGAAGACATCGACACCGAAGCCTACGTCGGCGTTCTCGTCGATCGGAAGAAGCAGGCCGCGACGTTCATGGTATCACCGGAAGGGGGGATCGACATCGAGGAGGTCGCCCACTCCAATCCGGAGGCGATCCGGAAGCTGACCGTCGATCCCCGCTACGGGTTGCTGCCCCACCAGGCGTACTGGCTGGCCAACTTCCTCTACGAGGATCCCGGCCTGGCGAAGCAGGCGTCCAAGATCGTGGGTCAACTCTACCGTGCGTTCGTCGACTCGGGCGCGTCGATGGCCGAGATCAACCCGCTCATCACGACGCCGGACGGAAAGGTCAAGGCGATCGACGCGAAGATGAGCATCGACGACAACGAGCTATTCCGGCGCCCTGAAGTGGCGGAGATGCGCGATTCGTCGTCAGAGCCGCCAGCGGAGACGAAGGCCCGCGAGGCGAGTCTCAGCTACGTGAAGCTCGACGGCGCCGTGGGCTGTTGCGTGAACGGAGCCGGTCTGGCCATGGCCACCATGGACCTCGTGAAGTATTACGGCGGGGAGCCGGCGAACTTCCTCGATATCGGAGGGTCGTCCAACCCCGAGAAGGTGGTGTCGGCCCTGGAGATCATCACCTCCGACCCCAAGGTCAAGGTGATCCTCTTCAACATCTTCGGCGGTATCACGCGGTGTGACGACGTCGCCAACGGTATCGTCGAAGCGACCAAGAGGATCGATATCGAGGTTCCGATCGTCATTCGCTTGACGGGTACCAACGAAGAGAAGGCGCTCGAGATTCTCAAAGACGCGGGCTTCTCCGCATACACCTCCATGGACGCGGTGGTCGAGAAGGCCGTCGAGCTCGCAAAGGCATAGACATGGCCATTTTCATCGATCGCGACACCAAGCTGGTGGTCCAGGGCATCACGGGGCGGGACGGGTCGTTCCACACCCGTCAGATGATGGAGTACGGAACGCAGGTCGTGGCGGGCGTGACCCCGGGGAAGGGGGGGCAGACGTTCGACGGCCCGGACGGGACGACCGCGCCGATCTTCAATACGATGGATCAAGCGGTCGCCGAGACAGGGGCCAACACGTCCGTGATCTACGTGCCCCCTCCGTTCGCCGCGGGAGCGATCATGGAGGCCGTCGATTCCGGTGTCGACCTGGTGGTCTGCATCACGGAGGGCGTGCCCGTCCTCGACATGGCGCGAGCTCACGCGTTCGCGCGCGACCACGGCGTGCGGGTTCTGGGTCCGAACTGCCCCGGGCTGATCTCTCCAGGCAAGTCGAAGGTCGGCATCCTACCGGCGCAGATCGTGAAGGAAGGGCCGATCGGCGTGGTGTCGCGATCCGGGACGCTGACCTACGAGGCCGTGTTCCAACTGTCGAACGTCGGGCTCGGCCAGACCACCTGTGTGGGCATCGGCGGGGACCCCCTGATCGGCACCAACTTCATCGACTGCCTCGAGGCTTTCGAGAACGATCCCGATACGACCGCCGTCGTGATGATCGGAGAGATCGGCGGCACCGATGAGCAAGAGGCCGCCGCCTGGGTCAAGGCGAACATGTCGAAGCCCGTGGTCGGGTTCATCGCAGGACAGACGGCGCCTCCAGGTCGTCGGATGGGCCATGCGGGCGCCATCATCAGCGGTTCGGCCGGTACGGCGGAGGAGAAGATGAAGTCGTTCGAGGACAACGGGATCTCGGTGGCCGAACGGCCAGCCGACATCGTGGGCCTCATCCAGGACGCACTGGGCTGAGCCCGGCGCGCCCCGGTCCCTTGGGGGGCACTCCATGAAACTGTCCGATCTGTTACGCGACGCCTGGTTCGTAGGCCCCGCCGACCTTCACGGTGACGCCGGGTTCGACTCGCTCCTTCGAGCGGTGTTCACCCGAGTCGCGGCTGATGATCAGGTCGACTCCGACGAGATCCTCGAGTTGGCCGGTGCCATCGCTTCGGGCGATCGGGGCGATGCCGTGACCGTTGGCGACGGGGTTGTGGCGGTCCTCGCCCGAGTACCCACTCTTCGACGGACGTCGCTGGGTGTTGCCGTATCGGACGTGCCGATCACGGTGGAACGGGCAGGCGGTGAGACCGTGGAGGCTCGGGTGGTGCTGGCCTTCCTCACGCCGGGCAAGATCGCCGGTCTCCGCCAACAGTTGTTGCCGATCGTGGAGCACGTGCTCCGCACCCCGGAGAGAATCCAGCAGTTGGCGGCCGCGCGCTCGGCGTCCGACGTTCGCGCTTTGGCAGAATTGATGGACGCGGAGTTCCAGCCCCGGCACATCGTCGCGGACGCCCTTCTGCCCGCCCGCTACCGCGTGTATCCGGACACGCCCATGGCCGAGGTGCTCGATCTCATGGTCCGGCGCAGGATACGGGCCGTGCCGGTGGTGGGTGACCGGTACGAGGTCCTCGGCATCCTCACGGCGGGGGACGCACTCGGGCATGTCGTACGGAAGGGCCCAAGAGAGGGACGAAGCAACGAGGTCGCCGACCAACCGCTCGCGGCACGCGATCTCATGAGCCGGTCGATCCTCTGCGTGTCTGAAGACCAGCCGCTGTCCGAAGCGGCGAACATGATGGTGAACCGCGGCGTGGAGCAGCTTCCCGTGGTACGGGACGGGGAGTTCGTCGGTTTCATCACGAGAGATTCCATCCTGGGTGTTCTCCACCGCCCTCACGACCTTCACACGAACGAACGAACAGAGAGTTCCGACATATGAGCCGTACCCTGGCGATCATCAAGCCGGACGCTGTCGCGAGCGGGAACGCGGGCAAAATCCTGGCGCACCTCGAAGACGGGGGCTTCGCGATCCGAGCGCTCCGGATGACCCGGCTCTCGGCGGAGCAGGCGGGCGCCTTCTACGCGGTCCACCGGGAGCGACCCTTCTACGGCGAGCTCGTCGAGTTCATGACGTCCGGACCGGTCATTCCGATGGTCCTGGAGGCGACGGACGCCGTACCGAGTCTGAGAGACGCCATCGGAGCGACCGACCCCGCCGAAGCTGCCGAGGGTACCGTCCGGAAGCTGTACGCCGAGTCGAAGGGGCGCAACGCGATCCACGCGTCGGACTCCGATGAGAACGCGGCCAACGAGATCGCCTTCTTCTTCAGCGAAAGCGACCGGATCACCACCCGCTGACGATGTGCTGACACCCCGCGACCCAGCTCGGGGACCGGGCCAGGAAAGCCCTTGCGGGACAGCACCTTCGCGTTGACACACTTCTGCTTGCCAGATAGCTTCCACGACTATGCTCAGGATTGATCTCGGTCGGCTCGACCGTGAGGGGACGGTGGCGCTGGACGCCTCCGTGCCACCGGACGATCCGATGTTCATGGGCTTGGAATTCGAGTTCGACGGACCGCTTCGAATCGAGGTGCAGGCATCTCAAGCGGGGACCGGAGAGATCGTCGTTCGTGGCAGGATGTCCGCACGGCTGGAGCGTGAGTGCAGGCGGTGTCTGAAGGACGTGACCGATCGGTTGAACCACGACGTCACGATGGTGTTCGCGGACGAGGACGACCTGGGGTCCGAGGACAATGGAGATGTCCGTCCGTTCGACGCGGACGCGGCTGAGTTGGATGTTACGGAGGCGGTGCGTGAGGAGATCGTCCTCGCCATCGACCCATTTATCGTTTGCGAGCCGGAGTGTAAGGGGCTCTGCCCGACGTGCGGTGCGAATCTGAACCAAGAGTCGTGCGCCTGCGTCCGGGACGAGACCGACCCAAGGTGGGAGGCACTCCGGGCGCTCAAAGAAGAGTGAACGGGTTATGGCAGTCCCAAAGAAGCGGACTTCGAAGCAACGGAAGCGGAAGCGGCGGACTCACTATAAGGCCGAGCCTGTAGCCACCCAGACGTGCCCGAAGTGCGGTGACCACAAGCAGCCGCATCGGGTCTGTCCGAGTTGTGGGTACTACAACGGCGAATCCGTCATCGAAGTCGACGTCGAGTAGGGGGTCGAGTCGGGTGCGCATCGCCCTGGACGCGATGGGTACCGATCACGCACCTGCGGCCGAGGTTGCCGGTGCGATCGGGGCCCTCCAGGAGTTGGACCCCGATATCGAGGTCGTACTGGTGGGCGACCGCTCCTTGATCGATGCGGAGCTATCGCGCTATCCGGATGCACCGAGGGACCGCCTCCACGTGGTGCACGCTCCCGATCGTGTGACTGCGGCTGACTCTCCTGCGTCCGTTATCCGACGGAAGCCGGAGTCGTCGATCGTCGTTGGGTTGAAGCTTCAGAAGAGCGGCGAGGCGGCCGCGTTCGTGAGCGCGGGGTCGACCGGCGCGGTCATGGCGACGTCGATGTTCACGTTGCGCCCTCTTCCGGGCGTGGATCGTCCGGCCATCGGCACGATCCTTCCCACCTCGATGTCCCCATGCGTGATGCTCGACGCGGGCGCCAACGTCGACTGCAAGCCGCACCACCTCTTGCAGTTCGCTCGGTTGGGGCGGGTCTACGCGCAGGACGTCATGGGTCGTCCTGAGCCCCGGGTCGCGCTCCTGAACATCGGCGAGGAGCCTGAGAAGGGCGATGAACTCGCGGTCGAGGCCCATCGGCTTCTCGCCGCGGACGAGACGTTGAACTTCGTCGGGAACGTCGAAGGTCGCGACATCATCCGCGGAGTGTGCGACGTAGTGGTGTGTGACGGATTCGTGGGCAACGTGGTCTTGAAGTTCTACGAGTCGGTCTCGCACTTCATCATCGGTCTCCTGCAAAAGGAGCTCAAGGGTGACGAGAGTGGCATCAACCTCCACGACGTATTTCGCTTCCTGGACTACACCGAGTATGGCGGCGCTCCATTGCTCGGAGTTGGCGGAGTGTCCATCATCTGCCACGGAGAGTCCCCGCCCCGTGCGATTCAAAATGCCGTCGCGGTCGCGGCTCAGGCGGTACGGACCGGCCTGGTTCGTCATCAGGCGCAAGCGCACTCCGAGCCTTCTCAGGAGATGTGATGGCAGCCCCGCTCCCCCGAGTGGAGATCGCGGCCACGGGTCGGCATCTGCCGGACAACATCGTCACCAACGATGATCTCGCCCTACGGCTCGATACATCGGACGAGTGGATCCGGACACGCACGGGCATCGTGACTCGCCGGATCGCGGACGACGAGACCGGCGCAGCCGCCATGGGCGTCGAGGCGGCTCGGGCGGCGCTCGCCGAAGCGGGTCTGGACGCGAGCGATGTCGACGTCCTGATCGTGTCTACCGCGACACCCGACCGGTGGCTCCCGTCGACCGCTTGCGACATCCAGGAACTGCTCGGAGCCGACGGGGCCTTTGCGTTCGACCTGCACGCGGCGTGCAGCGGGTTCTTGTACGCCCTGACGATGGCGGAAGGCTTCCTCGTCGCGGGTCATGGAGATGTGGCGCTGGTGGTCGCGGCCGAGAAGATGACCGGGATCGTGGATTGGGAAGATCGTGCGACATGCGTCCTGTTCGGGGACGGTGCGGGAGCGGCGGTGGTTCGTCGCTCGGAGCACCCTGGTCGAGGCATCGTTGCCAGCTACCACCGCTCCGATGGGAGCATGGCCGACCTTCTCTGTCGTCCCAGCGGTGGTGTGCGCGAACCGATGTCCGCGGACGTACTCGTACGGCGAACCCACCTCGTCCAGATGGAGGGCCGAGAGGTCTTCAAGAACGCGGTCCGCTCGATGTCCGAGGCGGCGGGACGGGTTCTGGAGATCGCCGAAATGGGCGCGGATGACATCGATCTGATGATCCCCCATCAGGCCAACGTTCGGATTGTCGAGGCCACCGCACGGTACGCCGGGATCGACATGGATCGCGTGTATGTGAATCTGGACCGCTACGGCAATATGAGTTCCGCCACGATCCCCGTCGCGCTCGACGAGGCTCGCGAGCAGGGCCTGGTCGGTCCGGGGAGCACCGTGCTGACAGCGGCGTTCGGCGCTGGGCTGACCTGGGGCGCCATGATCTGGCGCTTCTGACCCTCCCCACCCGACCACTATGAAACTCGCACTTCTCTTTCCCGGGCAGGGCTCGCAGACCGTGGGAATGGCCAAAGCCCTGTCCGAGGCGTACCCGGTCGCCCGCGACACGCTGGCCGAGGCCGATGAGATTCTCGGCTTTGCGCTGTCCGAGCTGATGGCCGAGGGACCGGACGACGAGTTGACCGCGACCCGGAACGCGCAGCCGGCCATTCTGGTCCACTCGGTGGCTGCCCACCGTGTGATGAAGGATCGGCTGGGTGACGTGGCGATGGCGGCGGGCCATTCGCTCGGTGAGTTCAGCGCGCACGTCGCGGCGGGCACGTTCTCATTCCCTGATGCGCTCGAGGCGGTCCGCCTCAGGGGTGAGCTGATGTTCGCGGCGGGTCGTGAGCGGCCGGGAGCCATGGCGGCCGTTCTGGGCCTGGCAGACGAGGCGGTCGATGACGTGTGCGGGCGTGTCGACGCGGGAGTCTGCGTACCCGCGAACTTCAACTCCGCAGGCCAGGTCGTGTTCAGCGGGGACGTCGTGGGCGTTGCTCAGGGGATAGCGTTCGCGAAGGAGGCGGGAGCGAAGCGTGTCGTTGAGCTGAATGTCTCGGGGGCGTTTCATTCCCCGCTGATGGAGTCGGCCGCATCGGGCCTCGAAAGGCGCCTCGATGGAGTCTCCTTCTCGGATCCTGCATTCCCCGTGGTCTCCAACGTGACGGGCGCCTTTGTGACCCGGGGCTGCGAGGCACGCGACCTGCTGGTACGGCAACTCACGTCACCCGTGCGCTGGAGTGCGTCCGTCGCGGCGATGGTGGAGGCGGGAGCGCACTGCTTCGTCGAGTTGGGTCCGGGTTCGGTGCTATGCGGACTCAATCGGCGAAACGCGAAGGGAATGCCCTGTGCTTCTCTTGGCGAACCCTCGGACATCGACGCCTACACGGACTGACGCCATGAACGGAAGAGAACTCAACGGGAAAGTCGCGCTTGTCACCGGGGGCTCTCGGGGCATCGGCCTGGCCATCAGCGAAAGCCTGGCATCGGCAGGGTGCCGCGTAGCCATCGTGGCGCGAAACGGCCAAAGGGCGTCTGAAGCTGCGGAAGCACTGCCGGGCGAGGGGCACGCCGGCTTCGGGTGTGACGTGGCCGACTCCGGCGCCGTTCAGCAGATGACGACCGAGGTCGAAGCGGCGGTCGGGCCTGTCGACATCCTGGTGAACAACGCGGGCATCACCCGGGACAACATCCTCATTCGCATGAAGGACGAGGAATTCGACGAGGTCATCGCCACGAATCTGAAGGGTGCGTTCAACCTCACCCGGGCCGTGGCCCGAGGCATGATGAAGCGCAGGGACGGTGCCATCCTCAACATCACCTCGGTGGTCGGGCTCACCGGAAACGCGGGCCAAGCGAACTACGCCGCGTCCAAAGCCGGAATGGTAGGCCTGACCAAAAGCGTCGCGAAGGAGTTGGCGGGCCGGGGCGTCCGCTGTAACGCGATCGCGCCCGGCTTCATCCGCACGGACATGACGGACGAACTGAGTGATTCGCAGGTCGAGGCCTTGAAGGGAATCATCCCGATGGGTGCGCTCGGCGAACCGGCGGATATCTCCGGCGTGGCTCGGTTTCTCGTGGGACCGTTCGCTCGCTACATTACCGGCCAGGTTCTCGCCGTGGACGGCGGCATGGTCATGTGACCACGGGCCTTTGATTTGCAGTACATTTCCGATCGCGATCAATCGAGTCATTTCAAGGAGGTACCATGAGCGAGGCTACGGAGTCGAGGGTGCGTGAAATCATCATCAACGAGCTTGGCGTCGAGGCCGAGAAGGTCACCGACGAGGCTTCGTTTGTTGAGGACCTCGGCGCTGATTCCCTCGACACGGTCGAGCTGGTCATGGCGTTCGAAGAGGAGTTCGGCATCGATATTCCGGACGAGGACGCCGAGCAGATGCGCACCGTGGGTGACGCGATCTCGTATCTGCGCAAGCACTCCCAGGAAAGCTGAGCCGGGCTCCGGGAGTCGGGAGCGCTATGGGAGGCGGTTCGGGCGACCCAGGTCGCAGGGTGGTGGTCACCGGCATGGGCGTTGTTTCACCGGTGGGGAACGACGCGACCACGACCTGGAAGAACCTTCTGGACGGTGTCAGCGGTGCGGGTCGGATCCGGGCCTTCGACGCCACAGAGGACTTCGCGACCCGGATCGCATGCGAGGTGAAGGACTTCGATCCGGAGCGGTACATGGATCGGAAGGAGGCCCGGCGATACGATCGGGTCTCTCAATTCGCGCTGGCCGCGGCGTTCCAAGCCATGGCCCACGCGAATCTGGAGGACGGGGTTCCGAACGGCGTGGCGCCTGAGCGCTTCGGAGTGGTGTTCGGAAGCGGAATCGGCGGGATCGGGACGTTCGAGGAACAGCATCGTAAGCTGATCGAGTCGGGTCCCAACCGCGTGAGCCCGTTCTTCATCCCGATGTTCATACCGGATATCTCCGCGGGCCTGATTTCCATGCGCTGGAATCTGCAGGGGCCCAACTACGCCACGGTGTCGGCGTGCGCGTCGAGCGCACACGCCATCGGAGCGGCGGTTCGTCACATCCAGTTCGGTGTGGCGGACATGATGCTGGCGGGTGGCACCGAGGCGACCATCACCCCGATGACGGTGGCCGGCTTTGCCGCCATGAAGGCGATGTCCACCCGCAACGACGATCCGGAAGGGGCCAGCAGGCCCTTCGATCTGACGCGGGACGGCTTCGTAATGGGTGAGGGGGCCGGGGCTCTGGTGCTCGAGGAATTGGAGCGCGCGAAGGCTCGCGGCGTACCGATCCTGGCGGAGGTGGTCGGTTACGGGCTGTCGGGGGATGCCTACCACATCACCGCGCCGCCGCCCGACGGGTACGGGGCTCAGCACGCGATGCGTCAGGCGTTGGCGGAAGCCGGTGTCGAGGCCACGGACGTGGACTATGTGAACGCGCACGGGACGTCGACCATGGCGGACGCGATCGAGACCGCTGCGGTGAAGGAGGTGCTCGGGGAGCACGCCTACTCGATCATCATGGGCTCGACCAAGTCGATGACGGGCCATCTTCTGGGGGCGGCGGGGGTCATGGAGGCGTTCATCACGATCCAGACGCTCCGGGAGGGTCGAATCCCTCCAACGATCAACCTCGAGACGCCCGACCCGGCTTGCGACTTGAACTACGCACACGACGGCCCGGTGGAGCGGCCGGTGTCCTTGGCCCTGAGCAATTCCTTCGGATTCGGCGGACATAACGTGTGTCTCGCTCTGCGCCGGTGGGAGGGTTAGTACCCCTCGGTTCGAGCCGTGAGGCCGAGCGGTGAGGGTCGGGACAGGGTACGATTCACACCGATTCGCCGATGATCGTCCGCTGCGCCTCGGCGGGGTCGACATTCCGGATCACGCGGGGCTGTCCGGGCATTCCGACGGCGACGCGGTGGCGCATGCGGTAATCGACGCCATCCTGGGGGCCGCGGGCGCAGGAAACGTCGGAAGCCACTTTCCGCCGTCGGACGACCAGTACCGCGGCGCGGACTCGATCGAGCTCCTGCGGCGAGCCGTCCACGTACTCGAGACCCACAACTACCAGGTCGTGAACGTGGATGTGACGGTGGTGTGCGAGTCGCCGAAGATCGGGCCCCACGTCGACGCCATGCGGGCGGCGCTGGGAAAGGCGCTCCGCATCGGCCCGCGCGGCGTCTCGGTAAAGGGTAAGACCAACGAGACCATGGGGTGGATCGGCCGAAGGGAAGGGGTCGCGGTCCACGCGATCGCCCTGATCGATTCGGCAGATGGGTTCGCTGGGCCCGACGCCTGATTCGCCATGTTTTCGGAACTGATCGAGTGGCTGGCCGGTCTGCCGCCGGTCGTGGTGTATCTGGTGCTGGGCGCCGGTGCGGCCGTCGAGAACGTATTCCCGGCCGTGCCCGCGGACACCTTCGTCCTTCTCGGCGGGTTCCTCTCGGCGCCCGAGGGTGGGATCCACAGCCGCTGGGTCTTCGTGAGCACCTGGCTTGCAAACGTGGTTTCGGCGCTCCTCATGTACCGGATCGGCTTCAAGTACGGGAGGGGCTTCTTCGACCGAGGTTGGGGCGGGCGGCTCCTCAATGCGCATCAGATGGCCCGGATGCAGGGTTTTTACCAGCGGTGGGGCACACCCGCCATCTTCATCACCCGCTTCCTCCCGGGCCTCCGGAGCGTCGTGCCCATCTTCGCGGGCGTGAGCCACCAGCCGTTCTGGGCGGTCGCCTTCCCGGTGGCCGCGGCATCGGCCATCTGGTACGGAGCGCTCGTGTACGTGGGCACGGTCGCCGGGCGGAACTTCCCTGCCGTTCGATCCGCCCTGTCCAACGTGAATGGTGTCCTTCTCGGTGTTGCGTTGCTCGTCTTCGCGGCGGTGGCCGTCTGGTGGTGGCGGACTCGACACGATGCCCACTGACCGGGACTTCCGGGTCGAGCAGTTCGAGGACTACCTGACGTTCGAGCGAGGCCTCTCGGATCGCACCCTCGAGGCGTACCGCCGGGATCTCGTGCGTTGGATGGCGCACGTGGTGGAGGCCGGCGTCCACGCTCCGGGCGACGTGACGCCGGAGATCCTCCGAGGTTGGGTGTATGCGCTCAAAGAGGCCGGCCTGGCCGGCTCCTCGATTCGACGGGCTCGGTCAGCGGTCCGGACCTATTACGGTTTCCTACTCGCCGAGGGAATCGTAAACACCGATCCAACTGATCGGCTCGAGGCTCCCAGGAGTGGCCGGCCGTTGCCCGATCACCTCACGAGGGATGAGGTCACCCGCCTCCTGGACGCGCCCGATCCGGCCCGACCGCTGTACTGGCGTGACCGGGCCGTACTCGAGATGCTCTATGCCGCCGGTCTTCGTGTGTCGGAGTTGGTGGAGTTGACCCTCGTCGGCCTGGACTTGGACGAAGGGTTCGTGACCGTTTTCGGGAAAGGGCGGAAGGAACGGCTGGTCCCGGTGGGCGCGCCGGCTCTCCGCGCCGTGACACGCTATCTACGCGAGGTCCGCACCACCCTCGATCGCGGGAGCGGGCAGGGGCGCGTGTTCCTGAACGCGCGCGGACGTCCGACCACGCGCCAGGCGATCTTCAACCTGGTGAAGGTGGCCACCCGACGGGCCGGCATCGAGAAGACGGTGTCGCCCCATACGCTCCGGCACACGTTCGCCACCCACCTCCTCGAGGGAGGCGCCGATCTGGCCGCCGTTCAGGAGCTTCTCGGGCACGCCGACATCTCCACGACGCAGATCTACACACACGTCGACCGGGAGTACCTGCGCGATGTCCACCGACGACATCACCCGCGAGCCGACTGAGGCGCAGGGAGCCTCACCTAAGCAGAGTCTCCCTACCGGCGGTTGGCCGTGCTCCCGCTGGTGCCGTTCTGCTTGCCCGCAACCACCTGGAGGAGGCTCGTCTGGCTGGACGAGGCTTCGAGCAGTCGGACGGCTTCGGTGAGCACGGGGTCGCGCTCCATCCGGAACTCCGCCTCGGTGCCGATGTCGTTCATCCTCTGGGCGACGCTGACCTCAGCCCTCCACCGCAGGTAGTCCACGACCACCGGACTCTCCACCGCGGAACGAGGAAGGCCCTCGGACACCATCGCGTTCACGAACGCGACGAAGGCGGTCGCGTCGACCGACGGCCGGCGATTGGCCTGTTTGAGTTCCCGAGCCTGTTCGAGCGCGAACTCAGCGATCCGCAGCCCGAGGGGGAACTCGGCTTCATTCGCCGAGCGGATCAGATCCTGCTCTTCCGTCTTGAGGGTATCGCCCTCCACCGCCAGATCGGGGAAGATGCCGCCACCGTTGAGGAGCGGACGCCCTCCCGGCGTCATTACGCGGGGCAGAGTATCGAGGTTCTCCTCCAGGGGGCGCATCTGCATGTCCCTGGCGCGGTGAAGCGAACGTCCGAGTGGCGTCTGCCACTCTCCCGTGGTGAAGCGCAGCCGCCGTCCGTGGGGGAGCGGCATCACCGTCTGAACCACGCCCTTTCCGAAGCTCCGCTCCCCGAGCACCACGGCTCGGTCGTAGTCCTGGAGCGCTCCTGCGAGGATCTCGGCGCCCGACGCTGTGAAGCGGTCGACCAGGATCACGACAGGAAGGCCCGGTACGCGGGCGGGCCAGCGGTCCTGATAGGACTCCGTGCTCACGCCCGACCCGCCGGCCACGGCACCCTCGCCGGTACGCTGGCTGGTGCTGGCAAGCGTCGACCCAGGGGTCAGGAACAGGTCGGCGAGCATCAGCGACTCGTCGAGGAAGCCCCCCGGGTTGCGGCGCAGGTCGATGATCAGGCCGCGTGTGTTCCGCAATTCCTGGAGGGCCTGGTCCATCTCACGGGCGGCGTTCCGGGCCACCCGATCGAGAATCGCATAGCCGATATTCCCGTCCAGGATACCATAGTTTACGGCTGGAACGTGGACGTTGTCCCGCTTGATGTCGTAGGAGATCGGCGTCTCGTACCCGGCGCGCTTGAAGCGCACCTCGACCCAACTCCCGACGGGTCCCCGGATCGAGTCCGCCGCCATGTCGGTGCTCCACTCCGTCGCATTGTGCTCGTTCACCCCGACGATCACGTCACCGACCTGCACTCCGATGTCCTCGGCGGGAGTCGACCGGAAGACGGCCGTGACCGTCACTTCGTCGTTCAACTGCGTGATCTGCAGTCCGATCCCGGAGTAGTTTCCGGTCGTCTCCTCTTCCCACGCCTCCGCCTCGACCGGGGTGAAGACGTCGGCATACGGATCGTTCAGCGACGCGATCATCCCGTCGAGCGCGGCCTCCCAAAGAGCCGAGTCCGGCGCGGCGTTCTGGTGCATCTGAGACAGCGCCTGCAATGCCCGGAGGAACACCTCGGCCTCGGGAGTCTGCGCGCTCTGAGCCGCCGCGTGCCGCGCCCCTGCGGGAGACAGAGCGAGCGCGGAGAGGAGGATCAAAAAGGCGTTGGACCGTCTCATGCACCCTCGGCATCGTCGGAAGAAGAATGACTCGGTGGTACTAACCCCTGTTCGCCCGACGGCGTTCCGCACGGTCGGGCCGGCACTGCACATACGGCAGATGGGGCGTACCTTTCCACCTACCGGACAGAAGCCGGTTCATCCTCCGAAAACGCGAAGACGGACACTCCTATATGACACTCGGGCCGGACCAGGCTCCTCTGCGGGTCTCGCTTGCGCAGATACGCCCCATGAAAGGGGACGTCCAGGCGAATGCACGGATCGTCCGCGAGATGGTCGAGGGCGAATCGGGGTCCGCCGACATCGTGGTCTTCCCGGAGGCGTGCCTGTCGGGGTACTTCCTCGAGGGTGGCGTGGCCGAAGCAGCCGTTTCGGCCGATTCCGTCTCCGGCTTGTTGGGGCCCTCTAGCGAGGCGACTCCCGACGTCGTGCTCGGCTTCTACGAGCGGTGGCGCCGACGGCTGTACAATTCGGCCGCCTACCTCACGCCCTCCGAGGGCGCCTGGAGCGTTCAACACGTTCATCGTAAACTCTTCCTGCCCACATACGGCGTGTTCGATGAGGCGCGCTTCGTCGAACCGGGCACGAGCGTGCGTGCGTTCGACACACGGTTCGGTCGGGTGGGGCTGCTGATCTGCGAGGAGATGTGGCACAGCCTCCCGGTCACCATCCTCGCGCTGGCGGGTGCGGAGTTGATCGCGGTGGTCAGCGCCTCACCGGCGCGCGACTTCCAGCCGAGCACGTCGGGTCGTCCGGCGAATCTGGACCGCTGGGATCGGCTTGCTCCGTCGGCTGCAGAGGAGCACGGCGTGTTCGTCGTCGTGTCCCAACTCGTCGGATCGGAAGGCGGAAAGATCTTTCCGGGGGGATCGTTGGCCGTCGGTCCTGACGGATCGATCCTCGCTCGGGGACAGCTGTCCGAGCCCGGGGTCACCCGGACGTCACTGGATCCCAGCGCCCTCGACCGCGCCCGCGTGGCGGCGCCGCTCCTCGCGGACCTCGAGCAGATGCTGCCCCACCTTCAGCGCTCTCTGTCCGACGCGGTTGGACTCGATGACTCGGGGCCGCCGGATGACGAGGGGGACACCCGTCCCGAAGCCCCGGCGCCCCCGTTCGGTGGGCGGGGCACGCGCTCCCCCGACTTCCTCGACGTTCCGGGGATGGAGTTGGACCTGGATCTGGTCGAACGGACGCTCGTCGGGTTCATCCGTGAGGAGTATCGGGACCGCAGGGGTTTCGAGCGGGCGGTTGTCGGGGTGTCCGGGGGGGTGGATTCGGCCGTGTCGCTCGAACTGGCGTGCCGGGCCCTCGGCCCGGAGAACGTGTACGGCTTCCGGCTGCCCTACCGGGCCTCGAGCCGGGAGAGCCTGGACCACGCCGATCTGGTGCTCGGCGCCACGGGAGCCCACTCGCGCACCATCGATATCAGCGAGCCGGTCGACGGGTATGTCGAGGCGCATGAGCCCGATGCCAGCCCGCTACGTAGGGGCAACCTGATGGCCCGCTTCCGCGCCGTCGTGCTGTTCGACCAGTCGGCGAAACTCCGCGCCCTGCCGCTGGGAACCGGAAACAAGAGTGAACGGCTGCTGGGATACTTCACGTGGCACGCAGACGACTCGCCGCCGATCAACCCGATCGGAGATCTCTTCAAGACCCAGGTGTGGGCGCTGGCCCGGCACCTCGGCGTGCCGGACGTGATCGTGGACAAGCCGGCTACGGCCGACCTCGTCAAAGGCGTCAACGACGAGGACGAGCTCGGGATCGGGTATCATGATGCCGATCCCATTCTTCACGCGTTGATCCGGGGGTATACCAGGGACGACCTCGTGAGCATGGGGATGGATCCGCACGATGTGGACATGGTTTCGCGTCGACTTTCCGGCACGCACTGGAAGCGGGAGTTGCCGACGGTGGCGCTTCTCTCCTCGAGTGCGATCGGCTCGTTCTACCTCCGCCCGGTCGACTATTGATGGAATTTTCCCGTCCCCCCCGGGAACGAATGAAGGGGCCCCCTGTAGACTTGCGGGTTCAGGGCATTCATCCACCAGAGTCGGACAATTCACGTGCGCGCTAAGCTCCTCATGTTCGTCCTGATCCTGGTGCCGGTCGCCGCGCTCGATTGGATCACCAAGCGATGGGCTCTCGAAGCGCTCGCGGGGGAGCGGGGCGAACTGTTCGGTGGCCTGGTCCCGCTCACCCTCGCCTTCAACAAGGGTGCGGCCTTCGGACTCCGCATCGGAGAGGATTCCCGCTGGTTCTTCGTGCCCGTGACGATTCTCGCGCTGATCCTGCTGGGCGTTCTGTTCAAGCAAGCGGATCGCAGGGACTACCTCCGTATCGCCTCGATTTCACTCGTCGTGTCCGGCGCCCTCGGAAACCTCTACGACCGAGTACGGTGGAGCCGCGGAGTCGTGGACTTCCTCGGGCCGATCGACCTCGGCTTCTGGGACTTCCCGATCTTCAACGTGGCCGACATGGCCATCACCTGTGGGGCGATCCTCCTCGCGATATCCTTCTGGCTGGAGGAGAACGCGATCGCCAGGGCAGCCCGCTCGGACGACGCCGCGGTACCCGAGCCGGAACGTGTTCCGACCGTCGGCGAGGTCTAGTGTGGAAAGTCGGTTCTACTCCCGACCTCGGTCGGCCGGCTGGAACACGAGATACTCGATGCGCCGCCCCCGCATCCGCACCACCCGCAGCGTGCCCGAGCCGACCTCCACCTGATCTCCGACCACGGGGATCCGGTTGACCTTGCCGAACACGAAGCCGCCCAGCGTGTCGAAGCCTTCCTGCTCGGACTCCGTGAGGGTGAAGTTCAACCGGGCCGACGCCTCGCGTAGCGGCGCTCCGCCCCAGATCCGATACCGCCCGCCGGGCATCGGATGGAAGTCCTCCGGCTCGTCGTCCTCATGCTCGTCCTGGATCTCCCCGATGATCTCTTCGATCAGGTCCTCCAGGGTGACCAGCCCCGCCGTGCCGCCGAATTCGTCCACCACGATCGCGAGCTTCGTTCGTTTGGACCGCATTTCCGGGATGAGATCCTCCACCGGCTTGGAGGCGGGCGCAAACGGCACGGGACGCACGATGTCGCGCACGCGCACGACGCCCTCACGGTCCGCCCGCCACACGTCGCGTGCCAGGACGACCCCCTCGATGGTGTCGAGGCTCTCGCTGTAGACCGGCAGCCGGAGGTGGCCTTCCGCCAGCATGAGGTCCATGGCCTCACGGAGCGACGCATCGACCGGAACGGCAATGATGTCCGTGCGCGGCGTCATGACCTCTCCGATCGACACCTCGTCGAGGCGGATCACGTTGGACATCACTTTCCATTCGTCCTCGTCGAGCGCTCCCTCCCGAAGGCCGATCTCCGCGAGCACCTCGAGTTCCGCCCGACTCACGGTGGGGCCCTCGGTTCTCGAAGTGAGGAGACCGGAAATCCAGCCGAGAGGAACGATGATCGGCTTCATCCCCACCGTCATCACGCGAAGGATGTGCGCGGTCGGAATCGCGAGTTGCTTCCAGTAGGTCGCACCGAGCGTCTTGGGCACGATTTCGGTCAGAACGAGAATCGCCAGGGTCAAGACGGCCGAGAACGCCGCGACCCACGCGCTTCCGAAGATCTGCAGTGCCATCGCCCCACCCATCGTCGCTCCGATCGTGTGGGCGATCGTGTTGAGCGTAAGGATCGCGGCGATCGGCTCATCCAGCTTCTTCATGGCCGAGGACAGCCATTCACCGGCCCACTCGCCTCGTTCTTGAAGTAGGGCGACATACGAGTGGCTGATCGACAGGAAGACGGCCTCCAGAACCGAGCAGAGGAAGGAGGTCGACAGGGTGGCCGCGAGGACCCACAGGAGGGCTGTCATATCGCCCGCATTATCGTGGCCCCAGCCGGGACCGACAAGGCGCGTCCGTCCTTCGCTTGGCAGGGGCGCAGGGTAGGTGTAGCTTCGAGCCTCTTCCTCCAGGGCTCCGGCTTCCGCACTCCATATGAGCCAGCACCCAACCCCTCCATTCACGGAATTGCCGTCACCCGAAGCGGTGGAGGAGGTTCTGGGTCTCGGGGCGGAAGATCGCAGGGACCTGCCGGGACTTCACCGGCTGAACGCGATCGAAGTGCCCCGGACCCGGCTGCTGGGACTCCAACTACTGGTCGCCTTCGTTCTCCTCCACAACACCCTGCGGGACGTGGGGGCGTCGTGGCTTGCGACCGCGATCATGGTCCTGCTCATCGAAGTCTATGCGGTCGGCCAGTGGGTCGTTCTCCGGCGATACTTCGCACGTAGCAAGCGGGTGCATCTGGGCACCGTGTTTCTCGCTTCGGATGTGCCGATTTTGACCTTGGCCGTCTACGCGACCGGTGGGCACGCCTCGCTGATCTGGCCGGTCTACGTCCTGCGGGTCGCCGACCAGCTGTGGATCGGGCGCGCTCGGGCGGCCTGGATGGGCGCCCTTGGCGTCGTGTGCTATCTGGCCTTGTTGATGTGGACGAGCATGGTGGAGGGGGCGCGCCCGGACCTTGCCGCGGAGATCGTGAAAGTCGGTTCTCTGGTGGCGTTTACGATGTATCTCGTGTTTGCGGCCCAGGGACCCTGGAACGTGCAGGATCGGACACAGGCGGCGAAATCGCTCATCATGAAACTCGAAGAGCAGTCGCTTGAGTTGGATGAGGCTCGCCGGCGGGCCGAGGCCGCCAGTCGTGCCAAGAGCGATTTCCTGGCCCGCATGAGCCACGAGCTCCGCACGCCGCTGAACTCGGTGGTGGGCTTTACGAACCTCCTCCTCCGGCGCGAGGCGACACCACCCGAGATCGCGCGCGACTATCTCGGTCGGATCAAGAGCAACGGCGTCTACCTGCTCGCTCTCATCAACGATATCCTCGACATCACTCGGATCGAGCGCGGTCGACTCGATATCAAGATGGAACCCGTCGACCTCGAAGTCCTGGTCCGGGAGACCGTCTCGCAGTTGGAGAGCCGCATTCACGGTGGCAACGCGTCGATGTCCGTGCAGGCCCCCGATGTGCTCCTTCCACTCCGCGCGGATGAAGTGCGGCTTCGTCAGGTCCTCGTGAATCTGGTCGGCAACGCCATCAAGTTCACTCCGTCCGGGTGGATCCAGGTGGCGATTCGAGCGGATGACGGTGGACGGCCCTTTGCGGTGGACGTGACCGATACGGGGGTGGGGATCTCGCCCCAGCAGATGGAGCGGGTATTCGCAGCGTTCGAACAGGGGGACGGCTCGACCACCCGACGCTTCGGTGGGACGGGCCTGGGGCTGGCGATTTCCCGGTCGCTCTGCGAAGGAATGGGCTTCACGCTGAGCGTCGTCAGCGCGGAAGGGCAGGGCTCGACGTTCACGATCGGATGTGCGTCCGATGAAGGCTGCGGAGAGGGTCACCACACGCCGGATGGCGGGACCCTCTCCGAGCCTCCCGCCCGGGCCGGTTGAAGGCTGGACGGCCTGGCACTACTTCAGTTCAGCTCCGCATCCAGCGTGATGTCCACGGCCTTGAGCGCGACCGAAACGGGGCAGCCCGTCTTCGCGTTCTCGGCGTGCTCGGCGAACGCCTCAGCGGTGAGACCGGGGACTTCGGCGCGGCAGGTGAGGTCGATGCGCGTGATGGCCACTCCGTCGTCCACCGGTCCGATGTGCACGCGGGCCGTCGTGTGGACGCTGTCCGGCGTATGCCCTGCCGTGGCAAGCATGTTCGATAGGGCCATCGAATAGCACCCGGCGTGTGCCGCCGCGATCAACTCCTCTGGATTCGTCCCGGTCCCCTCCTCGAATCTCGATGCGAAGGAGTATTGACCGTCGACGGTTCCGGTTTCACTCCGCATCGTCCCCGTCCCCGACTTCAGGTCACCCTTCCACTCGGCTTCTGCACTCCGTACGGCCATGTCTTCGACTCCTTCGCTGGTGTGATGCCCCCTTCAGTTCCGTGTGGGGGTCCATAAGCTCAACCGGTGGAACGGCCCGCGCCAGCGGGGTAGCTTCCCGCCAGATGCACAGGGGCTACTCCTCCGGTAAGTATTTCGTGCGCACCCGGATCGCGACCAATATACGGGCCGTGTGTCCGTCCCTCAGGACACCGGCCGGGTCGTCGGCTGGACCTTCACGGCCCACAGCCCGGAGTTGTGGTCACTGAAGAAAAGGTGCCCCTTGTGCGGCTGCGGCCCCCACGCCATGGCCGCGTTGGGAACGACCCCGTTCGGGTCGAACGACTTGAAGACGGATACCTCCCGGCCCTGTGTCGCGAGGTTGCCCATCAGCTCACCCGAGACGTCGACCACGCGGACGCCTCCCTCGTAGTAGGCCACGTACAGCATGTCGTCCTCCACCCACATGTTGTGCGTGCCGAACTCCGGCACCTCGTAGCGGGCCACGTCCACCGGGCTCTCCGGGTCCGTGAAGTCGATGATGTGCACGTATCCCCGTGTGACCTCGGGCTGGCCGTCTCCGAGTCCGGCCCCGCTCCACGCGGCCCCCCGTCGGTTCATGATCTCGTCGCCGAGGAAGAGGTACGACTTTCCGGTGGATTCCTGGAAGTACGGGAAGGCCGCATGGGTGGCGCCCACCGGGTAGGGGACGTTGGTCACGAAGACCGGGTTCTGGATGGACCCGCCCCAGCGACCGTTCCCGACATCCACCACCACCACGCCGTTGCCCCACTCGGAGCTGTAGGCGATCCCGTCGTGGACCCAGACGTCATGGACGCGGCTGTTCGGATGGTTGTATTCGCTGACGAAGCGCGGGTTGGCCAGGTCTCGAACATCAATGATCACGTACTTGTCCCCGTTCGCCAGCGCGAACAGGTATTCGTCGGTGGCGAACATGTTGTGGACACCACCCGTCACGCCGTTGCTCTCGAAGGTGGACGCGACGACCGGGTGCGCCGGGTCCGCAAGGTCGAGGAGAACGACCCCGTTCGTACGATTCGACGCGCCTTCTCGGCTCAGCGCCGCATAGCGCCCGTCCGGGCTCACCTTCACGTCGTTGACGGTCCTCGCGTCCACGTGGATCGAGTCCGTCTTGATGACGGCACCCGGGTTCGTCACGTCCCAGAAATACGCCCATCCGGACGCGCCCCACGTGCCCGTCACGGCATAGTCACGGCCGTCGACCCCTTCGAACACCCAGAGGTCGGAGGTGTGGACGTCATGGACTTCGCCCTGACCCACCAACTCCACCTCGCGCACCGCCTCCCGCGGCCGGATGTCGACCGTCGTCCGGGCAACGAGGCCACCAGCCGACGCGAACACCGTGTAGAGCCCCGGCGTCTCACCGACGAACTTCCCTTCCTGGACGATGCCGGACGCACGAGGCGCCTTGATCGTGTCGTCCGGTACGAACGAGACGGCCCACTCGACGTTCGCGTCGTCGACGGTGCCGGAAGGCCCGCGGGCGACTGCCGAGAACGTGAGCACATCGCCCTGCCTGGCCTGTGCGGCGCCCCCTCGGATCTCCAGGTCGGTGGCCGGCAGTCTGGTCACCATGACCTCCGAGCGACCGTCGACGCCGTCGACCGACGCCGTGACGACGGCGCTCCCGGACGACCGCCCCGTCACGTTCCCCCAACCGTCCACCGATGCAACAGTGGGGTTGGACGACCGCCAGCCGACGACGGCGGCGGGGCGGGGGGCGCCGTTCGCCATGACCGCCGTCGCAGCGTGGCGCAGAGTCGTACCGACATACAGGCGCTTTCCGGGAGGCGACTCGATGTCGACCCGGGCCACACGTGGCATCGTCACCGTGATCGGCAGCGTCGCCCGGACCGGTTCCGCGTCGGTGCCGCTCGGCACGGTGACCGACACGACCAGCGTCGTCTCACCGGGTCGGTCGCCGCGCAGCACTCCCCGGTCCCACGTCACACCCTGTCCCCGAATTCGCAGAAGCGCGTTGACGGGACGGCCGGACCCGTCGACCGCGGTGATCGCGAGGGGGGCCGTGCCCCCGAGCTCGACCGATACGACCGTAGGGTCGAAGCGGATGGACCGGACGGCGAGTCCAGACTCCAGCGTCGCCTCCTGCGCCGTCCCACTCACGGGAAGGAGTAGTAGGGATCCAAAGACCATCGCCGGAAAGAATTTCATCCTCATTTCGCTCAACGCTCCCTTGATAAGGCGGGGTGCCACCGACCTATTAGTAACAAGACGGGCCTCGGTAACTGGAGGGTGAGGACCCAGCGGGTTCAACGGACCTCGTGACACCGTTCGATCGTGCGGCCGCGGTCGACTCCGGTGACGAAGCACTCCTGAAGCGACTTTCGCAACCTATTTGAGACGATCATGACCATCAGCTGCCGATTTCTCGGGCCTCTCGCTGCCTTGTGCGCACTTCTGGCTACCGGCTCGGCCGTCTCTGGCCAGGACATCACGGACGGTCACGTCTACTATGCCTACGTCGGGGCCGAATCGGCGGATCTGGTGCATCGCATCCGGCTCGGCCCGGAGGGCGTGTCCGTGGATGAGACCGTCCCCGTCGGGGAGATGGCCATGGAAACCGAAGGGCCACACGGCCTGAATGTGTCTCCGGATGGCGCCTTCCTCTACATGACCACCGCCCACGGCGTACCGGACGGGAAGCTCTGGAAGTTCTCGACCGAGTCGCACGAGTTGGAAGCCGCGCCCATTCTCCTGGGAAACTTCCCGGCAACGCTCGACCTCACCCCGGACGGTTTGTACGCCCTCGTGGCGAACTTCAACCTGCACGGCGAGCATGTGCCGTCCTCGGTCTCGGTGGTGTACACGCCCGACCTCATCGAAGTGGACCAGATCGCGACCTGTACCATGCCGCACGGCCTCCGCATGGCACCCGACGGCCTCTTCGCCTACTCGATGTGCATGATGGACGACCAACTGGTCGAGATCGACACGCGGACCTTCGAGGTTTCGAGGAGATTCTCGGTAGCCACGGGCCGCGAGGGTCCGCTCCACGGCTACGAGCCGGGTGAGGTCATGACCGGCCCCACGGGCATGCGGATGCCGGCCGAGGCGCATGAGGGCATGGACCACGGCGGAGTCGACACGCCGATGGCGCCCACCTGTTCGCCTACCTGGGCGCAGCCGTCCCCGGACGGCAACGAAGTTTTCATCGCTTGCAACAAGAGCGATGAGATTCTGGTCGTCGACCGGGCCGAGTGGATGCTGGCCCGCCGCTTCCCCGCCGGTAGGGCGCCCTACAACCTCGGGCTCACGCCGGACGGTCGAATCCTTGTCGCGTCGCTCAAGGGTGCTGCAAGCGTGCAGTTCTTCGACGCGCGCTCCGGCGAGAGCCTGGCCGTCATCCCGAGCAGCACCACGGTCACCCACGGGGTGGCCGTCACGCCGGACTCCCGCTTCGCCTTCGTGAGCGTCGAAGGCAAGGGTGCGGAGCCCGGCAAGGTCGATGTGTACGATCTCACGACCTTCGCGCTCGTCGGGTCCGCCGCGGTGGGCCAGCAGGCGGGCGGCATTGTTTTCTGGAAGATGGACCCCGCTCGCTGACTTCAACGGGCACCCGCGAGCCGGTGTCCAAATAGGGTGGTGAGTTGACGGCGGCCGTGCGCCGTAGAGACACTCAAGTGTTGCGCCTTCTTACGTTTCACCGTCGAGCGAACAGAATGACCAACCGACTATCCCGTCTCTTCGTCGCCCTGGCTGCACTGATGGTCGTGGCGTCTCCGCTTCGGGCGCAGAACCGCGTCACGACGCCGGAGCAGCAGTTCGGCTTCGAGATCGGGGCCGATTACCAACTGATCAACTACCAGCAGCTCCACGAGTATTGGATCAAGCTGGCGAACGAATCCGATCGGATGATGCTCGATACCCTCGGACTGACCGAAGAGGGGCGCCCGCACATCCAGGCCATCATCACCGCGCCGAGCAACTTCGCGAATCTGGACCGGTACCGTGAGATCGCCGGGCGGTTGGCGAAGGCGGAAGGCATCTCCGAAGCGGAGGCGCAACGGCTCGCCCAGGAAGGGAAGGCGGTGATCTGGATCGACGGTGGGCTGCATGCCACCGAAGTGCTCGGAGCACAGCAGCTCACGGAGATGGTGTTCCGGCTCAACAACTACACGGATCCGGAGACGATGCGGATCCTGGATGACGTCATCATCCTGGCCACGCACGCGAACCCCGACGGGCACGACCTCGTCGCGGACTGGTACATGCGCGAGGACGATCCGATGGCACGGTCCTCGTCGGCGGTTCCGGTGCTCTACAACAAGTACGCGGGCCACGACAACAACCGCGACTTCTACATGTCGGCGCTCGCGGAGACCACGAACATGAACCGGTCCATGTACCGGGAGTGGTATCCCCAGATCGTCTACAACCATCACCAGACGGGTCCGCGCGGGACGGTGATGTTCGCCCCCCCGTTCCGTGATCCGCCGAACCACTACCTCGATCCGCTCATCATCACGAGCCTCGATCAGGTCGGCTCGTCCATGCATCACCGCATGCTGCGGGAAGGGAAGGGCGGGACCACCATGCGTTCGGGTGCCCCCTATTCGACCTGGTGGAACGGCGGGCTGCGGACGACACCGTACTTCAAGAACATGGTCGGTCTGCTGACGGAGACGATCGGTCACCCGACGCCGATCGAGATCCCGTTCGTGCCGGATCGTCAGCTTTCGCATGGCGACCTGCCGATGCCGATCGAGCCGGGCATCTGGCATTTCCGGCAATCGATCGAGTATTCCCAGACGGCGAACTGGGCCGTTCTGGACTATGCGTCCCGGAACAAGGACATCCTGCTTCAGAACAGCTGGCAGATGGGCACGAACGCCATCGAGCGGGGGAGCAGGGACAGCTGGACGGTGCTCCCCTTCGAGATCGACCGCGCGGAGGAAGCCCTCGGCCCTCGCGGCGGTGACCGTGCCGACTACGAGCGGATCCTCAAGGCTTCGGCGGATCGGGACCCCCGGGGCTTCATCATCCCCTCGGATCAGGAAGACTTCCTGACGGCGCACAAGTTCGTGAATACACTCTTGAAGGGCGGCGTCGACGTGCACCGCGCCACGTCGGCGTTCACGGTGGCGGGCACCCGCTACCCCGCCGGTTCATTCGTCGTCAAGACCGACCAGGCGTTCGCGCCGCACGTGATGGACATGTTTGAACGCCAAGAGCACCCGAACGACTTCGCGTATCCGGGTGGTCCGCCCATTTCGCCGTATGACAACACCGGATGGACGCTCGCCTGGCAGATGGATGTGAAGTTCGACCGCATTCTCGACGGCTTCGATGGCCCGTTCACGCGTGTGACGGAAGACCTCGTGTCGCCGCCCGTGGGTAGGATTGCCTCGGCCGATGGAGCGCGCGGCTACCTGGTGCATCATGTGAACGATGCGTTCGTCGCGGTGAACCGAGTGCTGGCGCGTGGCGGGAAGGCGTGGTGGTACACCGACGGCCTCCAGGCCGCGGGGCATACGTTCGGGCCGGGTGCGTTCTACCTCGAGACGGACCGGGCCACGATTGAGGCCCTCGCCCGTGACAAGGGTCTGGACTTCTACGGCGTACCGGGCCGCCCGGCGGGTAACGTCATGGAGCTTGAGCCTGTGAAGGTGGGGCTGTGGGACCGGTACGGAGGATCCATGCCGTCCGGGTGGACCCGCATGATCCTGGAGGACTTCGAGTTCGACTTCGAAGTCGTGTATCCGCCGGAGCTGGACAACGGCGACCTCTCGCGATTCGACGTGCTCGTTTTCGAGGATGGCGCGATTCCGGAGTCCGACCGGTCGGGGGGAGGCTTCGGCGGTGAGCCGGACGCCTCGTCCATTCCGGCAGAGTTCCGCGACCGTCTCGGAAGCGTCACCGTCGGCACGACGGTCCCCCGCGTTCTCGACTATGTGCGCGACGGCGGTTCGGTCATCGCGATCGGTTCGTCCGCCAGCCTCGGGTATCACGCCGGGGTGGGCGTGAGCAACCATCTTCTGGGTGCGACTGGCCAGCCGCTCACGAGAGAGGAGTACTTCACGCCGGGCTCCATTCTCGACATGAAGGTGGAGAACGTGAGTCCCCTCACGCACGGGATTGGCGACCGGACCGACATCCTGTTCAGCCACAGCCCGACCTTTTCGATCGATCCGAGCGCAACGGGCATCCGCCGGATCGGTTGGTTCGATTCACCCGCGCCGCTCCGGAGCGGTTGGGCGTGGGGCCAGGAGCACCTCCGGGATGGTGTGGCCGCAGTCGAGGCGGACTACGGTCGTGGCAAGATGTTCCTGTTCGGGCCCAAGATCACGTTCCGTGCCCAGTCGCACGGGACGTTCCCCTTCCTGTTCAACGGCATCTACTACGGCGCGGCCGACAATCGTCCCGCCATGGACTGAAGCGCGGGTGGTCGACGCATGGGAAACACAGAAGGGGTGTCTGGCGAATAGCCGGGCACCCCTTTCGCTTGGATACCGGGCCGGGGGTGGCTACGTCGGCTGGTCCGTCGGTCGGAGCAGGATCTCGCTGACCGACACATGGTCGGGTGCGGTCACCGCGTGAATGACCGCCCGGGCCACGTCGTTGGGCTGAAGGGAGCGGCGGTCCTTCCAGCCCGCGCTGAAGCTATCTCGCACGCTTTCGTCGGTGATGTGATCGAAGAGTTCCGTCGAAACGACGCCCGGCTGGATATCCGTCACACGGATGCCGTGTTCGGCGCCCAGCTCGAGGTGAAGGCCCCACGAGAGGGCTCGCACGGCAAACTTGGTTGCCGCGTACACCGTGCCGCCTGGGAAGGGGCGTCGACCGGCCACGGACCCGACGTTCACGATGTGTCCACGGCCCTGCTTCACCATGATCGGGACGACGGCTCCCAGACCGTACAAGACGCCCTTGAGGTTCACGTCGATCATCCGCTCCCACTCGTCCACTCGTGCCTCGCGGACGGGGCTGAGCGGCATGACACCGGCGTTGTTCACGAGGATGTCGATGGAGCCATGACGCTCCATCGCGCCCGCTACGGCCGCCTCGACCTCGCCCCGCTCGCACACATCCGTCGGAACGACCTCCGCGACACCGCCCTTCGACGCGATCGCGTCCGACAGACTTTTCAGCCGGTTCTCGCGTCGCGCCATGAGTACGACGATCGCCGCTTCCGCCGCGAGCGCTTCGGCCACGGCGGCGCCGATGCCGCTGGACGCTCCGGTCACGAGGGCCACGCGGCCCTTCAAGGATTCGCTCATGGTCACCCTACCGGGGTCACGCCGGCCTGCGCCAGCGCGATCAGCATGGCGCGCTGAATGCCGAGGGGTCCGTCCCGATTGACGAAAAACTCATGCAGGGAGTGTGCGGCGCCGCCGACCCCCCCTCCCCCTATGGTGAGGGAGGGGATTCCCCGGCTGATCGGGATATTGGAATCGGTCGAACTCCGACCGAGAGACGGTTCGACACCGAGGTAGCGGCTGACCTCGACAGCCCGTTGGACGAATGGATCGTCCGCCGCGATCTCGCCCGAGGGACGATCGCCGATGAGTTCGACGTCGACCGTCAGCTCTTCACCCCGCCGTAGGATGGCGTTCGCGTCAGCCAGAGCGTCCTGGATGGCTCTCTGGAACGCCGAATCCACACGCTCGAGGCTGGCGGGGCTCTCCGAGCGCATGTCGACTTCCATGAACGCCTCGAACGGAATCGAATTGACGGAGGTGCCGCCGCCGAGGGTCCCGACGTTGTAGCTGGTCCGGGGGCCGGAGCGCGTGAGTGTGTCGGCGTACGCGACGAAGTAGTCGATGGCCATCCCGAGTGCGTGGGCAGGGTTGCCGAGTCCGAAGGCGCCCCACGAGTGCCCGCCGGGGCCCTTCATGGTCACGCGGTACCGATGGGAGCCGAGGCCTTGGTGCGTGACGCTCGAATGGCCGGTCCCGTCGATCGAGATGAAGGCATCGATTCGGGGTCCGCCCTCCCGAAAGAGATGCTTCACGCCGCGGAGGTCGCCCTGACCCTCCTCCCCGACCGTCGCCACGATCAACAGGTCGGACTCCGTACGGACGTCGGCTTCGTTCATCGCCCTCACCATCGCGAGGAGCGCGGCCAGCCCTCGCGTGTCGTCCGCCACACCGGGCGCGTAAAGGGTGTCACCGACCATTCGTACCGACACGTCGGTTCCCTCGGGAAAAACGGTGTCCAGATGGCCCGTCACGGCCACCACGCCGTCGCCCGACCCCCGTCGAATGGCTAGGACGTTGCCCTCCGTGTCGACCCATGCGGAATCGACGCCGGCTTCACGGATCAGTTCCAGAAAACGTGCGGCACGCTCCTCCTCCATGAATGGGGGTGCGGGAATCTCCGTCAGCTCCCGGAGGTCGGCCATCGTGCGAGCATCATTGCGTTCGATCAGGTCAAGGGCTCGTGCGACCGCGGGATGGCCGGCCAGGGCCCTGACCTCGGCGGCCAGGTCGGTTTGGCCCGCTGCGGCATCGACTGCGGATACCAGGAGCATGCACGACAGGACGGGCGAGAGAAGGCGCGAAAGAGGAGCCATTGAAGACCGAGTGCAGGAGGGAAGAGCGTATCAGGCGACGGACGCGACATCGTACCTGCCGACCCTCCGACCGTTCCCGGACTCCCTTCGGCCGGCACCGGGCGCCCGGTCGTGAGGGCAGTACGGGGGTTGCCACGCTCCCGAACGTCTTCCGGGATCTGGAACACGCCAGGAACAGCCAACGAAACCGGTTGATTCTCTTGGCGGAATGGCCGATCATTCGTGGCTTTTCGCCTCTCCGTCATTTCTGACGATCCCCGATAAGGATGTCCGTTGAGCACGTTCACGCCCACGGTCGCTCGCGATCCTGGTCCGCTCACCCGCTGGTTCGCGGGCGCGGGTCGGAGGGCGTCCGTCACCGTCGAGCACGCCGGAGGGTTGGGGTCGCTGTTCTGGAAGATCGTGGTCGCCACCGTGCGGTTGCGAGTAAACTTCCGGGACGTGGTGGAGCAGTTCTTCATCATGGGAATCCAGAGCGTTCCGATCGTGCTCGTGACCGGGTCGCTGGCGGGCATCGTGACCAGCCAGCAGGGCGGCTACCAGATGACGAGCGCCATGCCCAACTACATCCTCGGCAGCTTGGTGGTGCAGACCGTGGTTCTCGAGATGGGCCCGGTGCTGACTGCGATCGTGCTCGTCGGACGGGTGGGTGCGCGGATCACCGCGGAGTTGGGGACGATGGTGGTCTCCGAGCAGATCGACGCCTATCAGTCGCTCGGGCGCGATCCGGTCGAGCTTCTGGCCGCTCCACGCGTCATTGCGGGCGTCATCGTCTTGCCCCTGCTGGTCGCGATCGCGGACGCGGTCGGCATCTTCGCCGGCATGTTGGCGGCCAATCTGACCGTTGGACTCGGCAACGAGGCCTTCCTCTACGGTGCACGGCTCTTCTGGCACTCATGGGACCTTCTGTACTCGCTGACGAAGGCGCTCGTCTTCGGACTGGCGATCCCCCTCATTTCCGTCCATATGGGCCTTCGGACCAAGGGTGGCGCGGAGGGCGTGGGTCTTACGACCACCCAAGCCGTCATGTTCATGACGCTCACGATCCTGATCCTCGACGCGATGTTCCCGCCGCTCATGCTCAACTGACGTGGGACACTCCTCGACGTTGAAGCGCTCGGAATCCGGAGCGGTAGCGTGATCCGTTATCGGAACGTCCACAAAGCGTTCGACTACCCGGTCTTGCGCGGCGTCGACCTGAGAATCGAGACGGGTGAGCTGTTTGCGCTCTTCGGCCCGTCGGGCACGGGAAAGAGTGTTCTTCTCAAGACGACCATCGGCCTGATCACGCCGGACCGGGGAGACGTCGAACTGGACGGTGTCTCGGTCTTCTTCGGCGGGAAGAAGGCGCTGGCCGACGTGCGGTGCAAGGTGGGGTACGTGTTTCAGAATGCCGCCCTCTTCGACTCGTTCAACGTCTACGACAACGTCTGCATGGGCATTCCCGAGGCCGAGCTCAAGGCACTCCCGCGCGTCGAGGTGGCGCGGAGGGTCTGGCGAGCCCTGGAACTCGTGAACCTCGATCCGTCTCAGGTCATGGGAAAGATCCCTTCCGAGCTGTCCGGAGGGATGCGGAAGCGGGTAGGGATCGGGCGGGCTATCGTCGGACGTCCCGAGGTTCTCCTCTGGGACGAACCGACGACGGGACTCGACCCGATCAACACCGCGGCTATCGAGCAACTCATCAGCCGGCTCTCTGACGAGTTGAAGGTCACCTCCCTGGTCGTCACCCATGACATCGACGGCGGTTTGGCCATCAGCGACCGCGTGGCCATGCTGGATCAGGGCACTCTGCGTTTTTGCGGGACCCCGGACGAGTTCCGGGCGTCGGAGGACCAGAAGGTCCAGGCATTCATCGATCGGGCCGCCGCAGAGGCCGCCCTTGCAACCGGTTCGCAACTCTGATGAACGACACCTCGGAACAAACCGAAGGACGACGGCTGACCGATGCCGAACTCGAATCCACCCTCCCAGAGAGCCGAGGCGGTAACGAGGCGAAGGTCGGCGTCTTCGTCATCGCGGGCCTGATCGCGCTGGTCGTCATCCTCTTTCTGATGACGGATCCAGCAACCATGCGTGGCCGCTACATGGTGGTCACGACCGTCGAGGACGCGGGTGGTGTGCGCCGGGGCGACCCGGTCCAGATGCGCGGGGTCATCATCGGGCGGATCAACGGCTTCGAGATGATGGAGGATGGTCGCGTCGCCATCACGATGGAGCTCGAAGGCGAGTGGCAGCTCCCCGAAGGTTCGTCGACGCGACTGGGTGCCAGCGGTCTGTTCGGCGGTCGCACCATGGAAGTGCTCCCGGGACCGGGTTCCGGCTATGTGGACGAGAGCGATACCATTCCGGGTGCTGACGGAGGGGGTGCGAGCCTGCTCGGCTCGGCGGACGAGCTCACACAGCAGGCCGGGAACGTGCTCGGAAGCCTCGAAACGCTTCTCGATCCGGGCACCATCGAGGCGGTGCAGGGCACCGCCTCGGACCTCGAGGTCGTGATCGGGCAGATGTCGAACACCATCCAGGAGCAGCGCGCCTCTTTGCGCGCGCTGACGGCGAGCCTGTCGCGGTCCGCCGCGGGGTTGGAGGAGGCCAGCGCCGCGGGTCCGGACGCGGCCCGGGCGATCGCCCGGGCGGATTCGGCCATGGCTCGCCTGGCCGTGACCAGCCAGACCCTGGACGAGGCCGCCGTGGCGCTCCGTGCGGTCATGGACCGGATGAACCAGGGTCAGGGCACGCTCGGTCGGCTGTCCACCGACGACGCGCTCTACGTGAACATGAACCGAGCCGCCGAGAGCCTGGCCGCGCTGGTCGCGGACATCCAGGCCAACCCCGGCCGGTACATCAGCGTCAGCATCTTCTAGGACTGATCGTCCTGGAATCGATCGTCGGACTCGCCCCGTCGTAGCCGAGAGTGGTGGGTAGGCCTGCGCTCTGAGGGTGGCGGTGTCTGTCCTCCTGATGTGACATTCGCTACCTCTTCGTGATTTCGGGGTACGAAGAACCGCGCCAACAAAGGCGTTTGAGCCGGCGCCCCCTGGTATGTCGCTTGCAACCTGGAAGGACTGGTGACTCCCGGTCGGGCCTACAGGAGGATGGCGATGACGGTTCTTTCGAAGGGCTCCCCACGCCGAGCGTTCGGAGTAGGGGTGGCGGCCCTCGCCGCGGTGCTCCTGGCGGCACCGCTGACCGCACAGGTCGGTGGCGACGGGTACCTGTTCAACAACCCGCGCGTGTCGCTCGGGTTGAAGGTCGGGTATCAGATGCCCCGCGCGGGATCGGATCTGTTCGAGTTCACTCAGGAACAGCTCACGATTTCCAGAAGTGACTTCGATGCGGGCTCCCTCGGCGCCGACATCGGCGTCCGCATTGCTCCGCGTGTGGATCTGCTGTTGTCCGTCGCGCACGCCAACTCGGAGGTGAAGTCGGAGTTCCGCGACTGGGTGGACGCCGACGATCTGCCGATCGAGCAGGTGACGTCCTTCCGGCGGATTCCGGCGACTCTGGGGTTGAAGGCCTACCTCAAGGATCGTGGTCGGTCGGTCGGTCGTTTCGCTTGGGTCCCGGCGAAATGGAATGCGTTTGCCGGCGCGGCCGCGGGCTTCGTCTGGTACGAGTTCGAGCAGGTCGGCGACTTCGTCGACTTCGACACGCTCGACATCTTTCCGGATCGCTTCTATGACGATGGCCGTGCCCCGACGGTCCAGGCGTTCGGGGGACTCGAGTACAATCTCAGACCCTCGCTCGCGTTGTCGTTGGAAGGCCGGTACGGCCTCGCCAGCGGCGAGATGGGTCCCGATTTCGTAGGTTTCGATGCGATGGACCTGGCTGGTTTCCAGGCCACCGTTGGTCTGTCGGCCCGATTTTGAGGAGAAATGACATCATGAAATCAAGAAACGTAACGGTCGCCGCGGCTGCGGCTCTGGCGCTCGCGGTAGCTGTGCAGGGCGCGTCCGCTCAGACCAATCTGCTCCCGTGGGTGGGTTGCTGGGCCGTGGAAGGCGCCGAGGACGACTCGGCGCTCTGCGTCCTCCCGTCCGAGGCTGAGGTGGGCGTCGAGGTCCTGCACGTGGCGGACTCCGAGATCCTCGCTCGCGAGATGGTCTGGGCCGACGGGCAGCGCCACGAAACGGTCCGAGAGGGCTGCGAGGGGTGGGAAAGGGGAACCTTCTCGGCGGATGGTCGCCGGGTGTTTCTGAGCTCGGAGCACACCTGCGAGGACGGGAGTGTCCAGAAGGGTGCGGGCGTCATGTCGATCACCCAGGACGACGAATGGCTGGACGTTCGGACCCTGGAGATCGACGGTCGGCCGAGCGCCTGGGTCCAGCGGTACTCGCGCACGTACGGGCAGCCTCTTCAGGACTCCGGCGCGGCCGAAGTCCTCGCTCAGCGTGGAATGAGCGTTCGAGCCGCGCGTTCGGCCGCAATGACCGAGCTCGACATCGCGGATGTGGTGGAAGCGGCCGCGCTACTCCCGACCGAAGCGGTCGAAGCATGGTTGGCCGAGACCGGCGATCCGTTCGATCTGGACGGAGCGACGCTGCTGGCACTCGATGACGCGGGCGTGCCGAGCGAGGTGATCGACGTCCTCGTGGCGGTCTCGAACCCTCGCGTGTTCCAGCTCGCGGCGGACGGTGATGCCGAGCGGATGGCACCGGACGGCGGCTCCGTTCGGACCGCGTACGCGCCGGGCGCCTACTACGGCGATCCATTCTACAGCCGCCGGTACCGCTACAGCCCGTACGCGTACGGTTACGGTTTCGGTTACGGCGCCCTCGGATACGGGTCCGGTGGGTACGGCTACGGGGGATACGGCTACGGTGGGTACGGGTATCGCCCGACCATCATCGTTGTCGAGCCGAGGCAGAACGACCAGAACCACGGCCGGGTGATCAAAGGGCGCGGCTACCGCCGGCCTTCATCTGGCGCGAGCACGGGCGGCGTGGCAGGCGGGAGCAGCGCGGGGCGTTCGTCTTCGGGCGGCTCCTCGTCGGCGTCTCCGTCGACGGGTGGGTCCTCGACAAAGTCTGGTGGCCCGGTCCGGCGCAAGGCGAAGCCGCGTGGCGGGAAGAAGCCGGGAGGGGCGCTGTAGGGCACGTAGCGACCGGGGCTCTTTCGAAGTCGGAGTCTCACCTCTGCCGGTCCGCGTACGGCCATGCCGGACGGCCCGGGGGCCTCCCGTCGTCGCCGTCGGGGTCGCCACTGACGTTCGGGTACATGAGGGAGAGGGAGCCCGAGTCTGGAGTTCCCTCGGGCAGGGCCAGCTCCACCCTCCGGTAGCGGTACAGTTCACGGTCGACTTGGACGGGCGGATAGTCGTGCCAAATCCGGAGCCAGGTGGTTCCGGCCGGGCCCTCCGCCGAGCGGACTTTGAACGTCCCCTCGGAGCACTCGCCGTGTCCGACGGTAGCGAGGAGCGTCCCGCCCCTGACCTCTGGGGCTATGAAGATGGTGGTGTCCCGCCCCCGTAGAGCCGAGGAAGAATCAGTTGGTACGGAGATCCGAAGGTGGCCGTATCGAAGGCGTTCGGCGTCGCGGGCACGCAGTCGCTGGATCCGTCCGGGTTCAAGCACGACGGCTGTTCCAGATAGATGTCGAAGGGCTTGACGGAAAAGCTCCCAGACACTAGCAGGTTCTCTGATCCGGTGACGATGGAGTCGGTGCTCGTTACGAATCCAGAGTCACCACGGTCCCGAATTTCGATGTAGCTACTGGCCCGGAACTGTACGTCACCGCTGATGAATTCAGTGTTGGACTCCAGGATCTCGGCGCTTCCGCCATCTGCCGAGAACATGCGGACCCGCCCGCCCGCGACACGCGTGTAGACGGCCCGGAAGCCACCGTCCGGCGCCGTCCAGGGCGTGGCCGGTGGGGGGAGGATCGGGTGCGTGCCGAGGCCCGGCATTTCGTCTCCGCGGAGCGACGGCCGAAATTCATGCTCCTGTCAGCGGCGGTAGCACCCAGCAATCGACGAGGGGGGACGGACCGACCGGTCCGTCCCCCCTCGTCGCTACGCTCGGGGAGGCTCCGCTCCCCGAGCACCCGTCCCGGTGCCTACCAGGCGGGCGCCATCTGGAATCCCCAATGCCACCCCTTGTCGGGGCGCTGCCACGGATAGGCGTAGTACGCCTCGAGGATCATGAACCCGAGGACGTTGAAGCGGGCCGAGACCCCGGTCGAGAAGACGGGGACACGTTCGGCGGACGACCTGCTCCACTCGAGCGTCGGCTGGTTGTCTCCGTCCCAGGCGAGGCCACCATCCGCGAACGCCACCAGCTCCGTCGGGAGGTACGGGAAGTTGATGATCCCGTACTGCTCCACTCCAATGAAGGGGATTCTGAACTCGAAGTTCGCCACGGCGATCTGCTGGCCGCGGAGTCGGTCGAACGTCGGACACCCCGAGGAACCCTGACCGTCCACCACGCTCAGCGCGCACTCCGCACCGGTGAAGCTTTCGAACGCATAGCCGCGAATGAAGGTCTCGTACCCGAGGAACAGCGGATTCAGCAACCCGAAGCCATCCGCGCCGTTTTCTTCCGCGCTCAAGCCGTAGCGACCGTAATGCAGTCCACGCATGCCGACCGTGAGATTGGTACTCGGCGAGTAGTAGCGCCGCCAGTCGGCGATGACCGTCGTGAAGTCGACGCTCCCCGTGGTCTGCTGCAACTCCAGGCGATACCGACCGCCTCGGATCGGTCCGACGAATGCGGAGAAGGAGTTGTCTCCCACCAGGGCGACCGAGGCCTCCACCATGTTGAGCGGGTCTGGCTCCTGGTCGTCGAGCTGGATCCGCTCGAAGTCGATGACGCGATTGAACTGATCCAGGTAGAACTTGTCCGCCTCGAGGTCGTAGCTGTACCGCGTGACCCCCGCGCCCAATTCGAGCCGGCGTGTGGACGAGAAGGGGTAGGAGAGCTGGCCGTTCAGCGAGCTGATGAAGATCCGGAAGCGCCGCTGCTCGAGAAACTGGCCGCCGTCGTCTGCGCCGAAGTTCCAGAACCCGATCTGATACGGCGTCCTCCCGGCGCCCACACCCCAGTTCCACCGGTCTGAGAGGTCGGTGTAGAAGAACTGTCCGCCGATGTCTTTGAGCGTGCCCTGGGCTTGGGCGGCCACGCCGAGCACGCGATTGCCGAGCATGTCGCTGAAGAACGCCGACGCCCCCCCGCCGATGTAGTTGCCGAAGTTGTCGGTCCCGACGCCGAGACTCGGCTGTCCGACATAGTCGAGGCTGAGCGACGAGTCGTAGTCGTCGGACTCCTCAGCGGAATACATCCCAACGGGCGGCAGCGCGACGTCCGCATCGGCCAGGTAGGTGGCAACCCGGCTGAAGCGATCCGGCGCCACCGGAGGCAGCTTCCGGCCGGGTTGCAGTTCGGGCTGGCTCGGAACCTGGGCCAGCGTTCCAGTGGCCGGGTCCCGCCCGTAGATGTCGAAGCCCTGCTCATTGAAGACGGAGTAGACCATCCGTCCGCTGTTCGAAGCGACCGAGAGCGCGGGCGACAGGTAGGTGATGCCGCTCACCGCGGTCGCCAGGTTTGTGATGCGCTCGACATCGCCGCGCTGGAAGTCCAGTTCGTAGACGTCGCCGAAGCCGTCCTGATCGGACAGGAAATAGAGGCTCTGTCCGTCCGGCGAATACTGCGGGTTCATGTGCTTGACGTTGCCGAACACCGGCAGGACCCGGATGCTGCGCGTCGAGACGTCGAGCAGCGCCAACTGGAACTCGGAAAAGGTCAAGCGCACGAAGTCGGTTTCGGGGCCGCGGTCCGACGCGAAGGCGATGGTCCGACCATCCGGCGACCAGGCCGGCTGGAGGTCGGCGTACTTGTCGTCGGTCAACTGCGTGAGGGCCTCGGACTCCAGGTCGTACGTATAGAGATCCGTCATTCCGCCGACCGATCCCGCAAACGCGATCGTCCGACCGTCGGGTGACCAGGCGGGGTTGTTCACGGCTCCCATGCCCATCTGGTCGAACTCGATCTCTCGCCAGGTATCGCCGTTGTCCGTGCGCACGATGACGAGACGATTGCCCCCGCCGGCCGTGACGGCGAACGCGAAGTACTCGCCGTCCGGCGACCAGGTGCCGGAGGAATCGATGTAGCGAAGCGCCTCGATGTGCGGGCTGGAGTTCGCGCTGGACAGCTTGCGAATGATCTTGCCGGTCACCGCGTCGGCGAGATACAGATCGACCGAGAAGAGATCCTTCTCCGACAGGAAGGCGACGTAGCGCCCGTCCGGGCTCACGGACGGAGACACATTCTGCTTGCCCGCACCGTTGTTGCGAGACAGGAGAAGATCGCCCTGTGCCTCGGGAGCCTCACGGCCGTCCATCAACGGGAAGTACGCACCCTCGACTTCCTCCCTCCAACGAAGGGAGAGCGTATCGGTGGGCATTCCCAGAACCTGCTGGATGGCATTTTCGAAGCCGACACGAAGCGAGCGCCGGTAGATCTGGATGACGGCATCGTCTCCGTACGTCCCGCCCACGTAGGCCCACAACGCTTGGCCGAAACGATAGGGGAAGTACTTCGGGTCCCGTGTGAGCTGCTTGATCGTCGGCATATCGTCGCGCCGGATCGCATCTCTCAGCCACATCGCCGTGAGGGGCGAGTCACGCCCGACGGACAGATATTCGGCCATCCCCTCGATCAACCAGAGAGGAAGGGCGGAGAGGCCCTGAAGGCCGCCACCGCGCCGCGACTGGGCGATGTTGTATTGGAAGGCGTGAACCAGCTCGTGCCCCAGGACGTGATTCGTGTCCCAATAGGAGGGGGCGAGCGGCATGATCACCCGGTTCTTCAGCGACTCCGTAACACCTCCGGTGCCCTCACCGATCGAGCCCCGCAGCGTGTTGGTCTGCTGGAAGTCCGGATGGTCCGCATAGAAGATGAGCGGCTTCCGGGCTTCGAACTCGTGCTGGAACGCCCGTGCGAAGCGCTCGTACCAGCGCTCGCTCATGCGCGCCGCGTCTTCGACAGCCTCCTCCTCGACCGGGTAGTAGTGGATCTCGAAATGATCCGTGTCGAGCGTTCGGAAGTCGAAATCGTCGTACTGAACCTTGTTCCGCCCGAAGTACTGGGCAGTCACATCGGTCGGGATCGAGCCGAGTCCCGCGACCGCGGCCGCGAAAATCACCAGACCCTGTCGAACTCGCCTCGGCGCCCGCCCAGGATGCTCCATGTCGTCACCACCTCAGAAAGAGGATATTCTTCGCGGCCTCTACCGGCCGGATCTCGCGGCTGCTCACAATGAAGACGTCTCAACGAGGAAACACCGCACAGCGGCCTCCCGTTCCGGGCACTCGTTGCGTCGGACCGACGGCCAGCCCGACATTCAGCCCCGACCTTCTTTGCTGGACGCAAGTTCCCTGCCTCCATTCGGCCCTTCGAAAGGCGATGTCAGTTGACGCCCACGACTTCTATGCAACGATCGACACGGTTCCGTCCTCGCCACCTCACCGCGCTCGCCTCGACGTACGTCGCCGACCTGTCGCACCTTTCGCGTGTACTTACCGCGATCCTTCTTCTGGTTCTCGGTGCGTGCGAGCCGGGTGACGAGCCGGCGGAGGGAAGCGCCGCGACGGTCACTCCCATCGAGTCACCCGCAGGGCCCGAGAGCGGCGAGCCGTTCCTGTCGTCTTCGGAGGACGGCGTCTGGATGAGTTGGTTGCAAGCCGCACCCGACGGAGGACACCGGCTCATGCTCTCCCGCCTCGCGGCGGGGTCCTGGGCGACCCCCACGGTCGTGGCCGAGAGTGAACGGTTCTTCGTGAATTGGGCCGACTTCCCGTCGGTGACGACGGACGCCACCGGAGCACTCTGGGCCCACTGGCTTCTACGCGGCGACGCCGGCGGGTACGATTACGGCGTCCGTGTCTCGCGGTCGATCGACGGCGGGGCGAGTTGGTCCGAGCCATGGACGCCTCACGAAGATGGTACTCCGCAGGAGCACGGATTCGTGACGTTGCTCCCGATGGAGGATGGCGTCGGAGTGGTGTGGCTCGACGGACGAGAGTATTCCGATGGGCCCGACGGAAGTCCCGCGTCGCGTGAGATGACGCTGCGCTTCCGTACGGCGGGTGCCCTGGGGGCGGGCTCTGAGACCCTGTTGGATGGCCGGACCTGCGACTGTTGCCAGACAGACGCGGCCATGACCTCGCAGGGCCCGGTCGTGACCTACCGCGACCGGTCGATGGACGAGATCCGCGACATCTACGTGACCCGGCGCGTGGCGGGCGAGTGGACCGAAGGGCGCGCCGTTCACGACGATGGATGGCATATCGAAGGCTGCCCAGTGAACGGCCCCGCCATCGTCGCCGAAGGAGATAACGTTGCCATCGCGTGGTTCACCGCGGCGAACGAGGAACCCCGCGTGAAGGTCGCGTTTTCCACAGACGCCGGCGCAACCTTCAGCGAACCGGTAGTCGTCGATTCGGGAGATCCGTCCGGAAGGGTGGATCTCCTCCGGTCGCCGGATGGCTCCGTCGTGGTGAGTTGGCTCGAGCGCACCGGGGGCGAGGGGGCCGAAGTGAGGGTTCGCCGGGTCTGGCCTGAAGGTCGAATCGGGCCGGAGAGTGCCGTCGCGGTGTCGAGCGGCGCACGCAGCAGCGGCTTTCCCAGAATGGCGTCGATCGATGACCACGCACTTCTCTTCGCATGGACGGACCTGGGCAGCGGGCCGTCACCCATGATTTCTACCGCTGTCGTGGAGGTCCCGCAGTGAATGCAACATCGAAATCCGTCGTCGCGGTCCTGGCGGCGCTCGTCACGGCGTGCGCTACGTCCGACGCGCCGGCGCCCCCAAGGATCGGAGAGGTGGCGCCGCAGTACCAAGCCGTGACTCTGGAGGGCGACAGCGTCACTCTCGAGTCGCTCCGCGGCCGGGTCGTGTTGCTCAACCTGTGGGCCACATGGTGTGCTCCGTGCCGGCACGAGACTCCGTTCCTCCAGCAGATCTATGAAGAGAACCGTGACCGGGGCTTCGAGGTGGTGGGGGTGTCGATGGACACGGGCAATCAGGTCGACCTGATCCAGGACTTCGTCGACGAATACGAGGTGGAGTACACGATCCTGCATGATGGACAGATGAGGGCGATGGACGTGTATCGAGTCCTTGGCTTACCCGCCACCTTCTTGTTGGACCGCGAAGGAGTCGTGCGGTGGATGCGCTACGGACCCGTCGGGGAGACCGATCATGACTTTCTGAATGCCGTCGAGGATGCCCTTCAGTGAGCGTCGCGGTATCCTCGGAGTCGATAGAGACGCCGGTCGGCGTTGTAGACCTGGATAAGGTACGCGCAAACGCTGCGCGTGTCGCGTCGTACGCCGACCGCCAGGGCCTTTCCTGGCGACCCCACGTCAAGACCCACAAGTCGCGGGAAATTGCTCGTATGCAGCTCGCTGCCGGCGCGCACGGCCTCACGGTGGCGACCCTTCGCGAGGCAGAGGTCATGTCGGGGGTCACCGATGACCTCCTGCTCGCGTACCCACCGGTCGGCCGCGCCAAGCTCGAGCGGCTGGGGGGTGTCGTCGAACGGGCTGGCCTGACGATTGCCCTCGATTCGAGCGAGTGTCTTCTCGGTGTGGCTGGAGTGGGAACGGGCACGGGCCGACCCATCCGGTGTCTGATCGAAGTGGATGTCGGGCTCGGCCGTGTGGGGGTATCGAGTCCGTCGGACGTTGTGCGCTTGGCAGAAGAGGCGCGCAACTCCGCGGGTACCAGCTTCAGCGGGATTCTATTCTATCCGGGGCATATCCGTATGAAGCGGGACGAACAACTCTCCGACCTCGAGGAGGTCTCGCGGCGGTTGGCCGATGTCTTGGGTGCGCTGGCGGACGCTGGGCTCACGGCGGACGTCGTCAGCGGCGGATCCACGCCGACGCTGTGGGACAGCCATCGCATCGAGGGTCTGACGGAGATCCGATCGGGTTCGTGCATTTTTTTCGACCGCGAGGCGGTGGATGTCGGTGTCGCGAAGGAATCGGACGTAGCGTATACGGTGCTGACGACTGTCGTATCGACGGCGGTGTCCGGGCAGGCAGTTGTCGACGCCGGGTCGAAGGCATTGGCCAAAGAGGGGAGGGGAGGGGAGGGCTTCGGTTTTGTGCTCGACCGACCGAAGGTGAGCATCAAGGCCCTCTCGGAGGAGCACGGAATCCTCGACCTCGCAGCAACCGAGTGGCGCCCAGTCATCGGCGATAGGGTACGGATCGTCCCGAATCATGTGTGTGTTTCCGCAAATTTGCAGGACGACCTTCTGGCACCCGACGGAAACCAGTACCGCACCGTTCGCATGGAAGCACGGGGTCGAGGTCCTTGGTCCGACTGAGCGCCGGCCGCGCCAGCGAACTCCTTCAACGCCTCGAAGGTGTCCGCGCGCTGGTTGTTGGGGACCTGATGCTCGATCGGTATCTGTCGGGCGTGGTCGATCGGATTTCTCCGGAGGCACCGGTTCCCGTTGTGCGAGTCGAAAGCCAGTCCTCCTCGGTGGGAGGGGCGGGCAATGTGGCGGCCAATCTGGCGGCGCTGGGAGTCCGCTGCTCCGTGGTCGGCGTGGTGGGGGAAGACGATGCGGGCCAGGAGCTCCTTGGGGCGCTCGATTCCCTTGGGGTGGAAAAGGAATCGGTCGTCTCCCACGAGCGGCGGCCCACCAGCGTGAAGACGCGTGTCCTCGCCCGGCGTCAGCAGATCGTCCGATACGACATCGAGGATGAGCGTGACCTCGATGAGCCGTTTCAGGACCAAGTCACCGAACGGGTGCTCGCGATGTTGGACGTGGTCGATGTCGTGGTACTCGAGGACTACAACAAGGGTGTCCTTGCGCCGACGGTCACCGGAAGGATCCTGGACGAGTGCCAGCGGTCCGGTCTTCCCACCGTGGTGGACCCGAAGCGTCGGGGCTTCTTCCGCTACCGCGGGGCCACCGTCTTCAAGCCGAACGCGAAGGAGCTGGCAGACGCGCTGGGGGAATTCCTTCATCCGGAGGACGCCGGATGGATGGAGGCGACCCGAAGGCGTCTGGCATGCGAAACACTCCTTCTGACACTTGGAGAACGCGGAATGGCGGTCCGTGGCGCGGGTGGGGTCTCTGCCTCGATTCCGGCCATCGCGCGCGACGTGTATGATGTCTCGGGCGCGGGCGACACCGTGACGGCCGTGATGGCCGCGGCCGCCGGGGCTGGCCTGGACCTGGTCGAGGCGGCCTTGCTCGCCAATCATGCGGCGGCCGTCGAGGTCGGGAAGGCGGGGGTGGCGTCCGTCGACCCTGCCGAGATCCTCGAGAGCGTTCGCGCGCACGATGCGCGCAGCCAACCATCCATATCACAGGGCGAACAACGTGAGTGACTTGAAGCTGGTCCAGACTGATGCCGCACCGGCCGCGATCGGCCCGTACTCCCAGGCGGTCGTTTCAGACGGTTGGGTGTTCTGCTCCGGTCAGATTCCCATCGATCCTGAATCGGGGGAGTTGCTCGATGGTGATGTGGCCGCCCAGACGGATCTGGTCCTGAAGAATCTCGCCGCGGTGCTGGCGGAGGCGGGCGCGACGATGGGCAGTGTCGTCAAGACCACGGTGTTCCTCTCGGACATGGGTACGTTTGCCCAGATGAACGAGGTATACGCCCGGCACTTCGGGTCTCACCGTCCGGCGCGAGCCGCCGTCCAAGCTGCCGCGCTGCCCAAGGCGGTCGACGTGGAGATCGAGTGCGTTGCCCGAGTGACGAGGTAGATGTCTCGTTCGGGCGGGGTGAAACCGCGGGTGGGTCCGGTCACTTGCTAGGGTACGTGCAGAGTCGTATGATGCCGGGATGTCTCAAAAGGTTGCCTGAACACGTTACATGGTAGGAACGCCCCTTCCCGGCCGGACGGTCGGGATCCGAGGGGTGGGTAGTGCAACGGGTGGTGGGGTGGGGTGGTCGGGTCTGGTTGCACCCTTGTTTCGAGGCGGGACCCGTCTCGGAATCGTTATAGAGGGTGGTTTCGCGTAGTCCAAACCCCAAACCGGGAGGACGTACAATGATTCGTCCAATGTCAGGACGTATCACCACCACCCTGGGGGCCATTGCATTGGCTCTCACGGTCGGCTGGGCACCTGCCCCTCTAGCGGCCCAAGCAACGGGTACGCTGGTGGGAACGGTGCGGGATGCTGCGACGCAGCGTCCGTTGGACGCGGTTCAGGTGTACATCGGCGGCACGGGAATCGGTGCGCTGACGAATGCAGCGGGTCGGTACCTGCTGCTGAACGTGCCAGCGGGCGAGGTGACGCTGGCGGCTGAGCTGGTGGGATATCGTGCGGGTTCGCAGACGGCGACCGTCGTCGCGGGCCAGTCGACGGTGTCCGACTTCGGACTTCAGCAGACAGCGATCACGCTGAACGAGATCGTGGTGACGGGTGCGGGTATCGCCACGGAGAAGCGGAAGCTGGGCAACACGATTGCCACGATCGATGCGTCGTCGTTGAGCAACGCTCCGATCACGAACTTCAGCCAGATGATCGCGGGGCGTGAGCCCGGCGTGGTGGCGCTGCCTTCGTCGGGGTATACGGGTGAGGGCGCGCAGATCCGGATCCGCGGATCGTCGTCGCTGTCGCAGATCAACGAGCCGATCATCTACATCGACGGCATCCGGATGAACTCCGACGCCGTAAATGGCTCGGGTGGTTCGCAGGGCAACGTTTCGCGTCTGGACGACATCCCACCGGAGTCGATCGACCGGGTGGAGATCCTGAAGGGCGCCGCGGCGGCGACGCTGTACGGCACGGAGGCGTCGAACGGCGTCATCCAGATCTTCACGAAGCGTGGCCGCGCGGGTGCGCCTCGCTTCACGGCGCAGGCCGAGTTCACAGGCGTCTCGGTTCCGACGAACCGGATCCTGCCGTTGGCGGACTTCGCGCGTGACGCCGATCAGGCCGCGTCGATCAACTCGCACTGGGGCACGAACGTGCAGCCGTACGAGGTGTTCGAGCGGGACCTGATTCCTCAGCTGCTGAACACGGGCTTCGGGCAGGTCTACTCGGCGTCGGTGTCGGGTGGTTCGGACGCGTTCCAGTACTTCGTGTCCGGTCGTTTCACGGATGAGGACGGTCCGTACACGACGGACGCGTTCGCTCCGGTTCCGGGTTTCGAGACGGAGAACGACACGAATCGTCGCCTGCAGAGCACGGCGAATTTCACGGTCATTCCGAGCAGCAAGGTCCGCATCGGCGTGAGCACGCTGTACGCCGAGGTTGAGCAGCACGTGCCGGACAACGCAAACAACATCTACGGGGCGTTCAGCTCCGCGCTGATGTTGCAGCTCCGTCTCGCGGACGAGCAGAACCAGTGGGGCAACCCGGCGTTCGCTACGGTGCGAGAGAACATGCATCAGTTGAACCAGACGGAGTCGTCCCACTTTGCGGGCTCGACCAGCATCGGGTTCACGCCGACGGACAACTTCCGTCTGGACGGTACGTTCGGTCTGGACTTCTCGTCGGACGACGTGGTGGGCTTCCGTCCGTACCGTTGGAATGTCGATGGCTTCAGCGGTTCGACGCCCGACGGGAACCGGACCGTGACCTCTTTTCTCGGCAAGGAGATCACGGCGGATCTGAAGGGTTCTCTGATCACGTTGTTCAGTGAGAACCTGGAGAACACGTTCCTCTTCGGTACGCAGGGCTTCCTGAGCCAGCGCGAGAGCGCGGGTGGTAGCGGCCAGGACTTCCCGGGCCCCGGGTTGGAGACGCTGTCGGCGTTGGCCAACGAATCGTCGTTCGAGAGCTGGCAGCGTGTCACGCAGATCGGTGGCTACCTGCAGGACCAGCTCGGCATCAACGACTGGATCTTCGCGACGGTCGGTGGCCGTTGGGACGCCAACTCGGCGTTCGGCTCGGAGTTCAGCACGGCCTTCTACCCGAAGGCGTCCATCTCGATCGTTCCGAGCCAGGGTCTGGATTGGCAGAACGACTTCCTGTCGACGTTCCGTGTGCGCGCGGCCATCGGTAAGTCAGGGCTGCAGCCAGGAGCGTTCGACAAGTTCACCACCTTCTCGTCGCTCCCGTCGTCCGACGGGCCTGGCGTACAGCCGAGCAATCTGGGCAACGAGGCATTGCAGCCCGAAGTGTCGACGGAGTGGGAAGCCGGCACGGAGCTCGGTCTGTTCCAGGACCGTGCTTCGCTCGACTTCACGTACTGGAACCGGACGGTGAATGACGCCCTCGTTACGCGTCAGTTCCCGGTGACGGGCGGCTTCACGCAGACGCAGCTCGACAACATCGGTACGATGGACGCGTGGGGTCTGGAGATCAGCGCGCGGGGCACGCTGATCCAGCGTGAGGGTCTGACGCTGAACGTGTTCGCGAACGGTGCGTACACGAACGAGGAGATCTCGGACATGGGTGGCGCACCGGCGCTGAAGACCGGTGGTTCCTACCCGCGCTACCGGAACTTCCTGGTCCAGGGCTTCGCCCCGGGCGCGTTCTTCGGCGCGCAGCTCGCCGACGTCGACATCCCGATCAACTTCGACGGAAGCTGCCTTGCGCCGACGCGCGAAGCCGCGCTGGCGTACTTCAGCGAGCCGCGTGATCCCAGCAGCTTCAAGCCGCTGGCCGTCGGTAACGATGCGAGCAACAATACGTTCGGCGACGCGAATGGCCTGCTGGCCTCGCACAACTGCGGGGAGGGCCTGCTCGAGACCTACCTCGGCAAGCCGAACCCGGATTGGCAGGGTTCGACGGGCTTCAACCTGGCCTTCGCGAACAACTTCGAGTTGAGCTCGCTGTTCGAGTACAAGATGGGCGACTTCTTCCATCAGGACCTGTCGGGCATGTTCCGTCGGGCCAACGCGGTTATCGGCCGCAACACGCCGGAGTCGGCGCGTCTCAACGCGATTATGCAGAACCCCGGATCCACGGCGGAGCAGCGTCTCGACGCCGCGCTCCAGTGGGTCGCTACTCAGGAAGGTCTGTCGCCGATGTCGGGCTTGAACGGCATCTACGACGCCAGCTACGTCCGGTGGAGGGAGCTGTCCCTGAGCTACAGGATTCCGTCGGACTTCGTGGACAGTTGGGGCCTGTCGACCGCGACGATCAACGTCGGCGCGCGGAACCTGGCGCTGTTCATGGGCGGTGACTATCCGGGCATGGATCCCGAGGGCAACGTCAACGGACGGTGCAACGGCTCCGTGACGAATGCTCAGACGCAGTTGAACTGCAACTTCCTCCAGGGCACGGAGGGTTGGGGAATTCCGATTCCCAAGCGGTTCACGCTCTCCACCCGCATCACGTTCTGAGGAGAGTGACCATGACGAAACGAATGAAAGGACCGGTGGTCGCGCTCTTCGCGGCGCTCTCCGTGAGCGCCTGTGACAGCCTGCTGGACGTGGACAACCCCAACAGCCTGGTGGAGGAGTCGATCCGCCAGGAGGCGGCGGCCAACGCCGTAGTGAACGGGGCTCTGTCTCTGACCGCGGACGCTCTGTCGAACATGTGGCAGGTCTATCTGGTACCGACCGATGAGTTCTACTGGATCGGTTCGCGGGACGCGTGGGGATCGCTGGATCAGGGCTTCATCGGCGACGCGAACAACGAGTTCACCGATGCCGCCTTCCCGAACCTTGCGCAGGCTCGCTGGATGGCGGACGAGGCGGTCGAGATCCTGACCGAGCACAATGCCAACGACCCGAGCAACACGGGAATGAAGACGGACTTGGCTCGGGCCAACCTGTACTCCGGCATCGTCTACATGACGGTCGGCGAAGTGCAGGAGGACTTCGCGTTCTCGGACAAGAGAGAGGACGGTGCGCCGGTCGGACCGACCAACATGCAGAGTGTCTTCGATCAGGCGATCTCGCGGTTGGACGCGGCGGTCAGCGGCTTCACGGAGTTGGGTGACTCCGACAACCTGCTGCGTGCTCGTGCCGTTCGTGCACGGGCCAAGCACAGCCGAGCGGTGTGGGACAAGATCAAGCCCACGCCCAACACCAGTTCGCCGTACGTCGCGGCTGGGAACGACGATGCAGCGTTCGTCGTCGCCAACGCGTCGTCCGACTGGAAGTACGAGTTCACCTACTCGGCGGGCACGCTCACGAATGACTTCTCGCAGAACGTGAACGACCGGAAGGAGAACCAGATGGATCTGAGTCTGGTCACGGTCAACGCCGCCAACGATGTCTCGGGAATCGCCCTGCGTGATCCGATCGACGACATCGAAGACCCGGTGGTGACGGCTAAGGTCAAGCGGTGGAAGCAGGGTGAGGTGACCGATGCCGGCGGACGGTATGCGCCGCTCGACCTCGTGACCACCAGGATGATGCACCTGATCCTGGCCGAGGCGGAATTGGCCAACGGCAACACGGCCGGCTTCACCACACACGTCAACCACGTCCGGGCCCTGGACGATCTGACCCCGTTCTCTGGCCAGATCTCCAACAAGGACATCCTGGTCCATGAGCGCAGGGTCAACACCCTGTTCATGGGTCAGCGTCTGGCGGACATGTACCGCTTCGGGCTCACCGATCCCAGGTGGGAGCCGAACGGAGACGCTATGGCGAATCCCGGAACGCTCCTGCCCATCACGATCATCGAGATCCGGGCGAACTGCCACCTCAACGGACTGGGCTGCGGCGGCTGAGCAGCCTCTGAACCGAGGCGGTAGGAAGAAGTAACTGAAGGCAGGCGCATCCGTACCTAGTGCGGGTGCGCCTCGCCTTTAGGGCCTGTCTCCACGATCCCTTTTCTTATGACAACTCGAAGAATCCTCGCTCTTCTGACTCTTGCCGCCGCCGGGCTCTCGGGTTGTTTCGATGACCTCCGCCCCAACGTGCTGAATCTCCGGATCGACGGCCCCGCCGGCGAACCGGTTGACCTCCTTTTGACCAAGAACTTTCTGGCAGGGATCAACGAGCAGGGCGTCACGGAGGTCACCGTCCTGAGCTCGGACACCGTCCGGATGCGGCTTCCGGTCGACACGGCCATGAACATCGCCGTGGAGCAACGCTTTTTCATGCAAGCGGTGCCTGTTGGAGCCGATTCGCTCCCCGTCAGCTTGCGCATCGACATCGATGGCCGGGGTCGTTTCAACCAGTCTGGAAACCTGCTGGCCGACCCGCCCTTCCGGTGGGTGTTCATGTTCAACGCACCCACCACACTGGTCATCGAACTGATATGATCCGCCACGCCCTCCGCCTCATGCTTCCGTGTATGTCCGCGGTCGTCCTCTCTGGATGCTATACCTACGTTCCCGTGGAGTTACCGGCCCCCCTGACGCCGGTCCGGGTCACCGTTCCGGTCACGAACGTCGTCCAGGATCGCAATCGTGCTCCGCAGACGTATACGATCGAGGGTGTGGTCGTCTCGTCCGGGGACTCGCTCGTCCTGGCTACGGAACGCCGAACTGAAACGGGGGCGGCTTTTCGCGAGATCGTTCGGTTCGACACGGTGCGTGTGGCGACACGCTCGTTGATGGCGATCGACGAGAAGGTGTATTCACAACCCCGCACGATTGCTCTTGGGGTTCTCATCGCAGCCGGCACCGCAGGCCTGGCCAAGGCGCTCCTCGATGTGACCACTGGCACAGGGGGCGACGGGGGTGGCAACGGGGGCTCGACCACGAACTCTCTACGGATCGACCCGATCTTTGCCGCGATCCTCAAGTTGGTCGGGCACTAGCGCGGTATAACCGCGCTCCCCTTCGAAGGGCCGGGCAGACGGCCGGCTCCCCCTGAGGCGGTCGGCGGGAGCGTACTCGCCCGTTCGGCTGGGTTTGCCGGTCGACCACCCGCTGGGGCTACGCCGCCGGATACCGCTTGCGCACCCACCTGGGGGTTCGTACGCTCCGGCAGTGCGCCTGGGGTCGATTGGACCCGGCGCGGATCGCTCCGTCCCTTCGAGAGGCATCGTGTTCATGCGCAGCAACCCCCGCTCCCTATCCAGCTTTACCGCTCTTCTTGCCATCGCTGGCCTCGTCGGCACCGCCGGGCTATCGGCCCAGCAGTTCGACGAGGAGATCTTCGACGCACTCTCCTGGACCAACGTCGGTCCGCCACGAGGCGGACGCTCCATCGGCGTGGCCGGGAGCGACCAGCGCCCTCTCGAATACTACTTCGGTGCGACCGGAGGAGGGCTCTGGAAGACGACCGACGGCGGCCAGACCTGGCGGCCGGTGACGGACGGGAAGATCACCAGTGCTTCGGTCGGTGCGGTCGCCGTCTGTGCCGCGGATCCCGACATCGTCTACATCGGCACGGGCGAAACGCAGATTCGCGGCAACATCCAGCAGGGCGACGGCGTCTACCGGACGACGGACGGCGGGACGACGTGGGAGCACCTCGGTCTGGAGGCCACGCAGAACGTCGCGCGCATCCGGATCCATCCCACTGACTGCGAAACGGCGTGGGTGGCTGCCTTCGGCGTCCACTCCACCTCGAACCCCGAGCGTGGGGTCTACAAGACGACGGACGGCGGGGACTCCTGGGACAAGACGCTCTTCGTCAGTGACGAGGCGGGCGCCGTGGACCTCGTGGTCGACGCCAACGACTCGAACATCCTCTACGCGACCGTGTGGGAGGCCTGGAGGAAGAGCTGGGGCGCGTCGTCCGGCGGTGACGACTCGGGTCTGTGGAAGTCCACGGACGCAGGCGAAACCTGGTCGGAGATCACGGCCAATCTCGGCCTCGACCCCGGAAACCTCATCGGGAAGATGGGCGTCGCGGTCTCACCGGCGAACTCCGACCGCGTGTGGGTCATCGTGGAGCACGAGCCCGAGGGCGGCGTCTACCGGTCCGATGACGCCGGACGTAGCTGGGAGCGGGTCAATGACGAGCGGAAGCTCCGCCAGCGGGCATTCTATTACACCCGGATCTACGCCGATCCTCAGGACGAAGACGTCGTGTACGCCCTCAATACCGGCTTCTACAAGTCGACCGACGGTGGAGTGACCTTCCCGACGACGATCAGCGTCCCGCACGGTGACAACCATGACCTGTGGATCTCGCCGGACGATCCGCAGAGGATGATCAACTCGAACGATGGCGGTGGGAACGTTTCCGTGAACGGCGGGCAGACCTGGACGGAGCAGGACTATCCGACCGCACAGTTCTACCGTGTCATCACGACCGAACACGAGCCGTACCACATCTGCGGGGCTCAGCAGGACAACTCCACCGCGTGCACGCCTTCGGGCGGATGGGGACACCTGTCGGCGGCCGGTGGCTTCGGCGGCGGGAGCCACTTCTACTCCGTCGGCGGCTGTGAGAGCGGATACATCGCGCCGCACCCCGAGGACACCGACGTCTTCTACGCGGGCTGTTACGGCGGCTCGCTGTCGAGGCACGATCACGAAACGGGCCTCACCCGATCCATCAACGTCTGGCCCGAGAACCCGATGGGGCAGTCGGCGGAGGATCTCAGGGAGCGGGTGCAGTGGACGTTCCCGATCGTCTTCGACCGCCACGACGCCGGACTCCTCTACACCGGCACCCAGAAGGTCTGGCGCACGAGGGACGAAGGTCAGAGCTGGGAGCAGATCAGCCCGGACCTCACGCGGGCCGACCCGTCGACGATCGGGCCGTCCGGAGGGCCCATCACCCGGGACCAGACCGGTGTCGAGACCTACGCGACCGTCTTCGCGATCGCGCCGTCGCACCACGAGCCGGACGTGATCTGGGCCGGATCCGATGACGGGTACGTCTGGATCACCCGAAACGGGAGGGCGGCCAGCCCGGACTGGACCAACGTCACGCCTCCGGACGCCCCCGACTTCGTGCGAATCAACACGATCGAGGCGTCTCCGACGACGCCTGGAAAGGCCTACGTGTCGGGAATTCGCTACCTGGTCGAGAACGATCGTTCGCCGTACGTCTGGAAAACCACCGATTACGGTCGCACATGGACCAAGATCGTCGACGGCATCCCGAAGGACGACTTCATCCGGGCCGTTCGCGAGGACCCGACGCGTGCGGGCCTCCTGTACGCGGCATCAGAGCGGACGGTGTACGTGTCGTGGAACGACGGCGCGAGTTGGCAGCCTCTCACGATGAATCTGCCGACGGTTCAGGTCTCCGACCTCGTGGTCGAGGACAACGATCTGGTCATCGGAACGCACGGGCGGTCCTTCTGGGTCATGCGCGACATCGGACCCATCCGGCAGCTCACACCGCAGGTGGCCGACGCCGATTGGTGGCTGTTCGACCCCAAGGACCCGGTGCGCGGCTTCGACTTCGCCACCGACCTGCACTACTACCTGGAAGACGACGCGGACCAGGTGACCGTCGACTTCATGGACGCTTCCGGTAACGTCCTCGCCTCCTATGAGTCGTCCGAGGACGACGAAGAGGAAGACAGCGGTGGTGGTGGTGGCTTCTTCGGCGGTGGGGGCTCTCAGACGCCGTCGAAGATCGCGGGCTCCAACCGGTTCCGGTGGAACATGCGGACGGAGGGATGGACGGACTTCGACGGGCGGATCTTCTGGGCGGCCGGAAACGTCGGGCCGGCGGTGCTACCCGGTCGGTATCAGGTGCGCATGACGGTCGACGGCGAGAGCCAGACGCGGGACTTCGAGGTTCACATGAACCCGCGGGCCGCGGCGTCCGGCGTCACGCTCGCACACTTGCGGCAGCGGTACGAACTGGCGGAGCGCATCCGCGACCGGGTGACCGAAGCCAACGAGGCCGTGATTCGGATCCGCAACATCAAGAGCCAGGTCGACGACCGCCTGGAGGAGAGTGACAACGCACAGCTCGAGTCGTTGGGGGGCACGGTCAAGGATCGTCTCGGGGGGGTGGAGTCCGAGATCTACCAGGTCCAGAACCAATCGAATCAGGACCCGCTCAACTACCCGATCAAGCTCAACAACAAGATTGCCGCGCTCTTGAACCAGGTGGAGGGTGCGGAAAGCCGACCCACGGACCAGTCGTACGAGGTGTTCGACATGTTGTCCGGTCAGTTGGACGTTGAGCTTCAGCAGATGAGGCTCATCATCCAGCAGGATGTCGCGCGGCTGAACGAGCTTCTGAGAGAGCTGGGCCTGGATCCGATCGACACGGATCGACTCATTACGTGACCGGTCGGCCGGGCGGAGATCTCGTTTTGCTAGAGCCTCCGCCCGGCGCGTCCGACCGGTCGAACCTTCCCCTCCCGCCGGAGACGACATGAGGACCACATCGCGCCGGCGGCGGAGAGCCGTCGGCCTGGTGGTGGTGGCGCTGATCGTGGCCGTGGGTGCGTGCTCCAAACGCACGGCGCCCAGCCCGTTCGATGGCGAGTCGATCGGCGAACTCCGCGTGGTGGTCGACAACCAGAACTTCAACGACCTCCGTATCTACGCGGTCACGACGCGCGGGCCGCAGTCCCTCGGCCAGGTCGGGGGTCGATCTCAGTCCGACTTTAGGCTGGAGTGGCGTCAGTTGGATGAGATCCGCTTCCGCCTGGAGTTCCTGGCAGGCGGCCAGCACAACACGATGCGGATCAATGTCTCGCCCGGAGACATCATCGAGATCTCCATCCCCCAGAATCCCAACAACACCATCGTTCGGCGGCGCTGAGACGCCGGATCGCCCGTCGTCGGTGCGAGCCGCGACGGCGCGTTACGCCCCGTCCGGCACCCGGATCGACCAGCGGGGAGAAGACATCGAGGGTGAAGTTCGCGAGGCATCACGCCCCGATACACCCGAGTACCTTGACCCTGCGGCCCGAGCGCGGGAGCTTCCGCCGACGGGAGCGGAGGGGGACTGGTGTCTTCGGCGGTCTTCAAAACCGTGCAGCCCGGCTAGAACCCGGGTGGGTGGGTTCGATTCCCACACGTTCCCGCCATCGACGGCGGGCCGGTCCACCGGGTTACGGGTTGGGCCGGCCGGCCACTGACAACCGAGTTCAGTCCCTGACTCCGGCCTACGGGCCTTCCTTCGCAATGTCCTCTTCACTCTCGTTGTCGACGCGACTGATTCGCCGGGCCGTCCGGGGGGTTGCCTTGGCTGCGCTCGTGGGGGCGCCCGCGCAGGTCGCGCTATTCGGGCAGGTACCGACCTCGGCGAACGTGCCCGCGGTGGCGCCCACGGCCGGGTCGACCGGTGTTTCGCCCGGCGGAGCCTTCCTTCGGGCAGTGGCCGTCCCGGGGTGGGGCCACGCGGCCATCGGCGCATGGGGGAGGGCGGGATTCTACTTCCTCGCGGAGAGCGCTACCGCGTACGGCCTGATCCGGACGCGCCTTCGGCTCGGCGACGCACGTTCGCGGGCCGACTTCCGTGACGGGGTACTCCGGCAGGACGCTGCGGCCCAGGGGCTCTCTGGCGAAGAGCTCGACGAGTTCCTTGATCAGGACGACGTGTTGGACGATCTGCGCGGGCTGGTGGGCGCCCGCGAGGGCCAGCAGGAGGACTGGATCGCTCTCGGAATTTTTCTGGTCTTTCTCAGCGGTGCGGACGCCTATGTGTCGGCGCACCTCCGAGACTTCCCCGAGCCGCTCAACCTCGATGCGATGCCCACGCCGGATGGTCGGGTGGAGTTGTCCCTTTCCGTTGGGTGGCCAGGCCGCTGAGCCGCGGGGGCGGTCTCCCTACCCCCGCCACTCCCGCAACTCGGGGGGCTGGCCCTGGGTGAGCGCGACGAACGTGCGGTGGAACACCCAGTCGCCCGAATTCGCGTACCAGCGCGACGGCTCGACCTCCGAGAGGACCGGCAGGTGGGTATGCCCGAGCACCACGAGATCCAGCGTCGGGTCGTCGGCGAGGGCCGTCGCCGCCCACTCTTCGAGGTGGCGTGACTTTCTCCGGGTATTCTCATCCGGCTCGACCCAGCGTTTTTCCGTTTGTGATACCTGTCCGGCCACCCGGCCCCCCAGCTTCGGACCCAATTGACCGAAGGCCCACCGCGTGAGGCGGCTCCGAAGCACCACGCGAAGTGCCTGGTACGCCAGATCCGACGTGTCGAGTCCGTCACCGTGGGCAATGAGCGTGCGGAAACCGTTCAGGTCGCGAACCACCGGATCGCGAAGGAACTCGAGTCCGATCTCTTCCTCGAGGTAGCGTCCTCCCCACCAGTCGTGGTTTCCACCCATCAAGGTGATCGGCAACCCCGCGTCCACCGCCTCCCGGAGGACGGAGAGAGAGCGCTCGTGGCCGGGAGGGATCGCCCGGGGATATTCGAACCAGAAGTCGAAGAGGTCTCCGTTCAGGATCAACCGCGACGCGACATCGGGCACGTCGGCCAGCCACGTGAGGAAGGCCTTCTCCTGCTCGGGGGCGGTAGCCCCGAGATGGATGTCGGAGGCGATGAAGATCGGGCGGGAGTCCATGAGGCGGGAAGGTACCCAAATGCCGGGGACAGCCACAACGAACCGGGGCAGCAGGGCGGGGTAGGAACGCCGATCTCCCACCGAACTCCGTGACCATGCTTTCGAAACCCGCCACCTTCGCGGCACTCTTGCTCGCCATTTCGGCGTGTAGTACGCCCCCACCTGCCGTGGTGGCGCCCGCCGTCGACCCGGAGCAACTCGCCCTTGCTCTGGAAGACCGATCGGCCCTGACCGGCCCCCGTCGGATCGTCTTCGATTGGCAGCTCAACGAGGCGGGCGTTCGGGTCGGCGGGCGGGGGGTGGCGCGGGTCGAGCCACCGTATCGCGCGCGGCTCGATCTGTTCCTTGGCGGTGGCGAGACGGTGGTGAGGGCGGCGCTCGTCGAAGGTGAGCTTCGGTTGCCCCCGGGCGGACGGGAGGAACTGCTTCCGCCTGCGGATCTCCTGTGGGGAGTGTTGGGCGTGTTCCGACCCCAGTTCGGCATCGAGATGATGGGTGCGGACCGGCTGGAAGGAGGAGATCTCAGGCTCCGATACCGGTATCCGGATGCATCCGACCTCCACTTTTTCGTCACGGGTGGACGGGTGCGCGGCATCGAAGTCCTCCAAGGTGGCCGGACGGCGGAGCGAGTCGAATTACGATTGGAGCCAGGGGACCGATTCCCCGTGGAAGCGACGTACCGCAACGTGGGTGCGTTCCGAGAGCTCAAGCTCACCAGGGAGTCGGTGGAGACGGTGGAGTCGTTCCCCCCCGACATCTGGGATCCCGCCTCTCGCTTGGGCCGGCGACCATGAGGCGGGATGCGGTGCTGACCGCGTCCGTGCTCGCGGGGGCGCTCCTGGCGACGACCGCGTGCGCCTACTCGTTCACCGCGGGGACCTTCCCTCCGGAGCACATACGGACGATCGCCATCGAGCCATTCGAAAATGAGACGGACCGATTCGACATCGGTGGCGAGATTCATGCGCAGCTTATTCGTGATCTGCCAGGTGCTCTCGGGATCAGGACGGCTGGGGCCGACGTCGCGGACGCTGTGGTGCGGGGTGTCATTCGGGGCTACGATGTCGTGGCGCCGAACTATCGGGCGGGGAATGCCGGCGAGGCAGCGACGGTCCTCCAGCGTCAGGTCAACATCACGGTCGAGATCCAGATTATCGACCTGGTGGAGAATGTGATTCTCTGGGAGAACCGCGGAGTGCGGGCGGAAGGACAGTTCCTGGAGGCCAGCGGGAACGAGGAGGACGGGCGCGCGGACGCGATCGAGATCCTGGTTCAGAAGATTGTGGACGGCGCGCAGTCCAACTGGTAGATTGCGCCGCCGCTACCCCCAAATCGGCCCACACGACCCTCTAACAGCCCCCTGGAGACACGTTGCTCCGAGCCTTCGGACTGGGTGCCATCCTGTACGCCTTCTGGCTGGCGCTCTCGGGTCACTACACGCCTCTGCTCCTGACACTCGGCCTCGCCTCGGTCGTTCTGGTCGTCTACCTGTCCCGCCGCATGGGGGTGATCGACGAGGAGGGCGTGCCACTCGAAGCGCTGTCCCACGGCATGGGGTATCTTGCCTGGCTGGTGAAGGAGATCTTCGTGGCAAATCTCCACGTGGCGAGCATCATCCTCCGACCGGGCCTGCCGATCAGCCCGGTCATGGTCATGTATCGGGCGACGCAGACCACGGATCTCGGAAGGGTCATCTACGCCAACTCGATCACGCTCACTCCGGGGACGATCACGACCCGAGTCAAAGGCGATGAACTCGAGATCCACTCCCTTACCTGGGTCGACGTAGACGGGCGCGAAGAGGATGAGATGGACACCCGTGTGACCCGGCTGGAGGGCGCCTGGACATGATGTTCACCGTCGCTGCCGCCGGCATCCTCGTAGCCATGGCTTTGGCCATGATCCGGGCCCTCAAGGGGCCCACCGTCTACGACCGGGTGATGGCGGTCAACATGTTCGGCACGAAGACGGTCTTGCTGATCGCGGTCATGGGCTTCCTGACCGGTCGGCCGGACTTCCTCGATCTCTCGCTCGTGTACGCTCTGATCAACTTCATCGGGACCATCGCCATCCTGAAGTTCTTCGAGTTCGGGGATCTCGCGTACGAGAGACGGATTTCGAACAGCGAGGATGCTTGATGGAAGTCGTCCTCGACGTCCTCAGTTGGGTCTTCATTTCTGGCGGCTTGTTCTTCGTTGTGGTCGGTGCGGTCGGTGTTCTACGAATGCCGGACATCTACACGCGCCTCCACGCCGCGGGCATGACGGATACGATGGGCGCGGGACTGATCCTGCTCGGTTTGGCCTTCCAGGTCGACTTCGGGCTCACGACCGCCCGCCTCTTCCTCGTCTATGTCTTCCTGTTCGTGACCAGCCCGGTCAGCAGCCACGCCCTGGCTCGGTCCGCCCTGATCGGGAAGGTCGAACCGGTGCGGACGGCGCCGAAGGAGACCCCGTGATGTCCACCGTGATCGACATCACGCTTCTGACGTTCCTCGCGGTTACCGCCCTGGCCATCATCCGGACGCGCAACCTCTTCGCGGCGGTCATGCTGGCGGGGATCTACAGTCTGGTGTCGGCCGGGCTCTTCACCGCGCTCGACGCGGTCGACGTCGCGTTCACGGAAGCGGCGGTCGGGGCCGGGATATCGACGGTGCTGTTCCTCGGCACGCTCGCGCTCGTGGGGTGGGAAGAGGAGAAGCCCGCACACCAGCCGATTCTTCCTCTGGTGGTGGTCGTGCTCACGGGTGGGGCACTCGTCTGGGGAACGTCGGACCTTCCCCCCTTCGGCGTGGCGACCAATCCGGTCCATGAATCCCCGATTGCGGAGCGCTACATCGAGGAGTCCGGTCACGAAATCGGCATCCCGAATATCGTGACGTCGGTCCTCGCTTCGTACCGCGGCTACGACACGATGGGTGAGGCGACCGTGATCTTCACAGCACTGGTTGGCGTCCTGCTTCTGCTGGCGCACGGCCCCCACCCGCGCAGGGTGTGGGAAGGCGACCGCTGGTCGACGAAGTGGGACGACCCTCAGCTCCAGGACGAGGACGACGAAACGCTCGAGGGCGACGGCCCATTCGAGAGCGACTCGCCGGAAGGGGGCAGCGCCAATGGATGATCAGATCATCCTTCGCTTGGCGGCGAAGACGCTCATTCCGTTCATTCTCGTCTTCGCGCTCTATGTTCAGTTCCACGGCGACTACGGGCCGGGTGGCGGCTTCCAGGCGGGCGTCATCTTCGCCGCCGGCTTCGTGCTCTATGCGCTGGTCTTCGGCTTGCGCAGGACCGTCCAGGTCATGCCCCCCTGGGTCACCCTGGCCTGCGGCGCGGCCGGAGTCCTGTTGTACGCCGGTGTCGGTGTGGTGACCATGGCCCTCGGTTCCGAATACCTGAACTACAACGTTCTCGCGCACGACCCGGAGCATGGGCAGCACTACGGGATCCTGCTGGTCGAGTTGGGCGTGCTCATCACCGTGTTCGGGGTGATGCTCGGAATGTTCTACGCCTTCGCTGGTCGACGGAGTCTGGACGGTTGAACATCCTCGGGCACTTCAACTACTGGATCGTCATCGTCCTGATGATGATGGGCTTCTATACCGTCATCAGCCGCGGGAATCTCGTGAAGAAGCTGATCGGACTCAGCTTGTTCCAGACGTCGGTCTTCATCCTGTACATCTCCGCCGGGAAGATCACAGGGGGCACCGCTCCGATTCTGATCGACGACCATGGTGAGGCCGCCGAAGCCGCAAGCCACGTCCTCTATTCGAATCCGCTTCCGCACGTCCTGATCCTCACGGCTATCGTGGTCGGAATCGCGACCACGGCGCTCGGGCTCTCGCTCGTGGTGCGAATCAACGAGGCGTACGGTACCGTCGAAGAAGAAGTCATCCACAACCGGGACGAGTCGCTGTGAGCGATCACCTTCCGGTGCTTCTGGTGGTGGTGCCCCTCATCGCCGCTCCGATCGCGGCCCTGATCCGTAGCGTGCGGCTGTCGTGGCTCATCGCGTGCGGGGCCAGTTGGTGGGCGCTGTACGCCGCCTGGGGACTGCTCAGCCGGGTCAGGGGCGGGGAGGTCATCTCGTATGCCCTCGGCGGGTGGCCCGCTCCGTACGGGATCGAATACCGCGTCGATGCCGTCAACGCCTGGGTGATCCTGATCGTGGCCGCGATCGCGTCGGTGGCCACTCCGTACGCGTATCAGAGCGTGCGACGGGAAGTCGAGTCGGACCGGGTGTCCCTGTTCTACTCGGCGTGGATTCTGTGTCTGACGGGGCTTCTGGGCATCTCCGTGACCGGGGACGTGTTCAACGTCTTCGTCTTTCTCGAGATCTCGTCGTTGTCGGCTTACGCGCTGATCTCCCTGGGGCAGGACCGTAGGGCCCTCACGTCGGCGTATCAGTACCTGATCATGGGTTCGATCGGCGCCACGTTCATCGTGATCGGCATCGGGCTGATGTACATCATGACGGGCACGCTGAACATGATGGATCTGTCCGAGCGGCTCCCCGCAGTCATGGACACGCGGGCCATCCCGGTGGCGTTCGCGTTCCTCACGGTCGGCTTCAGCCTGAAGCTGGCGCTGTTCCCGCTCCACCTGTGGTTACCGAACGCCTACACGTTCGCGCCGTCCGCCGTCACCGCGTTCATCGCGGCCACGGCCACGAAGGTCGCGGTGTACATGATGCTCCGCTTCTTCTTCACGGTGTTCGGGGCGGCGTTCGCGTTCGACGTCATGCAGGTCGATTTGATCCTGTTGCCGCTGGCTCTGGTGGCCATCCTGTCGACGTCGCTCGTCGCCATCCACCAGCAGAACGTGAAGCGACTGCTTGCGTACTCGTCGGTGGCCCAGATCGGGTACATGATCCTCGGCGTCAGCCTCGCATCCGTTGCGGGTCTGACAGCGGGACTCCTGCATCTGTTCAATCACGCCCTGATGAAGGGCGCCCTGTTCATGGCAATGGGGTGTGTCATGTACCGGGTCGGCTCCGTGCGTATCGACGCCATGGCGGGTCTCGGCAAGAAGATGCCCTGGACCATGGCAGCCTTCGTCGTCGGCGGGCTGAGCATCATCGGTGTGCCGCTCACCGTGGGCTTCATCAGCAAGTGGTACCTGGTTCAGGCCGCGCTGGCCGCTGGACTCTGGTGGGTGGCCGCGCTCGTGATGGTCGGGTCTCTCATGGCCGTCATCTATATCTGGAGGGTGGTCGAAGTGGCCTACCTGTCTCCGGCGCCGGACGGGGACGGGGTGGCCGAGGCACCGCTCGCGATGCTGATCCCCCTGTGGGTGTTGGTCGCGGCCAACGTCTACTTCGGCGTGAATGCCGGGCTTACGACGGAAGTGGCGACGCGGGCGGCCGAGATTCTCATGGGAGTGACGTCATGAGTCCGGTCACCGTGATTCTCGCGGCGGTTCTGCTCCCGGTGCTCGCCGCGGGTTTGGTCCTCTTCCTGGGTCGGTGGCCGAACCTTCGCGAAGCCGTGCCGATCGCGACCGGAACGGCTCTGTTCGCGATGATCTACTCGCTGATGGACGTTGTCCGCTCGGGAGAGGTCGTTCGCTACTCCCTGATCGAGGTCGTCCCCGGTGTCGACCTGGCGCTGCATATCGAGCCGCTGGGCGTCCTGTTCGCGCTGGTGGCGTCGTTTCTGTGGCCGGTCACGACCTTGTACGCGGTCGGGTACATGCGGGGGCACCACGAGGAGAACCAGACCCGCTTCTTCACCTTCTTCGCGATCTCCATCGGGGCCGCGATGGGCGTGGCGTTCAGCGCCAACCTCTTCACGCTGTTCGCGTTCTACGAGGTCCTGACGCTCTGCACGTTCCCGCTGGTCACCCACCACCAGACTGAGGAAGCCCGCAACGCGGGGCGCATCTACCTGGGGATCCTGCTCACGACGTCCATCGCGTTTCAGTTGCTCGCGATCATCTGGGCCTGGCAGGTCGCAGGCACCGTGGACTTCGTGCGGGGCGGCTTCCTCGAGGGAACGGCGTCGCCCCTGGTGTTGAACGTGTTGCTCGTGCTGTTCGTCTTCGGGGTCGGCAAGGCGGCCGTCATGCCCTTTCACCGGTGGCTCCCGGCCGCGATGGTCGCCCCGACGCCGGTGTCCGCGCTCCTCCACGCGGTGGCCGTGGTGAAGGCCGGCGTGTTCACGGTGTTGAAGGTCGCGGTGTACGTCTTCGGCCTCGACTTGATGGGGGAGCTGGCTGTGACGCCGTGGCTGGCCTGGACGGCCGCGGCCACCATCCTGATCGGTTCGTTGGTGGCCTTCACGAAGGACAATCTGAAGGCCCGGCTCGCGTACTCGACCATCAGCCAACTCAGCTACATCGTGCTTGGTGCGATGCTCGCCAACGCCTACGGCATCATAGGCGGTGGAATGCACATCGCCATGCACGCGTTCGGAAAGATCACGCTCTTCTTCGCGGCCGGCGCCATCATGGTCGCGGCGCACGAAAAAAAGATCTCCCGTATGCACGGGCTGGGCCGCACGATGCCATTCACCTTCGGTGCCTTCTTCATCGGTTCGCTCAGCATCATCGGCGTTCCGCCGGCGGGTGGGTCGTGGAGCAAGTGGTACCTGGGGATGGGCACGATGGAGGCCGGCCAGGTGGGGCTGCTCGCCGTGCTGATGGTCAGTTCCCTTCTGGGCCTCGTGTACCTTCTGGAAGTGCCGATCCGGGCGTTCTTCAGCCCACCGCCTCCGGATAGCCGCCGTCCAGACGACGTGCACGAGGCGCCCCTTCCGGTCCTGATCGCCATCGGAATCACCGCGACCGCGACCGTTGCCCTCTTCGTGAATCCCGGGCCGTTCCACGAGCTCATGACCCTACTGGTGACCCCATGAGTCACGACGAGAGTCTCCATCCGGACCGGATGGACGGGAGCCGACCCGAAGGTCCTCCGCTCGGGCCGTACGCGTGGTGGTCGCATCCGGCGGCCGAGCGTCCGCGCATCTGGGACGACCCCGCCAATGTCCGGAAGCTCCTGATCGGGTTCTACATCGCGTGCGCGGTGCTGGTCCTCCTCGAACTGGTCGTCGACCGACACGAGTATCACCCGTGGGAAGCGATTTTCGGCTTCCACGCGTGGTACGGCTTTGCGGCGTGTTGGATGCTTGTTGTCATCGCGAAGCAGATGCGGCGCGTGCTGATGCGGTCGGAGGACTACTACGATGTGGATTGACCTCCCTCCGTTCATTCTGCTGTTCGTCGGGGGCGTCCTCGCGGCGGTCACGAGGGGCACGCTCCGCAAGAGCATCATGCTGGCGGTGCCGATTCTCGGCGGCCTCAACCTCATCGGTGTCGAGCACGGGGCGAGGTTCCAGTACGAGGTCGCGGGGCAGACGCTTACGCTGTTCCGTCCCGATGGGCTGAGCCTTCTCTTCGGCTACCTGTTCCACCTCGCCGCATTCATCGGGAATCTGTTCGCGCTCCACCTCACGGACGAGGAAGGCGCGACCCTCCAGCACTCCTCGGCGCTTCTGTATGCGGGGAGCGCGCTGGGAGCGGTCTTCGCCGGTGACCTGATCACGATGTTCGTGTTCTGGGAGCTGCTCGCGTTCACCTCGGTCTTCCTGATCTGGGCGCGCGGCACCGAACGGTCGTACCGCACGGGCTTCCGATACCTGGTCATCCACGTGCTGTCGGGTGTGCTCCTCCTGTCCGGCGCGATCATCCGCGCGCAGGAGACCGGTTCGATCGAGTTCGGCAACATCGGCCTGGACGGGTCGCTCGGGGCCTGGCTGATCTTGATTTCCTTCGGCATCAAGGCGGCCTTCCCGCTGGCGCACAACTGGCTGACGGACTCCTATCCCGAGAGCACCGCGACCGGCGCCGTCTTCCTGAGCGCATTCACGACCAAGGTGGCCATTTACGGGCTCGCACGGGGGTACGCCGGCACGGAGATGCTGGTGTACATCGGTGCCGTCATGACGGCCTTCCCGATCTTCTACGCCGTCATCGAGAACGACCTGCGCCGCGTGCTGGGCTACAGCATGATCAACCAGATCGGCTTCATGGTCACCGGTATTGGGTTGGGTACCGCCCTGGGCGTGAACGGCGCCGTAGCCCACGCTTTCAACGACGTCATCTTCAAAGGTCTCCTGTTCATGACGATGGGGTCGGTGCTCCGACAGACCGGGCGTATCAATGGATCGGACCTCGGTGGGTTGTACAAGACGATGCCGTGGACCGCGGCGTTCTGCATCGTCGGGGCCGCCTCGATCTCCGCCTTCCCCCTCTTCAGCGGCTTCGCGTCGAAGTCGATGGTGATGGCTGCCGCCCTCGAAGAAGGTCATTCCATCGTCTGGCTGGTCCTCTTGTTCGCGGCTGCGGGCGTCTTCCACCATGCCGGCATCAAGATCCCGTTCTTCGCGTTCTACGGACACGACTCGGGAATCCGTACGACCGATCCGCCGAAGAACATGCTGGTGGCCATGGGGATATCGGCCGTGCTCTGCATCGTCATCGGGACCTTCCCCGAGCAGACCCTCTACCGGATTCTCCCGTTCGAGGGAGGGTATCACCCGTACGACGTGACGCACGTGCTGACCCAGACACAACTGCTCTTTTTTGGCGCGTTGGCTTTCGTCGGCCTTCAGAAGTTCCACATCTATCCCGCGGAGTTGCGTTCGATCAACATCGACGTCGAGTGGCTCTACCGCTGGGTGGCCCCGCGCATTGTGGGAGGGGTCGGCTCGCTCGTGAGTCGCATCGACGGTGCGGTGAGAGGGACGGCCGTGTCCGCGGCGCGCCGGGTCATCGCCGTCGGGTCCCGCGACCACGCCGGAGAGGGCCTGCTCGCACGCACGTGGCCGACCGGGAGCATGCTCCTGTGGGTGGCGATTCTCCTTGTCGGGTACATCACGTTCTACCTGGCCCGGTGACGGCGCCCGGCCGGCGGGAACGTTGAGCGCTGCCGCCGCGCCGCCAGGCGGGTATCACGAGAAACTTCTAACCCGGGAACTGCTCGTCGCACGGCACGGTCGACCACGGGACGACGTCCTCGTGTTCACGAACGGGGTGTTCGATCTCCTGCACGTCGGGCATGTCGACTACCTGGAGAGGGCTCGTCGGCTCGGCAATCGGCTCGTCGTCGCGGTCAACTCCGATGCCTCCGCGCGGCGGCTCGGAAAGGGCAAGGATCGGCCGATCAACCGGGAGTTCGACCGCGCGGCGATGCTGGCCGCGTTGCGCACCGTGGACGCCGTGTGCTTGTTCGACGAGGACACCCCGGCCGCACTCGTTGCGGAGCTGCTTCCCGACATACTTGTGAAGGGTGGCGACTACCGAATCGAAGACGTAGCCGGGCGCGCGGAAGTGGAGGCATTCGGGGGCCGCGTGGAGGTGCTTCCGTTCGTGGAAGGGTATTCGACGACATCGCTGCTGCATCGAATTCGAACTATCGAAGAGGGATCGCATGACAGATAGAGCCGACGGTCGGAGTGACGACCAGCTTCGCCCGGTATCGATCGAACTCGGGGTTTCTCCCTACGCGGAGGGCTCCTGCCTCATCTCCGCAGGGCAAACCCGCGTCCTGTGCACGGCGTCCGTGGTGGCCGGTGTCCCGCGATGGCGCGAGCGGAGCGGCGAGGGGTGGGTGACCGCCGAGTACGCGATGCTGCCGCGAGCCACCCACACGCGCTCGGGACGGGAGCGGAATGGTCCCAAGGGCCGCACCCAGGAAATCCAACGGTTGATTGGTCGCTCGCTCCGGTCCGTCACGGACATGGCCGCGCTCGGTCCCAACACGGTGACCATCGACTGCGACGTGATCCAGGCGGACGGCGGAACCCGCACGGCCTCGATTACCGGGGCATGTGTGGCGCTTTCGCTGGCGGGAGTATGGTTGGTGGGGGAGGGCCGCTGCGAGACGAACCCGGTCACGAAGCGAGTCGCGGCCATCAGCGTCGGGATCGTCGACGGACGGCCGTGCCTCGACCTCGACTACGCGGAAGATTCGTCCGCGCAGGTCGACATGAACGTCGTCGCGACCGAGGGGGGCGGCCTGGTGGAGGTTCAGGGCACCGCCGAGGGTGATCCCTTTCAGCGCGCGGAACTCGATCGGATGCTCGATCTGGCCATGTCCGGAATCGAGACGCTTCTCGGGCAGCAAGCCGAGGCCCTGGGCCTCTCGTGACGCGCTTGGTCGTGGGAACGCGAAGCGAGCACAAACTCGCAGAGATCCGCAGTATATTAGCGGAGCGAGTGGACTGGGAAGTGATCGGACTGGACGCGGCCGGGGTCGAGTACGACCCCGTCGAGGAAGACCTCGAACCGTTCGACAGCTTCGAAGAGAACGCTCTGTCGAAGGCGCGGCACTTCCACGCGAAGATCGGCGACCGGGTGGTCGTGGACGACTCCGGTCTCGTCGTCGACGCCCTCGGCGGCGCGCCGGGCGTGCGTAGCAAGCGGTTCGCCGTGGACGAGGGTCTGGACCCCTCCAACTTCCCCACCGTCGACGAGGCCAACAACCGGTGCCTGGTCCAACGGCTGGAAGGGGTCCCGACAGCCGAGCGAACGGCACGGTACGTCTGTGTCGCGGTGCTGCTCGACGGCCAACACGAACCGCTGGTCGTCCGGGGCGAAGCGGAGGGAGTCGTCACGCTCGAACCGAGGGGAAGCGGAGGCTTCGGGTACGATCCGTATATCATCGACCCGGAATCCGGACAGACCTTCGCCGAACTGAGTCCCTTTGAAAAGGACGACCGGAGCCACCGCGGCAAGGCGTTCCGTGCGTTGGCTGAAGCAGTGGCGGGCCGGCCCTGATGGCCGCGCCACGACATACACCCAGCGACATCGGCCCGACGGCCGACGGGTCCCGCCTGCGCATCCTGTGGGAGGACGGTCACGAGTCCGAATTTCTTCCGCGCCGTCTTCGCCTGATGTGTCCCTGCGCCGGCTGCGTCGACGAAATGACAGGCGTCCGGACGCTGACCCCGGAGATGGTATCCGAAAACGTGTACCCCACCGCGATCCACTACATTGGCCGCTACGCCCTCCAGTTCATGTGGAGCGACGGCCACTCGACGGGGCTGTATCCGTTCGAGTATCTGCGGCGTCTGGACGAGGAACCCGAGGCCTGATCCGAGTTAGCCGCGTCCAGCCGCGCGCGGTCGGGATTACCGTGCCGCTCACGGGGCGTGGCGCAGCTCGGTAGCGCACCTGCTTTGGGAGCCACCGACTGGCGTCATCATTGGGCGTTGGCGCGGGTCCGCCGGGGAAGCCATGGTCCAGGTGTGCGCGTTCCACGTACGTTCTCGAAGGCCTCTGCGTGGACGGGCGACCGATACGGCGGCTCTCGGCGCGGCGCCTGTCGAAGGCGCCCCGACGATTCGGGCCAACCTGGAACCCGAAGTCCGCCCTACGGCTCTATCTCCAACGGGCACCGTATCGACTCGGGGGAGACCGCCCCTGGCCTTTCGCGGGAGCCCGCGACGTGCAACGAGCCGCCACGATCGACATGGGACGCAAGGAACGACCTTGATGGCCTCACCAGGCATGAGCGGGCTGACCGCGTTTCGCCCTGTGGCGACACGCACGGGCGTAGTGGACGGCGGGAATGGTGCGGAGGCCTTCGCTGCGCTCCCCTTGGCCGGGGGACACGTCCCCCTCGGGGTGCTCCCGCTGGCCCGGCACCCCCTCGATTTCCCTGGCGGGTCATGGTCCACATGAGCAGCGGCTCGGCCAGTCATCTCGGGGCAGTCCCATCGGCCGATCTCAGGGAGGCGCGACTGCAGCTACATCACGCGGTCCAGCCGCTGGCCGCTTTTGGAGCGACCTTCGTGGGTCCGAGGGACGACGACAGTCATCGAAGCTTGACCTGGGACGCGCGAGGCTCTCGCTTCCTGTCCGAAGGGCGTGGGCTCAGGCTGGGGCTGTCTCCGGGATTGGCAATGACGCTTGTCGAACAGGGAGAGACGACGTGCGAAGCGACGTTCGCCTCTGGAGATGTCGAAGCCCTCTACGCGTGGGCGGAGTCCCAGGTAGGGCGGGTGTTCGGTGGCGATGCGCGTGTACACCTGGTTCGCCCCGACTACGACCTGCCGGAGCATCCGGTAGCGCATGGGAGACCGTTCTCGAATGACATCAGGCCTGCTCTCGACGAGTTGGGGACGTGGTTCGCCTATGCGGCCGAGACCTTGGCACGCGTTCACGGAAGCGAGGAACACGCGACTCCGGTGCGCTGCTGGCCGCACCACTTCGACCTGGCCACGCTGATCCTTCTGGACCCCACACTCGGGGCCGAATCCGGGAGGAGTGTGGGTGTCGGGTTCAGTCCGGGCGATGCCCTCATCGATCAGCCGTATTGGTATGTGAACGCCCACCCGAGACCAGCCGTGACCCTGCTTCCGCGACTACCGGGCGGCGGCCAGTGGAACTCCGAGGGCTGGTTTGGTGCGGTTCTTACTCGCCAGCACGTCCTCGATGCGGGCGACGGGGCGGAGCGGACCGCCAAGACCGACACCTTCCTCCGGTCGGCCGTCGCGACCATGAGGGACCTGCTCGGTGGGCAGCCATGACCCGGTGGCTCCGACCGCCCCGGGCGTAGGCAGCGGCTCTTGCAGCGTTCGCGCTTGGGCTTGCGACACACGCGAGAGACACCGGCGCGGCCTCGATTCTCTCAGGCCAGAGAGCGCCAGCGCACGGGCCTACGGACCAGGCTGCCCCCGGCGCACACCGAGGCGGTTCAACATCGAGACGCCGTAGCACCACTCCAGGGACCGTCTCCATGACTCTTCAATTTTGGTATATGCTTCCCGTTTCCATCGGCGTGGCGACGGTCGCCATGGCGTCGGGCGTCGAGGGCGCGACCTTCTTCGCGCCGATCTTCCTGCTCTTGCTCGGGCTCCCCGCCGAGGTGGCGATCGGAATCGGGCTCGTGACCGAGGTCTTCGGATTCGCGAGCGGGGTGACCGCCTACGTACGCCGAAAGCTCATCGACTATGGACTGGCGGGGTCGTTGCTGATGGTCACCGTCCCGGCAGCGGTCATCGGGAGCTTTCTGACCGGAGTCGTGCGCACGGAGGCGCTGGAAGCGGTTCTCGGCATGGGGCTGATTGCCGTCGCACTCACCTTCCTGCGCGCACCCGACCATGAGGAGCTGGAGCGGCTGGACCAGGGGGTGGAGGCGGACTTCGGAGCTGGCGTTGGGGAGACGTCTCTTGTGACGGCCGAAGGTGAAGAGATCTCCTATACCGTTTGCAACCGGACCGAGGGCCAACTCCTCGCCGGCCTCGGCGCCCTGTTCATGGGTATGGTTTCGACAGGGCTCGGGGAACTCAATGGGTACTTCCTGCTGCGGCGGTGTCGGGTCCCGAGTCGAGTGGCGGTGGGCACGGGCGTCGTCGTTGTCGCGGTCACCGCGCTTTCGGCCGCGACGATCCATCTGTGGCGCTTTTCCCAGATCGGAGGAGGTGCGTTCCCGACCGTACTCAATGTGTGTCTTTTCACGGTCCCCGGGGTCATCGTAGGAGGACAGCTCGGCCCGATCGTCGCGAGCCGACTCCCGCAGGAGACCCTGGAGAGGACGCTCGGAGTCGTGTTCGCTCTGGTTGGCATGCTCATGTTGTGGAGAGTCGCACAAGCCTAAGCTTAAGCTGGTGTAGTGTTACGAAAGTGTCTCGGCCATTCGAGGGGACCACGCTTCGAGCGGTGCCCGCATCCGTCCGGCCCCGGGTCGTTAAGACCTGGGTCGCGCCTCGGCCCTCTCGGTGGCTCACCGCGTAGCCGTCCTCGATCGCTGAAAGCCGACGAAAACGGTGGTTCGGACCTACCAGCGTGCAGACAGACAAGGTATGATTCGGAGGGAATAAGGTACACACACGGGGCGTGGCGCAGCTCGGTAGCGCACCTGCTTTGGGAGCAGGGGGTCGCCGGTTCGAATCCGGCCGCCCCGATTGCGGAGTGGGAATCGTGATTCCCGGCATTGCACCAAGATTGCACGGGAGTTCTCGCGGGAATGGACGTCGACATAGTCCAGGTCGTCACGGTGCTGCTCAACGCCGTCCTCACGGCTTCGGCCGTCGTGGGCGCCTATGCGGCCTGGAAGGGGGTCAGCGAGTGGCGGCGTCAGTTACGAGGGCGGGACGAACATGACTTGAGTCGTCGGCTTCTCAGGAAGGTCTACCACTTCAGGAACCAGCTACGATCAGCCCGGAGCCCGTTGATTCCTCCCGGAGAGGCAACGACAGCGTTCGCGGAACTCGGACAAGCTGAGGAGCGGAACGGCCCTTTGATGGATCCCCGGACCGACGAAGTCGTCTACCAGCGAAGGCTACGACTCGTCATCGATGCCTGGTCGGAACTGGAGGTGATTGAGGCGGAAGTCCTTTGGTTCGGATCCGGCGGGACGCGGAGCGTCGAGCAGGTAGAGTGCCCAGGGCTAGTGACCTTGCCCGCCTGGAGAGGGCTGAGGAGGTTGTTTACCGAGCGAGGGACGATCCCGAGGAGGATCCATTCGGGAAGATGGTGGATGAGGCCGTCAGGGGCGTGGAAGAGATCGTGCTGCCCCGCCTTGAACCGGCTGATGTCGACGGCCACGCCGCTCGCCTGGAGCGGTTCTGGAAATGGACTCGTCAATCACGCAGCGGCCGCGAATTAGGGGGAGATGACCTATGGGTGCGAGAACCAGGTTCCCGTTGGGGTTCTTCGTCGTGGTGACGATGATCCTGAGTGGATGCACCTCGTCCGCTGCCCCTGAAGGAGTGCTCCCGCTCGAATTCTATCGCCTGGAGAACATGTCTACGAATGGCCCTTCGGCGTTTTCTCGTCCGACGGAGCGACTGATCACGGACTCCCCGTCTTGGGAAATGCTGTGGGGGGAGTCATCTGCGGAGGAAGTGCCTCCACTCTCCGTGGACCTTGATGGAGCGGCGCAAGAGGCAGTCCCTAATTCGAAGTCGCGACAGGACGGAACGTCCCGGGAGGGAGGTGCGGATTGAATTCGGCGCGGCCAGGTGGCGCTGAGTGGTCAACGCCCCGGATTCTTCAGGTTGTTGATGATGTTGTAGAGCGGGCCGCCTCGCCGGGCGTCGATGTCTTCCACAGGTCGAGTAGCACGGCGCCGGAATCAACGCCCGCCTGCGTGGATCCGACGAGAGCCATGAGCTTCGCCCTGAGGGCACCCCGCAACTCGGAGGTGTTGGCTCCGGGGAAGGGGGTGCCGTCCTCCCAGCCGGGGAATTGCTCACGGAGGAGAGCCCTGACGTGCTCGGTGAGGAGCATCCGATTGGCACCCCTCTCGCCGGTCTGAACCTTGCTCCTGGCCAGTCGCTCCGGGTCCAGAAAGATCCCTCTTCGCTCCGTTTCGGCCTCAAGCGCTTCCGCCTCGCGCAGGTTCGACCGCATCCACTCTTGCAGCCGGTCCAAACCGTCGGATGTGCCGCGAGCGATCGGTAATCCTTCGGCGGTCTCCGGAGAGATGGGTATCGGCTCGCCCGGCTTCAGTCCCATGAAGGTCTCCCGGTCCAGGCCGGTCGAGATCATTCCGGAGGTGGCCACGTAGGTGGTCCACGACTGCCGGACGATTTCGAGCGCCGCCAGTCGGGCCTTCGCCTGCAAGGAAAGGCTGGGCTCAACGGCCGCCCTTCGGAGAACGTCCAAAGCACGTCGCTCGGCTTCGGTTGGCGTGAGGTTTCGGCGGAACGGCTTCGCCTTCTCCAGGAGATCCCGTAGACGGCCCTCGCTGAAATCATCCTCTCGGCGCTCCATCGGGCTATCCCTCCAGCTCCGAGGCCAGCGCCCGCAGCCGCGCCGCCAGGGTCTCAGCCGGTTCGTTCGTCGCCAGGAGGGACTCCAGGCGATCCTCGAGGCTGCGAGGGCTCTTGGTCCTTCGCTTGACCCCATTTCCGTTGCCAAGGATTCCGCTCAGTTCCCCGGCAAGCGTCTCCAGCGCCTCCCGCTCGTTCTCCGACGCCAGCCGGGCGTAGAGCTTTGTGACCCCCGGGTGCGAGTGCCCGAGGACATGCTGGATCACCTGGAGCGGTACGCCCGCCTGAGCCATGAAGGATCCGGCCGTGCGCCGCAGGTCGTGGAGCGTCACATCCTTCAGCTCGGACTCCGCCCGGATCGCCTTCCACTGCGGCTTGAAGTCGCGACGGGGGTGCCGCCTGGGATCCTGGGGAGAGGGGAAGACGAACGGGCTTTCCTTGTAGCGGGGCAGCTCCCGGAGGATCTCAACCGCCTGCGGGGGGAGGAGGCGGACCTGAGCCTCCCCGCTCTTCGTTTCCGGTAGGCGGATCTCGCCCCGCTCCAGCTCCACGTGTTCCCAGCGGGCGGAGAACAGCTCGCTCTTGCGGAGCCCCGTGAGAAGGAGGAGCGGAATCGCAGCTCGAACGTAGGGATCCTCCTGCTTGCCCGTCGCGGCCATGAGACGCTCCAGCTCCTCCCGTCGAAGCCAGCGGTCCCGGCTCCGCTCCCGGAAGCGCCTCACCTTCCCGGTAGGGTCAGTGAGGCCCTCGGCCAGAAGCCCTTGGCGATGCGCCCACCGCCAGGCCGCCCGGAGGGTCTCCAGGCAGCGGTTGGCCTCCACCGGCGCCTCCCGGCCGAGGGCCCGGTGCCAGCTCGCCAGCCGGTCCGGCGTAAGATCCTCCAGGTGTAGGCGGCCGAGGGCCGGGCGGATCCGGGAGTCCACCCGGCGCTGGTCCTCGGCCCACGCCTTCCGGTGTGCCTTCGCGTAGTCCTCGATCCAGCGGGTCATGAGATCCGCAACCGTGCGGATGCCCACCGCCTCTCGCTCTCGCTCGGCCCGAGGATCCTTGCCCTCCAGTACCTGGACCTTCTCCCTCCGGGCGATGTCGCGTGCGTGCTGAACCGTCAGCTCGCCGAAGTGCCCCAGCTTGAGCATCCGCTGCCGTCCCGCCTGGGTCCGGTACCGGAGCGCGAAGGTCTTCGTCCCGCTCGGGTAGACGAGCGCGCCGAAGCCCGGCACCTCGTCATCGCCGAGCCAGGTCCACCCTGACCCTTCCGCCGTTGCCGCGTCCACCATCCGCTTCGTAAGCCGAGCCATGCCCGTCCCTCCACGGGAGGGGTTCCCCGCATTGCACGCACCTTGCACAAGACGCAGAGAACCAGAGTGAAGCTCAACGACGGTACAGTATTGGGCCTAAACCCCAGGTACGGCAAGGAGAGAGGGTGTGCGCCGTGAATCGGAGTGAACCCGGCTAAGGGCGCATTCTCATGCTTTGGGAGCAGGGGGCGGCCGGATTCAGCGGCCCTGAAAAGGCCGCGGTCCGCGAGGAATCGCGGACCAGAACCGTAGGTTCGGCGTTCGGGGCAGAAGTGGTGGGCGACTCCGTATGTCGACCCCCGAACGGACGAGGAGCGTCGCGAAGCGACGCCCGCAGTCGATCCGGCCGCCCCGTGGCACGTCATCTGCAGGGCCATTCCCTCATGATGAACTATCGTGCCTGGAGCTACCCGTTGAACTTCCCCTGCCGTGCCGCCATTCTGTCGACTCTGTTCCTGGCGGTCGGCTGCGGATCCGGCGCTCCGGAGATCGGTGAGATCGAACCGGTCTCGAGTCCAACCGACCGACGGGTGGTGGAGCGGAACTACGACGGGACGGTCGCCATCCAGGGGACATCCCTCCCCGTCACGCTCCGGATCTACGGTCCGCCGTCCGAACTGATCGCGTCACTCGCCATCCCGGCGTTGTCGGTTACCGCGAATGGAGGTGGAGAACTGAAGGACGACCGGCTCCGACTCGCGCTCAAGTACGGGTCCGAGTGTCCCGGGGAAATCCGAATCGACGCTCGATCGGTAGGCTATGGGGATCGGGTCGACGGTCGATTGGTCGCGGATGACTGTACGGGCCAGGAAGAGGGCACGGTGGTCTTTCGGATATCTGGTTAGAGCCTCGGGGGGAGCAGTCTTGGCCGCTTCCCAACACGGATCGTTGAGTACTTGGTGACGGGACTCTAGTTTGCGGCGAGCCGCGCGTGCGCGGTGGGCGCCTGTAGCTCAGCTGGATAGAGCATCGGCCTTCTAAGCCGAGGGTCCTGGGTTCGAGTCCCAGCAGGCGCATTCAACGCAGGAATCGAGCATGGCTCCAGGCCGGAGCAGGCGCGTCTGGCGCCAAAAAAAAACCTTGGAGCGGCCGGCCCTTTTTGGTACCTTGGTGGTGTCGGTCTCCCCCATGGAGCGCATGCATGCCAAGACCCCCCTCGCGCGGAGGTGCCATCCTCCTCGCTATCCCCCTTCTGTTTTCCGTAGGTTGCACGACAGACTCAGGTGTCGAGCCTCTGGTGCCCGACGACTTCCTTGTGACCGCGGAGGCGGGAAAGAAGGTCGGGCAGTCCGCCAAATTCGTATATGAGCCTCAGAGGTGGGAACAGAACCGCAAGACGTTGGAGTGGCACCGGTTCTGCCAGGCGAATTCGTACGAAGACCTCGACGGGAACGACTTTTACAATCTGTCGCCCGACGGCATCTCCTATCGAAAAGACGACGTCAATGAGAAGGACGGCTTCGTCCTGATCAAGGAGGAAAACCCCGTTGGCGGTCCAAGGTACGTGACCCACATCGGGCGCGCCGTTTGGGATGGCACGTTCTGGTGGTCCGGGATCGACGGCGTGGGGACACCGGGCACCGTGAATAGCACCGTGGCCGGAGTCGTTTTTCCGACCTACGCGGAGACCGGCAACATGTCGGCGGAGGTGGCGGAGCTCCTGTGGTGGCTGGATGGAGCGGAGCCGGAGCCCGGTAGCTACCCCGAAGATGGTAGCCCTCCGGTAAACAAGGTAGGTATCGACTTGCTCAATGAGCCTCTGGGGCCGATCCCGGCCAACCACCCGAATCCGCAGGTCGTCCATGGGACGTCGCACGGCGGCACGCCTCGTGCGATCACCCGTGTCAATAAGCTCCTGGCCGAAGCCGAGGACGCAGGGACACTCCAGGGCGTGAGGTGTCGCGACCTCAAGCAGAGTGGAGTCATCTTTCAGTTGAGCATCGACTTCGAGAAGAACTGGCCGAAGAGCCTGAAGAAGTTGTTCTAGTGTGGTGTTGCGAAAGTTCGCGAGCCACCGAGAGGGTCGAGGCGCCGGATCCTGGTAGGCGCGACGACGAGGAATAGCACCGCTATTTCGAGGAGGAGCAACGACCCAGGGCCGGATGCATCGGCTCTCGAATGGCCGAGACACTTTCGTAGCACCACACTTCTAGTGCCCGTGCCGTGATCGGACGGGCTCCCGCGGCCCCGGCGGACCAGAACTTGGTCCAGCTCCGGGGCCGTGTTCGTCTGCGGACGAGGGGGCCGGCGGTCCATGGGCATCAGAAGCTG
>JAJCZZ010000058.1 GCA_029262115.1 Gemmatimonadota bacterium | reverse complement strand
CTCGAAGAGGGCTTCCGGGAGGGACTCCGAGGAGCGAGTTCCGCGATTCTTGACGTTACTCAGGCCACAGTGGCCGTGGGACTCGAGGTTTCGGGGTCCCGCCCGGATGCCGCGGGGCTCTCGATCGTTCCCGTTTTTCGCGGACCCTGCTGCGGACCCGCGGTGCCCCGACCTCGTTCGCTTCGACCGCAGACGTGGAGTCTCCCCAACTCGGCTATACCCAATCCGCGACGGTTCGGACGTCGTCCCCCGCGAATCGTCGGACGCCGCGCACGTCGAGTGCCTGGACGATCGTAAGGAGCCAAACCTCCACGCTCCTCAGCGGGGCCCGCGGAGGCCATCAGCGCCCGGATTCCAGCCCTTCGTTCCTCCGTCCATCCGATCGGTAGAGGCGTCCTAACGACTCTGGGTTTCTGCTGCAGGACCACAATGCCGACCCGGAGCGCGAGCCGCCAGGCGAGTGCTCGCGGACCCCGTAGCTTACCCTGTCAGCAGCAAACCCTTGTTAGGAGGCGCGGCGTGTCATACATTGTCATACATGAAGACCTCCGCCCTTACAATTCGACTCGACCCTGAGTTGGAGACGCAGTTGGATCGCCTCGCCGAGCGCACCGGCCGATCTCGGAGCGAGATTGTGCGAGAGGCACTCCGCCGCCAACTCGCAGTCAGCCAGTTCCAGGAGCTACGCAAGCGGATGATGCCCTTCGCGGAGGCAGCTGGATACCTCACCGATGAGGACGTCTTCCGAGAGGTGTCTTGAGGGTCTGCCTCGACACCAACGTGCTGGTCAGCGCCTTCGCGGCGAGGGGCATCTGCGAGGATGTCTTGAATGTTGTTCTCGCGGAGCACCAGCTCGTCCTGGGTGAGGCGGTGTTAACGGAACTCCGGCGGGTCCTGGACAAGAAGATGCGGATGCAGCCGGAGCTTGTCGAAGAGGCCGTAGCGTTTCTGCGCCGAGAGGCGATCATCGTGTCCTCGGCCCCCACCCTTCCCCTCAAGCTCCGTGACGCTGACGATGTCATTGTGCTGAGCGAAGCCGCCGCTGGCCTGGCCGAGGTCGTCGTCACGGGGGACCGCGACATCCTCGACGTCGCAAAGACGCTCCCGCTCCCTGTTGTTTCCCCGCGCGGGTTCTGGGAGACGCTCCACGGAGCGAGGTAGTAGCGCCTCCTAACTATCCTTTCTGTTGCATTCTACGTCCATGCAATCGGCACTTGGACGGCGGCGTGCGCAAGGTCGCCCGTGACCCGCCGCCCCCCGCCCTTCCGGAGCGAACAGTGCCGACGGGCTCTCCGCTCGAGAGCGTGCGTGGGCGATTCGACTGCGGCGACCGCAGAATCGACGCTATTTCGGCCATGCAGCCCAAATCCTCCGCGAGTGCCCTCGTCGGGCGCGTGCGCCCGGACCCACCCCACCTACCAACCTACCAACCTGGCCAACCACCGCTCCCCCGCGCTGCCGCCGTGCCCCCTGCGCCCCACCCCCCCTACCGCTCCCGCACCTCCCGATCGATCGGACTTCGTACCCGCATTCCCATCTGGTCGGCGACGTGCAGGTAGATCATTGTGGTCCGGATGTCTTTGTGCCCGAGTAGCTCTTGCACGACCCGGATGTCGTAGCCGTCGCGCAGCAGTTCGGTGGCAAAGGAGTGGCGGAAGGTGTGGCACGTTGCGGGTTTCATGACGCCCGCCCGTCGCACGGCCTTCTTGACCGCGCGTTGGACTGCGGAGGGGTGGAGCGGGCGGCGGCCGCGCCGCCCGGTGGCTTCGTCGAGCGTGATCTGCGTGGCGGGAAAGAGAAATTGCCATCCGAGTTGGTATCCTTCGTCGGGCTTCTTGCGGTGCAAGGCCCCGGGAAGAGGGGCCCACCCAGCACCCAACTCGCAGTCGACTTCATGCCGTCGCCCGACGGCGCCGATCTGGCTCCGCAGTGGGGAGACCAGACTGGTGGGGAGCATGACGACCCGGTCTTTCCCTCCCTTCCCCCGCCGCACGGTAATCCGGCTGAGGTCGAAGTCGAGGTCCTGGACGCGGACGCCCAGCGCCTCCGTCAGACGCATCCCGGTGCCGTAGAGCAGCGCGGCCACGAGGTACTTCCTACCGGAGAGGTACGACAGCACGCTCTTGGCCTCGGCATGGCTGAGAACCGTCGGTAGGCGCGCCCTGCCCCGCGCGCGCTCGACCGTCCGGGCGCTGTCGGAGCCGAGGACCTCCCGGTAGTAAAAGGCGATGGCCGACGCGGCCTGATTCCGGCTCCCCGGCGCACACCTCGCGGCGGCGAGGCTCGTGAGGAACGCGTCCAGGTGCCCGGCGTCCAACTCCTCCGGCGATGGGTGACGGCAAAAGCCCAGGAACCGCTCCACCCATTGCAGGTACGTCTGCTCGGTGCGGGGACTGTACCCCCGCGTCCGCAGAATCCGCCGCATGTGTGCGAGCGCCAGGCGAGTGTCGGGGTTTCGCGGTGCCATCCACTAAACTGAGGGCGCCGACGGGACCGACCGATGCCCGGATCGGCCTCATCCGATGGCTCCTCCGCTCCCCCTCCTCCTCACCACTCCATGCCAGAACTGCCCGAAGCCGAATCGATCGTCCGAGGTCTTCGAGCCCACGTGGTCAGCGAGTCCATCCGTCGCGCCGACGTGATCCACCGGGACGTTTTGCGGCAGCCTCTCCGCGCTTTCACCGGTGGCCTTTCCGGGCGGTCCATTGAGCGCGTGAAACGTCGCGGGAAGAACGTGATCATAGGCCTGGATTCGGGCAGCGTCCTGGCCATCAATCTGGGGATGACAGGGAATCTGCTTCTGTTCGGTTCGGCGCCCCGCGGTGGCAAGCGTCCGACCCACCCTACCGTCATCCTCCGCTTCGCCTCCGGAGCGGTGCTGTTCTTCAACGACACGCGTCGTTTCGGTACTGCGGAGTTTCTCCAGTGCGACGCCTGGCAGGCCCGATCCGACCGGATGGGACCCGAGCCGCTATCGGAGGGCTACACGGCCGCTCGTATGGTTGACGACCTGTCGCGGTCGAGGAGTCCTGCTCGCTCCTGGCTGCTGGACCAGCGCAAGATCGCGGGGGTCGGAAACATCTACGCCAACGAGGCGTTGTATCTGGCGGGTGTTCATCCGGCTCGACCCGCGAATGCGGTGACCGAGTCCGAGGCGGTCCTCCTCCATCAGGGTCTTCGTGACGTTCTCAATCGTGCGATCGCTGCGGGCGGAACCACCCTGCGCGACTACCGAAACGCCGACGGCGAGGTCGGGGGCTACAAGATCCGACTCCGTGTCTACGGGCGGGAGGGTGCGCCCTGCCTGGAGTGCGGTCGTGCGATCGAGCGGATGGTCCTCAGCAATCGGTCCGCGTTCTTCTGTCCGGTGTGCCAGCTGGCGCGGTGAGTCGGTGCCGCCGATCCCGCTGACCTGCGGCCTCACGTCCGCCCGCCGGGAGCTCGGCGGCGGGGTCCGGCTGCTCGCTCGTCTGAGCCGGTCTGCTGACGTCGCCCCACCGCGTCCCCGCACCGGAGCAGTCACACTCGTCGCTGCCCTCCTCGCCCTCGGCCTCGCCCCAGCCCTCCCCCCCCACACGGCACACGCTCAACCCACCCCGGGCGAATCCCTTCCCGTGGTCGACCACACGCTCGACAACGGAATGCGCCTGCTCATCCTCCCCCGCTCCGGCGCGCCGACGGTCTCGTTCGTCGTCCGCTACGGGGTCGGTGGGGTCCACGAGCACCTCGGAACCACTGGGACCGCGCATCTCCTTGAGCACATGCTGTTCAAGGGGACCACGACCGTCGGCACGCGGGACGTGGACGCGGAACGGGCGCTGTTCGCCCGGATGGACGCGGTCCACGACACGCTGGTTCGTGCCCGTGCGTCCGGGCAAGAAGAGCGAGCGGTACGCCTGACCGATCGGATCTCCGAACTAGAGGATTTGGCGCGCGCGCATGTGGTACCCAATGAGTTCGACCGGATCCTCACCCGGGCGGGGGCACGCGGCCTGAACGCGACCACCACGAACGAGTCGACCATCTACTTCGTGGACCTGCCGGCCAACCGGACGGAGCTCTGGTTCGCGCTGGAGGCGGATCGCCTGGCCAACCCGGTATTCCGCGAGTTCTATGCGGAGCGGGATGTGGTCATGGAGGAGCGGCGGATGCGGGTGGACACGTCGCCGGGTGGACGGCTGTATGAGACCCACCTCGCGGCGGCATTCGAGGTGCACCCATACGGCGTTCCGGTCGTGGGCTACATGTCGGACCTGGCCAACCTGTCGCGCTCGGACGTGGCAGACTACCACCGCCGCTTCTATGGGCCGAACAACGCGGTGGTCGCGATCGTGGGCGACGTTGACCCGGCCGAGGTCGTGGGCTGGGCGGAGCGGTACCTGGCGCCGATCCCGCGTGGGGAATCGCCTCCGCCCGTGACGGCGGTCGAGCCGGAACAGAAGGGTGAGCGACGGGTGGCCCTCGAGTGGGACGCCCAGCCTCAGGTGCGGATCGCCTGGCACGTTCCTTCGGTCGCTTCGGACGACGCGTCGGCGCTCACCCTCCTCACGACGCTGCTCAGTGGGGGGCGCACGTCGCGGCTGTACCAACGCCTGGTAGTGCAGGACCGGCTCGCCACGGAGGTGTTCACGTCGCTCGGTCCGGGCTCCAACCATCCCCACCTGTTCTCGATCGACGCGGCCCCGCGTGCTCCGCACACTACCCTGGAGGTGGAGGCGGCGGTTTACGACGAGCTGGCACGACTCGCCGCCGAGGGCCCGACGGACTGGGAACTCGAACGGGTGCGAAATCGTGTCGCGGCGGGCGCGGTGCGGCGGCTCCAATCGAATCTGGGCCTCGGCTTCCAACTGTCGGAATCGGTCGCCCTCTTCGGCGACTGGCGGGAGACGTTCCGCCTGTCGGCTCGCCTCGAGGCGGTCACGGCCGAGCAGATCCGCCGAGTGGCAGGTGAGTACTTCACGGTCGAGAATCGCACGGTGGCGACGCTCGTGACGGCGGACGGGGGGAGCGCGCGATGATGCCGATCCGATTCCTCGCGCTGCTGATGGCCACGGCCGCCGTCCCGTCCTCCGTGAAGGCGGAATCGGTCGATGCCGTCGCCCAGCCCACCAGTGCCCTCACCCCGACCGCCACCAAGGCTGCACCGACCGGCGCTGACTTTCCGTCCGTCACCGCCGCGGCGGCGAACCGTGCCGCCATCCCAACCGCCACCGAGGCGGCATCGACCCGGGCCGCCTTCGCCGCCGCTTCGACCCCACAGTCCGCCCCACCCACCACCCCGCTCGACACGCCCCGGGCCGCACCCATCGGTCGGGACGCCGCACTGGCCCTTCCGGTCCGTCCCATCGAGTTCGATCCGCCGGAGCCCGAGCTTCGGGAGGTCCACGGCGTTCCGGTCCTCTACCTGGAGGACCACACCCTCCCGCTGGTCTCGGTCCTCGCCCGCTTCACCGGTGGGTATGGGCGCCTGGGACGGGAACGCTACGGGGCGGGCACCGCCCTGCCGACCCTGCTCCGGTACGGCGGCACCGAATCGCTATCCCCCGAGGACCTCGACGAGCGCCTGGAGTTCTTCGCGCTCCAGACGAGCTTCGGCGGGGGCGGTGAGGCGATCTTCGCGTCGCTCAACACGCTCACTGAACACGTCGACACGGCCGTGGCGCTCTGGGGCGACATGCTTCGGCGGCCGGGATTCGACGCGCAGCAGATCGAGGTCTGGCGGGGGAGCGAGCTCGAGCGCGTGCTCCGCCGGCCCGACGACCCGGGGCGGCTGGCGTATTCGGAGTTCAATCGCCTGCTATATGGAGATCACCCAGTGGGGTGGGAGATGGCGCCGTCGGATCTGGAGCCCGAGGACGTCGCTCCGGCCCGGCTCCACGAGCTCCACCGCCTGATCGTCTGCCCCGACAATCTGACGCTCGGGGTGACGGGCGATGCGGCGTGGGAGGACATCGAGCCCGTCCTCGCACGCCTGTTGGAGGGGTGGCCCGAATGCACCGGCCCCCTGCCCGACGCGCCCGAACCGAACATCCTGCGCGAGCCGGGGCTGTGGATCATTCCGCGCGACCTCGACCAGAGCGTGATCGTCATGGCGCACCCCACGGACGTGCATCAGGACGATTCACCCGAGTACTTCGCGGCGCAGATCGGCAATTCGATCTTGGGCGGCGGTGGCTTCTCGTCCCGCCTCCTTTCGCGTGTTCGCACGGAAGAGGGATACGCCTACTCGGCATCGTCGCTGTGGACGACGCCGCGCCGCTTCGACGGCATCGTGGGCGCCATCACGCGGACGCGGTCGGCGAACACCGTCCCCGCCATCGCCTTGATCCTCGACGTGCTGGAAGAGACACGCTCGAAGGCCCCGACCGCCGAAGAACTCGGAACGGCCATCGATCAGATCGTCAACGGCTTCGTGTTCAACTTCGAGGACGCGTCGCAGATCGTCTCCCGCAAGATGGCCTACCTGGCCCAGGACTTCCCGAGCGATTGGCTGGAGCGGTATCTGGCTGGCGTGCAGGAGGTGACCCCGGAGTCGGTCCGGTCCGTTTTCGACGCGAAGCTCCGTCCACAGGACATGACGATCCTCGTAGTCGGCGACCCGGAGCGCATCGGGTGGGAGGCCCTCCGCTCTCTGGGGCCCGTGACGGTCCTGGATATGGAGATGCTCGGAGACGCGCCCGTTCGGCCGCCGCCGAACTGAGGCGACCGGCGAGCCTCCGCCACGGTGAGTCCCCCCTACCGCGTTCCGTAGTGGATCGCGGCGATCCCGAAGGTGAGAAGCCGATAGCGGGTGTCCGTGAAGCCGGCCTCGCCGAACATGGACTGAAGCCGATCCGGCCCCGGGAACTCCTTCACGGACGCGGGAAGATAGGTGTACGCCCAGGGGTGCCCGGAGACGACGCGCCCAACGACCGGTAGGATCCGCCGGAAGTAGAAGTGATATCCGCCGCGAACGAGCGCGTTCGGCGGCGTCGTGAACTCGAGTACGACCAGCCTCGCGCCGGGACGCAGAACCCGATGAAGTTCAGCGAGACCGCGACCCAAGTCGGAGAGGTTGCGCACACCGAAGCCGACCGTGGCCCCATCGAAGGTGGCGTCCGGAAAGGGGAGTCGAAGCGAGTCGCCACACACGGGCCGCACCCGGCTTCCCGCCAACTTCCCGCTTCCCTCGACCAGCATGGGCTGGGCGAAGTCGGACGCGGCGACCCAGCCCCCGAAGCCCTTGCGCCCCGCCAACTCCAGGGCCAGGTCGAACGTGCCGGAGCAGGCGTCCAGGAAGGTCCCGCCCGGCTCGCGCTCCCAGTCCAGACGGTCGACGGCCTTCCGCCTCCATGCTCGATCGATGTTCATGCTGAGGACGTGATTCAGCAGATCGTACCTGGGCGCGATCTCCGAGAAGAGCCGGCGGACCTGTTGCTCCCGGTCGGACCCTGCACGAGGGGCTGCGGGATCGGAGGTTGGCATGACAGCGAAGGTCCGTCTCGGTAAGATTCGAGCACGCCCGTTCGGCGGGAGCGCAGAAAGGTAGGAGAAGCCATCGGGCCCCTCAACGGGCCGGTCGAAACAGGGGGGCGTGCCTTCCCGTAGTGAGGGCCAATGCCTTCCAAGACTGCTTCCCTGTCCGGCGCCACCGCGTGGCTCACAACCCCCCGGCAGGAATCGAGAACACTGCCCGCACTGGACTACCCCCGGTTGGACGACCGGGAGCTGGCCACCCTGGCGGCAAAGGGACGCGAGCCCGCCTTCCGCGAGCTCCTGTCGCGCTATGAACGCCCGGTGTTCTCACTGATTTTCCGCATGGTGCGTGATCGCACGCTCGCGGAGGACCTCGCGCAAGAGGCGTTCATTCGGGCATTCAACGCCATCGGCAGCTACAAGAGCAGCTACAAGTTCAGCAACTGGATCTTCAAGATCGCGAACAACCACACCATCGATTATCTCCGGAAACGGAAGCTCGACACGATCTCGATCCACGGCTCGCCTCACGCATCCTCGCCGGACCAGATCGAACAGACACGGCTGGTGGTGGAGTCGCATGACGAGTCGCCGCAGCAGTACGTGGAAAACAAGGAGCTCGGGAGCCAGATCGAGGAAGCCATCGGCCAACTCCGCCCGGAGTACCGGAGCGTGATCCTTCTCCGCCACGTCGAGGGGTACGCGTACGACGAGATCGCCGACATGATGGACCTTCCACTCGGGACGGTGAAGACGTACCTCCATCGGGCCCGCCATGAGCTTAAAAATCATCTTTCTCACCTCATGGCCTGAGGGGGTGGCAATGCGTGTAGTCGCCTTGTGCCCCAGTCGATTGCAGCCGATCGACCTCCCCGGTCCGGCCTGCCGCTTTTTGGTGAAACTCACCACCCCGGCAGGACGTAGTGTCGGACGATGGCACACGACTGGAGCGTCCCGATGAATCCCACACAATCCCACGAACATCCGAGCGCAGAACGGCTCGAAGCGTTCGTCGACGGAGCATTGCCCGCCAAGGCTGCCCGGTCCGTCGAGGGGCATGTGGCGTCGTGCGTCCGATGTGCGGCCGAGGTCGAGGGTCTGCAGAGACTGTTCGCCGAGTTGGAGGCTCTGCCACGGCTGGTGCCTCTGGAGGGTTTCGCGGGCCGGGTCCTGCAGTCTGTCTCACCCGCAGGCTCGCTCTCCCTCGGGGACCGTCTGGCCGCTCGTGCCGATACGGTGCTCGCGGGTGTGAAGCACCCGTCGTCCATGCGCATCCAGGACTTCGTGGAAGGACTGCTCCCCGGAGGGGCGTCCGGCCGGGTGTCGATGCATCTCGAAGGCTGCACCGCGTGCCGTGCGAACGCCGATGTGTGGCGGGCATTCCTCCGTCAGCTCGACGGGTTGGGACACGTCGCGGTGCCGGAAGGCTTCACGGAAGCCGTGCTGACGCGGCGGGCGCTCGAGGCACAGCTGGACGCTCTCGCCCATCTCGAGCCGTCGGCCGGCTTCGCCGATCGAGTCATGGCGGCCGTCCACGTGCCCCCGTTATCGGCGGCCGCCCCGGCAGCGGCTCCGGAACGCTCCTGGGGCCGTCTGCTCTCTGCGGCTCGCCGGCGTGTGCCGACCGGCCGCCAGGCCTGGGCGGCTCTGTCGGGCGTGGCGGTCACGCCAGTCGTAACGGCGGGGCTCGTCATCTGGGCGGTGTTCAGCCATCCGACGCTGACGCCCGGGGCGCTCCTGTCCTTCACCGGGTGGAAGATCGCGGATGCGTTCACGTTCGGGGCGGGCGTTGCGTCTACCGCTCTTATGGAAAGCGCGGGCGCGTTTCGGCTGTTCACCGCAGTTCAATCCGCCGCTGGGTCTCCGACCCTGGTGGCCGTCGCCTTCCTGGCGTTTTCGGTAGGAACGATCGCCGCTCTCTGGGTCCTGTACACCAACCTCGTCACCACCCATCCCGTGGATGGACGGTATGCACATGCTTCGCTCTAAATTCGCTCTCGGGGCGCTCGCCCTCACGGTCGCTACGGTGGCTCCTGCCCTCGACGGCCAGGAACACCGGGTCGTCGGCAAGGAAGTCTCGGTCGGCCGGGCTGAAGCCACCCTCGGACTCGATTTCGCGAACGGTGAGCGGTTCGACATCGCGCTCCGGGACGGATCCGTCGTCATCGACGGCAACACGGTCGGCAACTTCCGGAGCGGTGACGCACTGGACGCCGCGTTCCGAGCTCTCGCCGGCGAGGCTGTCGCGCTCGACGACGGGGCGCTGGCTGCCATGTTGGAGGACTGGTCGCCCCCGAACACGCTGTCGGGCGAGGGCCTCCGCATTGCGGTGCAGATCGATCGCGCTCTGGAAGAGGCCTTGTCCGCCCGAGCCGAGCGTCGCCAGGTCGTCGTGGACGGTCCGTCGATCACCATCGAGGCCGGAGACGAGAGGAACCTTCTACGGCTGTTGCTGAGCCAGGCCGGGCGCCTCGAGGCGCTGCAGCAGGCCCTGTCCGATCTGGCGGACGAGTCGTTCGCGATCCACATCCAGGAAGACGTGGTGGTCGAGGCGGGCGAGTCGATCGAGGGCAGCCTCGTTGTGGTTCAGGGAGATGTGCGTGTCGCCGGGACGGTCCTGGGCGATGTCATCGTCGTCGACGGTCGCCTCGACGTGGACGACGGTGGAACGATTGAGGGAAGCGTACGGCTCATCGATGCCCGTGTAGGCTCGGACAACGGCACGGTGCGCGGTCCTGTGGTCAATGTGAGCGAGGAGATTGAGAACGCGCCGGACATAGTCGTGCGGGAGGAGCAACTCCGCGACGAGGTCCGACGCGAGCTTCGGGACGAAGTACGGCGTGAGATCCGGCGTAGTGAGCGAGACCGTGGAGGCATCCTGATGCGGCCGCTCCGTTCGACGATGCGAGCGGTCGGCGGCGTTTTGGAAAGCCTCTTGCTCGTGTTCATCCTGGGGATGATCGGGGTGGCAGTGTCGACGTTCGCGGGGCAGAATCTCGACGTCGTTGCGGAGACCGCCCGGCGGTCGCCGGGACGGGCAGCGGCGGTCGGCGTGGCCGGGTCCTTTCTCCTGGTGCCCGTGTGGATCCTCGGTGCCCTGGCTCTGGTGATCTCGATCGTCGGCATCCCGGTGGCCATCGCCTGGCTCCCGCTGTTCCCGCTGGCCGCGCTCGCGGCGGCCGTGCTGGGTGTCCTGGCCGTAGCGCGCAACCTTGGAGAGTGGCTCTCCGACAGCGATTACCGCTACACGGACTGGATCCGGAAGACCAACCCCGTCTATACGATTTTCGGCGGCCTGCTGGCACTGACATCGGCGTTCATTCTGGCGAACGTGCTGCATCTGGTGCCGTTCGCCGGGGTCTTCCGCGGAATGCTCACAGCGGCCGGCTTCATCATCCTGGTCATGGCCTGCCAGATCGGGTTCGGTGCGGTGCTCCTCACCCGTGCGGGACGGCGCCCCGAGTACTATCCGATGGATCCCGACGAGGCGTGGCGCCGCGCCGTAGAAGTCGACATCGACCTCGACGCGTCGGACGTTGACGACAGCGGTCCGGATGCTCCACCGCGCGCGGCCGGGGAGCCCGACCATGCGTAAGGCCTTTCTGATGCTCACCGCCGGGCTTCTGAGCCTGCCCGCGATGGGTCATGCGCAGAATTGGCGAACCGTGACCATGTCGCGCCAAGCGGACGGTGTCGATCCGGTGGACGTCAAGGTGAAATACGGCGCCGGCCGCTTCAAAGTGCGCCCCACCGACGACGGTCTTCTGTACCGCATGCAGCTCCGCTACGACGAGGACGCGTTCGAGCCGGTGGCGGAGTACGGGCGCGGGCGTCTGGAGCTCGGTGTCGACAACCTGCGCCGCTCGATCAACATCGGGCGGAACCGGTCCGGAGGAGAAATGGATCTCCTGCTCGGGCGCGGCATCCCCATGGATCTGAAGATGGAGTTCGGCGCGGTTCGCGCGGACGTGGATCTCGGAGGCCTGAGTCTTACGGATCTGAGCCTGAGCACCGGGGCGTCCGAGTCGACGATCGATGTCTCGCGACTGAACGGTTCGCGGTTGGGTACCGCTCGCTTCGAAGTGGGCGCCGCCGAGTTCACGCTCCGCCATCTGGGCAACCTGAACGCGGATCGCATCGAGGTGGACGCGGGCGTGGGCGAGGTCACGCTCTGGTTCAACGGCGATTGGCAGCGGGACGCCGAGGTTTCGCTGAACATGGGACTGGGCTCGCTCGAACTGCGCTTTCCGGAGGGGCTCGGTGTCCGGCTGCGGAAGGACAGCTTCCTCACTTCGCTCGACTCCGAAGGCATGGTCAAGCGCGGAGACTACTATTACTCCCTCGACTGGGACGACGCCGAGCGTCGGGTGACCATCGATCTGGACGCGGCATTCGGCAGCGTTCGAGTGCTGTGGGTTCGGTGACGCATCCGGGGGTGGACACACCTCCAGGTGCGGTGAAACCTTTCGCGCGATCCGGGGCGTAGTAGATAGTAGAACGGACGTGCGGCGGGGTATGGCACGCGTCACGCTCGTTGGACCGGAACGACGCTCGGACCCCGAATGGTCCCGAGCGTGGAGCTTCACTCGGAGAATGCGATGCTCGGCTCACTTCTGACCTTCTTTGCCGTCGCCCTGGTCACCTTGTTGGTGGCGGGTGTCGTCCTGGCAGTGGTGGGGACCGTCTTCTCGCTCACCTTCGGCCTCGTGACGTTCCTGCTCTTCAAGGTCGCACCGATCCTCCTCGTGGGGTGGATCGCGGTGAAGGTGTTCGAAAAGATGAGAGGCGGCGGCGATCTCTCCGCGGCCGACCGGAAGTGGCTAGAGGAGTAGTCCGGGCGTAACCTTGGCGCCCACGCCAACTCCGAGCGCTTCGGCCGCGGACCCGTCGCGGACGGCGACCTCTACGGTCCCGTCGGACCCCACGACGGCAACGAGATCACCGACCTCGGCATCCCCGTAGGTGCGGCCGGCAGGGACCGCGCGTCCCGCCACGGTCACTCCTTCGGAGCCGAGCAGGCGCCCGGGCAGGTCCGTGATCAGATTCCCGAAACGGTCGACCGACCGCACCCGCCCCCGACCGTCGAACACTCCGGAAGCGTGCGCTCCGGTCAGAGCCCCCAAGAGCGGACCCAGAGCATCGACGGCCTCCCCCGCCGCAAGCCGAGCGGCGGCAGGAACGAAGACGTCCCGTCCATGGAATGTGTTCGACGCGTTGTCGGGCACGGCCAGTGCGGCGGCTCGGACCGGTCCGAATCGACGGTCCACCTCGGCGAAGACCCCGTTGTCCGGGCCCACACCGAAGCGGTCATTCGCCTCGACGGCCACCCCTACCCGTGTCTGCGTTCCGACACCCGGGTCGACGACAACGACATGAATCGTTCCGGGCGGATACCGACTCCAGTAGCGGGCCAGGGCCCACGCGGCGTGGAGCGCATCGCCGCGCGGCAGGTCGTGCCCGGCGTCGTCGATGTGGACGCCCGGGAGCGCCGTCGCCAGCACCCCCTTCATGGCCGCCACGTACCCGTCACGCATTCCGAAGTCCGTCAGGAGCGTGATCCGGGGAGTCGGCACGGTCGGATCAGCTCGGTACCAGGATGCCCAGCCGCTCCTGCACGGCGTCGGTCACACCGACGAGGGCGAGGGCCGCAGCCGAATTGGGAGCCCCCACCACCGTCGGCCGGCCGGCGTCCCCTGCCTCCCGTACGGCGGGATCCAGCGGGACACGTCCCAGGAAGTCGATCTTCATCTCTTTTGCGAGGGCCTCCCCACCTCCCGTGCCGAACACGTCGATGACCTCGTCGCAATGCGGACAGGCGAGGCCCGCCATGTTCTCGACGATGCCGAGGACCCGAGTGTTGACCCGTTCGAACATCTTGATGCCACGCCGCACGTCGCCGGTCGAAACCTCCTGGGGGGTCGTGACCATGACGGCCCCGTCCAGATCGATGGTCTGAACGAGCGAGAGTTGCGCATCGCCTGTGCCGGGGGGCATATCGACCACGAGAACATCCAACGCGCCCCAAGCGACCTGCTCCAGGAACTGCTTCAGGATGCCGGCAATCAGCGGCCCCCGCATGATGGCGGGCTGATCCTTGTCGAGTAGGAACCCGAGGCTCATCAAGCGCACCCCGTGGGCCTCGAGCGGCTCGATCATCTCGCTGCCCTTCGCTCCGGAAACCTGCGGCCGGCGCTCTTCTCCGAACATAAGGGGAATGTTCGGCCCGTAGATGTCGGCGTCGAGGAGGCCGACCCGATGCCCCGCGAGCGCGAGCGCGGCCGCCAGATTCGACGCCACCATCGACTTGCCGACCCCCCCCTTCCCCGAACTGACGGCCACCACGTGACCGACGCTTCCGAGGAGCCCGGGCTTTGGAGTGGGCGCGGGTACGGATCCCGGCTTCAGACCACCACCAGGGCCTCCGGAGCTACCCGCCGGCGTCATCTGGGGAAGCTGCACATTGACCTTGACGGACGTGACGCCCGCCACGTCCTCGGCGGTCTCCCGAGCTCGCTTTACCATATCCCCGGGGTCGTCTCCCCGGAGCAGGAAGCCGAACGTCACGGACCCGTCCTCATCGACGTGCAGGTCCTGGACATTCCCGGCCGAGACGACGTCGCTCCCGGTTGTCGGGTGCGTCACGGTGGACAAGGCGGACATAACCGAGCGGCGCAGTTCGTGAGCGCTCATGGGGACCTTCAGCGTTGGGTGCCGCCGCAGGAGCGACAGGTGGGGGACGCGCAGCGATCCCGGAACGAAACGTGAGTCGGTAGGCGCGCAGGAATTCGAGAAAAAAAGCTACCCGGAGGCCCCGAGGGGGTCAACCGAAAAGCCGTGTCGGACCGGGACGTAGCAAAGATCTGGAGATCATTGCGCCATCGGAAACATTTGTCGATTTTCCAGGCAAATCAGATGAACAGACCAGATCATGAGATCACGGCTCCACAGGATCCTTCCGGGTGCAAGGGAAACGTGAGGAGCGCGGTGTACCGAAGGTCCACCCGAAGCCGGAGTCCGTCGTTTTGAGCGTCGAAAATCTTCGTCCGTATGGAGACGGCGTAGAGCCGGAACCGGTGGGAATGAGCCCCCACCTGTCGGACTACTGGCAGGTCATCACCCGGCGGCTCTGGCTGGTCCTGATCATCTTTACGGTCACGACGGCCTCCTCGATCTGGGCGGTATCCCAGCAACGGATCTTCTATCAGGGCTCGATGTCCCTCCAGGTCAACGATCCTCTGGAGCGCCAGGCGGGCCTGGTCGTCGGACCACAAATGTCCGGAATGGACATTTTCGTGGACCCCATCATCTCAGAAATCGAGGTTCTCCGCTCCGCGACCATCGCGACGACCGTGGCGGATTCGGCCGGTCTGCGTCTTCGTCGGGTTCCGAACGACCAACTCCGCTCGGAACTCTTCAGGGACGTTTCGGTCGGAGCGGGCGCTCCGAACGGGGCGTATCAGATCGTGTTCGACGAGCTCGGTCGGAGGGCGGACTTCCGTGAGCCCGACGGCACCGTCCTGGCGACCGCGAGCGTCGGCGATCGCCTCGCTACGGACTTCATCAGCTTCATGATCCTGGCCCCGCCCGAAGAGTCAAGGGTCTACGACGTGGAGATCGTCCCCGCTCGGGCCGTCACCGGCGAGGTCGTGCTTGCCGCAACCCAGCGCCAGAGCACGAACATCATCGACGTTTCCCTGATCCACCAGGACCCGTACGTGGTCCCGCAGGTCCTCAACTATGCGGGCTCGGCTCTCCGCGAGAAGGGTGCCGAAAAGGTCCGGGAGTCGGCGCGTCAGGACATCGAGTTCATCGAGACACGCCTCGCGGACGCGCAGGACAACCTCTCCGAGTCGGCGGACGCGATCCAGCTGTTCAAGCAGACCCGGGCGTTCAGCGACCTGTCCCAGCGCGAGCGTCAACTGCTCGAACGGTCGGAGGCGTTGACAAACGATATTCAGGCCTGGAACCGGCAGCGGTCGATCCTCGCGCAACTCGTGGCGACGATGCAGGCGCAGGGTGTGGCCGAGGTCGACCTGGTGACGCCGGTCACGGAGCTGCCGGCGGGGAGCCACGCCCAGCTCCGGAGCGTCATCTCTGAGATCCAGCAGCGGCGCGAGACCGAGCGACGCCTGGTGACGCAGGAGCGAAAGGGCGACGGGCATCCAGAGGTCATCGGAGTGCGCGCGGAGATCGCGGAGCGGGGTCGGCAATTGGTCGATGCGGCCGTAGCCAGCCTACGGGTGGTTGAAGAGGAATTGAACGACCTCCTGGCCGAGCAGGAACAGGTCCGTCAGGAGCAGAGGGCGTTCCCGGAGTTGGAGAGCGAAATGCGCTCGCTCGAAGCACGTCGGTCGCTCGATCAGGATTCGTTCCAGTTCCTCCTCTCCCAACTCTACCAAGCCCAGATCACACAGGCGGCCGCATCGCCGTACGTCGAGATCCTGGACCCGGCCACGGGCGCGTGGCAGATCCAGTCGCGCGGGCGCGTCAACGTCCTTCTGGGGGCGCTCCTGGGCCTGATCCTCGGGGTCGGCGCGGCGTTCTTTCTGGAGTATCTGGACCGGACGGTCCGGACCAGCTCCGATGTGGAATCCCTGCTCGGCATCCCCGTCCTGGGCATCATCCCGCGGCTCCGGCGTATCGAGGACGCTCAGGACGGGGCGGATCAGCTTCAGGGCCGCGGCCTCCCGCTCGTCGTGGCGATGGACCCGCTGGACCCGGCCGCGGAAGCGTACCGGAATCTGCGCATGAACCTGATGTTCATGAGCACGTCCGACTCGCCGATCCGGACGGTGCTGTTCTCGAGCCCGGGACCGTCCGAAGGAAAGTCGACGACATCCGTGAACTTTGCCGTCATGCTCGCCCGGCAGGGCCAGCGGGTTCTCATGATCGATGCCGACTTGCGACGTCCGTCGCTGCACCGCGCGCTCGATGTCCTCCGTGAGCCGGGGCTGACGAATCTTCTCATCGGCGACGCGGACCCGCGTGAGGCGGTCCGTCCGAACGTGCTTCCAAATCTGGACTTCCTGCCGTCCGGACCGTTTCCGCCGAACCCGTCGGAGCTCCTGAACTCGAAGGCGATGGCACGGATTCTCGAGGAGTTCGAGGGTCGCTACGATCAGGTGATCATCGATTCGCCGCCGGTTTTGGCCGTGACGGACGCGGCCATTCTCGCGGTTCACACGGACGGTGCGGTGTTGGTCCTCCGCTCCGGAGAGACCGAGCAGAGGACCGCGGAGCGCTCGGTGGATCAGCTACGCCGCCTGGGTGTGCGCGTCTTCGGGGCGGTCCTCAACGAGGTGTCCGCGGCCAACCCCGACGAGAGCTACTACCTGCAGTATTACTACAGCTACCACCCCACCGAGACCACGGGTTGGGAGCGGTTGCGTGAGGGTCTGACCAAGGTGAGATTCTTCGGGTAGCCGCCGGTCGTTGCGGCATGCTGGGGCGGGCGACCGACAAGGTTTCCCGCCCCTTTTTCATCCCTACCGCCCACGACGAACGCCCATGCATGGTTTCGTGAAGGTCCCACCCGCCCGCAACGAGCCCGTCCTCTCCTATGCCCCCGGCACCGCCGAACGGGCAGCCCTCGAAAAGGAGTTGGCGCGGCAGAGCGGGGACGTGGTCGACATCCCGCTCGTCATCGGCGGAGAGGAGGTCCGAACCGGAAAGACAATGGACGTGGTGGTGCCGCACGACCACGGGCACGTTCTCGCGCGGGCTCACATGGCGGGTAAGGCCGAAATCGACCGTGCCATCGAAGCGGCCATGGACGCGCACCGCGACTGGTCCCGCACCTCATGGGCGGACCGCGCGGCGATCTTCCTCAAGGCCGCCGAACTCCTGTCCGGCCCGTGGCGTCAGCGGATCAACGCGTCGACCATGCTCAACCAGAGCAAGACCTGCTACCAGGCGGACATCGACGCGGCCTGCGAGCTGGCGGACTTCTTCCGGTTCAACGTGGCGTATGCGCGCCAGATCC
>JAJCZZ010000057.1 GCA_029262115.1 Gemmatimonadota bacterium | reverse complement strand
CAAGGATATATGTGCCGCACGCCCTGGGCAACACTAGGTTCCGGAAGGCGGCGAACGAAAGCGCCCCGGCCCGCAGCAGCACGCCAGATCTCAGCGGGACGGAGTGTCTCTACTCCACCGCGAAGCGGTTTAGTACAACTCCTCGTTTCCGACACACCCGTGACTCCGCTGGTCCCCTCCAATAAAGAGACCCGCGTGATCGATCCCCCTTACGACACCTGTCGCGTCAGCCGATAGATGAGAACCGCGGCCCGCTTCGTCTGCTGCGCCAGAGTGGGCAGATCGATCCACTCGTCGACCGTGTGGTCGTTCCCCCCGCCAGGCCCCAGTCCATCGAGCGCCATCTCGACAAGTCCCGCCGTGAACGACACGTCCGCCGCACCCGCGTTGCGCGGGTTCACCGCCGTGACCGCGCCGTAGCCAAGGTCCCGACTGGCCTGGTCGAACAGGGTCAACAGCCGGTAGTTCCCCTCCGACGGCGCTAGAGGTGGGTATCCGTCATCGAAGATGATCTCCGCCGACGTGCGCGGTCGATTCTGCCGCGTGACGAACGCCATCTTGGCGCGAGCCCCTTCGAGTTGGGGTATGGAGATGGCACGTAGATCCCCGGTGATGACGGCGTGCTCGGCCACCACATTGCTCTTGCCGAACGCCGAGCCCCCGGCGTCGAACGGTTCGTACGCGACATCGGTGCCGCCGAGGATGACGCCTGGGTTGAACGTGAGATTCGGCTCGCCCGCGAGCGCGTCGTAGAAACCGGTCAGGATGCGCGCGGCCTCGTACACGGCGCCCGCTCCGACCTCCGGCTGGAACAGTTGGGAGGAGTGGGCGGGCGTCCCGGTGACGTTGACGCGCCACCCGGTCGAGCCGCGGCGGGCCACCACGGCCGTAGCGGGATTGCTGTCCCCGTTTTCGAAGGCCAGAGCGATGTCGGCGGCCGCAGCCGACTCGTAGAGCACAGCGCGGGCAAGCTCCAACGGACGGCCACTCCTCTCCTCGTCTCCCGTCATGACGATGGTCAACGTCAGGCCGTCCAGAACACCAGCCGCGTCGAGGGCCTTCATGGCTTGAATGATGACCGCATTGCCGCCCTTCATGTCCACCACACCCGGTCCGGACGCTCGGTCGCCGTCCCGGACGAAGCGCTGGAACGGGCTGCTCGGCTCGAACACCGTGTCGAGGTGGCCGATGAGCAGGAGGTGGGGCGCGGCTCCTCCCCGCATGCGCGCGACCAGGTGCCCCGCCCGCTCGAAGTCCGTCCCGTCGACCCACTCGGTCTCGAAGCCGAGCGCATCGAGCTCCTCACGGTACAGGCGACCGACCTCGCGGACCCCTTCGAAGTTCATGGAGCCCGAGTTGATGTTGACGGAGCGCTCCAGAAGGTCGATGGCCTCCTCGGCACGGCTTTCGACGGCCGTGACGATCTGGCGCTCGACTGAGTTGAGCGCCTGACCGGCCGCCCTCTCGCCGGGGAGGAACGCGATCGCGAGAACCGCACATAGCCACAGAGTACGCATCAGACTCCTACCTCGGTTCTTGGTCATGCCGATCATGGTTACAGGGAACGGTATCCGCATGACTACGCCGCCCGGGGAAGGGGGTGCCCAGGGAGCACTTTTTCGTTGCGTGCGAGCCGCCGATGAACATATGTTCCCGCATGGCTGCTCGCGCAATCGGTACTTCGACCATCTCTTTTGGGCTCGTCTCGCTCCCGGTGAAGATGTACTCCACCGGCGAGTCGTCGCGGCGCATCTCCTTCAACATGATCCACGAGAAGTGCGGCACACGGGTCCGGCAGCAGTACATATGTCCGACCGAGGACGTGGTGGTGCCGCGCGACGAGATCACGAAGGGCTACGAGTTTGCCAAGGGACAGTATGTGATCTTCGATGACGAGGAGCTGAAAGTCATCGAGTCGCCCAAGTCGGACTCGATCGACATCGTGAGCTTCGTTCCTGCCGACACGGTGGACCGGCTGTTCTTCAACAAGGCCTACTACCTCGGTCCCGACAAGGGCGGAGCGAGAGCGTATCGGCTGCTCTCTGCCGCCCTGACGGAGACCAACCGGGTCGCCATCGCCAAACACGCGACGCGCGGAAAGGAATACCTGGTCATGGTCCGCCCGTACGAAGAAGGTCTGCTCATGGAGCAACTTCTGTACGCGGAGGAGATCAAGTCGTTCGATGAAGTGCCGCTCGAGGACGGGGATGTGGCCGAGGCGGAACTCAAGCTCGCCACACAACTCATCGACCAGGCGGCCGCGGACGAGTTCGATCCGTCGGCCTACCACGACGAGGTCCGTGAGCGCACGCTCGAGTTGATCCAGCAGAAGGTCGAGGGTGCTGAGATCACTGCGGCCCCTGCGGAGGAGTCGAAAACGCAGATTATCGACCTCATGGCAGCTCTCAAGGCATCGATCGCCGAGAGCGAAGAGCGCGACGCCCAAGCGGACGAAGAACCGGCCGGGAAGAAGTCCGGTCGCAAGAAAGCCGCTTCGGGCTGAGGCGGACCCGCAGGTGAGCGGGTACTCACGGGAGGGGGCTCAGCGGGCTGAGTCGGCACAGGTGAGGGAGGCCTCGCGCAGAGCTCGCTAGACCGCCTCTACCTGCTTCAGCGCTTCGCGCTCCATCCGCATGGCCGCCGGCGTGGACGCGACGGCCCCCGCCAGCCGGGTTCGCACCAGCCACCACCCCACCGCGCCGGCCCCGAAGCTGCCGAGGGCGACCACGCCCCAGAAGGCCAGCCAGACCGTCTCGTTGGTGAGGACCGGACCGAGTCGTGGCAGGACGAAGCGGGTGAGCGTCTCGGCGGAAAACGCCGCCATCAAGCCGATGTACGACCACGCCATCCATGTGGCATGTGCTTCGATCCAGTTCTTCCTCGGCTTCCTGAACAGGACCGTGTACATCCCGCCCAGAAGCGTCAGACCGCCCACCACGGCGGCGAAATGAAACGGGGTCAAGCGGCCCGTCAGATTGAACATGGCAAAGGAGGTGACGACGACGATCACTATGGCCCACGCGTACGCGTGACCCCACGTCCGATGCCACCGGGTCCCCTTCGGCTGAAGGAGGACGACCGCGCCCGCCAGCACGGCAACGAGGGAAGACGTGAAGTGTACGGATCCGATCGGCGTCATGGCTCGCCTCTGAGCAGGAGTCATGATCCCTACGGATCTCGCGTCGTATCTGTTCGGGGCGCGACGGCTCAGGCGCACATCCTGACGCTCAGACGCTGACCACCCACCTCAGAACGGATTCTTCCCCATCAGCTTCTTGATCCCGGGCGACGCGATCAGCGCGAGGATCCCGGCCCCACCGATGATCATCGCCACGGTCCGGAACAGCGATACCGGCGCCAGGCTCTCCAACTGACCCGCCACGAGCCCCGCGAACAGGTTGCCGAGCGCGGCGCCGACGAACCACACGCCCATCATCTGCCCGACCCGACGCTCCGGACTGAGCTTCGTCACGGCACTGAGGCCCACCGGCGAAATCGTGAGTTCGCCAACCGTGTGGAGGAAGTACGTCACGACCAGCCAGGCCGGCGTGACGGGGTTGGCAGCCGACGCGTTCGCCGCGCCCCACGACAGCACGAAGAAGCCCATGGCCAGGCCGAGCAGCCCCATCGCGGCCTTCACCGGAATCGACGGATTCTTCTGCCGCTGCTCCAGCCACACCCAGAGCGACCCGAACAGGGGCGCCAGGATGATGATGAACATCGAGTTGATGGATTGCAGGAAGGAGGCGGGCATCTCCCAGCCACCGAACTGTCGATCGGTCAGGTCCTGCGCGAAGAGGTTGAGCGACGTGCCGGCCTGCTCGAAGCCGGACCAGAACAGCGCGATGAGCAGGAACAGCCAGAAGACCACGCCGAGCTTCTTGTTCTCCTCGGGGGTGTGGCCACCCAACGTCCACAGATAGATGAAGAAGCCCGCCACGATGAGCAGCACGCTGTAGCCCATGTACGTGGCGATCTGCGTCAGATCAGTGTCGATGACCCCGGTCGACACGAGGTATCCGAACAGCGCAATGGCCCCCACCACGCCGAAGAATCCCCCGAAGAACCTGCGTGATTTCCTGGCGATCACCTCCGCCGAATCGTCGGTCTTCAGGTGTCCGATATCGCCCAGATACTCGGCGCCCATCTTGTACTGGATGAGTCCGAGGACCATGCCTACGCCCGCCGCGCCGAAGCCCCAGTGCCAGTTGTACCCCTCACCCAGGAAGCCCGTCACGAGCGGCCCCAGGAAGCCGCCCAGGTTGATTCCCATGTAGAACACGGAGAATCCGGCGTCTCGCCGCGCGCCGCCCTCCGGGTACAACTCGCCGACCACCGTGCTGACGTTCGGCTTGAGGAGTCCTGTGCCGCAGATGATCAGGAACAGGCCCAGGAAGAACGACCACGTGGTGCCCACCGCCATGGTGAAGTGCCCGATCGCGATGATCCAACCACCTACGTACACCGCCTTGCGCTGGCCCCACAGGTTGTCCGCAACCCACCCGCCCGGGAGCGCCAGGATGTAGACCAGACTCGTGTAGAGTCCGTAGATCGCGGCCGCCGTACCGACGTCGAGACCCATGCCGGGGTTCTCTCGAATCACAGAGCCGTCGGCCCCGGTAATCACGTTCGCCGTCGACGCGGTCATGAACAGTATGAGAAGTGCCCGCATCCCGTAGTAGGAAAATCTCTCCCACATCTCCGTAAAAAAGAGCGTGGAAAGGCCCCGGGGATGGCCGAAGAAGGTACCTCCCGGCGGGGGGGCGGGGGGTGACACGGCGTCGGATGGCATGGTCACGTAGCGTCTCGCGTCGGGGCGTGGCGTGCTGGACAGTCCTTCCGAGGTACGTGAAGGCACGTCGGGTGATTTCGGCCCTCGGCTGAACACGCGCAAGTGCGGGCGGTTGCAACCTTTGGCCCCGTCCCGCCGTCCAGGACGGTATCCACCTCTTGCTAACCGGGAGAAGTGTGCCTTACTTCTCTCTGTAACCAAGAGAAGCTTCTCGTTCACGAGGTTCCCGATGCCACGCCCCGACTCCGACATGATCCGCGGAACGCTGGACATGCTGATTCTCAAGGTTCTGTCCCTCGAACCGATGCATGGATGGGGCATCAGCGAGCGCATCCAGCAGATGTCGCGCGACGCCCTCCAGGTGAACCAGGGCTCGCTCTACTCATCGCTCCACCGGATGACGCGGGAGGGGTGGATCCGATCCGATTGGCGGGTCACAGAGAACAACCGCAGGGCCCGGTACTACCTGCTCACCCGAGCGGGTGAAGCGCGTATGGGCGTCGAGCATCGGCAGTGGGCGCGCCTGTCCGGCGCCGTCGATGACATCATGGGTCTCACGTGAGGGGGGAAGGACTATGCGCTGGCTGACCGACCTGCTGTTTCGCATCCGTGCCCTCTTCCGCCGGCGCGGTATGGACAAGGACCTGAGTGACGAAGTGGCCTTCCACCTGGACATGCAGGAGCGGAAGTACCGGGCGGAGGGCCTCTCACCGAAGGAAGCCCGCCGGAAAGCCCGCGTGAAGTTCGGCGGAGTCGAGCGGCAGAAAGAGCATGCGCGCGACGCTTGGGGCGTGACGCTGCTCCATGATATCGGCGGCGACGTTCGATTCGCGGGGCGCCAGTTGATCCGTCGACCCGCCTTTTCCGTGCTCGCTGTGTCCACGCTCGCCCTCGGGATCGGGGGGACGGTGGCCCTGTTCTCCATGGTCTACGGCCTTCTGCTCCGCCCACTCCCGGTCGCCGACGAGTCGAAGGTCGTGGCGTTCTGGTCGGACTACAACTGGCGGGGGGTCGAGTTCGACTTTGCGAAGGAGGGTCTCGAGACGTTCGAGTCGGTCGCGGCCTTCTCCAATATCGCGGCCACGTTGCGTGGTGAGTCAGCCACTCTGATGGTCGAACTTACCATCTCGTCGGCCGAACTCTTCGACGTCCTGGGTGCCCGCCCCCTCCTGGGTCGCGCGTTCCAGCCAGGTGACGACCGGCCGGGGGCCGAGCCCGTCATCGTGCTGGGTCACGGCCTGTGGCAGGAAGCGTTCGGAGGCGACCGGGACATCGTCGGACGGCAGGTTACGGTGGACGGATCAACGCGCACCGTCGTCGGAGTGATGCCAGAAGCGTTCTATTTTCCCAGCCCGCAATTCCGGGGATGGGTGCCCCTCAACCTCGACCCCGCCGATAGCGGATATCAAAGGAGTGGATGGCTCGTGCTCGTCGGGCGGGTGGCCAACGGGGCGAGCCCCGAGCGGGTGCAGGCAGATCTGGACGCCCTCGGCGTCCGACTGGGTGAGCGCTTCCAGTATCCGGAGCGATGGGACAAGTCACGCAATCCAGCGGTGACGCCGCTGCGGAGCTATCTGCTCGGCGAGGTACGACCGGCGGTCCTGATGGTCCTCGGAGCGGTGACGCTGCTCCTCCTCATGGCGTGCGCCAACGTGACCGCGCTCATCCTGACACGGACGATGGATCGGACCGGGGAGATCACGGTCCGGGCCGCCCTGGGAGCGGGCCGTGGGCGGCTGGCACGGCAGATCCTGACGGAATCACTGCTGCTCGGCCTAGTCGGCGGCGTCTTCGGCGTGGGGCTCGCCATCGCGGCTTTCGACGTCCTGGTCGCATGGCTTCCCCTTACACGCGGCACGGCCAGCTTCGCGGAGACGCTGACGCTCGACTGGTCGGTCTTGATCGGGGCCCTCGGGCTAGCCACCGTGGTCGGCGCCCTGATCTCGCTCGCGCCAATCCGCACGGTACTGTCGGGCGATCTGACCGGGAGCGGGCTGGGGCAGCGCCGAGAGACCGGGCTCGGGTTCCGCGGGGGGCGTCTCCAGCATGCTCTGGTCGTGTCCGAAGTCGTTCTGGCGGTCGTGCTCGTTACCGGGGCGGGGCTGCTCGCGCGCTCCGTCGACCGACTACGGAGCCTCGACCCGGGCATCGAGGCAAACGGCGTGCTCGCGGTGGATCTCTACATCGGAGAGGAGGAGACCACTGCTGCGGAGCGCGCGCGCTTCTTCGAGGCCATGCTCGAGCGCACGCGGGCGCTTCCCGGCGTGACGCACGCGGGCCTCATCAATCGGTTGCCGATCCGGGACGGCGGATACCGGGGAAGCATCTCCATTCCAGACCGTCCCGACCTCGTCGGCGATCTGCAGCCGGGAGCGTACTTCCGATCGATCAGCCCGGGTGCCCTGGAGGCGCTTGGCGTCACCCCACTGGAGGGTCGGACGATTCGGCCCTCCGACTCGGACGGAGCGGTGCCCGCCGCGATGGTCAACGAAAGTTTCGTCAAAACCTATTGGGAGGACGGTCGCCCGATCGGACGACACTTCGAGACGCGCTTCAGCAATACGATGGACTGGGAGGTTGTGGGCGTGATCCCCGACATGGCCATGGAGGGACTTGTCGATGAAATCCGGCCCGCTGGGTACCATCCGTGGGGCCAGGCGAGCATGTCCGCGGGTAGCGGCGTCTTGCTCGTCCGCGTCGACGGCGACGAGTCTCAGTTGGCGGCTCCCGTGCGCGCCATCGCTCGGGAGGTGGAGCCACGTGCCGCGGTCGGCGAGATCACCTCGATGGGGCAGGTGGTGGACGACGCCATGTCCGAATCTCTTCGTCTCCGCTTCTTCCTCGTGCTGTTCTCGGTGCTGGGGCTGGTCCTCGGCGCCGTCGGGATCTACGGAGTGGTGGCGTACGGGGTCGAACGCCGCCGAGGGGAGTACGGCCTACGCATGGCGCTGGGAGCCGAGCCTGGACGACTTCTCGCAGAGGTCGTTGGTAGGGGGATGGTACCCGTGGTCCTCGGCGTGGCCGTGGGGCTCGCGGTGGCGTTGGTCGCCGCCCGGGCCGCGGCATCCATGCTCTACGAGATCGCGCCGTCCGATCCCGTGGCCCTCGGGACAGCGGCCGTACTCCTCCTGTTGGCTGGCGCCTCCGCCGCGGCCATCCCAGCCCTGCGGGCCAGCCGGACCCATCCCGGCGTGGCCCTCCGCGGAGAGTGATGAAACCAGCGACCCGGCTGGACGGACGGGCCGGGCCGCTGTTTCATTGGGGGTCCCGTCGAACCGGAGGCCTCGTGGAAGAAATCGTCGAATACCTTCTCGCCACTCCGGTGGTCCTGGTCCCGGTGCTGCTGATCATGGCCATGATCGTCATGGCCGTCCTGAAGAAGCTGCTGAAGGTCGCGTTGGTGTTGGTGGTGGCCGGCGTACTGTACGTGCTTCTGGTGGAGTACTTCGGCACCGGGATGTGATGTCGGAGGTCGGCGGGTCCGAACCCGCCGACCACCGAAACGCATATTCTTAGCGGTCAGAAACCCCGCGGGATGTTTAAGCCCAAGCGC
>JAJCZZ010000056.1 GCA_029262115.1 Gemmatimonadota bacterium | reverse complement strand
GCGTCCAAGCATTGGCCACATCCGTCACTTAGGTGCGCTTCCCTCGATCCCACGCAACGTAGCCTCGCGTGCGCGCGCGCGCGAACCCTCCCCGGATCGGGCCGAGGCGGCGTCAGGGGTTTCCGATCAGCCTTCTAGTAGCCGACGTCGCACGTTGAGTATCGTAATTCCTACGACCTCCCTCTCCTTCTCGTCGTACCGGGCGAGGATCGATTCACCTAGATCGATGGTCACTGCCGGTCGTGGCTCCCCCACCGAGATGTAGAGCACATCTCCTTCCTCGTCGTAGTCCCAAGTCAGGGTCTCAGGCTTCTCTAGGATTTTGAGCGCTTCCATACAACCTCCCTTCCCCTCGCTGGGCGATTCGTGAAATAGGCCGTCACAATGAATCCGTCCGCCGTGGAAAGCTCCCGGTAGACGACCACCCCTTTCCCTTTCCGCCGCCATCTCGGGATGCCGCCGCGCGATATGACCCCAGCGCTCCTCCGTCAGGCGGATCGGCACCTGGTTTCTGGACGAGATGACAAGCAATCACTGCTCCTTGAGCGTGGCGGCTTCCGTTCGAGCTCGGTCACCTCGGCGCCCGCTCGGGGCACGATCGCCACAGCGACCTTCGAAGCATAGCTATTGTCGGGACCGTAGAACGCGATGGTCCCAATTGAACCATCCGGTCCCCTGGGCTCCGACTTCCTTCGGAGCCGCGCAACCCAGGATTTCCTCTTCATCTGGCTGCTCCCGCTTTCACGGCTCGGACCTTCCCATCAGTTCGGAGTGGGCATGACGCATAGTGGGCATGGCGCATAGACACGATGGAAGGGCTGGCCTCCAGCGGTCGACGCGGATCAGCGTCACCAGGAGACAACACCAGAGCCACATGCGGAGAGGATCCGCAACCAACAGGAGACCAGCCCCATGTCCTCATCCCACAACTTCCCGGAGTCGGTCGGGCCGGGCCACGACCCCCTCCAAGCGATTCGACGACTCGGTCGATTCAACCATAGCGACGGTGCGCAGCGTTTCCAGCGCTTCGGGGATCTGCTGGCGGTGAAGCTCTTGTTCGCCTCTATGCTCTCCCAGAGCCCTGAGGGTTGACCCGTGTGCGGGCGTCAGCGTGAGACGGTCGAGAAACGGTGAATCGAGGGATCTCATGCCCAAGGTGAAAGCGAGTGCGGTCAGATCGATCTCCAGTCCCTGATCGCGCGGGATCGTCCCCGGTGGAGCGAGGGCTAGAAGACCGCGAACCCCCAACATGGCCACTCCCACGCCAAGTGCTCCGCCGCCGCCCGAGATCATCACGCTTTCCGTAAGGAGTTGACGGATCAGCCGCGAACTGCCGGCACCCAGTACCCTCCGCAAGACCGATCTCGTGATCACGAGTTCCGGCACGCGTCAGGAGCGGGTTGGTAACGTTGGTGTATGCGATGAGCAACACCAAGACGACAGCCGCCGTGAACAACAGGAGCGGATACTGGCTGTCGCCTACCGTTTCTAGAGTTGCTACGCCGGCGCGCCCTCACGCGTCGGCGAGGCTGCCTCCTTCAATGCTCGCAACGCTTCCAGATCCCGCAACGCCATGCGCCGGTGTTCCCCTAAGCCGCGACAGCGGCGTAGGCGCAACTCGTTTGTTGTGGGATGCCGGCACTTTACGGGCTAGACGAATCTACGCCTGGTCCCCTGCCTGGCTAGCACCACCTGAGTCACGGCAAGGTGCCGGAAAACCTATGAGGGTCACGCGAGTCGCTTTGTTCGCGATCCTCGGTTTCGACAGGGAGAACGGACGGTCGTCGTCGGGACCCTGTGGTTCGAACTGGCGGATGCAGGTCTTGTTCGAGGTACCTCTATTCACAACATTGTTTGGAAACACAGGGGCGCGCATGGGGAAGACAAAGCTAGGGGAGCTTGAGGAGCAGATCCTGCTCACGCTGCTCCGCCTGAACGGGGAGAGCTACGCGGTCCCCGTCGCAAACGAGCTCTCTCGCCTTACGGGACGGGAAACATCGCCCGCGACTGCGTACATGGTCATGAAACGCCTCGAGGAGCATGGCCTTCTCGTCTCGTCGGTCGGCACCCCCGATCCGGAGCGTCGGGGCCGGCCCCGGCGGTTCTATCGCGTGGTGGAAGGGGCGGCCATGCCGCTGCTGAGTCAGTCGCGCGACGCCATGCTCGCGCTTTGGGAGGGGCTGGAGCCTAGGCTAGGGAAGGCGTGAGCGCCGGCCGCGGCCGGGTGCCGGTCCTCCTGAGCCTCTCGGTCCGGCTCCTGCCGCCTGAGGTCCGGGACGAGGTGCTCGGGGATCTCGTCGAGCACTGGCGGGCCGATGTGAGCTCGCGGCCGTGGATGCGGCGCGGCGCCCGGCTTTCCCGTCAACCCCTCACGGCGTTCAAGTCTCGAATGTGGTACAGTCGAGCCGGGTCGACGGTGAGGCGGCGCGCCGTCCGCGTGACCGATCAATGGGGGCTTGGGTTTTCCTGGCTCGACGTGAAGCTCGGGATGCGTATGATGCTCAAGTACCCGGGCGTCTCGCTCGGCATTGTTTTCGCGCTCGCCGTCGGCATTCCGGTGAGCCTCGTGCCAAACCACTTGCTCGACGCGCTTACGGGCGAGTCGCCCCCCTTCGACGAGGGCGAGCGAGTCGTCGGGGTTGTCGGCGTCGGCCGGGAGGGGAGCGACCTACGCGTCGGCGACTACGAGCTCCTGCGCTCGCGGGTCAAGAGCCTCGCATGGCTGGGCGCCGCGATGCCGGGTGAGGTCAACGTTATCTCCGGCGACGGTCGGTCCGATGGCGAGCGTGGCGCACTGATGACGGCCTCTTCGTTCGCGCTGGCGCGTGTACCCCCGATGATGGGGCGCGTCTTCTCGGCGGCGGACGAAGTCGACGGTGCACCCCACGTGGTCGTTGTCGGGCACGACTTCTGGCGGCGGCGGCTCGCCGGGGCCCCCAACGTCGTGGGGACGTCGCTCCGCATCGCCGGCATGCGGACCACGATCGTCGGCGTGATGCCGGAGGGCTTCTCCATGCCGAACACCGAGCAGGTCTGGCTCCCGCTGCGCCTCCGGTCCGCCGCGTACGCGGACGGTCTGGGGCCAGCCGTGTTGATGTACGGCAGGCTCGCCGACGGCGTGTCAGTTGCCCAGGCGCGGGCCGAGCTTGGTGCCGTCGGCTTGCCGACTGTGCCTGGCGTTCGACCCGACCCGATACGGGCCGAAATAGTCGCCTTCTCCACGACCCAGGTAGGGGAGCCGCCGGGCGGCGTCATGTGGCTCCTCTTGGCGATCGCCCAGACGGTGCCGCTCGTCTTGCTCCTGATCGCGTGCGGGAACGCCGGAATCCTACTCCTTGCCCGGACAGCGACCCGCTCAGGCGAGGTGGCCGTCCGGACCGCCCTCGGTGCGAGCCGCGCACGAATCGTGGGGCAGCTCTTCGTGGAAGCGCTACTGCTCGCCCTCCTTGCCACCGGCGTCGGGCTGGTCGTCATCGACACGGCCCTGGCTCGGCTCGAGCCCCGCCTCACTCTACCCTTCTGGTTCGACCCGGGCCTCACGCCGAAGTTCGTGCTGAAGGCGCTCGGGCTCGCGGTGCTCAGCGCTGTCTTCGCGGGTGTGTTACCCGCACTGCGCGCCACGGGCAGGATGCTTCAGGGGACCCTCCAGTCTGCCGGGACAGGCGGCGGCACGCTCCGCTTCGGACGGGTCGCGGGCGCGCTGATCGTCGCCGAGGTCGCTCTGGCGGTGGGTGCCCTGTTCGCCGGCGGCATGGCCTGGCGCCTTCCGCAGCCCACCCCCGACGAGGGTACGCATGCCGCGCAGAGCGACCGCTACCTCGTAGCCTCGGTCGCGATCCCGCGGTCCGGATTGGGCCCCGAGACTTGGGGGCTTGGGGGGGAGGAGCTTCGGGTGCGTCTCGCGAGCATGCAGGAGGAACTCGGCCGCCGGCTGACATCCCAGCCCACCGTGCGCCGATGGGCGTTCTCCGACGTACCTCCCGGCGGAGAGTACGACGTGCGCCAAGTCCGCGTCGATGGGGACGGGTACCCGCCCGACCACCCCGGCCTTGCAGGGTTGGCGACCTTCATCGACCCGGCGTTCTTCTCCGTCCTGGACGTCTCAGCGGTGCAGGGACGGCTCTTCGGAGCCGGAGACGTATCCCCCGACCCAGCGGTGGAGCCCACGGCGGCGATCGTGAACATGACGTTCCTCGATCGGCGTGGCATGCGTCCGGAGCGCTCGATCGGGGCTCGGATTCGGTTCACCGACGACGGAGACAGCGAGCCCGGACCGTGGAGAGAGATCGTCGGGGTAGTCCCGAATCTTGAGGCCAGCGAAGACCGTGTGTTCTTCGACGGGTCGCCGGTGGTGTACCTCCCCGCAACGCCCGGCACGCTCAACCCGGTGACCCTGCTGATCGACCTGGGCACCGAGCCCATGGCGTTCGCGTCTAGACTGCGGTCTCTCCTCGCCGAGGCCGATCCGACGGCCATCCTGGGCGACGTCTCTGCACTGGACGACCTACCCGACGAAGCGGGTATGCTCGCCCGCATCGTGACGAGCGTCATGACAGGGCTCTCGCTCCTCGGGATCCTACTGTCGACGACCGCGCTCTACGCGATCATGTCGATAACGGTGACACAGCGGACGCGGGAGATGGGCATTCGTCTCGCCCTCGGAGGTAACCCGGGAGGTGTCATCATGACAGTAGCGCGCCGCGCGCTAGGTCAGATAGCCCTCGGCGTGACGTTGGCGGTGGGCTTTTGGGTGGCAGTCGTGGTCTGGGGGTTGGGAAGCGGCGTCGCGGCCGAGGGCGCGGAGTCGCTCGCGGTTTGGCCTTACATGCTCGCCGCGGCAGCGGGGGTCGTGATCGCGATCGGGCTGGCCGCTTCCCTGGGGCCCACGCTGAGGGGCGTCCGGATGCGACCCGTCGAGGCTCTACGGGTGGAGGGATAGACGGTCCGACTCACCAAGTCACATCTGGTCGTGCCGGTGTCCTATAGACAACGTTTCAAGGTTCGCTGACGCCAGCGCGGGTGTGCAGCGGGTCACTTGCCTCCGGCATCGCCTCATCCATGACTATCTGGGGGTCGACGTGCGGTTGGTGTGGCGGGTCGTCACGGTCGAGATCCCGAAGATCGTCGGTTCAATCGAGGACATGTTGGAAGACTTGGGCTGACCTCGGGCGTCGGCGGCCGACGCAGAGTCCAGCGGCACGTCCCCTACCCATGGCTACCGAGACGGCGCCGCGGTGCCGTGCGATGGGGGGTGATCCGTATCCACCGGCTTGCGGTCGGCCCGAGCGCAGAGTACACTCGCGGTGGCGGTGGTCCACGCCGAACCTCTGCGGTCCCAACCCTGGCAGGGACCCTGGAAGAGGCAAAGGGGAGGAATCCTCCTCGGACCCGTGCGATGCGTTCCGGGACAGCGTCGTGGTGCGTTCCCTGCCAGGGAGGGGCGGACCGCGATCGTACCCGAGGTAGCGCACCGTGACGAAGCAGAGACACTTCAAGCGCCGCATTCGCGAGCGCATGCGTAAGACCGGAGAGTCGTACACCACCGCCCGGCTCCACCTCCTCGGTCATCTCCACAAGCCGGCACCCGAGGAGACGGAAGCAACCTCCGCTCTCCGATCTCACCCGAAGTTGGTCCGACTACGGGGCCGTAGGCCTCGCCGGTCGGTGGGGCGTCCGCTCTCGCTGCACTTTGTGACGCCGGCCTTCACGATCCTCCTCTCCCTGATCCTCGGTCTCACTGCAGTGGCGATGGCACGGGGCGACGCCAGTTCCGCGGTTAGCCCTTCCGTCCGAGCTGAGGCTCGACAGCCATGACCGGGCCGCGACGTGGGGTGAGGGGCTGGGCTGCGGCATTGGCGGGATGCTTGGCCATGGGCGCGTGTCTCGGAGACGATTCGGACGGGAGGGGTTTGGCGGCGCACCGCATACCCCCGGATGCGGTTCAGATCCTGGGGAGATTGGAGCAGGTCAGCCGAGTCACGGACATGGTCCCCGCAGACAATGGGGAGGTGTGGGTGTTGAACGCGATATCACCCTACTTCGTCGTATTGGGGGCGGGCGGACAAGTGGTCCGAGCCTTTGGCGAGGAAGGAGGCGGGCCGGATGAATTCGGGTTTCCGGTGCGGATCGTATCTGGGCCTCGGAAGGAAGTCTGGACCTACGATGTCATGCGGCACTCCCTGATCCGCGTGTCGGGGGCGGAAAGGCTGGCCTACCCGCTCCCCTCAGCGACGCTTCCCCGGCCCGCCTTGTTGTCATTTGCGAATGCAGCGCTACAGCAAGGACCACCTTGGATGGAAGTGACGAACGGCGACTTCGTCGTCGCCCGTCCACACTCCCTGAGCGCCCCGTCAGGCCTGCGTGGGCTGTGGGATGCGGAGATGTATCGCCTGCGCCCAGGCAGCAATGGTGACCTGTTGGTTGGGACCGTCATGCCGATCGTGGAACTGTTGGATGATCCGGCGGCGCGGGCTTCGGGGGCGACCACACTTGGGCCGTATCCATTGTGGACCGTCTGCCCGGATCGTGTCATCGGCCTCTACGACCCTATTCGGAACGTGCTTCGGCTCATCAGCGCGACGGGTCAGGAACTCAAGTCGTTCGAACTGCCGGACGAACGCAAGGTTCAACTGACCGCGGACCGGCTCTTTGGAATGGCATATCGTCAGATCCGACAGGACGTGCCCGCTGCACAGCGTCCGGATAGCGCCGAGTTTCGGCAGCGGTTGGATGGCCAGTTCCGTCAGTTTCAGGAGCAGTCGGCGGGCGTATTCCCGGAGTATGCCGACCTGAGGTGCGCGCCGGACGGTACCATTTGGATTCAACCGTTCGACGTTGAGACCGGACTGTACGGACGCGGAGCGCATTGGCTGATGTTCGACGAGGATGGAACGCGTTCTGCGGTGGAGTTCCCGACGGGGTTCCGGGCGCTGGCGTTCAGATCGGACCGCGTCTGGGGGACGATGCAGGACGAAGTCGGCGTCTCGTCGGTCGCTTGGATCGGGCGAGACGCGCTTCGCTAGCAGTCCCCCAACTTTCGACTCCAGGCCCCTCCCGCCTCAGCGCAACCGCCGCAACGGGTCCGGCCATGTGTGATCTCCGCCGCCCGGCGGCTTCGGCGGGGGCGGCACCTTGGGCGGTTTCGGCGTGCAGGGCGGCTCGGGAAACTTCAGTTTGCCCGGACGCTTCTTGTCCGGTTTTTGTTCTTTCTTGAACATGTCCCACCTCCTGGTGGATTCTACGACGGGCAGGGCGGGGAAGGTTCAGGTCGGCGTATCGTCATCAGTGGCTGCCGCTGCGCGTACGGCGTACTCCATGGCCTGGCTGAGCGCCGCACCCCGAAAGCCCCTGCGCGCCAGGTACCCGTGCAGGCGGCGTCGCGCTTTCTCCCACTCGGGCGTGCGCTGCCCGGAGGTGAGTCCTTCCAGGAGGGCCGCGCCCTGACGGGCGACCCATCCTTCCGCCACGCGGTGGGCCAGATCCAACTCGGTCACCTCTTCGTCCCGCAGGACCCGCTCGACCACTTCGGTGGCCACCTCGCCGTTGACCCCCTTTGCCCGCAGCTCCTGGGTCAGGCGGTTCGGCCCTTTCGGTCGGTGGCGTAGGCGATCGCGCACGAACGCCCCGGCCACGGCGGCGTCGTCGAGAAGGCCGCGCTCCTGGAGGCGCGTCAGGCAGATGTCCACGCGCGCGGCTGGGAAGTCCTTGCGGAGCAGGCGTTTTCGGAGCTCCGCCCGGGTGCGCGCCCGGTAGGAGAGTTGGTTCAGGGCGGCGTCCCGGATGCGGACGTCGGTATCGGCCTGGAGCAGCGCCCGGCGGGCCGAGGGCAGCAGGGTATCCCCGACCCCGAGGTGGGCCTTTTCCACCGCCTCGAGTGCGGTTTCGAGCGGCTTGCCCTCCGAGAGATGAATGCGGACGCGCAGCCCCCGCGGTCGCAAGGGCTGGATCCGGGTGATCTCGGGATCAGTGTCCATGTTGGACATACCAGCGGCCATCCAGGAGGTCGTGGTAGAGCGTCACGTGGCGCCCATCGCTTAAAACCACCGCCCGGTAGTCCCGGGAGATGGGGCTCCGCCACCATTCGTCGTCGATGCGCCATCGCTCCCGGATGGTCTCGACCTGTCGAGCCGGTCGACCGCGAAACCGCACGAACGCCGGCTCACCGGAGTCGTCCGTCCGAACGTCCACGATCTGAGGGCGCCCCAGGGGCTTGAGCCGTTGCGCCCCCGAAGAATGGTCGGGCGAGCGGGGTGTGGGAATGCCTGGGCGGGTCATGGATCGAAGCTCATCAGGGCGTGACGCCGTTCGGGAATCCGCGACCAGGGGTCGACCTCCACCACGCGGTACAGGGGCGAGTGGCCCAGACGTAGCTTTAATTCACGAACCGCATCTTTAAGCTCTGTAGGAACTTCGCCGCTTGCCATGTCGTGTCCGTTTGCGGCGCGACCGTTGGTGTCACTGCGGCCGAACAGGCCGGTCTGTGCCGCGGCCGACCCGAACTGCCGGAACTCGACCAGGAGGGTCTCCACGGCCCGGGGTGGGGGCGAAAGCGACATCCGCCCCCGCAGCACGAAGGCGATGCGTTCCCGGAGGGCCGTGGGCTCCTTCAGCACGGCATCGACCCGCCAGGAGCCTCCCCCTTCCAGGCGGGCACCGAGTCGGACCGACGCCACGCTTCGGCCCCTTCGTGCCGGACGGGACAGGGCCCGTTCCACGAGGCGATCCAGGGCGTTGTGGAGCGTTTCGGTCACGCCCACCGGCATGGGAAAGTCGAGCGAGGCCCGGATCGGGCGAGGACGGTGCGTGGGGCGCACGGGATCGATGCGGGTTCCGCTGGCCCAGCGCAGAGCACTCCGGCCCTCCTCACCGAACTGCGCCACGAGAGAGGGCTCGGGCAGGCGGCGCAGGTCGCCCAGTGTGGCAATGCCTAGGCGCTCAAGTCGTTGTACGACCAGGGGATCCACGGGAAGAACGCCGACCGGGCACCTGGACAGAAAGCGCTCGAGACGGGCTTCCTCCACCAGGACAGGACGGCCCGACCGGGCTGCTGTGGCCGCCACCCACGCTCCGAACTTGCCGGGGGCCATGCCGGCTCGAGTCGCGGCAACGAGCGGGCTGGGAAGGACACGAAACAGCGTTCGCAGGGCCCGCTCCGCTTGACGCATCGGCGTTCCGAAGAGGCGTTCCAGGCCGTCCATCCCCAGGAACACCCGCCCGCGACCGGCCGCCTCGACCACGGGCGTCAACTCGGTGAGCACTTCGAGCATGCTCTCCGTCGCGGCGTCGTAGTGGGCGGGATCGGGCTCCAGAAGGGTGAGCGCTGTGCACAGAGAAACGGCTTGGGACACCAGTTGGCCGGGGCGCACGCCTGCGTTGTGGGCCCGCTCCGAGACCTGCCAAATGGTGCGGCGTGTGCTCTCTCCGGGGGAGAGGAGGGCGACGGACGTGCTGTCGAGCGCGGGAGCGCGGACCAGTTCGAGGCGAAGCTCGAAGGTGGGCAGCCACAGGCACAGAGCACGGCGGCTCCCCCGAGGGTCACCCCCGGAAGGCCCCCTCCGACCGCGTTCCCCGACCGAGAAGAAAGCCGTTCCCGCGCCGGGGCCCGTGGCCCAGTTCGTCTGCTCGGGTGGAGCCCACCCTCCACCGGTCTGGTGGGTGGGAACGAAGGAGCCGAACGAACGCTGGCGGCGCGGAGAAGTCAAAGCCATGACCGGATGGGACGAATCGAGAAAAGGACGGCCCTCCGACCCGGATCATCGCCTGTTCGAACACCGGATCGCCCGTGACGACCCACCCCTCCCCATCACCCCGGCAACGATCCGGGCCCGAGGGCCCATTCCCAGGTATGCGCGGATCGACTCGAAAGAGTGGCCCGAACAAAACCCGAACAAGCCGAAGATAAGGATCTTTCGAGAGGAGGGCAAGGAACGAAAACGTCGAATCAGCCCGCGGCCGTTCTCCCGGCCCGATCGAGGACGGCCCGCACGCTCCGGGCCAACTCCGCCCGGGTGAACGGCTTGGCCAGATGATGCCCGTCGTCCCCGGGCGCCGTGTTGTCCTGGGACGTGAGGTATCCGGACATGTACAGGACCGGGAGATCCTCACGCTTGGTCCGGATCCGTCGGGCCAACTCCACACCCGACATCCCCGGCATGATCACATCCGTCAGCATGAGATCGACGGGGTGGGCTCCCCGGAGCGGCCACAGATCGTCGTGGATGAGTGCGGCGTCGTCGGGGGTGGCGGCCCGTGTGACCCGGTAGCCCAGCTCTTCGAGGATCCGCGCCGTCATGTCGCGAACCAGCGCATCGTCCTCGACCAGGAGGACGTGCTCGGAGCCTCCCGGCACCCCACCCACCCGGACCCCACGCCGGTCCACGGTACGGCGGGGCGCGGCGGCAATCCGGGGCAGGTAGATCCGGAAGTTCGACCCGGCACCCGGTTCACTGGTGACCCAGATGCTACCGCCGCTCTGCTTTACGATGCCGTACACCGTCGCGAGTCCGAGCCCGGAGCCGCGCCCCCGCTCCCGTGTGCTGTAGAACGGGTCGAAGATCCGCTCGCGGGTCTCTTCGTCCATGCCGATTCCCGTATCGGACACGCTCAGCAACACGTGCGGCCCGGCCTGGACGGAGGCGAAGCGCTCCGCGAAGTCGTCGTCGATCTCCACTTCCTGCGTCGAGATCATGACGTGGCCGCCCTCCGGCATCGCTTCCTGGGCGTTCATGACCAGGTTGAGCAACACCTGCTGGATCTGATTGGGATCCGCATTCACCGTGGTCGACTCGTCGCACATTCGGAGCGCCAACTCCACGTTCTCGGGGATCGCCCGACGGAGGAGCGGCTCGAGCCCCACCACGAGTTGGTTCAGGCTCACCGGCCGGGGCGCCATGACCTGCTGGCCCGTGAACGCCAGGAGCTCCATCGTCAACTCCCGCGCGCGAAAGCCCGCGTCGGTGATCAGATCCAACTCGGCACGGACCTCCGGGTCGTCGTCGAAGCGCTCGCGGAGCCCGTCCGAGGTGAGCATCACCACGGACAGGAGGTTGCTGAAGTCGTGGGCGAGCCCGGCGGCCAGCTTTCCTACGCTCTCGTGCTTCTGGGCCATCCAGAGCTGCGCCTGCAGGCGTCCGCGCTCGGCCTCTTGGGCCGCATCGTCGCGTGCATCGCGGAAGGTGAGGAGCACAGCGGCGCCCCGGCCGACCCCGAGCGGTGCGCCCTGGACGTCCACGGGAATCTCCACATCATGGGCTCCCCGGAGCGTGCGTCGTCTCGGCGTCTGATCGCCAACGGCCAGCGCGAGCACGAGATACTCGGCCATCTCCGAATCCTTGCCGAGATCCAGGGCGGAGAACGAGGTGCCGGCGAGCGAATCCGGGGGACGGCCCACGAGCCACGCGAGCGCATCGTTGGCGACAATGATCCGGCGGCTGCGGCCGTCGACCACCATCATCGGAACCGGGGCACTCTTGAAGAGTCCGGGAGGTACCCCATCCAGAACTGCAGGAATCGCCCGGCGGGGGGCTGGTGATTCCATAGTCATGACAACGTTCTCTGCTTTGGGGGGGGGCATCTACAACATAGGGGTGCGACCCCCTGATTTCACAGGGTTTCGTGCCTTGCCCCTCTCCTGCGTGCCGGAATACCTTCCGGTCCGCCGTCCCCTTCAATCGTGCCGCGGCTATTCTTCGGGTTCTCGGCCCGCGCCCCTCGGACGGCACTCCCGTCGGGCCGGGGCGGTATGACCGTCTTCCTCCATCTCCAAGACGATACTTCATGAACGTCCGTGTACTGGACTCCGACCCACTCGAGCACGTCACGCCCCTCCTCGTCGTGGGAGTCCGCCAAGGCACCTCCGAGCCCTCGGGACTTCTCGGCCGCCTTGACGCTCACCTCGACGGTGCCATTGCTCGCGTCCTCTCCGCTGGCGACATGAAGGGAAGGACCGGAGATCAGGTCGTGCTGTTCGGACCGGAGGGAGGTCCCGAGCGGGTGCTTCTCCTGGGGATGGGCAAGGGGGATCTCGAGCCGGAGGACGTCCGCCGCCTGGCCGGTCGCGCCACCCGGGTCGCCGAGCGGATCGGCGTGGACGCGCTGTCCATCGCCGTCGATGTGGAGGGCGTCGAGGGGCCCCACGCCGCTCAAGCCGCTGCCGAGGGCGTAGCGCTGGCCGTCTGGAAGTTCACCGAGCTGAAGGAAGCGGGCGACGACGACCCGCCCGTCCTCGTCGACGCGCTCGACCTCTTCCTGCCCGAGGGCACTGCCGAAGCGGCGCAAGAGGCCGCCACGGCCGGCGCCGTCATCGGTGAGGCCGAGAACTTCGCCCGCACGCTCCAGTCACGCCCGGGCAACATCGCCACCCCCACGCACATCGCCGACGAAGCCGTGCGCATGGCCGAGGAGGTGGGGCTGGACGTGACCGTGTACGACGAGGAAGCGCTCGAAGAGGCGGGTATGCACGCCATCCTGGCGGTCTCGCGCGGCTCCGAGGAGGAAGCGCGCCTGATCGTCCTCCAGCACAACGGGGGCGGCGAGGGCGACGCGCCGCTCGTGCTGGTCGGGAAGGGGCTGTCGTTCGATGCCGGCGGGATCTCCCTGAAGCCCCCGGCCGGCATGGAGAAGATGAAGTTCGACATGTCTGGAGGCGCCGCCGTCATCGGGGCCATGATGGCCGTGGCCAATCTGGGCGTGAAGGCGAATGTGGTCGGCATCGTGCCCTCGTCCGAGAACATGCCGTCCGGTACGGCGGTCAAACCCGGTGACGTCATCGACACGCTGGCGGGCAAGACCGTGGAGGTGGTGAACACCGACGCGGAGGGGCGCTTGATCCTGGCCGACGCGCTGGCGCACGGGGCCGCCATGAAGCCCGCGGCGATGGTGGACTGCGCCACGCTCACGGGCGCCGTGGTCGTCGCTCTCGGACATCACGCGGCCGCCGTCATCGGCACCGATCAGGCGCTCGTGGACGAACTGCGCGCGGCCGGGAACCGCTCGGGCGAGCGGTGCTGGCAGCTCCCGCTGTGGAAGGAGTACCGCAAGCAGCTCGACACGGACGTCGCGGATCTCGTCAATGTGGGCGGTCGGCCCGGAGGCTGTATCACCGCGGCGGCGTTCCTGCGGGAGTTCGTCGGAGATGTGCCGTGGGCCCACCTGGATATTGCCGGGACCGCGTACGGAGACGAGCCGCGCCCGTATCTGCGAAAGGGCGCGTACGGTTTTCCCACCCGGCTGCTCGTGGAGTGGGTTCGGAGCCGCTCGGCCTGATCGTGACCACGTCAGGGTACTCCCCGCTCCGGACTCGCTCCAGGGCGGGGTCGCTCGTGAGGGCCATGCGAGTCACGCGGGCCGTTCGGGCCGCGAGCGTCGTCCTGCTGGGCGGCGCGTTTTCCGTTGGCGCTCCGTCGGCCGCCGCAGCTCAGGAGCCTCCAGACTCGGTGGTGGCCGACACGCTCCTGGTCACCCCCGATTCGGTGGTGGCCGACACGCTCTTCGCGGAAGGAACGGCCGCCGACACGCTTCCCGTGGACTCCCTGGCGGCCGACACCATCTACTACCGGCTGCCGCAGGTCACGAGCGCCCGTAGCGCCGGGTGGGAGGCGGGGGCCTGGGAGTGGGACGACGAAGACATCCTGGCGGTCGGCGCCAACACCCTGGTCGAGTTGGTGGCCGAGGTGCCCGGACTCGTGCCGCTGCGGGGCGGGGACTACGGGACGCCGCTCGGCCTGACCGCGTTCGGCGTCGGTGGCGGAGGGCTCCGCATCATCCGGGACGGATTCGAGGTCCTGCCGCTGGCCGGTAGCGTGCCCGATCTGGCTCGGATCGGTCTGGGCGGCATCGCCCACGTACGCCTCGAACGGCGCATGAATCAGCTCGTCGTGTATCTGCGCAGCCGGCAGCCACGCGGCCCGGACCCGTTCTCCCTGATCGAGGTGGCTACCGGCGACCTCGACACGAACGCGTTCCGCGGCACCTACATCGATCCCTCGGCCCTCGGCGGATCGCTTGGCTTCGCCATCGAGCGAGCCGACACCCGGGGACCGCGCGGCAACGAGCCCGGCAACCGGACGGGGACGTGGCTTCGCTACCAGCTTCACCGGGGCGATCGGGCGGGTGTGGCCGTGGACTTCCGGCGGACGGGAAGCGAGACCGAGGTGGCCGAGTATGCCGACCAGTCGACGCGCACGGACTGGACGGTGCGCGGCCGCTCGATCCTGGCGCCGGGTCTGACCGGCGAGGCGTACTGGGGTAAGTCGAGTTATGACGTCGAGGACGTCGACACGAGCTTCGCGCGGGAGGGCGGTAGTCGGAGCCAGGGCGGCGTGCGCCTCGGCTTCGAGCGGGAGGGGATCTCCGCGGAGGGTGGCTACCGCGTCTTCGGCGGGGACGACCTGCCCAGCGGGCGCCTGGACCTCTCGGGCGGGTACGCCGATCCGCGCTACGGGGGCGCGTCCGCCGCGTGGGAGCGCGCGTCCTGGGATGGGCAGTCCACCTCGGCCACCCACTTGAACGCGTATACCCGGCCCGTGTTCGGCGTCTCGCTGTTCGGAAGCCGCGAGTCGGGCATGTACGGAGCGCGCCGCGCACCGCTCCTTCAGCGGGTGCCGGTGGTCGTCACCGATTCCACGGACACGACCAGCGTCACTCCAGACGATACCGTCTCGGAGCCGTCCGACCCGCTACCCGGCGATCTGGCCTTCAGCATCGTCGACCGAACCGCCACGCGCTTCGGCGCGCATTGGGCGTGGCGGGGCATCGCCCTGTCCGGCGCCCGCCTCGAGATGGAGGCCGATTCCTTGCTGCCCACGGGGCTCGGCTTCGACCGGAACGGCGTCGCAGTGGCCGGCGGGAACCGGAAGGGGTGGGAAGCCTACGGGCGCATCCCCCTACCCATTCTGGAGGGGCTGCACGTCGAGGGCTCGCTTCAACAGTGGGAGGGTCAGGCCTTGATGAGGGTGGACTCGGCCGCTGTCGCGGATCCGGACGGCACCGAGGGCACGGGCGGCTCGCTCGGCGGAGCGGAGGGACCCGAGCCGTGGACGTATCTGCCGGAGCGGATCTACCGAGGCGCGTTCGTGTGGCGGAAGCAGTTGGTGGCCTCGGGGAACGCGGACCTGGACGTGCGGATCGGTGTGCGCGGGCGGGACCCCATGATCGTGCGCCAGGTGGCCGAGCGGCGGGTGGACGAGGAGACCGGTGAGACGGAGATCGTCTTCGGCCGGGTCCCGTTCTATCAGAGTTGGTACGGGACCATCCAGATCCGCGTCGTGACGGTGCGGATCTTCATCGGCTGGGAGAACTTCACGGTGCGGAGGAATTTGCAGGATCTGCCGGGACGGATTTTGCCGCGGACACGGGCGGTATACGGAATCCGCTGGACCCTCCTAAACTAGCCCCGTCACGCAATCTAGACGCGTCATGCATCTCGCGTGGGGTCGTTGCTCGCTCGTCGGCGTAGCGTGTGCTACGCCTTCCTCGACGGCGCCTACCCACGCGAGCGCCTGACGCGTCTAGGCGGGAAGGAGGGAGAAGGTGGGCGCATCGCTGCGCTTGCTTCCGGGCGGTCGGGTTTTCCCAGACGGGGGGTCGCATCGCTGCGCTTGCTCCTTCGCGGCGGGATTTCCGAGACGGTGGGGCGCATCGCTGCGCTCGCTTCCGGGCGAGTGGGTTTTCTGAGACGGGGGGGCGCATCGCTGCGCTTGCTCCCGGGCGGCAGGATTCCCAGATGGTGGGGCGCATCGCTGCGCTCGCTTCCGGTCGCCCCTTCCGCTCGCACGGACGCTGGGCTCCGTGCTCGGCTGAACGGTTGGACGGACCTGCTGGATGGAGGTCGCATCGCTGCGCTCGCTTCTGGGCGGGCCACGTAGAGAGGTCCTCTCTCGATGAGGTCACTCTTGACGCGCGGTCAGAAGTCGCCACACGTCTCGCAGCCGAAGTCGCCGAACGTATAGGTGTTGGCGTCGCGACCCAATTCCAACTTCGGCCCCTGCGCCACACTCCGCTCACCGACCTGTCTACGTGCGACACAGCCGATAAGCTAGAGGCCGTGATTCAGTGGAGCGAGCCAACGGCGAGCGGAACCGGCAACACGTAGTTGTACTAAACCGCTACGCGGTGGAGTAGAGACACTCCGTCCCGCTGAGATCTGGCGTGCTGCTGCGGGCCGGGGCGCTTTCGTTCGCCGCCTTCCGGAACCTAGTGTTGCCCAGGGCGTGCGGCACATATATCCTTG
>JAJCZZ010000055.1 GCA_029262115.1 Gemmatimonadota bacterium | reverse complement strand
TCGTGGTGGTGATGGTGGGGTGGGTGCCGGCGAGGGTGGGGGTGCTGCGTTGCGCCGCCGCCGGGCGGGGAGCGTCCGCTCCCCGCCCGGCTCTCGGCCCGCTATCGCCTTACAATTTGCGGAACGCGAAGTCCGCGTAGGAGAGCTCGTTCCCCGCGAAGTACGGAAACGACTGCGCGCGGAACGCCTTCCAGCTCTGGTACACCTCGTTGAAGGTCCCGTCGGCCGCGGCCTGCTCCTCCAGATACCCGTTGGCCTCCGTCCAGGCGGCCTCCATGATGTCGTCGGAGTACTCACGCAACGTCACACCGTGATCGTTGATGAGCCGCTGTAGCGCCTTCGGGTTCTCGGCGTCGTACATGGCCAGCCGCGTCGACAACGATTCGGCGCACGCCACTTCGATCGCGGCCTGGTACGACGTGGGCAACTCGTCCCAGGCGGATCTTCGGACCATGAGCGGCATGCTGACGCCGGGCTCCCACCAACCAGGGTAGTAGTAGTTCTTGGCGATGGCGTAGAAGCCGAGCTTCTCGTCGTCGTACGGTCCCACCCACTCGGTGGCGTCAATGGCGCCCCGCTCGAGCGCAGGATAGATGTCACCCCCGGCCAGCACCTGAACCGTCGCGCCCATCCGCGTGAGGATCTCGCCGCCGATTCCCGGAATGCGGATCCGCAGCCCGTTGATGTCGGCGCGCGAGTTGACCGGCTCGCGGAACCACCCGCCCATCTGGCCGCCGGTCGACATGGCGGGGAAGGTGATGATGCCGAAGTCGTCGTAGACGCCGTTCAGCAGCTCCTGCCCCCCTCCGTGGTACAGCCAGGCGAACTGCTGCCGGGTGCTGAGGCCGAAGGGAATCGAGGAGTCGAAGGCGAGCGCGGGGCTTTTGCCGATGTAGTAGTACCCCGGCGAGAGGCCGCACTGCACGGTGCCCTGCTGCACCGCGTCCATCACCTGAAGGCCAGGGACGATCTCTCCGGCAGCGTAGACGCGAATCGAGAACTGGCCGCCCGTCAGGGCTGACACGCGCTCCGCGATCTGTTCACACGCCCCGTGGAAGATGTCGAGGCTGCGGGGGAAGCTCGTGACCAGCCGCCAGCTCACCTCGGGACCGGTCGTAGCGCCCGAACCCGCGGCGGGTCCCTCGGCGGCACCGCTCCCACAGGCACCGAGGGTGCCCGCCCCCACCGCTCCTACCGTCGCCTTCGTCAGGAAGTCTCGCCGCTTCATCGTCATTCGGTCGTGTCCTCGTGGTGGGTACTGGAAGGAGGACAAGGTACGCACCCTGCCGGTCCGGGCAATCGGGTGAGGTCGGGACCTGTCACGTCGACTAGCGCCGGGGCAAGCGTCCGGGGATCTTGGAGGGCACGGTTCCGCGCCCGGAACCTCAACAGCCCCACAACACCCGTCGACCATGTCCGCTCCCCGGCTTCGCCTCCTGGTACTCCCGCTCGTGGTGGTTCTGTCCGCCCTCGTTCCGGCGTCCGAGGCGGTTTTCCCCACAGCTTCGTTCCGGGTCCAGTCGTCCGACCCGGTGCGCGCGCCCCAGGGGATGGTCGTCTCGGAGCACTGGCGGGCCAGCGAGGTCGGACGGGACGTGCTGGCCGCGGGTGGCAACGCGGTCGATGCGGCCATCGCCACCGGCCTTGCGTTGGCGGTGACGCATCCGTCCGCGGGCAACATCGGTGGTGGCGGCTTCATGGTCATCCGCTTCCCGAACGGATCGAGCACGGCCATCGACTTCCGGGAGAAGGCGCCGATGGCCGCCAACCCGGAGATGTGGCTGGACGAGCGGGGCGAGTACGACCGCCAGCTCCACCACTACAGCCACAAAGCGGTGGGCGTGCCGGGAACCGTGGCCGGCTTCGACAAGGCCCATCGCCTCTATGGAGACATGAACTGGGAGCGGCTCGTCTATCCATCCATGGCGCTGGCCCAGGACGGATTCGAAGTACACGACGGCTTGGCGGGCGGGCTGGAGCGGCTGGTCGAGCGTATGGAGCGGTATCCCGCGACGGTGCAGGCGTTCTCGAAGAACGGTCGGGCGTACCAGGAGGGCGACACGATCAGGCAGCTCGATCTGGCCACCACGCTTCAGCGGATCATGCTCAACCGGCGGGACGGCTTCTACGTTGGAGAGACCGCGCGGTTGATCGTCGAGGAGATGCGCCGTGGCGGTGGACTCATCACCGCCGAGGATCTGGAGATGTACCAGGCTCGTGAACGGGCGCCGATTCACGGCCGCTACCGCGGCTACGACGTCATCGGGATGCCACCGCCCAGTTCCGGAGGTGTGGCCGTCGTCAGCATGCTGAACATGCTCGAGCCATTCGACCTCTCGGCGATGGGCCACAACACCGCGCCGTACATCCACCTGGTGGCGGAGACCATGCGGCGGGCCTTCCGCGATCGAGCGCAGTACCTCGCCGATCGGGACGTGGTCGACGTGCCGGTCCACCGTTTGACCACCAAAGCGCATGCCCGCGCCCTCATGTCCGACTTCCAAACCGACGCGGCCGGCGTATCGGCCCCGAGCGATGTGGCCGCCGACCACGAGAGCCCGGAAACCACGCACTACTCGGTGGTCGACTCCGACGGCATGGCGGTCTCGGTGACGTACACGCTGGAGGCCGGGTACGGCTCGGGCATCACGGTCGGCGGGGGTGGCTTTCTCCTGAACAACGAGATGGGCGACTTCAACGCGGGCCCCGGCCTGACCGACGAGAACGGCCTGATCGGGACCGCGCCCAATCTGGCGCGTCCCCAGCAGAGGATGCTGTCGTCGATGTCGCCGACGATCGTGGCGCGCGACGGCAATCTGGTGGCCGTCGTCGGCAGCCCCGGGGGCCGCACGATCATCAACACGGTGCTGCAGGTCGTGCTCAACGTCATCGACTTCGACATGGACATCCAGTCGGCGGTGAACGCCGCCCGGATCCACCACCAATGGCTCCCCGACCGCATCCGCATCGAGGAGGACGGGACGAGCGAGTACACGGTCGAGCTGCTCGAGTCGCTCGGGCACACCGTGAGTCTGGGTGGGCGGCAGGGTCTGGCTCACTCCATCATGATCGACCCACGCACGGGCGAGCGGCTGGGTGCCGCCGACCCCCGAAATCCGAATGCGGGCGCGCGGGGACATTGATGGCGGCGCCCCTCAAGGCCGTGGTCGGAATCGACGCACTTCACGCACTGGACATTCGAGTCGGCACGATCCGCCGAGTGGCCGAAGTGAAGGGCTCTCGGAACCTCATGGCCCTGTCCGTGGATTTCGGAGATCACGAGCGCACGATCCTGGCCGGACTCAAGAACGAGCGGGACGATCCGACCGGGATCGAGGGAACGCAGGCGCTCTTTGTGGTTAACTTGGAACCGAGAGAGATGATGGGTCTCACGTCCGAGGGGATGCTGTTCGACCTCGGGTACGAGGACGGAATCACGCCGGTTCTGGTCGTGCCTGAGCGGCCGGTTCCCAATGGTACACGCGCAGGGTAGGGGTGCAGATAGAGATGAAGACGAGAGTAGCGGTAGTGGTGGGTGCCCTGGCGGCGATGGCCGCGGGTGCGTCGGCGGGCCCGGTCGCGGCCCAGATGCCGACCATGCCCGGGCATTACCATCAGGGTGAACTCGGCGACAAGTACCTGATGATTGAACAGGCCATGCGCTGCAACTGCTCGTGTGGCCTCGATGTCCACTCCTGCCAGTTCCAGATGCAGTGCGACGTTTCGCCGGGTTGGTCGCAGCGCATCCGGCGCGAGCTCGAGGCCGGACGGGACATGGAGGCCATCAAGGCCGGCTTTGTGGCCGACTACGGCGGAACCGTCCTGATGGCTCCGCCTCCGGAGGGCTTCAACCTCGTCGGCTACCTGCTCCCGTCCGTGGCCATCGTGGTGGCCGGCATGTTCGTCGGGCTCACCGTCCGGCGGGGAACTCTCGGGAACGAGAAGCTCGCGCCCGTCGTGGATCTGAGCGACGACGACGCGCAGCGCCTCGCTGCCGCTCTACGGAAGCTGGATCAGGACGAGTCTCCGGACTGGTAGCACGCGTCCTCCTACACTAGAACTCCCCTGGAACCGGATAGCCCGGAAAGACCAGCCAGTGGACGTCGAGGGAGTCGTCGTCCGTTCCCATCTCGCCGGCTCCCGTCGGGAGGCCGTTGAGTTCGAGGATGTAGGTCATGACGTCCGTCACCTGGGTGCGCGAGAGCGTATACGGCGGCTCTCCGTCCGGCATCTGCTCCCAGATGTAGTGCCAGAAGCGCCAGACGGACTCTCCGCTCCACCGCTCCTTGAAGCCGTCCTCCATCCAGTCGTCGACCGTGTGGCACTCGACGCAGACGTCGTCGAAGACGGCGCGGCCCCGCTCCGCCTGGGTCGCTGTATACACACCATCCAGGGTGCTCGCCTCGGACGATCCACTCGGAGCGGCTGCAGGAGGTGAGCCGAGGGCTGGTGCCGGCGTGGCCGCCGGTTCGGATCCCACCCCGCCGCTACCCCCACATGCACTGACTGCGGCAGCCACGATCAGAGTTCCCCATGCGGTCGCCTTCATACGTGCGTTAGCCATCCGTGCGTGTCCTCGACCTGTCCTTTGACGGTATCCATGAAGCGCTTCTGAAGGGCCTCGGTGATCGGACCCCGTGACCCGCTCCCGATTTCGATGTGATCGACGCTGCGAATCGGGGTGACCTCGGTGGCCGTTCCGCTGAAGAACAGTTCGTCCGCCGTGTACAACGCCTCGCGTGGGACATCACCCTCGCGGACCTCGTACCCCAGATCGCCCGCGATTTTCATGACCGCGTCGCGGGTAATGCCGGGAAGCGACGTCCCGTCGAGGTACGGCGTGAGGACGATCCCGTCGCGCACGAGGAAGATGTTCTGGCCGCTTCCCTCGCTGACCAGTCCGGAGGGGCTGAGCGCGACCGCTTCCGCGAAGCCGTTGGCTGACGCCTCCATCTTCATCAACTGCGCGTTGACGTAGTGGCCCGCCATCTTGGCGGCCGCCGGATACGTGTTCGGGTGCATCCTCCACCAGGACGACACACCAACGTCGACGCCGTTGGCCAGCGCCTCTTCACCGAGGTAGGTACCCCAAGGCCATGCACACACGTACTCTTCCAGCGGGCTGTTACGCGGGTCCATCGACGCCGAGCCGTACCCCCACACGGCCATTGGACGGACATAGCCGCTGGTCAGGCCGTTGCGGCGGACCGTCTCGCACGCCGCCTCGATCAATTCGTCCTCAGAATGCGCCAGCGGCATCCGGTAGATCTTCGCCGAGTCGTGGAAGCGCCGGATGTGCTCCCGAAGGCGGAAAATCGCCGGTCCGTCCGGGGTCTCGTAGCAGCGGATCCCCTCGAAGATCGAGGCGCCGAATTGAACCGCTGTCGACAGGATGTGGATCTTCGCGTCGTCCCACGCAACGAAGTCGCCGTCCTTCCAGATCCACTCCGAGCCCTTCAAGGCCGATTTGTCCGCACCCATTTCGTGTTCCTTTGGTCGTACGTTGAGAGGGCCGCCCCGTGGACGACCCGCGTGTAGTTGGCGGCGCGGTGCACCGCGGTCCCGAAGGCCTGGTCTTTCTAGAACAGTCCCTTGATCCAGCCGCCGTCCACCGCGATGGACTGGCCGGTGATGTACCCCGCTCGGTCCGAGCACAGAAACGCCGTCAGGGCGGCGAGTTCGTCCGGCTCCGCCAGGCGCCCCATCGGGATCTCCTCCTCCCACGACTCGTACACGGACGCTGGCTCCGATCCGGTACGGCCCGCTACGGCGCCCGCCAGTTCGGTCAGTCGCTCGGTCCGGGTATAACCGGGGAGGACGTTGTTCACAGTGACACCGAAGGGCCCCGCCTCGTTGGCGATCGTCTTCGCGAAACCGGTGACACCCGCGCGTAACGTGTTGGACAGGATGAGGCCGGCCACCGGCTGTTTGACGGAGATCGAGGTCACGTTCACGATCCGTCCCCATCGCTTCTCTTTCATGCCGGGGAGGGCCGCACGGACGAGGTTGACCACCGACTCCAGATTCTGGGAGATGGCACGCTGCCACACCTCGGCGGTGTGATCCTCGAACGGACCCGAGGGTGGACCGCCCGTGTTGGTCACGAGCACGTCGACGCGGCCGAACGCCTCCTTTGTGGCGGCAACCACCGCCTCACACCCCAACTGCTCGGAGAGGTTCGCCGCGACCGACTCCACCCGCGCGCCGGTCCGCTTCGCGATGTCGGCGCGGGCCTGCTCAATGCGCTCCTCGGAGCGTGAGCAGATCATGACATCCGCGCCCTCCTCGGCCAGCGCCTGCGCGATCGCGTAGCCGAGTCCGGACGACGCGCCGCACACTAGGGCGGCCTTTCCTCTCAGTCCAAGATCCATAGCCTGATCCGCCTTACCCTTCGTCGTGGAAGTAGCTGTCGGTTCCGTCCAGCCAATCCTGCCGTGGCGGGCTGAACACGTCGAGGTCGAAGGTGTCTTCCAAGGCGACCGCGCGGTGTGGCACGTTCGATGGGATGTACATGACTTCCCCGGCCGAGACGACCCGTTCCTCGACCTCACCGTCGTCGGGGTCGCCGATCCAGAAGTGGAGGGCGCCCTCGACAATGTAGGTGAGCTGCTCGTTGTCGTGGCTGTGCCGCGGGACCACCGCGCCTTTGTCCAGATAGACGTGAGCGATCATCATCCGCTCGCCCGTGAACAGGCGCCGTGTGATCTGGTCGGTCACGCGCTCCTTGGGGATGTCGTTCCAACGTTCGTGACGGACGGTAGGGTGCGGCATCGGCGCTCCGGAGGCCTGCGTGGGGGCGGCCGCGGGGAGGCGCGGCCGACCCGGTGGATTGTCGGGGAGCGCAATGGGCGGGGGGAGGGGTCGTGTGTCAACCGCGCCTCACTCCCGAAGCGACGTCGCCGCATCGACCAACCCCGCGCGCCGCGCCGGCAGCCACGCCGCGACGGCAGCCGAGGTCATCAACAGCACCGACGCCGCGACCAGCAGGCGGGGATCGGTGGATGAGACACCGAAGAGCACATCCTCCAGGGCCCGCCCGAGCGCCACCGCGAGGATGAGGCCGACCAGTGTGCCCACGGTCGTGAGCGCGAGCGCGTGCGCGAGGACCAGGCGCGAGAGGCTGCCGGGCCGGGCGCCCAGGGCTTTTCGGATGCCCATCTCCCGCACTCTCTGCGTGACGCCGAACGCGACGAGGCCGTAGAGCCCCACGACCGAGAGCAGGAGCGCGAGCGCCGCGAAGAGCGACACCAGACGCGCGAACGTAAGGGTCGTTCCGAGCGAGGAGGCCATGCGCCCGTGAAGGTCGAGCGTCGCGGCGACCGGGACGCCGGGATCCAGCGCGGCCACGGCGGCGCGCACGGGACGGCTCAATTCGAGCGGCGGAACGGATGTGCGCACGTGAAGCATGATCCTCTGTGTGAACGCCTGGTCGAGCGGCAGGTAGACGCCCGCGCGTGCCGGAGACCGGAGGGATCGGATCTGGACGTCCCCGACGACCCCCACGACGCGTGCCGGCGTGCTCCCTCCCAACATCTGTCCGACCGCGCTCTGGCCGGGCCAGAACAGCTGGGCCAGCGATTCGTCGACCACCGCGACGGACTCGGACTCGGTGCTGGCCGGGCCCAGAGGCCGTCCTTCCAGCAAGGGGATCTCCAGCGTCACGAAGTAGTCACTTCCGACGAACGCGGTCTCCGCCTCGATGTTGGCGCCCTCTTCGTCCTCGCGTTCGGCCGGCGCACGCGACGAACTGGCGAAGCCTCCGACGAAGGGAGCCCGCGTGGCGGCGGACGCGCTCACGACACCAGGTAGCGCGCGCACCTGAAGGGACAGCGCCTCGGCGAAGCGGGACGCCGCCCCGGCGTCGTACCGACCGGTGGCCTCGAGGTCCATCGTGGCGACCAGGACGCCCTCGGGCTCGAAGCCGGGATCCGCAGTGGACGCCTTGAACAGGCTGCCGCCGAGCAGCGCCGCCCCGGAAAGGAGCGCGAGCGAGATGCTGAGCTGGACCACGACGAGCCCGTCGCGGAGGCGGGTCCGAGAGGTGGTTCCGGTGGTCCCCGACTGCCGGAGCGTGCCCGCCAGGTCGCGGCGGGCGGCGGACACCGCCGGGATGGCGCCGAAGAGGATACCGGACAGGACGCCCAGCGCGGCGAGCGCGGTCAGGATCCGCGCGTCCGGGGCGACGGAGACCGCCATCGTGTACGGCATCAGCGCCGGCAGGAGTCGTGCGCTCAGCAGGAGGAGGACGCCAGCGACGACCGCCGCTCCCAGCCCGAGCACCACGCTCTCCGTAACGAGTTGGCGCGACAGCCGGGAACGGCCAGCGCCCAATGCGAGCCGCACACCCATCTCCGCCCGCCGCGTCGACGCCCGGGCCACGAAGAGGCTGGCAACATTGGCGCACGTGAGCAGCAGGACGAGCGCGGCAACCCCCAGCAGAAGCACGCTGATCCGCTCCGCTTCGGCGCGCTCCTCCGGGCTGAGGCCGACGCCCTCCGCCAGGAGAACCCGGACGTCCTCGCTCTGGTCGGGAGCCGCCCGGAGGCGGGCCGTCACGACCTCCATCTCCGCGCGAGCGGTCTCGATCGAAACATCGTTGCTGAGACGCCCGACCACCTGGATCCAGCTCCATCCCCAGTCTTCGAACGGGAGTTGACCGCGGAAGGCCGGGGTCATCACGGCCGGCACGAAGGCCGCCGGAGCATTGCCCAGGGCGTCCACGCCGGCGAACGAGGCGGGCAGCACCCCGATGATCTCATAGGGGTTGCCGCCCACCGCAAGGGTAGAGCCGACCACGGTGGGGTCGCCACCGAACCGCTGCTGCCATGTCGTGTGTGACAGAACCACGACCGGGTGGGCTCCCGGAGTCGTGCCGTCGCTGGGTCCGATCAGACGGCCCGCGAGAGGACGGGTGCCCAGCACTTCGAAGTAGTTTCCCGTCACGAAGAGACCGGGAGCCTGCTCCGCGTCGACGCCCTCCCCGAGGATCAGGGAGCGACCAGTGTAGCCGGCCACGTCCTCGAACGTGGTCGACGCCTCCTGGATCAACCGGAGGGCCGGCCAGGACCAGTTGTCCCAACGCGGTGCCTCGTCGTAGCTGCGCGCGATCTGTACCAACCGGTCGGGGGCTTCGACGCCGGCGGGCGCCCGCAGGACGAGACCGTTCACCAGCGACAGGATCATCCCGTTGGCGCCGATGCCGAGCGCGAGGGTGAGCACGGCCACGACGGTGAAGCCCGGCGAACGGCGCAGCGTGCGCGTGGCGAAGCGAAGGTCCTGAATGAGCGTGTCCATCGACCAGTCCTCTTTCATGTGCCAAAGAGCGTGGGGCAGCGCGCCGATCACGAAGCGCCACGGGCCGGGTACGTCGGCTCGCCCGCCGGCCCGACGGAGTCGTTCCAACTCGTGAAGCTCTGCCGCCCACTCGTCCGTCCACTCCTGTCGTGTGGCCAGGGGAACCAGACGCGCTACCAGTCGGAGGACCGTCTGCGGAAGGGAGCGACCAGGCTCTCGCCTCACGCCGAGCCCTCCCCACGTCGCCTACGCGTCACGGGGCTCTCCGACGTCGGTGGGGGCGCGCGCCTATCCCACGCCGGCCCTCTCATGAGACTGTCTCGCCACCGGATAGGCTCGCCACCAGCCCCCGATACCGGGCGATTCCCTGGGCGAGCGCTTCGACGCCGTCGGGCGTCAGCGCGTAGTACCGTCGGCGGGGGCGGCCCTCGCGGTCGGCGATCCTCTGATCCTCCCACCTCGATTCAACCAGGCCGGCCTTTCTCAGTCGCGAGAGCGTCGGATAGACGGTGCCGGACGACAGCGCGGTCGAGGCCACGAGGTCGAGACCGTACGCGTCACCGTCGCGAACGGCGGCCATGATCTGGATGGAGGTGACGCCGAGAGGTCGGGGCATGATCAGTATGTAGAAGTGTAAGGTATGTCGGTTACTTAACGGATAGGACCCGGGTGGAGCAAGAAGGGTTGCACGGGGTATCTCCCGGCTCCCCGAAACAGGAGCCCGTCTGCGTGTCCGAGAACGTGAAGAAGTCGGATCAGGAGTGGCGTGAGGAGCTGTCGCCCGAGGAGTACCAGATCCTCCGGAAGAAGGGGACCGAGCGCGCGTTCACCGGGAAGTACTGGGACGAGAAGACGGAGGGTACGTACCGGTGCCGGGGGTGCGGCGAGCCGCTGTTCTCCTCGGACACGAAGTACGAGTCGGGCTCGGGATGGCCGTCGTTCTGGGAGCCGATCGACCCGTCAGCGGTCTCCACGGAAGACGATCGCAGCTTGTTCATGAAGCGGACGGAAGTGCTGTGCGCGTCGTGCGGTGGCCATCTCGGGCACATCTTTCCCGACGGGCCGAAGCCCACTGGACGGCGCTACTGCATCAACTCGGCGTCGCTCGAACTGGACGACGACCGGCCCGAGGCGACCGGAGACGCGGACACGGAGGCCTCCGCGGCGGAGGCGGGCGAGTAGGCGATACCGAGTGTGTAGACACCGACCACCCGCTCCCAGAGCACCGCGCCCGTCGCAACGTCCAGCGCCCAGACGCCGCCTTCGCTGTTCACGTCACCTTCATAGGTGACGTATGCCACCCGTCCGTCCGGGCTCGTGGCCACCCCGTGGGGGTGCGCGCCGGGCGACGTGATGAGATGGCCCGACGACGTCGCGGGGTCGAGCACGGTCGCCGAGCGGGAGCCACGCTCGGCAACGACGAGGGCGCCGCCCGCCGTCGAAACCTGCGCCGGTTCGTTCCCGACTTCGAGCCTCGAGATCGAGTCGGCGAGAAGATCGACGCGGGCCACCGCGTTGCGCCCCATCAGAGACACGAACAGGGCGTTCCCGTCCGCTGACCAGGCCGCGTTCATCGGTCGCGCCCCTTGGCTCTCGTCGAGGGTGTAACGGGCCTCCACCGCCAGCGTCCGCGCGCCGGCGACCACCACCTCCGTCCCCCGCGAACAGGTGATGGCCACCCGATCCCCTGCGGGGTCGAACGCGGCGTCGTGAGGACCTTCGCATACCTCGGACACCGCGACGAGGGTGAGGTCGAGCGTCCGGATCAGGGCGACCTCACCGGAGGGGCCCCCGACCCCCCTCCAGTAGTCCGGGACGACCGCGAACTCGCCGTCGGGGCTGAGTCGGACGCGCCCCGCGCCTCGGAGTGGAAGGGTCAGACGGCCCACGAGGCGCTGTCCTTGCGTCTCGAACTTCCACAGCGTCGGTTCGCCGTGTGCCACCGTGGCATACCAGTGGCGCCCGTCCGCCGACGCGGCGACGCCGTGGGGCTCGTCCCGCTCGCCCGGCCGTCGGTCGAGCCACACCGAGTCGATGACCTCTCCGGTGCTCGCGTCCAGAACGAACACCTGGTCGGTGAATCCGGACGCGACGTAGAGGGTCCCACCGGGCATGCCCGGCTCCGCGCACCCGGCCACCACGACGGCCAGGGTGAGTCCGGTCAGCCATCGCCCTGTGGAGCGAGCCAGTGTTCCGGGGAAGCCGGCCATCAGCTCGGAGGGTCGAGCGCCACGAGTCCCCGGTTCATGTCCGACACCCACACGAGCCCGCGGTGGAGCTGCGGGGCCCATGTGCATGTGAACGTGCTCGGGCGATTGCAGCCGACCGAACCTCCGTTGTAGCGCGAACTCGCGATCTCCCGCCCTTGTCGGTCCAACTCCCCCAGGAGCGTCCCGGTCACGTCGAGTGCTCGAAGGCCCTGGGCATACCAGGCGAGGTACAGGACCCCGCGGGATTCGTCGAGCCAGAAGTTGTGCGGCGTCTGGCCCTCCACCGCGAAGGTGGCGACTTCGCGAGGCTCCCGGACGTTCCTGACGTCCACCACATGCATGACGCCCGGTGCGCTCTGCGAGAAGTCTTCCTCACCGACGAAGACGTAGCCCGCCTTCGGCCAGTACCAGGCGTTGTGGGTCTGACCGCCGAGCGTCGCGATGCGCGACACTTCCACTGGAACGGTCGGCGAGCCCCCCACGATCCCGTTTCCGACGTCCAGGATGACGAGCCCGGCGTTCCAATGCGACAGGAAGGCCAGCCCGTCCCGGACGTAGACGTCGTGTAGGAAGCTCGTGCCCGCGTAGAACGACGCCACCGTGGCCGGTCTGGACGGTTCGGAGACGTCCAGAACGCGCAGGCCGCCGCCGGAGCCGTCCACGACCAGATACGCGTAGTCCCCGTCGAGCCACGCGTTGTGAACGCCGGTCTCCAACGTTTCCGTATAGCGGCCGACCACGGATGGTCGGCTCGGGTCCGCAAGATCCAGGAAGCTCACGCCGTTGAGCCCGTCGTTGGATCCCTCATGGGTCATGACACCCAGTCGCCCGTCCGCGCGGATCTTCACGTCGTTCACGGTCCGCGCGTCGACCTCGATCGTGGACACTTTGAACGGATTGCTCGGGTCACTGATGCGCCAGGCGCTCAACTGGTTTCCGGGGATCGGTGCACCGGCGCCCGGCCGCGCGGACCAGGTGCCCGAATACGCGAAGTCGCCGTGCAGCCATAGATCTGAGGTGTACCGCACCTGCTCCACCCCGGAGCCGACCACGGAGAAAGCGCCGCTCAGCCCCCGCTCGCTCACCTGGACGAAGAGCGTATCGGCGTCGCTCCCGGCCGTTGCCACCAACGTGACGTCGCCCGTGCGGTACGGTACGAACTGACCCGCCCCGGATACGAGGCCGGCATTGCCCGGAGTGGCCGACCACGAAACGGTCGCCCCCTCGAGAACGGCCCCGTCCGCGTCGCGCACCTCCACCCGCAGCGGGACGACGTCTCCACGTCGGACCGTGGTGTCGGCTGAGAGAACCGTCACGCCTTCGGCGCCCGGCGCCGCCAATACCTCGAACCGGATGCCCGACAGAGCCTGAAGGCCCGGCCCTGCGTCTGCCGTCAGGGACGCGTCGTAGCGTCCGGGGTTCACGGTTCCATTGATGAGGACGTGGAGCTCGACCGTCACGGCGTCACCGGGATTCAGCGTCGGGACCTCGCCGGGCACGACCTGAATGACCGTTCCGACCATGGCGGAGCCCGCTTCGTCGCGCACGGGTCCGGCCTTGAGTTCGACGGGTCCGGCCGCGCTGCCGCCGGTGTTTCGAACCTCGACCGAGGCGCTCCGGGCCGTCCCCAGTTCGAGAGACGGCTGGTCGAAAACCAGAACCGCCGGCAACTCCGGCTCGGCGGTAGATGTGCAACTCGTGAGCGCCAGCGCGGCGAACAGGGCAGGGATTGGGCGCATGGGGCGGGTCAACCGGGTCCTGGGGAGCCTCTGCATAGGTGAAGCCTCGTTTACGCGCGCGCGCCGACGGTCGGCGCCGGGTGAACGCTGCAAGTACGGTCTCTCGGCTGAAACGTACACTTCGTGAGGGTGGCGGGTTACCGTTTCGGTGAACCCGTCGCCCGTACAACCTCTCGACCCCGGCTTCTCCCGACGGCTCGACGCCACCCGGCGGGCGCGCCTTACATTATGGGTCTGGTATCGCCACCGCTGTCGCTCGGAGATGACCGTGCCGACTTTTTCGTCACCCCGCCGTTCCCCACCGCTCCGGTCCGTTCGATCGCGGCATGGGCTGTCTCTCGCGCTGATGTGTCTGTTCGCTGGGGCCGCCTGCTCCGCGAAGGCCGGGCCTCCCGAGCCCGGTTCCTTCCTCGGTGTGGCGCCCGACCTCACTGATCAGCGGGTGATGGTGCTCCCGTTCCAGCGAGTCGCCGCCGTCGGGGGTGACGCGGATGCGGAGCTCGCGTTCGGGCTTCGGGAGCGCGGGGGGCTGGTATCGTGGGTGCTTCCCGAGGAAATCGACGCGGTCCTTCAGCGATCGCCGGGAATGGACGCACGCACACGCGGCCTTCCCGTGGACCAGTTTCTCGTCGCCGAGGTACGAAGAGTTGGAGATCCGCTCTACGGGTACCTCCGTCGGATGGCCGCGCTCGTGAACGCCGATGTCGCGCTCCTTCCCGTTCTGGCGGCGGGAGTGGCGGGGGCGGACGGAGGGACGGCGGTGCGCGTCCACGCGGCGCTCATCGACGTGCGGTCCGGTCGGGTCCTGTGGTTCTCCGTGGAAGAGGGCGGGGCGTTCCCCTCGGGCGACCCGCGAGGTCTGGCGTCCGCGATGGACGCCGTGGCGGGAGCGCTGGTGCGCTGAGCGCCGGCCGTGTGCCATCACCAGAACGAAAAGAACGAGTGGCGATATCGTGCGACGCAATTCTCTGGCGCTCATGGGCGCTCTTCTCGTGGCCGCCTGTCAGGGCGAGCCGCTGTCGGTTCCCAACGCCGAGGAGGTGCGCGAGTACTATGCGTACGGTGGCAGCCTCGAGGCCGAGATCAACGGCAACGTAGCCGAGGTCACGGTCACGCAGCCGACCGATCAGATTCGACGGGGCGGTCGGCTCTGGGCCAAGGTGGGACCGTACATCGTGCTCTTTTCCGAGGAGACGTACCAGCTTTTCGAAGACCATCCCGGGTTGGCGGGCGTGCGGGTGATCACCCGGGTCGAGGGAGGTCCGGAAGTGGCGCGTGCGCTCCTGCATCGAAACGAGCTCTCCGGGGTTCTCTGGCGCAGGTCGCTCAACGTCGCGGGTCGAGCCCGGCGCGACGGCACGGAGAAGGTCGTGCTGATCGAGGAGCTGATCCGATGGGGCGAGGACCACACCGACTTCGAATACAACGCCCGCTACACCCGCCGTTAGGTGTGGTGCTTCGAAAGTTCTCGAATGGCCGAGACACTTTCGAAACACCACACCAGTTCACCACTCCGATACCGCCGCGCACGCCCGCGGCGCACACTTTCAGTAGAGAGAAGGCACGAGCGTATGGCACAGACGATCACGGTCATTCCCGGCGACGGCATCGGACCGGAAGTCACCAACGCCACCCTGGCGGTGCTGAAGGCTGCCGGAGCCGACCTCGAGTACGAGGAGCATCTGGCGGGTGTCACCGCCCTGAAGCGGTTGAACGACCCGCTGCCCGAGGAAACGCTCGAGTCCATCCGCCGCAACAAGATCGCGTTGAAGGGGCCGCTCACCACGCCGTCCGGGACCGGATTCCGGTCGATCAACGTGACCATCCGGAAGGAGTTCGACCTTTACGCGAATGTGCGGCCCGTCCAGACCATCCTGCCCGGAGGGCGGTACGAGGACATCGACCTCGTGCTCATCCGCGAGAACACCGAGGGTCTCTACGTCGGAGTCGAGCACTACATCGGCTTGGAGGGCGATCCGAAAGCGGCGGCCGAGTCCGTCATGATCATCACGCGCTTCGGAGTGGAGCGCATCTGCCGGTACGCGTTCGATTACGCACGGGCCAACGGCCGGAAGAAAGTGACGGTGGCGCACAAGGCGAACATCCTGAAGTACACACAGGGCCTCTTCCGGGATGTCGGCGCCGAGATCGCGAAGGAGTACCCGGACATCGAGTTCGAGGATCGGATCATCGATGCAACGGCCATGATGCTCGTCCTCGACCCCTACCGCTTCGATGTGCTGGTCATGGAGAACATGTTCGGCGATATCCTGTCGGATCTGATGGCCGGCCTCGTGGGCGGGCTGGGCTTCGCGCCGGCGGCCAACATCGGGACCGACGCGGCCATGTTCGAGGCCGTGCACGGCTCCGCGCCGGACATCGCGGGCAAGGGCATCGCCAACCCGACGAGCCTCCTCCTGTCCGGTTGCCTGATGCTCGACCATCTGGGTCAGACGGATGTCGCGGAGCGGATCCGTGCGGCGCATGCCGCGGTCATCGCCAAGGGTGAGGCGCGGACAGGGGACATGGGCGGCTCATGCACGACGCGCGAGTTCACCGAGGCACTCGTGGCCGCGCTCGACTGAACGAGGCGCGAGGAGCCGAATGACTGAGCGACCGACGTGGCGTGATCGTTATCCGGAAGGCGAAGTGACGTGCACCCGATGCCTCGAGGTGAAGGACGTCATGGAGCTCGATCGACTCCTGTGGTGTCTGGCGTGCCGCGTCCGGGCTCGAGAGCGGGCCGCGTGGTATGGGTGGATCGGTGGGCTCGCCTTCGCGTTCGTTCTGGCCGTATGGGTCTGGTTCGCGGTCCGACCCTCCGACCTGATCGTGGGCGGGTGGCTCGCCACCTTCGCGGCGGCCGTGTGGATCGGCGCCAAGGTGTCACGTGAACTGGTGTACGGGGCCATGCGCTTCCAGAACGCCGCCGCGGTCGAGGCCAGGCCGCCCACGCTGTCGGCGAACGAGCGCTCGACCGACGACGGAGGCGGCGGGCCGCCCGAAGGGCCGAGAGCGGCCTGATCAGGCCGATTGGGCCATTTCAGCGGCCGGGGAGGGGCGCCATTGTTCCCTCCCTTCCAATACGGTCGCGGGTGGGTCCGGAGGCGCCCGCGTTTCACCGTCCGTTTCACCGACAGTGGAGCGCCGTCCCGTGAAACATCGTCACCCCTCGCATCCGCCGCCGCGTCCCGTCCGAACCCCTTCTCCCACAACCGCCTCGTCCCGCCCGGGCCGGACCACACCGGTTGGACCACCGGTTGCCCTTCTCCTGACCCGACGGACGCGGTCGGCACCCAGCCGCCCGCCGGAACCCACGGGAACGGAGATAGGGATCATGATGCGAAGGAAGTCTGGGCTACTCGGAATCGGATTTGCGGCCGGCGTGGCGCTGGGCGCCTGCGACGACGGAGACGACATGCTCACGCCTCCGGTCGCGCGGACCTTCCGCGTGACGGTGGAAAACGTTGCGGACGCGTTCACGTACCCGGCCAGCGGCGTCTTCAACACCCCGGCCGGCGCCGCGGCGCCCGGGCCGCTCCTGCCCGGCGGCGTGTACGAGTTCTCCTTCTCGGCCCCGCCGGGAGGCCGGCTCTCGTTCGCGACCATGATGGTGCAGTCCAACGATCTGTTCTACGCGCCCTCGGGGGAGGGCATTGCCCTGTGGGAGGCGGACGGCAGTCAGGTGACGGGCGACGTGACGAGCCAGATCAGCTTGTGGGACGCGGGCACCGAGGCCGACGAAGAGCCCGGTCTCGGACCGAACCAGGCGCCGCGCCAGGCCGCCGGCAACACGGGCGCGGCCGATCCCAACACCTTCGTTCGTCTCGCTGAGGACACCTTCGGCAACCTCGTGCCGGTGGCCAGCGTGGTGAGGGTTACCCTGAGCAGCACGGGGCCGTACTCCTGGACCGCCCGCATCGAGAACGTCAGCACGTCGGCCACGCTGAGCACGTCGGACGGTGGCGCTCATCCGGTGCCCCTGGCGCCCGGCGCCTTTGTCGTCCACTCCGCGCCCAATCCGCTGTTCACGGCGGGCCAGCCCGACACGGGCATGGGGCTGGAGGGCGTAGCCGAGGATGGTTCAGCGGGCGCGCTCGGGCCGAGCTTGGCCGCCCAGACCGGCGTCACCGGCGTGCTATCCCCCGGAGCATGGGCCGTGCATACGGTCCCGTCGGTGCTGTTCCGCGCCGGTCAGACGGACCTCGGCCGGGGTCTCGAGGCGATTGCCGAGGACGGCGACCCGACCGCCATGGCGGCGAGCCTTGCGGCGGACGCGTCGGTGGTGTCATCCGGGGCCTTCAACACTCCGGTTGGCGCGGCCGGCCCGGCCCCGGCCTTCCCGGGCGATTCGTACGCCTTCGAGGTCACGGCCGAAGAGGGCCAGCGCCTCTCGTTCGCGACCATGTACGTGCAGTCGAACGACCTCTTCTTCGCTCCCGCGGAGGCGGGAATCGACCTGTTCCCGGGAGGCTTGGCCTTCAGCGGCGACGCGACGGGCATGGTCCTCCTGTGGGATGCCGGTACCGAGGCGAACCAGGTCCCGGGCATCGGTCCGGATCAGGCCCCTCGTCAGTCCGGGGCGAACGTCGGACAGTCCGAGAACCTCGCGGTCCTGCAGGTCGACGACGGATACCAGTACGGACCGGTCAGTGCCACGGTGCGGGTGACCATCACCCCGACCAACTGACGCCAGCGACGACGACCGGGTCGGAGGTGCGAGCTTCCGGCCCGGTGCGTGGCTACTATTCCCCCATGAAGTCGCCCCCCCGCGTCCCGCTTCTCGCCGCGCTACTCCTGCTTCTCGGAGCGGCGCTGGCCGTCGCGCTCGTCCCGACCGGCCTCGGCCTCGACCGCCGGATCGCGTCGGAATTGCGTCGTGTGGCGGTCGACGACCTCGGTCGGGCGCCGATGATTCTCGAGGATCGCAACGCCGCCCGCGCCGAGGCCCTCTCGATGCATGCGATGACGGTGGCGGGGGTCGAGGGGATCGCCGAAGCGGTGGCGACCGGCCGGATCGACGAGGCCCGTGCCATGGCGACGGACGCGGCGGCCATGTACGGAGAGGAACCGGTGCTCGTCGACGCGGCGGGAGCCACGCTGGTGGGCCCCCGAGTGCCGGAGACGACCGTGAACGCGCTCCGGTCGGGCGCGACCCCGGTGGTCTTCGTCTTCGAGGGGGGACTTCCCCGCACGCTCGCTCTCGTGCCCCTGCGACTCGAAGGTGCCTGGGTCGGTGCCGCGGGTTCCTCGAGCCCTCTTGACGCCTCGTTGGCCACGACCCTCTCGGCGCTGGCCCGGTCGGACGTTACGGTCCTGGGTGCCGACGGAAGCGTGGTCGCCTCGACTCTGTTGGGCGACTCGGCGTCGGTCCTGGCGGGGGCGCTACGTGCGGGTGGAGGGCGCCCGGAGTCGGAGAAGGTGGCCGAGTTTTCCGTGGATGGAGATGCCGTATGGGTCGCCTCCGCGCCCCTGGCGGACGCCGGCTCGGTCGTGTTCAGCCGGCCCGTGGCCCATGAACTCGCTGCCCTGCCCGGCGTCCGGCGCGGCGCGCTCCTGGCGGGCCTGATTACGCTGATCCTGGCGCTGGCGGTCGGGCTGCTCGTGGCCGCCAACCTCACTCGTCCCGTCGCGGGACTAGCTGAGGCGGCCGAGCGGATCTCGCACGGCGACTTCGATGCGCCCGTGCCCGGGTCCCGCGTTTCGGAGTTGGATCGTCTGGCCGCGTCATTTCGCTCGATGCGCGCGAGCCTCCAGGACCGCCTGATCGAGCTCGGCGAGGCCAACCGGGCGCTCGGGGAGCGTCAGGACAAGCTCAGGGAGCTTCAAGCGGAGCTGATCCGCCGCGACCGACTCGCGTCCAGCGCCCGCATGGCCGCCGAACTCGCGCACGAGATCCGTAACCCCGTCGCCAACGTGCGCAACTGCCTGGAGGTCGTGCGGCGCAGCCTACCCGACGGCAGCGATGCATCGCGTTTTGCCGACATGGCCATCGACGAGCTGCTGCGGATGCACGAGCTGGCCGAGCACCTGCTCGACCTCAATCGTCCCGCCGCGGCGGGGGCGGGGTGGTGCGATCCGGGCGAGGTCGGCCGCCAGGTGGCCACGCTCTCCGGCGTGGGGGACTCCGCCGCCGACGTGTCCGTGCTGGCGCCCGGCGACCCGGTGGAGGCCGCCATCCCGCCGGATGCGCTGAAGCAGATCCTGTTCGTGCTCGTCGAAAACGCCCGGGAGGCGGCGGGGGCCGATGCGCCGATCCGGCTCACCGTGACAGACGAGGGCGATAGCGTGCGGATCACGGTGGACGACCGAGGCCCCGGCATCTCCGATGCGGTGGCCGCGCATCTGTTCGACCCCTTCTTCACCACCAAGGAGGCGGTATCGGGTGTGGGGCTGGGGCTCTTCGTCGCGGAGGGACTGGCGCGCCGCTACGGCGGCCGGATGGAGGCGCGGAACCGAGAGGACGGTCCGGGCGCCAGCTTCCTGGTGGAGCTGCCGCGGGGGCGCGGCGCCGGGGTCGGGGTCGGGGAGCGGGTGGAGGCTGTGGTCGACGGCCGGGTGGTGGCCGGGGTCGACGATGAGCTGGCGACGGGGGTCGACGGCCAAACCGAAGCGGATTCGACATGACGGACATCCGCCGGATCCTGGTGGTCGACGACGACCGAACCTTTCGGCTCTCGACGGGCGAGCTGCTGCGCCAGGACGGGTATGTGGTCGACACCGCTGCGGACGCGTCGGAGGCGGTCGACGTGCTGCAACGGGACACCTTCGACCTCGTCCTGCTCGATATGCGTATGCCCGGTATGGACGGGCTCACCGCGATCGAGGTTCTCAGGAAGCGCGGCCTGCACGCTCCGATCCTGATGATCAGTGGCTTCGGCACGATCGACACGGCGGTCGAGTCAATCCACCGGGGCGCCGATCACTTCCTGTCGAAACCGGTCGATCCCGACATCCTGTCCGCGAAGGTCGCCGAACTGCTCGAACGGCGTCCTGCGGAAGAGCGGGTGCTCGAAGGCGCCCTCGGGTCGATGGTCGGGCACAGCAGCGCAATGCGGGAGCTCTTCGACTCCGTCCGCAGCGTCGCGCCGACCGAGACGACCGTCCTCATCCAGGGCGAGACCGGCACGGGCAAGGAGCTCCACGCCCGGGCGGTGCACGATCTGTCGCCGCGGGCCGGCGGTCCGTTCGTGCCCGTCAACTGTGCCGCGCTCGCCGAAGGCCTTCTCGAAAGCGAGTTGTTCGGCCACGTCCGTGGCGCCTTCACCGGTGCGGTCGCGGACCGGAAAGGGCTCTTCGCGGCGGCCCAGGGCGGCACACTGTTCCTGGACGAGGTCGGCGACATCGGCCTGGCTCTCCAACAGCGCCTCCTGCGGGTCCTTCAGGAGCGGGAGGTGACCCCGGTCGGCGCGACCCGGAGCACGGCCGTCGACGTCCGCGTCGTGACCGCCACGCACCGGGACCTGTCCAGGGAGATGGCGGAAGGGCGCTTCCGCGACGACCTGTTCTATCGTCTGAACGTCTTCCGGATCGACGTCCCGCCGCTACGGGAGCGTCCGTCCGACATTCCGCTTCTGGTGGAGGCGGCCCTCGCGCGACTCCGCGAGCGCGGGGGGAGCACGCCGGCCGGCGCCGTCTCGCCCCTGGCCATGCGCCTGCTTCGCGGTCATGCGTGGCCCGGAAACGTCCGTGAGCTGTTCAGCGTCGTGGAGAGCGCCGCCATCCGCTCGGGCGGCGGACGGATCGAGGCCCAGCATCTTCCCCCTGCCATCCGGGACCCGGAGGGTCGGGGCGGCCCGTCCGGTCACGAAGAGCGCTACCGCGCCCCCATCGAAGCGGACGAGCGCGCCGCCATCGTGGCCGCGCTCGAGGAGGCCGACGGATCGCGCAGCCGGGCGGCCGAACTCCTCGGCATGAGCCGCACCACGCTGTGGAGACGGATGAGCGAGTTCGGGTTGGGGGAAGAGTAGGCGGGGTCGGAAGTCTCACGGACGTGGAGGCTCTCTACCCCCCGCGCTTGGTCCAGATGACGACCGCCCCACCCCCGGCCGAAGTTCCGTAGAAGGTCGTGGCATCCGTTGGAGTGAGGATGGCGAGGCCGGCGATGTCGCTCGGGGTGATTTGTTGGGCCTGCTCCCGGCCCACCGGGAGCCCGTCCAGGATGACCAGAGCGCACCGGTCGCCGCCGTTGAAGGTCCGTCCGCGGATGAACGTCACACAGAGCTCGCACCTCGCCGGTGTGAGACACTCGTCCTCCGGGATACTCACCCCTGGAAGGGAAGCCCATCGTATCAGCTCGACCGGCCCCGGTGAGTACGGCATCGCCTCGATGGTCTCCGCGTCCAACCAGCGCGCGCCAAGCGAGGTCGGCGTGTGTCCGAGATTGCGCAGAAACTCCTCGGCCTCGCGCTCGACGGTCACCTCGAGGCCGGCCAGTCCGAGTGGTTCGGGAGTCAGTTCGACGCTCACGCTCGCCGTTCCCTCCACGCCCAGCGCCAGGAGCGGGGAGCGCGCCGTCCGGTATCCGATCCGTGTGGTTTCGAGGACATACTCACCGGCTTCCGGTGGGTCGAGGCGGAAGCGTCCGTCGGCGTCGGACAGGACGTCCGCCTTTCTGTCACCGTCCCGGTCGACCAGCGCCAGCAGGGCGCCGCCGACGGGTCGGTCGCTGCCGTCCTCGGTGACTCGCCCGGTCAGCGTCTGGGCCACCGCGGCGCCCGGCAGCACCATCATGGCGAAGGCGAGGGCCAGTGCGGGTGCGAGGATGAGGTGCCGGGTCATGATCGGTTCGAGTCCATGACGACCCATACGCTCGACGGTGTGGCGCGGTTGCTCAAGCGGTCGCAAGCGAAGCCGCGGTCGGCCCCACCCCTCGGCCTCGTTCCTCTTTCGGGCCCGCATTAGATTCCGCCCTTCACGGCGGACCCGCCAATGTGCCATCTCCTTAGCCCCGATTCCCATGGCCGCGAAGTTCGAAGGCATCGACTTCTACGACATCGATTCCCTCCTCTCCGAAGAGGAGCGGATGGTGCGCGACACCATCCGGGGGTGGGTCGAAGACAAGCTGATGCCGATCATCGGCGACGCCTACGTGGATCGTCGGTTTCCCAAGGAGATCGTGCCGGAGCTCGGCGAGCTCGGCGTCCTGGGCGCGAATCTCCCGGAGAAGTACGGGTGCGCGGAGCTGAACAACGTCGCGTACGGGCTCATCATGCAGGAGCTGGAACGCGGCGACTCCGGCATCCGGTCGTTCGCGTCGGTTCAGGGCGCGCTGGTCATGTACCCGATCTTCGCGTTCGGCTCGGAAGATCACCGCACCGAGTGGCTGCCGAAGCTCGCGACCGGCGAGGCCATTGGCTGCTTCGGCCTCACCGAGCCGGACTACGGATCCAACCCGGCGGGCATGGTCACCCGCGCCAAGAAGACCTCGGACGGATGGCTGCTGAACGGCGCAAAGATGTGGATCACCAACGGGTCGCAGGCCGACGTGGCGGTGGTCTGGGCTCAGACCGGCGACATCGGAGACGTGAAGACCATCCGCGGCTTTATCGTGCCCACCGACACGACCGGATTCAGTGCGCGTGACCAGAAAGGCAAGCTGTCGCTCCTGGCCTCGGACACGAGCGAGTTGGTCTTCGAAGACGTCGAGCTCCCGGAGTCGGCGCTCATGCCGGAGAGCAGCGGCCTACGCTCACCGCTTATGTGCCTCACGCAGGCCCGGTACGGCATTGCTTGGGGCGCCGTGGGCGCCGCGATGGCCTGCTTCCATGAATCGCTCTTGTATGCAAAGGAGCGGATCATGTTCGACGGGCCGATCGGCGGAAAGCAGATCCAGCAAGTGCGCCTCGCGGATATGCTGACGAAAATCACGCAGGGACAGCTCCTCGCGTATCGTCTCGGGCGGATGAAGGACGACGGCACCATGACGCCGCAGCAGGTCTCGCTCGCGAAGCGCGCCAACGTCGACATGGCCTGCGACATCGCCCGCGAGGCGCGTAGGCTACTCGGCGGCAACGGCATCCTGGTCGAGTACCATTCGATGCGCCACATGGCCAACCTCGAGTCGGTCTACACATACGAAGGCACGCACGACATCCACTCGCTGATCCTGGGGCAGACGCTCACGGGGGTGGCCGCGTTCTGATGGCTGTGGACCTCGACCCCGATCGCCGCAACCAGATCATCAACACCTTCCAGGGATTCTACCCCTGCAGGAGTTCGATGAGGACATCAGCGCCTTCAGATCGGAGCAGATCCTCGACTTCTTCCTGGGCGCTCTGGGGCCGCAGGTCTACAATCAGGCGGTTCAGGACGCGCGCGCGTTCATGCATCGGAAACTCGAAGACCTCGACGGTGAAGTGCACGAGCCTGAGGGGGGGTAGGGAGATGGTCGTTTGGTTCAAAGAGGCTCCTCGTGTGTAACGAAGTGCTCCCGGTGGCGAACTGGAGGTGCTCCCGGTGGCGAACTGGAAGTGCTCCCGGTGGCGAACTGAACGAGTGCCTGCCAGAATTCCTGGACCGTTGTGCCCATATCTTGGAGATCCCATGAAGCTCCGCTCTGCCCTACGGGCGATTCTTGTCCTGTCGGCCTCTGCCTCAACTCTCGCGGCCCAGAACATCGACGACGTCCAGATCCGGGTAGAGCCAGTTCGTGACGGCGTCTACATGCTTCAGGGGCAAGGTGGCAACATCGGTCTGTCCGTGGGACCGGACGGCGCGTTTGTCATCGACGACCAGTTCGCCCCGCTGACTGACAAGATTTTGGCGGCCATCGCGAGCGTCACGTCGGAGCCCGTTCGCTTCGTGTTCAACACGCACTGGCACGGCGACCACACCGGCGGCAACGAGAACATGGGCGAGGCCGGTGCCATGATCGTGGCGCACGAGAATGTGCGCGAGCGGATGAGCGTGGAGCAGGTCCTGGAGCGGGTCGGGCGTCCGGTGTCCACCTCGCCCGCCTCGCCAGATGGTGCGCTCCCAGTCGTCACGTTCACGGAGGACGTCACTTTCCACATCAACGGGGACGACCTCCACGCCTTCCACGTCTCCAACGCGCACACGGACGGCGACGCGATCGTTCACTTTCGCCGCGCGAACGTCGTCCACATGGGCGACACCTACTTCCAGGGCGGCCGCTTCCCGTTCATCGACACCGCATCGGGCGGCTCGATCGACGGCCTGGTCGATGCGGTGGGCGACGCATTGGCCGTCATGAATGCCGACACCCGCGTGATTCCGGGTCACGGCGCGCTCAGCAACCGCGACGAAGTCCGGGACTATGCGGACGCCCTGATGGGCATGCGCGCCGCGGTAACCGCGATGATGGAGCGGGGAATGACCCGCGATCAGGTGCTGAACGCCCGCCCCGTACGCCGATGGGCGGAGATGTGGTCGATTGCCGAGGCGGGCGAGCGCAACTTCGCCGAGACGCTGTACGTGAGCCTGGGCGGCCGGTAATCGGGTTGACCCCACCGCAAATCGGGGTAGCTTTTTCTGCTCCGGAGCGAGCATGGTCGCCCGGAAGCCGCCTCGCTAGCTCAACTGGTAGAGCAACTGACTCTTAATCAGTAGGTTCGGGGTTCGAGTCCCTGGCGGGGCACTGGTGGTGAAATAGTCACCCGGTGGAAAGCTGACGCGCCTCCTGTCCTTGCTTGGGCAGGGGGCGCGTTTGTCTGGGGTGATTTCGCGACGTCTCGGGGCTGGCGGGAGGTCCGGTTAAGCACCGGGGTGGGAGGCCTGGCCTGCGCGGGTACTGTGGCGGGGAGAGTCGCGCGGTGGAATTGGACTGCGAGCCAGCCGATTCCGCAATTTGTGCGATCGGTGCGAGCCAATCGGAGTGGATGCCGGCGGTTGGGTTGCGGGGAGCGCAGCCCAACCGCCAATTTGGGGGGGTGGTTGTGCAGGTGAATTGCGAGTTAGCATGCGCCAGGCTGGAGGTAGCGGGTTGCTCGAATTGAAATGCACCCTCGTTCTCTTCGACATGGATGAGCCTCACGCCGTTCCGTTGTCCTTCTTGACGGGAGCAGCACGTAAGCCGTAGGGTGCGCATCTTGGATACAGGGGCGGTAGACCACGCGACGATGACAGGTGAAGTGGAATGAGGAACCTAGCAACGCCCTCGCCCCAGCCCGGTTTGCTTCGCGGGGAACTACTCTTCCTCTCTCCCCGGCGGCTCGTCCCGTTCGACCCCGCCGTGGCGGCGTTGCCCATTCTCCCGAATCCAGTCGTCGTGGTGCACTGGTCCTCAGAACTCTCGTGGGTCGCCACTCGTTCATACATGAACACTCTCCGCCATGAGAACCCGGGTCTCCCGGTTGTACTGGCGACCCCATCCGCCGGCGAGAATCTCTCGCACATCCTTTGCCGCGCGGGGGCAATTCAAGGGCTGACCGTGATTCCCAACATGTTCACCGGCACCATCGATGATGTGCGTTTTCGACTGGGTTCACCACTGACCCTTGGATCAGACGTTGCTTCGTGGTGCTCCGCTACAGGCCTCGTGAATAGCTCGCGGGCCTTGCGTTGCATCGGGCACATCATTGACCTCAGCCCGGTCGCTCGGGTCAGTACTCTGGCGTCCTCGATGGGTTTGTCAGCTCGTACTCTCCGGCAGGTGTTTTGCCACACGCCGGTACAGCCCCGGAACTTGGTCGCGCTGGGGCGCCGGCTTCGGCGTGCACTTGCTCTTCAGGTCCCCCACGCCTTGAGGGCGTGGGGCTCCCAGCCCCAGGCCGAGAGCACTAGGATGCTCCCACGCGAAATACGACTGGGCTTCGGCGTAACGGTAGCAGAGGCCTCCAAGTTCGTGGGGATAGAGCCGCTTCTCTCCCGTTGGAGAGACCTGCACCTTTGAAGTGCGCTAGGCACCTCTTCTGCCCGAACCGTCTTGTCCATAACGGTGGAGCGAGACGCACTTCCGATCGGCGGCTTGCGGAGCCCATCCCAGATCCCTTTGCAGCCATGTGAAATATCGCGGCCTCTGACAGGTGGTGGAAACTCCGCAGGCTGACACTGCTGCTGCGCGACTCGCTGTCCACTCAGCCGTCAGAGGGCCAGCTGAGCGACAACGTTTCCGGAGACATACCGCCTCTTTCTTGCCGGCTCAGTCCATCGGCCACCAATCGGCAAAGTCCCTCCGGTTGCCGCATTGCGACGCCCCGTACCCACGACACACGTTGTGACCCAAGTCAGTGCCAAAGTGTGCCAAAGCACCAAAATAGGGGCGTACCAAAATGAAAGGCCGACACCTGATTTTGCTATCCCTGGGCGTGTGGGGGTGCGAGACGGATGTAACGATCACCGATGTTCCCGAGCAGCCGGCGCCGAATGTCAAGTACAGCGAGGAACTCGGCCGTAACGTGTTCATTTGGACCCCGGAGCAAATTTTCCGTTCTGTGTCTGGCAACCCCGACGAACGGCTTATGACCACCGATGCTTACACGCTGAATATCGCTGGTGGTGAGTATGTGTACCGGGCTCCAGGGACGTTCCCCGGGCTGATGGGGAAGAGTCAGATGACGTGGACGTTCTGGATCAAGTCAGCGGGCCAGTCCGGTAAGATCGGCGGCGTCCACGGGGTAGGGGACCCCAACCGTATTTGGTGGTTTGAAGCCGATAATAGTGGCCAAGACCTGATGGTTGTGCTCTTCGATCCCGCCATCGGCGAGCCGGTGTACCGTGTGAGCCTCGGCCAGCCCCTAAACGGCAACTGGCAGTTCGTGATCGTTCAGTTTGATGGCACCCGTCAACCAGCCGACCGCCTCTTGGTTTGGGTTAACAGTGCTCTAGTCCCGATGGCCACCCCCAGCGGATTCCCTTCCTACGATCTGCCCACAACACTTGCGTCCTCGTCGAATGCACCGTTCGAGTGGGGGAGGCTCTCCAACAACGGTTCAGGGTTTGTTGGGGATCTTGGGGAAGTCAACGTCGTGTCCCGGATCTTAGAGGACTGGGAGCGTGATGATTGGTTTTATAACGGCATCAACTTCGCTACGGATCAAGTCGCGGCGGGGTATGCTTGGAGAACGAACTTCGACGACTGGAGCCTTCAGGAGTACGACCTCCTTACGTCGGGACTTCAGGACAACATCGTGATGGTGACTGACGTCCCGTCGAGGGCGCTTTTTACCTCCCCAGGGATGGGATGCCATAGCTACTGGAACGGGAACGAGGTCGTCACATTCTGTTACTGTGAGGCCCCCACGCGGTGGGAGCTACCCGGGGGTGGGGGTGGGTGCGGATGCCCGAACGGTGGGGATCCGGCTGATGCATGCGGAGAGGGGCCGACTCCAATTGACCCAGTGACCGGGAAGGGCGGCGGCGGCGGGACGGGTGGTGGGCCTGGCGGCCGCGACCACCCACCTGGGGGTAACGTCGGCTATGTCTTCCCAAAGGTCGAGTACGAATGGGAGCAGACCCAGGTACCCAACTGCTCCAATCCTCAGACCTTCAGTAATCCCACGCAGCAACTCATCCAAGACGCCTATTGTGGAAGCGGCCTGCCTAAGTACCCGCAGAGGGTGCGCATTCAAAATGCGATCAACCGCATTGCGAACAGAGGCGCCGCATGCCAAGCCCATGCGGCCAACCTCCAAAGTCTGCTCACCAACCAACAGATCCTCATCTTTCCCGACGGCAGTGTCGACCCCATCAAGGCTCTAGCCCTTCCTAGCGCGAACGCCCTCCTCCTTTCCAGTGTCTATGTCGATAAGGCGTACGGGGGAGGCTATCTGTCAGGGAAGGACACGGGTAACGGTCAACTGGTTTCGATTGACTTGGAGGGTAGCCTAGTCCATGAAGTACAACACTACTTTGCTCCGCCGAACGGCACGGTTCATGTCACAAACGCCGACGGGACCATCTCGTCAGCTATTTCGACCGACCAGTTTCAGTGCGATGGCCTTCCGTTCACTAACTGACACACCCCTTTCCCAGATCTTTGTCGCAGCTATCGCGGCCATTGGTGTGGGAGGATGCGTTAGCATGGGCGCCCGAGGGGACGCCCCGTCACGACGAGACGCGGATATCATGTTGGCCGCGGTCGAAGCCGTGGCCGTCGATGCCATCAACTTCGGCGCAGTTCGTGTCGATACGTTGGCTCTCCCTGCAGACTCCCGTAGGATAGATGTGCCGGGGCCGGTGCCCCTTCAAGCTTGGCGCGATGTCGTGCTCGGTTCCGGGTGGGCGTCAGGCAACGCGGTCGCAGTCGCAAGGTGCCTAGACGAGGTTCCGGGAGGGATAGTTTGGGAGGGAACCGAGGTGTCGGAGCCTTGCCAGAATCCGGACAACTTTCGCTTCACGTTGGCCGTAAGCATCCCGAGGATGAATGACGACGGTACAGGACACTCGGTCGACATCTTCGGAGTGGGTGCAGGCGAATGGCGGCATTGGCGAGCGGAAATCCCCGGGGAAGGTGGGGAGACCACGATTTCACTGCTGGGCGCCCAATCTCACTGGCGACCCTCGGCGGGGCCTACGCGTAAGCCGCAGAAGGATTGAATTCAAGTGGCTGTTCAAGTGGCTGGAAGAGGCTGAACTTAGTGCATCTTAACGCAATTACACTAACGTATCTTGCGCGACTTCGGCTCGCGTTCCCAGATTGGAGAAAACCTCCACTGGGAGTCGAGCATGCCAAGAAGAAGCCCGTACGTGATCACGTTGTCCCCCTCCGAAGAAGGA
>JAJCZZ010000054.1 GCA_029262115.1 Gemmatimonadota bacterium | reverse complement strand
CGGTGGCGGCGCGGCGCTGCGCGGGCGCCTTTCGGGTCGGGTGGTGGGTAGCTCGCGGGTTTGTGTGTTGGGCGGGCGTGTGGGGTGGGCGGTCAGGGCCGCCTGTGGCGGCCTTGGGAAGCTGGTCACAGTTGGGCCCATCGCTGCAGTGGCGGCGCGGTGCTTCGCTGGCGCCTGTCCGGTCGGATGGTCGGTAGCTCGCGGGTTTGTGCGTTGGACGGCCGTGTAGGTCTGGTGAACAGGGGCCGCCTACGGAGGCCTTGAGAAGCTGGTCACAGTTGGGTCTATCGCTGTGGTGGCGGCGCGGCGCTTCGCTGGCGCCTGTCCGGTCGGGTGGTGGGCAGCTCGCGGGTTTGTGTGTTGGGCGGGCGTGTGGGGTGGGCGGTCAGGGCCGCCTGTGGCGGCCTTGGGAAGCTGGTCACAGTTGGGCCCATCGCTGCGGTGGCGGCGCGGTGCTTCGCTGGCGCCTTTCTGGTCGGGTGGTCGGTAGCTCGCGGGTTTGTGCGTTGGGCGGGCGTGCGGGGTTGGTGGTCATGGGCCGCCTGCGGCGGCCTGACGAGCTGGTCCCGGAGGTGGGCGGCGACGCGGCGCTTCGCCGGCGTCGTTGCGGTCAACGGTCGGGTTCACCGCTGCGGTGCCGCGCGGCGCACGCCGTCGCGGCGACCGAGGCGACCGCCCCGAACCTCCCGCCGACCGGTTCCATCCGCCGGGCGTATGAGGACTGCTCCGACCGTTCCCGGTCCCGTGGGGAGGACCCACGCCGCAGGACACCCCGGACACCAGCTGAGCCGACTCCCCGCCTTATCCGAGACGATCGGCCTGCGACGGCCTGAGCTCGGAGGTGTGCGGCGGGTGGATGGTGGTGCGGTGCTTTGGTGGGGTCGTTGTGGCCCCCGGTCGGTCCACTGCCGCGATGGCGCGCGGTGCTTCGCTCGCGTCGCGGCGACCGCGGCGACCGCCGCGAACGTTCCGCCGACCGGTCCCACGCCGGGAACATGAGGACTGCCCCGACCGTGCCAGGTCCCGTGAGGTGGGTCCTCCCTGGCGCCCGAAGCCCGCGCCCGCGAACAGGGCGCCAGCGAAGCGCAGCCGCCCAGGAGAGTCCGCGACAACAGACGTCCGCCGTCGAACCCAGACCCACCTCGGACCCCGCCGTCAGCGAAGGGCGACGGGGAGGACCCGCCGCGCGGGACACACCGGACACCGGAGGAGGCCAATCCCCCGCCTCACCGAAGACAACGATCGATTTCCACCTCGGAGACTACGCGTCGGTCCACCGCCGCGGCGACCGAGGCGACTGCCGCGAACGTTCCGCCGACCGGTCCCACGCGCCGGGAACATGAGGACTGCCCCGACCGTGCCAGGACCCGCCGCGCGGGACACACCGGACACCGGAGGAGGCCAATCCCCCGCCTCACCGAAGAGGATCGACTTCCACGACAGGTACTACACGTCTGTCCACCGCCGTGATGGCGCGTCTGCTTCGCTCGCGTCGCGGTCGGTCACCCCTCGCTTGGTGGAAGTCGCCTAAGGATCCCAGGAGAGGTAAAGGTCCGCCCAGGCGTTCCACTCACGCAGGAAGATCCAGTCACCTTGGAGTAGGCCTGTGAAATTGCGGTTCTTCCTTCGGCTCAGACCGATCTCTGCGCCGCCCGCCAGAGGACCAATGAGCCGCTCGAGTGGCGAGAAATCCGACCACCCTCCCGCGCGGGCACCGATCGTCCATTCTACGTCATGGCCACGAAACCCGTAATTGGTGGACAGCGTGCGAAAGTAGGTGTCGTCGTCCCTCCGTACCCTTTCGAGGAAGAAACCCCACGTCCACGCGGGGTCGATTCGGTCGAAGGCCAAGTACTGCGCGTTCGACCCGGGACCGACGTAGGCGCCGAGCAGCTGCCCACGATTGGTGTGTCCGTGAACTGGTGGATCGAGTGGTCGGTTCTCCGCCGGATCCCTCCGTGGCTGCGGCAGTTCAAGAGCTTGCGCTACGACCTCTCCGGCCAGTCGCCACTTTCCGCCAGACGCGGTCGTGTCCGTCCGGGCGAATCCCATGACGAAGATCTGGCTGTGACCGGTGTCGGATACCCCGGGGTCGGGAACGAGAAAGCCCTCACCCCGGCCAATCTCGGCATAGACCTCCACGCCGTCATCGGGTAGGCCCAGGCGGAATGCCACGCTCCCCATCGGGACGCCCCGCTGGCCGAGTGGTTCTCCCTGAGGATCTCCTGTTACGAGGTCCAATAGCTGTCGGGCCTGGAGCCGACGATCTGGTAGTGGCTCGTGGCGAGCGAGCGAATACGATACCTCCAGGCCCGGCACGAATTCCGGGATCCAGCGGATCTGCAACGCCGACAAGAGACGGAGGTCGTTGCGCGGGTCTGCGTCGAACCAATCGGATTCCCCGAGGCGGCCCCACAGGATCTCCCCGGAAAACTTGCCGAGGTAGGTCGCGGCGTCCCGCTCGGTCCCGACGTACACATGGGGGAATCCCTGGGCCGAGCCGCTGAAAAGGAGAGGGTAGCGTCTGGCCGGGCCCCACCAGAGACGCTCCGCTGAGACTCCGGCGCGAAGCGGGCCCATGTCGGCCTGCACGAAAGAGTCACCGAGATCGAGCGCCCACTGTCTCCCCCCGCCGGGGCGGAGATACCAGTCCAGATCTCCGAACGCCCACGGGTACGCCAGGCTCGATCGACCGGTCACGGCCGTGTCAGGAACCGGGAAGGAGCGGTTTTCATTCGCGTGGATGAGCGGCTGAATAGAGAGTCGTATCGGGCCCCATCGACCCTGCGCGCCACTGGTCACTCCGGCGGAGAGACCACGTCCAGCCCATATGGCGCCGTTGTTCCGGTCGATCGGATACCCGCTCCGGAAGCTCGTGACGGACGACCAGGGCAGGGGTCGAATCCCGTCCTGCTCCCCATCTCCGGTCGACGGCAGGGGAGCGGGCAGAGGCAGCACCCGCTGCCTGAGACAAAGTCCATCCGACCGTGCCGCCGAAGCTCGAAGGGCGAGCGTACACTGATCCGTTGCTTGCTGTCCCGACGACGAAAGGGGAAGGAATAGCGTCAGGGCGACGACGCGAACGGATGACAAGGGACCGAATCTGGACACAGGCTACGCTATTGGGTCCGCCCATCCACTTCAAGACGAGCGGGCCGCCTCCGCCTCAACTCGCGGCCGTGTTCTCCGGCCGCCCGGGGCCGCGGCGTGTCACCACCACCTGATGCGTCGCGAGCCCGATCAGGTAGATCGCTGACGTGAGCACGTGGGTCCATGCCACGACCGTCAACCAAACGGGTGCGGTAACCGCCTGCACGAGGTACCCGGACGCGACCATAGGGCCGAGGACCGCGAAGGTCAGGATTCCACTGCGCCGCCCGAAGCGCACCTGCCCCCTGAAGTGGCGCCAGATGTGGTCCGTGGCGATCAGGCCAACGGCGAACACCAGGACGGGCGCGGCAAGGATATGGAGCTTGAGGACGAGGGGCTGGAGCGGGTGGTTGATCACCGCCCAGGGATCGACCGGATCGAGCAGCGTGTCCATGACCCAGTACACGATACCGGTCGCACCGGTCAGAATGGACGAGACCAGGACGACCCACTTCTGGAACGCCGTCACCGGCGAGTCGGGCCTCCGGTCGACTGCCCGACGGGCCTGCGGACGGCTCCGGGACGTTGGGCCATGGGGGGCGTGACCGCGGATGAGCCGAACGGCACGATGACGGCGTGGAGCGCGAGGACGCGCCGAGCGGCCCCGGTCGCCGCCGTGGCCGTCAGCGTGGCCCCCGTCAGGTTGTGGATCTCCCCCTTGAGGGAGAGAGCGTCATCGAGGGCCCGCCCCTCCAACTGCTCGAACCAGCCCTCGGGCGCACGGTACTCGGCGGGTTCGGCGAACCGCACGACTTCCGTCCGCCGGATGCGCCCGGTTGGGTCCACGATGAACATGAGAACCTCGGGGAGCGTCCGAACACGATGTGGATCGAAGTACGCCACGCCTTGGGCCTGTCCGCCCGAGACGGCGATGTAGTATGTGACCACCCCCGAGGCGATCTCCACGCCACTTCCGGCCAACTCCACCGCCCGCTCCAGTTGGGCGTCGTCGAGGTACGCGGTCCGACGCTCGATCGTATCGGCCGCCGGAAAAGCGAGCGCCAGGGCCTCGTCCTGTGTCAGACTCTGGCCGGCCACCGGAAGACCGACCGCCAGGCAGCTCATCCCGAGGATCGCGGCGCCCGCCCTCAAAAAAGCCACCCGAGCTGGATGTTCCACTGGTCGAAGCCCGTGTCGGCGCGATTGTCGTGGAACTGGTACCCGAGCTTCGCTACGATCTGCGGAACCGGCTTCCACGCTGCCCCCACGGACACGATCGAGCGCTCCAGCCCAGGATCGGAGACGGTATCGTTGCCGGCGAGGTCCTTCTGGGTGTCCACCCGCTCGTAGCGCACGTACGGGGTGAGTTGGTGGGTCGTCGCGGTCGCGCGGAGGACGTCGTATCCTCCCTGCACGTACCATCCGAGCATGGATTCGGCCACTCCGGACCCCGCATCCCGCCCGTTCAAGGTGTTGAGTTCCGCCGCGTCGGAGATGTGCGCGCCCGCTACCAGAGCCCGTAGGTCCCACCCTCGAACCCGATAGTCGGCATGAACGTCCCAGATGGTGGCGCGGGCGTCGACGTCCCGCCCCTCCAGTTGCCGAGCCTGTGTTGCGCCACCGGTGTAGGCCGCTCCGCCCACGGTCAGGCCCAGGGTGCCCACGTAGTCGACGCGGCCTGCCACCGCGAGGTCCTCGGCCAACGCCTTGGAACCCTTCTGGCGTCCGCCGCGAAGCCCCGACGCGGAGAAGCCTGCCCCGTCCAGCGCGTTCATCATGTAGACGCGCCATTCCAGAGCGTCTCCTCCGCCGAACAGTCCAATCCCGTTCTCCCTCCACGTCGTGGGGATGATGACCTGCTCCGTCACCGGCCGCTCCGTGCCGAGGTACGCGGCGGGTTCGTGCAACTCGTTCACCAGGCCGAGTGGGGCCAGGAGCAGTCCGCCGCGAACGCCGACGTTCTCGCTCACCTTGTAGTCGATGTACGCGAATTCCAGAAACGCCTCGTTCGCGTGCTCGATCTCGATCTCGGAGTTGAACAGGATTCGATCGGTGAACTTGTACCCGAAGTAGAGGACGGCACGGAGGGCGTCCACCCGGTCGGCCGCCCCCGACGGCAGGCCGTCCTGCCGCTCCCTGGAGAAGTTCTCGTACAGGACCTCACCATATCCGCCGATCGAGACACCGCGGTCGACCCGATACACCTTGGACGCCGCCGCCCCGAGTCCGTGCATGGCGGTGTCTGCTATGACGACATCCCGCCCCAGACTCATTCGTTCGAGTTCGCGGGCGAGGGCGTCGATGCGCCGCTCCATCTCCACGAGCCTTGTGGAGTCCGACGCTTGCTGGGCGAGGATCGGTGCCGGAGTCGCTGTCCCCAGTACCACGGCCGTGGCTACAGCGGATAGAATGCGACCACTTGTGTTCAGAGATTGCATGAGGAGTCTTCCCTTCTCGATTCATGTATGAGGTTCAGGGGACGTGCGGCGCCGTCGGCCGCCGTCTCCAGGAGAGTATCCATCGCTTCGTTCCACGTGGGGACGACGCAGCCGTTCCGCATCTCCAGAAACAGCACCGCGATCACCCCGTCCCCACCGTTCTTGCCTCGATTGAGCCTGGCCAGCCACGTCATGCCGTCTGCGGGCCCCATCACGTAGAGTGCGGTGGACAGGATATCCGCTTCCACCGCGTCCTCCGCCACAACCGTCACGCTCCCCCACGCCGGCACGGGGCGGCCCGTGTGGGGGTCCAGGATGTGTCCGCCGCGCTCCGATGTGCCGCTCGTGGCCACGGAGGCCTCTCGGATTCGCAGGCGGGCCACCGACCTCATTCGTTCGACCGGGTGCGCCACGTCCACGGTCCAACTCGGCCCGTCGTGTGAGCCGCCCCCCACGATCTGGAGCTGTCCGCCGAGATCGAGAACGGCGTTCGTTATGCCCATCGCCCGTAGCCTTCCGGCCACTTTCCGCAGGCCCGCGCCCTTCCCGAATCCACCGGCGTCCAACCAGGCGTCGGTGTGGAGTCGGGTCGCCGAGGAGGTATTCGGATCGATGGCGAACGCCCGGGCACCGGTCGCTTCGAGGGCATCAGACAGTTCGTCGGCGGAGGGCTCGCGCGGGGCGCCCCGCAGGCCCCATGCGTCCACCAGCGCGCCGACCGCGGGGTCGAACGCACGGTGGGTGCGTTCGTTCCACCACACGGCCTCCGCGAGTAGACCCGTGAGTTCCGGCGGAAGCGCGAGGGGGCGTTCCACCGGGGCTGTGTTCAGGACCGACAGCGGCGTCGCAGGGTTCCAGGTACTGAGGAGTGCTTCCGTCTCTTCGAGGGCGAGGAGCGCCACTTCTGTCGCCTCAAGAGCGTCCGCCCTTGAGGACGCCGACACCGAGATCCACGCCGTCGTGCCCATCACTTTGGCCTGGCGCTCGATCCGCTGGCTCCCGCCCGGTGGATTCGTCGGGTGAGGGGCCGACGACGTTCCCGTCTGGGCGGCCGCGTGCGGAGCGACCAGGCCTGCAAACGTGAGCCCCAGAGTCAGAACGATCCTGTACGCCAAAGCCACGAGGGCGGATGGGTGTGTGTCGGGCACGACAGCCGGGTTCGAAGTGGATCGCGGACGTTGTGATTGAGAACCATTCTCAACTGGACACGAAGCTACGTGGTCGCGGTCGTTCGGGGAAGGGGCGGGGAGAAGGGGGAGTCGGATTCACCGGGGCATCGGGCCTGGCTCGACGCCCCGAGCGAACGCACCCCAACGCATCGACGCCCGAGCGGTTACCGCCGCCCATCAGGTGGAAGCGAGCGAGCGCCCCGGCGTGCTGGTCACGCCGGGCCGCGACCGATGCGAAAACCCACCCGCATTGAACGTCCACCGAAGCTACCGGGTGGACCCACCCATCTGAACGGCCGACCCCAACGCATCGACGCTCGAGCGGTTACCGCCGCCCATCAGGTCGAAGCGAGCGAGCGCCCCGGCGTGCTGGTCACGCCGGCCGCGACCGATGCGAAAACCCACCCGCATCGAACGTCCACCGAAGCTACAGGGTGGACCCACCCGTCTGAGAGGGCGCAGCTCGGATGCAGGGCTAGGCGGGCAAGGCGAGCGAACGAGACGTAGCACAAGCTACGTCGCAGTGAGTCGAGACCGCGGCCCAACGACGCCCTGCGCCGAGATCCGCCCTCTCAGTCGGCGCGGTAGTAGCGGTAATAATACCCATACCCATACCCGCTCCCGTAGTACTTGCCGCGCCCCGAGTAGTCCAGGTCGTTCAGCACCACCCCGCTGATCGGCGCCCGCACCGCCTCGAGTTGCTCCTGGGCGTACCGAAGCGCGCCCTTCTCCGTCGCGCCGGCCCGCGCCACCATCACAACGCCGTCGGCGACCGTCCCGAGCACGGCGGCATCGGTCACCAGGTTGAGCGGCGGCGAATCCAGGATCACGATCTCGTACCGTTCCCTCAGCTTGTTCAGTAGATCACGCATCCTGGGTGACCCGAGAAGCTCGGAGGGGTTCGGTGGGAGCGTCCCGGTCGCGAGGAAGTGGAGGCTCTTCCCCTCTCCCACGTCGACGGAATGGATCGACTCGTCCAGGCTGCTCGTGCCGAGGAGGATGTCGGTCACACCCGGTTCCTTGGGTACCTCGAATACGCGGTGGACGATTCCACGCCGGAGGTCGCAGTCGACGAGAAGGGCTCGTGTACTCTGCTGGGCCAGGGTGATGGCAAGGTTGGCGGCGCTGGTCGACTTGCCTTCCGAGGGCCCCGGACTCGTCAGGACCAGAATCTGGGGCGGATTGTCGAGATCGAGGAAGGTGATGTTGGTTCGGAAGGCGCGGTACGCTTCCGAAACCGGGTTGCCGACATCGTTTCGTGTGACGAGTCGATCTCCGACGGCGCGGTCCCGCCCAAGGAGCCGCTTCCCATTCCCATTGCCGATCCCCTTGATCCGGGGGATCATGGCGAGCACGGGCAGATTGGTGACCTTCACCACCTCGTCCCGCGAGTGGACGGTCTCGTCCATGTAGTCACGGGCGCCTGCGACGGCCACGCCGACGACCAGGCCGAAAAAGACGCCGAGGAACAGGCTCCGTCCGCGCCGGGGCCGGATCGGGCGGAGCGGGAGGACCGCCGAGTCGACCATCCGCACGTCGCCGGGCTCGACGGCCTGCGCGATCTCGGCTTCCTTCAGGCGGCTCTGGAGCAGTGTGAAGATCTCCTCGAGCCCCTCCTTTTCACGCTCGAGCCGAGCTTCCTGGACTGCCTTTTGGGGGATCTCCTCGAGCTGGCCACCGAAGCGTGACAGATTCTCTTCCACCGCCGAAAGCTGGGACGACAGACCGCTCCGGTAGTTGAGCGCGAGCTGGTACAACCGGTTCTCGAGCCCTTCGATCGAGTTCTGGAGTGCGACCATCTCGGGGTGATTCGCCCTACGCCGCTGCGCCATCCCCGTGCGACTGGCCTCCAACTCGTTCAACTGGGTCATGATCTCGGTGACCGCCTGCGTCTCCAGGAAGGTCGGGAAGCCCGCCAGGCGCCGAAACGCGTCGGCGCTGGCTTCTACATCGTCGCTGGCACGCGCCGCGTCGATTTCCTGGAGCAGCGTCGTCAGTGTCCGGAGATCCTGATCGATCTGGTCCTTGCGGGCCTCGGCGTCGACCAGGCGCCGCACCTGCTCGGCGCCCTCCGCCTGAAGGTTCACAACCTGCTCGCCCTGCTGGAAGGCGAGGAGATTGTCCTCGGCTTGACGCAGTTCTAGCGTGTACGCGTCGATCTGGTCGCTCAGGAAGGCCACCGTGCTGGACGACTCGGTCTTCTTGTCCTCCCTTCGCCCCTCCATGTACAGGGCGGCCACCGTGTTGGGGACGTCTCGCACGAGTTGAGGGTCGCGTCCGATGAAGGTCACCGCGACCACGTTCGCGTCACGGTACGGCCGCCCCACGCTCACCCCGCCCTGCAGGTCGTCCACGGCCTCGTAGAACGACTTGGCCTGAAGAACGATCGTCTCCGGGAAGACGCTACGCCCCGGAGGTGTAGGGTCGACCTCGGTCAACGCAAGCCGGAGTCCGTTGAACACAGCGACCTCCCCGCGCGCGATCATCGCGACCTCGCGGTCGTCGCTCGCCGTCACCCGGTAGCGACCGTCTTGTTGGCGTTCGAACGTGTAGGTTTCGCTCTGCGTGCTCGCCGCGGCCGCGATCTCAGCGAAGAGCCCGTTTCGTGAGACGCCTTTCGGTTCGACCACCCGTGCCTGGAGGCTCAGCCGACGGACGACTTCCTCGGCGATGCTGCGCGCCCGAAGAAGCGCCATCTCCGTCTCGACATCGCTGCTCTGTAACATATTCGCCAGGAACGGCAGGTCGGCCGAGGCGGCGCGGTCCTGGTCGACGTGGATGGTCGCCTGCGCCTGGAAGACGGGCGGCGACGTCCAGACCCACCACGCCGTCCCACCGATGATTGCCCCGGCGATGGCCGAGATCAGCAGAAGGTTGCGCCGGACGAGGTGGACCAGGTCCCGCAGTCGGACGTCGCTCGATTCGACCTCGGGAGGGCGCTGCGGCGGGCGGGTACCGTGTCCGTTCTCGGCCACGACGTCAGTTGCCTGAAACGATGATCACGGTGACCACGTTGGCGACGAGAGAGGCCATGCCGACGATCGACGAGAAGTTGCGGGAGAACCAGGTTCGCTTCCCGACCATGATTTGATCTCCGGAGCGGATGCCCGCGTCCCCGAGGCTGGAGGCGCCGCTGAGGTTGGCTCGATAGGACTGCCCGTCCCGGATCAGCCGAATGTCGTTCGCGTTCCCGTCCGACGTGATGCCCTGTGCACGCGCGATCAGGTCGGCAATGCTCTGGGTGGTGTCCAGGGTGTACTGGCCCGGAACGCGAACTTCGCCGAGCACCACGACCCGGCGGAGGAGCGTAACGTTGACGGCGACGTTCACAAGGTAGTCGGCGAACTCCTCGGTGAGCTGCGCTCGAAGGTCGTCCGGCTCGACGCCCACGACCTGCCGGCGGCCCAGGAGGGGAAGGACGACGGAGCCGTCGCCGTCCACCACGAAGTCACCCGAGAGGTCCTCTTCCTGCCAGATCGCCACGCGAATCACGTCACCCGGCAGGAGTGAGCGAGTGGGCGGCGGCGCATCGGCCGGCGAGGACTGTGCGGAGGCGACTCCGGCCGTGACGGACAGGAGTGCGAGGACCCCAAGAAAAGTTCGTGTCATGGATGTCGCCCCGGCGTGCGGCAGGGCGCTGAGGGCTCGAGTTTCACGGTTGCGGTACAGCAAAGTAGTGTAGCCCTGGCGGGTGGGGCCGGCAAGGCGAAAAGCCGTGCCGGAGTGGGCCTCTCGGTTGACCGGCCCCTTACGAACACGGTACTTTTCCCCTGCCCCTGGTATAGGGCGCGGATCGGCCCTCCCTGGAGCTTCTACCGCCCGCCGCCCGACTGTCCCGGAGTCCCTTGGACGCCATTTTCGGATCCATTTTCGCCGCCCTCGGAGTGGGTGCGTACGTGCTGCTCTACCGACGCACGGACGACGCGCTCCACCCGCTGGCGATCTTCACCGTGTTCTGGCTCGTCATTTTCGGGTTCGCGCACGTCAACGTCTCGCGCACCTACGACGAGCCGTATTACGCCGAGCCGTTCGGTGTTCTCACCTACGTGGTCGTCCTCGCCGCCCTCGCGTCGTTCGCCCTGGGGTTCTGGCTGGCGGACCCGGGAATGGGCCGGCTGGATCGCGAGCGGATCGGATGGCGCCTGGAGAACGGGATCGCGTGGAATCGCTTGAAGCCGCTGACCGTCACGATGTTCGTCCTGGCGTCACTGATGACGGTGTACTTCGTCCAGAGGGCGGGGGCGATTCCCCTCTTCAGCCCGCGCATCGACTCGCTCCGTACGGAGTTCAAGCTCCCCCTTCTCGGATACGTATACGACCTCCACTATGCGGTCGCCCTTTTCTCGGCCATGCTGGTGCTCCACGTGAAGGGACGTTCGGAGCGCATCCTGTGGGTGGCCACGGGGCTCGCCAGCGTGTTCCAATTGATGTTCGCGGGGGTGCGGGTGTCGCCCATGACCGCGCTGGCGTGGGTGCTGATCTTCTTCTTCTATCGCCCCACGAGGGTGAAGGTCCGCCATATGGTGGCCGCGGTCGCGGTCGCACTCACGGTCTTCACGGTCATCGAGAGCTTCCGCCGGACGATGTACGAGGTGAACCCGAGTCTCGTGAATCCACGCATCGATCTCAGCGCACCGGCCACCGCCTGGGCCCACACGGCGGCGAGCTTCAAGAACCTTCAGTACACGCTGGAGCGGGGCGGGAGCCCCCTGAACATGGGGCTCAACAGCTACGATCTGCCCAAGACGTTCGCGCCCGGCACCCGCGTCGTGGACGATCAGATCAGCTACATGTACGGCACCCACAATACGCCGACCTTCTTGTCGTTCCTCTATTTCGACTTCGGTGTCGGTGGTCTCCTGGTCATGCCGATGGTGTACGGGGCTCTCGTGGGCGTGGTGTACCGGCGCTTCCGGACCGGGGCGAATCTGTTCTGGCTCATCGTATACATCGACTTCCTGTTGGCAGTGGTGCTCGCGTTCCGTACCCATCGCTTTCTCGGGAATGCCCTGATCTGGTTCACGGGCGTTGCACTTCTCAGCCAGTTCATTGCGGGCCGGCAACTCCCGTCCGGGGAGCCCGGTGGGAGCGACGGCACGGGCCAGGGGGATGGCGCGCTGGGACCTCCGCCCGCGGTGGCTGGGGACCCGGGAGTGACAGCCCGTGCGGTGAGAGTCGTCCGATGAACGTGATCGTCGACTTCCTGCCTCTCCTTCCTCGCGGCGGTGGTCTCCAGAACGCCAGGAATCTCTGGCGCGCGATTCAGACGCACGGGCACGAGCACCAGTGGACCGTGTTCGCGCGGTCCGACCTCGGGCTGGCTCCGGCGGTCACGCCGAACTGCCAACTGCGTGAGGTGTCGGCGCCGTCGCTTCGCGCGCGCCTCTGGACGGAAAACGTCGAGCTCTCGAGAGTCGCGACAGAGACGGGCGCCGACGTGATGTGGACGCCCATGGGCGTCGGACCGCTGCGTGCGCCGATCCCTCGGGTGATCGGCTGGCACGATTCCTCGATCGCCTACCCGGAGGCGCCCGTGCACGGGCGCCTGCCCCGTGTGGAGCAGGCCAACGAGCGCCTTCGCGCCGTCCTCGCCCGTGGGGCCGCGCGGGCGGCGGCCGCGATCACGGTGCAGACGTCGACGATGCGTCGTCGACTCTCGCGTCTGTGGGGCATCGGGGAGGACCGGTTCGTTCTCGTCCCCAACGGCCCCTCGACGTACCTGAGTGGGGAGGCTCCGGCGCCGCCCGAGCCGCCCACGCCCCCCGTAGTGTTGGTGGTGGCGGAAGCCAAGCTCGCGAAAAATCTGGAGGTCCTGCCTGTGGTGGCGAAGGAGATGGCCAACCGCGGGCACGCAGATCTGCGGTTCGTGGTCACGGTATCGGCCGGTGGTGACCGTTGGTCCCACCTCCTCGACGACGCACTCGAACGCGAGGGCCGTCCGAGTCTCGTGGAGCGCATCGGCCGGGTCCCGCACGATGAACTGGGAAACCTCTTCCGGAGCGCCGCCGTTGTGTTCGTTCCGTCACACTTCGAGTCGTTCTCCGCCACCTACCTCGAAGCCATGCACTTCGGTGTGCCCATCGTGACCAGCGATCGAGACTTCGCGCACGACGTCTGTGTGGACGCGGCTCTCTTCGCGGATCCACTGGACCCGACGGCCTGTGCGGACCAACTCGAACGAGCCATGGAGCCGGACGAACGCGCTCGCCTCCGAGCGGCCGGCTTCGAACGGTTGGCGGCGTTCCCGGACTGGGCCGAGCGCTTCCGACTGTACATGGGCGCGCTCCGCCATGCCGTGGCTCCCGATGGCGCGCGCGGGTCGAGGGCAGGGGTCGGAAAGGCATGAGTGGACCCGTCGTGCTCTACGGGGCGTCCGAACTCGGCCGTGACGCCGTTTCGGTCTTCCTCGGGAGCGACGGTGACCCGCCCGACCGCGTGCTCGGCTTCGTGGACGACGACCCCGAAAAGGAGGGGACGCACCTCCTTGGTCTGCCTGTTCTGGGAACGGGCGCATGGCTTGAAGGACGCCAGGGCTCGGTGTCCGTCCTCCTCGTTATGGGTGCACCTCGCATCCGTCGCGTGCTCGCCTGCAAGCTGGCGAGCGCGGGGCACGACTTCGCCACGGAACTCCACCCCTCGACGATCCGGACGCGGTGGGTGACCTTCGGGACGGGGTGCCTGGTCATGGGCGGCTGCTCGTTCACCGTCGACGTGACGCTCGGCGATCACGTGGTGGTGAACCCCGGTTGTACCCTCGCGCATGATGTGACGGTTGGCGATTACTCCTACATCTCGCCGGGCGTCGACCTGGCCGGAGCCGTCGAGGTCGGCGAGGGTGCCCACCTCGGGACGGGGGCGGTTGTGCTCCCCCACTGCCGGATCGGTGCCGGGGCGGTCGTAGGGGCCGGTGCCGTCGTCACGAAGGACGTCCCCCCCGACGCGGTTGTCGTCGGCGTTCCCGCCCGCCCGATGCGGCGAGCGGATCCTCCATGGAACCCAACGGAATGATTTCAAACAACAAGAGAAACCCCGACGTCGAGGGGGCGGTCGGCATGAAGGTGCCCCTGTCTCAGCCCTGGATCGGTCAGGAGGAAGCGGCCGCCGCCGCCGAGGTCGTGGCATCCGGATGGCTGATCCAGGGCCCGAAGGTCTCGGACTTCGAAGATCGGTTCGCCGAGATGACGGGCTCTCGGCACGCCATCGCCGTGAATTCGGGCTCGAGCGCGCTCCTCGTCAGCATGGGCGTGCTCGGCATCGGGGCGGGCGATGAAGTCCTGTGCCCGGACATGTCGTTCATATCGACGGCCAGCGCCGCCCTGTTTCTCGGCGCCCGCCCGGTCTTCAGCGACATCGAACTCCAGTACTACGGCATAGATCCCGACACGCTCGAGCGGTGGATCACGCCGCGCACCAAGGCCATCGTGCCCGTGCACTACGCGGGTCAGAGTGCGGAGATGGACGGGATCATGGAGGTCGCGGAGCGCCACGGGATCCCCGTTCTCGAGGACGCCGCGGAGTCCCACTGGGCTCGGTACCGGGGAGGCGCCCATACCGGAACCATGGGTCGCATCGGCATCTTCTCGTTCACGCCATCGAAGCTGATGACGACGGGCGAGGGCGGGATGATCTTGACGGACGACGACGACCTGGCGGATCAATGTCGGCTGTTCCGCAATTTTGGGGATCACGGGAAGTTCGAGTGGCACTCTCTCGGCTTCAACTTCCGTATGCCCGAGGCGATGGGCGCCATTGGTCTGGCCCAGCTCGGGCGGCTTCCGGAGTCGGTCCGAAGAAGGCGAGCGATCGCGGCCGGGTACACGGAAGCGTTCGCCGGCCGCGAGGAAGTCGTCCTTCCGGCTGTTCGCCAGATCGAGGACACCAACTTCCAGCTCTACACGGTCCGGGTTCCGGAACGCACGGGCGGGCTCACGCGCGACGAGGTCCGGGCCAGGTTGGCGGAACGGGGGGTCAGTACGCGATTGTACTACCCGGCGTTTCACCACCAAGGGGTATTCGACCGATGCGGACCGTACGATGCGGCCGACTATCCCAACGCCGTCGAGTATGAAGCGACCGCCTTCTCTTTGCCGATCTTCCCGACGCTGACGGAAGAGCAGCAGCAGCACGTCATCCATACACTGATCGCTGTCCTCGACGGCGAAGACGCTAGCGAATGATCACTACGCAGAGTCCGACTCCGAAGCTGGCGGGGAAGAACGTTCTCGTCACAGGCGGGGCGGGCTTCATCGGCGCGGCGCTCACGCAGCGCCTCGTGGACGACAACCGGGTCACGCTCTTCGACCGGGGCTTCGAGCGTTCCAGCGCGACGCTTTCCACCGCGTGGGGACATGAGAATCTTCGCACGATCGAGGGCGACATCCTGGATCCGGTTGCGCTCCGGGCGGCGACTGAGGGCGTCGACGTTGTGGTTCACCTTGCCGCTATCGTCGGCGTCAAGAACGTCCTGTCCCGGGGACGGGAGACGATCGAGGTGAATTTCACGGGTACCTCCAACCTCTTGAAGGCGCTCGAGGGGCGCCCGATCGATCGGATGGTGTATTTCTCGACATCCGAGGTGTTCGGGATGAACTCGTTTCGCGCCGGCGAGGAGACCCCCGCGTCTGTCGGGCCGGTGAGCGAAGCGCGCTGGACGTATTCGATCGCGAAGCTCGCCGGCGAACATCTGGTTACGTGCTACCATCGCGAGTTGGACATGCCCACGGTCATTGTCCGGCCCTTCAACGTGTTCGGCCCGCTGCGCCTGGGCGATCACGCGATGATGCGGTTCATCGTGGCCGCGCTGAAGGGAGAGGACCTGGAGGTCCACGGCGACGGGACGCAGATCCGCTCGTGGTGCCACATCGACGACTTCGTCGACGCGCTCCTGCGGTGCATCTCCCTCCCGAGCGCGGTTGGAGAGACGTTCAACATCGGCAACTCCCGCAATACGGTGACCATCTACGATCTGGCCCGCCGCGTGCTCGACCTCCTCGACTCGCCGTCGCAGATCCGGTTCGAAGCCATCGACTTCTCGGACATCGACGTCCGCGTTCCTCGTCTGCGCAAGGCCGAGGAGCTTCTCGGCTACCGGCCGAGTGTGGAGTTGGACTCTGCGATCCTCGACACGGCCCGTTGGTACCGGCAGCACATGGCCGACCTCGATCCGGTTGTCGCTACGGAGCCGAGCGTAGCCGGGGCGACCGAGGCGGTCTGAAGGCATGATCGCCGAGGTCGCGTTCTACGCGGGGGCCGCCGCCGTGGGGTCGTGGGCGCTCAGTCGCGTCGCCATCGGTGTCCTCCCGCGGATCGGGCTCGTGTCGGCACCCGATCCCAATCACCCGGGTCCTGTCCCACTCGGCGGCGGGATCGCCATCTGGGTGGTCGTCGGCTTGCTGGTCACCGTCATGGCGGTCAGCGGCCACGCGATTGCGGGGGTTGCGCTCCCCCTGGCCGGGGCGACCGTTCTCTTCCTTGCGGGCGTCTGGGACGACGTCCGTCTCCTGGCGCCGCGGACCAAGCTGCTCATCCAGTTCGGCGCGGCGGCGGCCATGGTCATCGGCGGGGTCACGTTCCCCCTCGGTCCGGGGCTGGAGTGGGTGGCCGTTCCCGTCACGATGCTGTGGTTCGTGGGGGTGTGCAACGCGTTCAACCTCATCGACAACATGGACGGCATGCTGCCCGGTGTGGCGGCCGTCGCGGCCATCTTCGTCGGCGTCTTCGCCTACGCGACGGGCCGGCCGGAAACCGCGTTGGTGTCCTGGATCGTGGCGGGCGCGGTCCTGGGCTTCCTTCCTGCCAATCTGCCGCCGGCCCGGATCTTCATGGGTGACTCCGGATCGATGTTCCTCGGCTTCCTGTTGGCCGGGCTGGCCATCGGTGAGAGCTGGGCAGGGCTGACGCAGCTGGCGTTCACGATCCTGGCGCCCACGCTCCTCCTGGCCGTGCCGATCTTCAATACCACATTCGTCACGGTCACGCGGAAGCTGTCCGGCGTGCCGCTCAGCCGCGGGAAGGCGGACCATATCAACTACCGGTTGCTCGCGCACGGTATGAGTCGGAGCCGCGCGCTTCTGGCCGTCTACGTCCTCTCGGCGGTGTCCGGAACCGTCGGCGTTCTGGTCGTCACGTCGACACCGATGGCGTACGCCGTGGGGGCGTCGCTTTTCCTGCTCCTGTTGATGTATCTCGGCGTGTTCCTGTACGAGGGACGGGTCCACGACTTCCAGCGCGAGTTTCTCGTGGCGCGGGAGAAGCCCGGATGGGAGGAGTCGCCCTGGTACCGGTGGGTCATCCGCATGGTGGCGGTCGTCGGCGACGTGGTCCTCGTCTTCGCATCGATGTATCTGGCGTTCTACCTCCGCTTCGACGGCTCCATCCCGGCGGATCAGCTCGCCAACCTTGCGGCCGTCCTCCCCTACATCCTCGTGTTCCGTGTGGGCCTCGCCCTCCTCTTCGGGGTCTACGAGACCCAGTGGAAGCTCGGGCTGGCCTCCGATGCGGTGCGCCTGGTCGGTGCGGTCGTGCTCGGGACGCTCCTCTTCGCGGCCCTCCTCTTCGTACTGCGGCTTCCGTCCTTCCCGAGAACGGTCATCGTCCTCGAGGGACTGGTATCGCTCCTGTTCTTCGGTCTGACGCGTCTGGGTGTCCGGGCCCTCGGCGAGGTCACCTCCCGTGAGTGGGGAACGCGCGAGGGACGGCGCACGATCATCGCGGGTTCGGCCGATGGTGTCCTCACGGTGTTTCGTCACCTTCGTCACCGGTCGGGGCCGGGGTACCAGGTGATCGGCTTCGCCGACGACGACCCGGCCGCGCATCGGAGTCTCGTCGGCGGGGTCCGCGTCCTGGGCGCGGCCTCGCGGATTCCGGCTCTCGGGCGATTGTATGGTGCGGAGCATGTGATCTTCTGCTTCCCCTACATGGCCGACGAAGACCTCCAGCTTCTGCTCCACGGAGTGCTGGAGACCGGGATGACGGCCGAAGTGGCTCGTCTGGATGTGATCACGGCCGACGCCTGGCTGGACGCACGAGGGGCCGGCATCCCGTTCCTCGAGCCCGCGGTGTCGTCGCTTACAAGCGGTTGACCGCTTCCGCTCCGCTCCGCGGGGCCGCCCTGCTGGGCGGCGGTACCCTCGTTGCCGCGGTCTTCGGGCTGTTTTTTCAGTCGCTCCTGGCCTTTTACTTCGGCGCCGGGGCGGACACCGACGCCTGGTTCATGAGCCTCAGCATCTTCGGCTTCCTGGGGAAGTTCCTGATGCTGACGCACCTGAAGTCGCTCGCGTTGCCGGCGTACCGTGGGCTCAGGGAGCGTCGTCCGGAGGAGGCGCGCAGATTCGCCGTCCTCGTGCTGCGCTGGACCGCCGGCGGGCTGTTGGCGCTCGCGCTGGTCCTGCTCGCCGCCGCCCCCGTCCTCGTGGACGTGTTGGCCCCCGGCTACGAGGGCGCGCAGAGGAACCTGACGGTCTCTCTCGTCCGGATTCGACTGCCCGCTCTCGTCTTCCTGGGTACGACGGCGGCGTCGCTCGTGGCCCTGGAGAGCTCCCACCGGTTCGGGGTCACCGTGAGCGCTCAGAAGCTGGTCCCGGCGGTCCTCTCGCTGGTCCTCCTTCTCGTGGTGGCCGACCGTGGCGGAATGATCGGCGTGGGTTGGATCGGTCTGACCGGTGGGGTCGCGGGCGGGGCGATTGCTCTCCTGGCGGTGCGTCCTCTACTGGGTGCCAGATCAAAGAACCCGGGAACCGAGCCCGCCTCGGCCACCGCCCGGACTCCTGAGGGGAGCGCCGGATCGGAACGAGGGCCCGTCGAGGGTGAGGTTCAGGACGCGCGGGAGGCCGTTGTCCGGGTCGGTCGCCAGTGGCTGAGCTTCAGCGGAAGCAACGCCGCCACGTTCCTGGGTGAATGGGCGTTCCGGGTCGCGGCGTCCCTCCTCCCGGTCGGACTGTTCTCGGCCGTTTTCTACGGCCGAATGGTCCACGACCTGCTGCACGGCGCCGTCAACGACCCCATGCAGACGGTGTCGCTACCGCGCTTCTCGGACGCCCGTCATGAGACGTCCACTTCGGACCTCGACACAGAACTGGGCGGGCAGCTCAGGGACGGCCTGGCCACGCTCGCCTCGATCTCCGTCCCGCTGTCCGTGCTGGTCGCGGTCACCGCGCCGTGGTCGATTGCCATCCTCTTCGGGCGCGGTCAGTTCCTCGCGGACGGGATGGTGGCGCCCGCCTCTGTCGCGCTCCAGATCTTCGTGCTCGGCTTCCTTCTCCAGGGGATGAATCAGCTCGTGTTCACGGCGGCCTTCGCCTCGGATCGTGCCCGACTCGTCAATCGCGTCCAGATCGTCGGACATCTGACTCGCGCCGCGGCCATCGTTCCGGCGGTTCTCCTGTTCTCGTACGCCGGCCTGGTCGGCGCTCAGGTGGCCATGAACGCTCTCGTTCTCGTCCTGCTCGTGACGTTGGCTCCCACCTCGTGGGGCCTCCCGCGAGCGGCGCTCTCCACGGTGCTCCGAGGAACGGGCCGCGGGATCGCCGTGGCCACAGCAGTTCCTCTGGCGGGCTTCCTATTCGCTCTACGGTACCTGCCAGATCCCGAGGTTCAGGGCACGGTAGGGCGGGTCGCGCTCCTGTTCTCCGTTTCGTTGGTGTGGATGGGCGCCTACGGAGCCGTCGCGTGGCTCATGGGGGTCCCGCAGATCCGTTCGTTCGCACGTAGGGTGGGACGCGCCGGGGCCGTCGCCTCGGCACTGGCCCTGTTCATGGGGATGGCTGTTCGACCCGCCTCTGCCCAGGCGTCGGCCGGCCCGGCGCTCACTCCGGCGGATCACTGGGCCGTCACGATCCTGGAAGCACTCGAGGCCCGGGGGACCGTGCCGGTCGGTGCCGCGCGCTCAGGTCCGCTGCATGGCGAGTGGATCGACCGGTTGCTGAGCGCGGCGTCGTCAGGGGCTACGACATCCGAACGGTCGGACGCCGCGCCCTTCCCGGCACGGGCCCTTCGTCGGCTTCGCGACGAGATGGCGCCCGACGACCGAGGGGGGACCCTGTCCGTCGGCGTCGGCTACACGCATGCCCGGTCGGGCACGCCCGGAGCGTCCCTGCTCGCGGGGGTCCGTCTCGGGCGGGCCGGCGATCGGCTCTGGGCGTCGGCGCACCTCGGTGCCTTTGGAGGCGAATCGCGTCCTCTGCGCGAGGGAGGCGTCAGCGTCCGGATCGGGAGCCTCGCGCTCCGCCTGGGGCGCTCCCGCCTCCAACTGGGTGGAGGCCTGTTCGGAGGCCTGGCTCTGTCCGCCGCCGCCCCGCTGGACGGTGCCCTCCTCACGACCTGGCGACCGTTCAGCCTCGGCTGGCTCGGCCGGGGCACGGCCACGGCCGGTGTCTTCCGGATGGGTGCGTACGCCCCGCCCGTGTCCGACCCGTGGTTCGCGCTCGCCCGCCTGACCGTTGCTCCCACGGAGCGGGTGCGGTTCGGCGCGAGCCGTGCCGCGCTGGTCGGTGGCCGTTTTTCGGGAGGAACGCCGCCCTTCCAGACCATCGACCACCCGCCCGACACGCGAGACCTCGGCTTCGGCGATGTCGTGGACATCCTCGTGGGGCGGGTCACCGAATTCGACAACCAGGTGTGGGCGTTCGACGCGCGCGGCTCTCTTGCGGGGTGGGGCGTTCCACTCGTCGCATACGGGGAGGTGGCGCTGGAGGACAACGAGCGCTCCTTCGGGGACGGGGCCGTCCAGGTCGGCGCGATCCTCGACGTCCCCGTTCCCGCGGGGCTGTTGGCGGTCCGGTACGAGTACACGGGCATCGGGCCCGCCGGCCGATGGTGCTCGTGGTGTGACACGCTGCCCGCGTTCTGGTACCAGCACACGCGGTTCCAGGACGGCTGGCAGGCCGGCGGTGATCTTCTGGGTCACCCTCTGGGCGGCTACGGACGTCAGCACGTCCTGGCAGCCAGCGGAGCCGACCGGACCCTTCGGATCGACGGGACCGTGGCGCTGCGCCGTCTTCGCCGCGACGAGTTCAATCTCCTTCATGGGCCCCGTCCAGGGGCCGCGTGGGGCTCGAAGCTGGATCTGAGGGTGCGTCCGAGTCACCGTATCTCCATCACCGGTCTCGCGGAGCTGGAGTGGGGAGACGATGGCTGGCGCACGGGGCGTTTTGCGCTCGGCGTCACGGCTTTCCGGCTGGGGTGGCGTGGATCCGGACCATAAACATTTGACGGCGATCTGAAAAAACGCGTTGACCCCCCGCTGAGCGCGTTCCTATCTTGGAAGGAGTGTTCCCGGCGTGGCGCCCGATCCGCTCACGCGTTTCGGACCGCCATTTCGCCCCGCCCCACTCGCCGAAGGAGCCCCATGGTTCGATCGGCTCGAGCGGTCTTCGCCGCTCTCGTCATTCCCGGCCTTCTCGCTGCCCAACAGACTCCCCGGAGCCACACGGTCCGGCCCGGTGACACGCTGTGGGATCTTGCGAACCAATACTACAGCAACCCGTTCGACTGGCGCCGGATCTGGACAGCCAACCAGGCATCCGTGACAAATCCGAACCTGATTCTTCCAGGCCAGGTGCTGACGATCCCGGACGTCATGGTGGACGCGACCGTGACGGGCGTCCTGGTCGAGAGGGGCCCCGCCGCTCCGCTTCCTCCGGTCCGCACGGGGCCTCCGCGCACCATTTTCTACAACCCGGTCGTGCCGCAGGTGACGGGGGGGTCCGCGGCTGATCCCAACGTGCTGGCCGTCTCACGCGACCAGGTGTACTCGGCTCCGTGGCTGATCCCGTTGGAAACGGTCCCGGAGCACTGGGGCGTCGTGGCGTCGTTCGCGACCGGAAGCGGCCGTTCGGAGACCCCGCGTTCCTTCGACCGCGTGGTGATCCGGCCGCGTGGCGCGACGCTGCGGGTCGGAGATGAGCTGAGGACGTTCCGGGTCGCGCGAACCGTGAAAGACGTCGGTGACGTGGTCCGCCCGACGGGCGTCATCACCATTACGGACGTCGGGTCACATGGGGTCGTCGGGGTGGTCACGAAGGAGTATGACCGGATCAGTCTGACGGACATGGTCGGCCCGCTCCCGAACTATCCGATCCAGGCCGGCCGGATGGCGGAGGCGGTGACGCGGGGCTCCGCGGCCATGGTCATGGGCTTCGCCGGCCTCTCGGTGCTTCAGGACCTTGGCGCCATCGCCTTTCTGGATCTCGGACTCAATGGGGGGGTCGCCGTCGGAGACGAATTCGTGTACCGGAACCCGGCTGCCGGCGACAGCGTGATCGAAGGACGCCTCCAGGTCGTCGGTGTCACCGCGGAGACGGCGTCCGCCCAGATCATCGACATCGATGACGCCGTGTTTCAACAGGGAGTGGTCGTTCACCTGACGCGAAAGATGCGCTGACGACGTCCGACATTACCTTTCAGCGGTAGCCGCTCTCCTCGCTCTGGACGTATGGGCGAGGAGAGCGGTGTTGTGTCCGGGGCCGGACCCCCGGCGCCTGGGTGAGACCACGACGTAAAGGACGAGATCGGATGAGCGGCCAGAGGCGGAGAATCCTCGTGACGGGGGGCGCGGGCTTCATCGGGAGTCACGTCGCCGATGCGTACCTCGGGCGGGGAGACGAGGTCTGGGTTGTCGACGATCTGTCGACCGGTCGAAGAGCGCAGGTCCCGACCGACGCGCACTTCGTCGAGATCGACGTCGCCGATCCGGAGCTTCGGAACCTCTTCCGCGAGGTCCGGTTCGACCTGGTCAACCACCACGCCGCACAGATCGACGTTCGAGCGTCCGTAAGGGACCCGGCGGCCGACGCTCACACCAACATCCTCGGGCTCTTGAATGTGGCGGAGGGATGCCTCGAGGTAGGCGCGGGCCGCGTGATCTTCGTCAGTAGTGGCGGCGTCGTATACGGCGAGCCCGAGACCATTCCGACCCCGGAGGACGCGCAAAAGCAGCCGCTGTCTCCGTACGGCGTCGGCAAGCTCTCCGGAGAGTTCTACCTCAATTACTACAAGCGAATCCGGGGCCTGGACTATGTGGCGCTGCGCTACGGGAACGTGTACGGCCCCCGTCAGGACCCGCATGGTGAGGCGGGTGTAGTAGCGATCTTCTCCAACCGACTCCTCGATCGGGAGCCGCTGACGGTATTCGGCGACGGTGACCAGACCCGCGATTATGTGTTCGTCCGGGACGTTGTTTCGGCGAATCTGATGGTGTCGGATCTGCCCGATGCGAGGGGCTCCGGAATCGATGCTCTGGCGTTCAACGTGGGTACGGGCGTGGGTACGGCGGTGAATCGTCTCGCCGATCTCCTGGAAAGCGTGGCAGGCCACCACCCCGGCCGCGAGTACAGGGGCGAACGCCCGGGGGAGCTTCGCCACAGCACTCTGGACTCGGGCCGCCTACGGGCGCACGGGTGGGCTCCCCTGTTCTCGCTCGAGGCGGGGCTGCGCGCGACCTATCGGCACATCGAAGCGGAACGATCGAACTCGGAGAGCAGTGAATGACGCCCGGTCCGCCAACGTCCGTCCTCGGCATGATCCTCGGCGCCACGATCGCCACCAAGATCGTCCTGTTGCTCCTTGCTTTCGGCTCCGTGATGTCCTGGTGGCTGGTCTTCATGAAGTGGCGTCAGTTTCGCCACGTGCGAGCGGAGGGTGACCGGTTCCTCGAACAGATGGAGCGCGCACAGCGGCTCGAGGATGCGTACAAGGCGATCCTGGCGCTCCCGGAATCGCCGTACGGCAGGGTCTTCCGCCAGGGCGTGAACTTCTTCAGCGAACTGAGGCCCGGTGCGCTGCGTGAGGGCGCCCCGCCGTCGGCGGGGCTCTCCCTCACGCAGCTCGAGGCGCTGCGTCTGGTGCTGGAAAAGGAGGAGGCCGAAGAGCGGGATGAACTGGCCAGCGGTCTGACCGGGCTGGCCGTGGTCGGTTCGGTGTCTCCGTTGCTCGGGCTCATGGGCACGGTCATCGGGGTCATGAACGCGTTCCTCGGGATCACGGCCGCGGGTTCGACGAACATCGGCGCGGTGGCGCCGGGTGTGGCGGAAGCGCTCATCACCACCGTGGCGGGTCTGGCCGTGGCGATCCCGGCCGTGATTGCCTACAACTACTTCGTCGCCCAGCTCAATCTCGTCACGGGCGAGCTCGAAGGCTTTTCCAGCGAGTTCATCGGGACGCTGGCGAGGGAGGGGCGCGTATGAGCAGTCCCGGCCTACGTCGACGAAACAGGAACCGGGGTGACCTCCCGATCAATGCCGAGATCAACGTCACGTCGTTGGTTGATGTGGCGTTTACCCTGCTCGTTATCTTCATCATCACCGCGCCCATCTTGCAGGGTGGGATCGAGGTCGCCGTGCCGCGCGCGGACGTGCAGCCCCTGACCGCTCAGGACGATCCGTTCTTCGTGACGATCGATCGGGACGGCCAGGTATTCATCTCCGAAAGCCCGGTCAGCTTGGCGGACTTCCAGAGCACGCTGACGCAACTCGCCGCTGCCGGGACGTTCGAGCAGGTCTACATCCGCGGTGACTCGCTGGCCAACTACGGCCCCGTGCTGAAGGTGATTGCCGCGACCGCCACGGCGAATCTGCGCTTCGCCCTGGTGGGCGAACCCTACACGGGAAACTGACATGTCCCGCCGCCGGGGAACATTCGATCGACGGTCTCTGTTGGGTTCGCTGGCGGTTCACGCGGTCCTCGTGGCCGTCATCGTGGCCGTCTCGACCGCCCCTCCCGAGCCTCTCGACTTCGTGACCTACGAGATCGAGTTGGTGTCGCCCGCGCCTCCGGCCCGGGCGCCGGAGCCGGAAACGGCCGCGGAGGACTTCGTGGTGGAGCGCCCGGACCCGACCCCGCCGCCTCCTCCCGAAGCGGAGGCTCCCGCGCCGATCGAACCGGAGCCCAAACCTCGCCCGGACCCGCCGGAGCCCACTCCGGACCGGACGCCACCTCCGCCCGAGCCCGCGGACAGACAGCCGGCGGCCCAGCCGGACGCGCCGGAAGAGCCTGCCCGGGAGACCGGCGAGAGCATCGAGGTTCGAATGGAGGGGCTCCAGCGGGACTATCCGGAGTACTACAACAACATCATCCGGCAGATGGGTCGGTGCTTCCAGTGGACCGGCGCGGACAACCTGCGGGCTGTGATCTACTTCGAGATTCTGCGGGATGGGTCGGTCCGTGGGTCCCGCATCGTGCAGAGTTCGAACAGCGCCATGTTCGACATCGAGGCGCTGGGAGCCGCGGAATGTGCCGGAAATGGCAAGTTGGGACCGCTTCCGGACGACCTGCCGATGGAGCGCTTCCCCATCCGCTTCGAATTCAATCCGAGGAGAGGCGCCGCGGTTCTTCCGGCCGACCCCTCCTCGCCTTCACCCGAGGGAATGTGACGCGATGAGATCCGGTGGGACGACGCGGGCCGCTTTAGCGGCACTGGTGGTGGGGGTTGGACTGGCCGGAGCCGTGACTCCCGGCGCCGCCCAGCAGCGGGACTCGATCCCGGGCGTCACGCTGGGCCTGACATACGAGACGGCGACCCAGCCCGCTCTGGCGTTGCAGCCGTTCACGGGTCGACTGGGGGGCGCGGCGCTGGCGCCTCAGGTCGAGGCGATCATCGGGCGGGACCTCCGCTACTCCGACCGCTTCACCGTGATGGACTCGCTCCCGGCGACGCTGACGGGGGGCGGGGCAGGGGTCGACTACCGGTTGTGGGACGGACTCGGTGCCTCCTGGCTGGTGACGGGTCAGGTCGAAGGGGCCGGCAACGAGATGGTCCTCGTGCTCGAGCTGCACAACGTCGTCTACAGCCAGATCGCGGAGCGGGGGCGTTTCTTCCTTCCTTCTCCACGTTCGCCGGACTTCCGCATGGCCGTCCACCGGGTGTCCGACCAGATCGTCGAGTGGGCGACCGGGGACCCGGGTATGGCCGCGAGCCGCATCGCCTTCTCGATGCTGGACTCGGACGGAAACAAGGACATCTGGCTCATCGACTCCGACGGCGAGAATCTGAGTCGCGTCACGGACAACAACGACATCAGCCTTTCACCCACCTGGCACCCGTCGGGCGAGAAGATCGCGTACATGACGTACGTCGACGGGTATCAGCGCATCGTCGAGCGGAACCTGGCCACGGGTGCGCAGAAGGAGCTTCCGTCCGTCCGTGGGGGGGGCTACATCACGCCGGCCTATCACCCGGACGGACAGACCTTGGCCTTCTCCGTCAGCGGGGGTACGCGCTCCGGGATCTTCACCTACAACATCGACCGGGACTGCTGCCTCGCTCAGCTTTCCAGTGGGCCGGGGTACGACGACCTGTCACCCACCTTCTCTCCCGACGGTCAGTGGGTGGCGTTCAACACGAATCGGTTCGGCTCGGCGGTGCCTCAGGTCATGGTGATGCCGGCACAGGGGGGAAGCGCCCAGACGCTATCCCCCTACTCCTTCGGCCGAGGCGGCTACTTCTCGGCGCCCGACTGGGCCCCCGTGGGCGGTCTCGTCGCCTTTCACGGAGCGATCCGCCGCGGCACCTACCATATTCTGGTGGCGGACATGAAGGACGGGGGGCGCAGGCTCCGTCAGCTCACGTGGGAAGGCAACAACGAGGATCCAAGTTGGGCCCCGGACGGGCGACATCTGGTGTTCGTCGGAGAGCGCCGTTGGGGCTTCGGCCTTCTGGTGGTCGATGTCGTCACCGGCAGGACCCGGACACTGCTTGGAAGTCGCCAGGTGAACGTGCCGGCGTGGTCCCCGACCTTGCCCGCTTCTCGATAGCGGTTCAGGGCCGCCACGCTCCCCCCCATCCCTCCGGCGCACGTTGCGCCTCAGCGTTCTTCGATCTATATGGCAGTGGGCCTTTTCCGCCCGCGAAAGCCCATTAGCTTCGTGGCGTCGCACGGGCGTGTGGTCGACTGACCACATCCGGGTGCCGACGCGTTCAACCCAGGAGCAGGGATGATCGTCCGCCGTTTCATCGTGCCGGTTCTCGCCGCCACCCTCGTCGTCGGTGCGTGCAAGAAGGATCCGCCTCCACCGCCGGCCCCCCCCATGGTCGACCAGGACTCGCTTCGGGCCTATCAGGACTCGGTCCGGCGTGCCCAGGAGGCCGAAGCCGAGCGGCAGCGCCAGGCAGACATGGAGCGCCAGCGCGAGGCCGAGCGCCTGCGTGCCATGGCGGCCGTCCGCGCCACGCTCGAAGAGGCCATCTACTTCGACTACGACGAGTCGCAACTGCGGGCCGATGCGCAGGACCTCCTCCGTCGGAAGGTCGACATCCTCCGGGCCAGCCCGCAGGTCCAACTCCGGATCGAGGGACACGCGGACGAGCGCGGCTCGACCGAGTACAACCTCGCGCTGGGCAATCGGCGGGCCGAGTCGGTTCGTCAGTTCCTGACGGGCTTCGGGCTGTCGGCGGCTCGCTTCAACATCACGTCGTACGGCGAGGAGCGCCCTCAGGTGCGCGCGTCGAACGAGTCGGCGTGGGCCCGGAACCGGCGGGCCGAGTTCGCGATCACGGCGGGCGCCAACGCGATCAACAGCCCCAACTAATGGGGCTGTTCGGGGTACCTCCCTCGTCCCGGTGGGACGGGGGAGGGCCTCGTACTCGAGGGAACAGGGGCCTGCTCCTCTCGGTAGAGCCTCTCCACGGCAGGAATACATGAGACGCACACGAATCTTTCCGGCGGCCCGCCTGCTTTCGGCGACGGTCGCCGTCGCCGTCATGGGCGGATGCGCGACCAAGGGGGATATCCGGAGCCTGCAGACCGAATTGCGGGCCGTGGCCATGCGCCAGGACTCGCTGCTCGCACAGCTCCGCAGGGAGACCCGGTCCACTCAGGACACCCTCCGCACCACCACGGACCAGCTCTTCAGCTTCCGCGGGGACATCGCCAGCCAACTCCGTGACCTCTCTCAGGTCATGACGCGGATCGAGGCAATGGTGGGCGAGAACCAGAGAGGAATCGGCCAGGTTCGTGACCAACTGGCCAACCTACGACGCCCGACGCCCGCCCCGTCCAACGACCCGGGTGCGTCGTCGATCGGAGGCGGCGGCGGAGAGGCCGAGGGGCTGTACAGCGCGGGCATGCGGCAGCTCAGCCGCGGCTCGCTCGGGACGGCGCGGCGGGCCTTCGAGGCGCTCCTGAACAGCCACCCCAACCACGCCCTCGCGCCGGACGCTCGCTTCCGGCTCGCCGACATCGAGGAACGCGAGGGTCGGCTCGAGGAGGCGCTCGGCGCCTTCCTGGAGATCCAGACGCTGACACCCACGGCGGCCATCGTCCCCGACGCATTGTATCGCGCGGCGCTCGTTCAGATCGCTCTCGGACGAGAGGACGACGCGGTCCGCACCCTCGAACGGGTCATCAACACCTATCCCGACGCGGAGATCGCATCCTTGGCCCGGGCCGAACTCGCCGACCTCCGGTAAGGAACGCTCGACGTGCGATGTCCCGAGTGTGACGCAACGGAGAACCGGGTCGTGGATACCCGCACGAGCCGGGGAGGGCGTGCGGTGCGCCGCCGCCGCGAGTGTTCGGTGTGCGGTGCCCGCTTCACCACCTACGAGTATGTGGAGGAGCGCACGATCCAGGTCCTCAAGCGGTCCGGAGCCGTGGAGGACTTCGACCGGGGCAAGTTGCTCGGCAGCGTCAAGGTGGCGTGTGCCAAGCGACCCGTGTCCGCGTCGGCCATGGAAGGACTGATCGACACCGTCGAGGATGTGCTCTCCCGCCGCGCCGGACTGGAGGTCCCCAGCATCGAACTGGGCGCGATGGTCATGGAGCGACTCTCCCCTCTGGACCGGGTCGCGTTCGTCCGATATGCCTCGGTATACCGGAACTTCCAGGACGCGGGTGAGTTCCAGGAGTTCGTCGACGAAATGACCCACCAACAGGAACAGGAAGCCCTCCGTCGCAACCAGGTGGAGTTTCCCTTCTGACCCGCCGTTCTGCCAACTCCACGATGACGAACTCCCGCAGCGAACGAGGTGAGATGCCGTTCCTCGACCACCTCGAGGAGCTGCGTTGGCGGCTGATCTGGTCGTTCACGGCGGTCGGCGTCGGGTCGGTCATCGGCTTTGCGCTCCTGCGCTACTTCAACGCCCTGGAGTTGCTGACCCGTCCGATCCGGGCGGCCCGTGACGACCCCGACTTCCAGCTCATCTACCTGTCGCCGGCCGACCCGTTCTTCATCACGCTGAAGTTGGCCATCCTCGTCGGCCTGATCCTGGCCGTTCCCGTGGTCGTGTATCACGTCTGGTCGTTCTTCTCCCCGGCTCTCGAGAAGCATGAGAAGCGGGCGATCGTGCCGGCCATGTACCTCGGCACCGTGCTGTTCGCCGCCGGGGTGGCCATGGCCTACTTCATTGCCCTTCCGGTGTCGCTCGAGTTCTTCAAGCTGTTCGAGGGGGAGTCGATGCGGGAGCAGCTCGAGATCCGGGAGACGCTCGGATTCGTCATCAAGATGCTGGTCGCGTTCGGCGCCATCTTCGAGCTGCCGGTCGTGGTCATGGTTCTCACGGCCATCGGTCTCGTGACGCCGAAGTTCCTCCGCTCCAAACGCCGGCACGCCGCAGTCTTCATGACCGTCCTCGCGTCGATGATCACGCCCGGTGACGTGATCACGCTCACCGTCCTGATGCTCCTCCCGCTCCTCTTCCTGTACGAGCTCTCCATCGTGCTCTCCAGCGGGATCTACAAGCGGAAGATGCAGCGCGAGGGCGAACCGCTCGAACCGAGCATCCTTCCGCCCGACGGGTCGGTCGGGGTCGATTGACGTGAGCGCCGGGGGGTGGGGTAGGGGGATGGCGAGTCGGTGGCCCGCGCTCCTGCTGGGCGCGCTCGTCGCCTCTGTGGCGGGGGTCGCCCCGCTACGGGCGCAGGAGCCGCCGGTCGACTCCACGCGCATCAAAGTCATGGAGCGGCTTCAGCGGCTGGGGCGTGCCCCCGGTGCGGATTCGCTGCTTTTCGTCCGTGACTCGGTCCGCCAGGACTCGCTCAGTCAGCGACGAGGGGGGGGCGTGAGCGCGGGGGCCGACTCGACCCTTGCCGCCATCCTGGGCCTGTCCGGCTATGCGGTGACCGAGTACGAGGGCGGTCGGGCGGAATTCGGGGCCGGCGACCGTCAGCTCACACTGAAGGCCCCGGAGGGCGGCCGTGCCCGGGTGAACCGTGACGGCCTCGAGGTTCAGGCGGACTCGTCCATCCTGTACAGCGAGGCGTCCGGCCGGGTTCGGACCGTGGGAGGGTCGACGTTCACGCCCACGCAGGGCGACCCCGTGGAATCCGGGTCCCTCGTCTACGATCTCCAGTCCCAAAGGGGCTCGGCTGTTGCGGCCGAAACCAACTACGCGCAGGGGAGCGCCCGCTGGAAGATCACCGGAGACATGCCGTACGCGAACACCGACTCCACGTTCATGTCGCACGCGCGCTTCACGTCGTGCGAGTTGGACGAGCCCCACTACCACTTCGAGACGGACGAGATCAAGATTGTCGGCAACTCGGTGCTCGTTGCCCGGCCGGTGCGGCTCTACTTCGCCGACGTGCCGGTGGCCTGGCTCCCGTTCATTGCCCAGAGCCTGTCGCAAGGCCGCGCGTCGGGCCTGTTGACGCCGCGCTTCAGCGTCAACGACATCGTGCGCTCGTCGGGCGGATACAACCGCCGGGTCAGCAACATCGGCTTCTATTGGGCCATGAGCGACTACTCGGACGCGATTGTCGCGTTCGACTGGTTCTCCAACAACTTCGTGAGCCTGACCGGGTCCACGGCCTACAAGTGGAACAGCCAGTTCCTGGAGGGCAACCTCAACTTCCGCCAGTACTGGAGGCAGAACGGGAGGACGGAGAGGTCGCTGAACACGCGGCACTCCTGGGAGATGAGCGAGCGCACGAAGTTCCGTGCGTCGGCCGACTGGATCTCCAACACGGACTTCCTGGCGGAGAACTCGACGAACCCGCGGGAGGTGGTCCAGACCATCGACTCCAACGGAGGCATCGACCGGCGCTTCGACTGGGGTAGCACGTCGGTTCAGGCGAACCGAACGGAGTACCTCTCCGACGGCAGGGTCGATTGGCAGCTACCGACGGTGAGCCTCAACCTGTCGACGATCACGCTGTTCCCTGCTCCATCGGCGCGTGCCGGGTTCCTCAACAACGCCACCGTGGCCGGCAGTGCGTCGTACAGGCGCAACACCCGGTCCTTTCCCGGACAAGACGTCTTCGATCCCAGCCAGTTCAATACGGCCAACACCACCGGGTCGGTGTCGTCCAGTCTGAGCTTCGGAGCGCTGACGTTCTCGCAGGGGATCAACCTTCGAGAAGAGGCCGACCTGGGCATCCCGGAGGCCTTCCTCCTCCGCGGCGACTCGGCAGCGGCCGAGGAACTCCTGACCAATGCGGCCGCCCGAGACATCAACCGCGCCAACCTCAGTTGGAACACGTCGGTTCGGTATCAGCAGCAGCTCTTCGGGTCGACGACCTTCACGCCGAACCTTCGGCTGTCGGGAAATCAGTTCCGGTCCGACACATCTCAGATCGCGCAGAGCTTCGTCTCGGCCCCTTCCCGGGTGAGCTTTGGCGCCACGCTCAAGACGGACGTCTACGGCTTCCTGCGGGGCGAGATCCCGGAGGCGCTGGGCTTCGAGGCCATCCGTCACAAGTTCAGCCCCTCGTTCGACTACAGTTGGAGCCCGGAGAAGACGCCCACGGTACTTCAGAGCAATGTCTTCGGGGCGCGCGTCCTCCAGCCCCAGAACGCGGTGTCGGTCACGCTGAACCAGACATGGGAGGCCAAGCGTCTGGAGCCGGCGGATTCGACGACCGCCGGCGGCGAGGACGCTTCGACGACGCCTGCGACGGGCGATATGACAGGAGAACCGCGGCGCATCGAGTCGGCGCCCATCGTCAATCTGCTTGCGCTTCGGACCAGCGTCGTCCGCTACGACTTCGTCGAAGCGGACTCGGCCGGGAGCTTCCTGTCGGGTTTCGAGACGACGAGGCTGACCAACCAGGTCTCCTCCGACCTCCTGCGCGGCCTGACGATGTCCGTCGAACACGAGCTGTTCAGGGACACGAAGATCGAGGGTCAGACCCGACCCGCGCGTGAATTCGACTTCCACCTCTCGCAGTTGAACCTCTCGTTCAGTCTGAACAACCGCTCGGGCATCTTCCGCTGGTTGGGACTGGCAGGTGCTGACGGAGCAGCCGGCCAGGACGCTGAGGAGGACGAGGACGTGATCGACCCGCTCGACCCTGACGATCCCTTCGCGGACGGAGGGGCCACCGACGAGTCGTCGATGGTGCCCAGGGGCGACAGGGCGCCGTTGAGCCAGCAGGAACGGAGCGGCTCCGGGGGCCTGGGCGGCTGGAACGCCAGCCTGTCCTACGCGCTCACGCGGCCTCGCGACCCCTCCCTCGAGTCGAGCCAGATGCTCAACGGCACGCTTACGCTGAAGCCGACCGAGCACTGGGACATGAGTTGGAGGACCGCCTACGATATCGAGCGGAAGCAGTTCAACGACCACTCGATCCGACTGAGCCGCGACCTCCACCGCTGGAAGGCCAACTTCGACTTCGTCAACGCGGCCAACGGAAACTGGACCTTCCGCTTCGAGGTGTCCCTGATCGACAACCAGGACCTCAAGTTCGACTACGAACAGCGGAATCTGGACGTCGGATTGCCGGCGTCGTCGCGCTGAGGCGGGAACGAGAGGCCCCTCACCGTCCGGGTTGTGCAGCACACGGGGCTCCATGGTCGGACCCGTGTGTGTCCGTGTCGGTCCTCACTCCCCGCCTGTCCTCTCCCAAGGACACCCGGCCATCGCTGGAATCCGGGGAAACGTTGTCCTCCAACGCATTCCCGTATGGTACGTCCCGTGCACCTCGCTTCATGCAGTCGGGGCCGGTAGGGTGCCCGACCGTGACCGTGAGGAGGATTGAACGATGAGATCCGTGGCGTGGGTGCTTCTCGCAGCGATAGGCCTGGGTGCGTGTCAGTCGGATACCATTCTCGTGTCCGGGGACGGGCCTGCGGCGCCCCGTGCGCTGAACGCTTCCTACTACGCCGGGGCCGTCACGGTCACGTGGGAACTCGGTCCCGCCTGGGACGGCGAGGCGTTTCGGGTCTACTCGAAGCGGCTGTCCGACGCCGACTATTTCTTCATCGCCGAAGTCACCAACTGCTCCGCGGGCTTCTGTTCCTATGCCGATCAGAACATCGTCGGGGGGGTGACCTACGAATACTATGTCTCGGCGGTGGACCCGGTCACCGGTGTCGAAACCGCCTCCGACTACTCGGTGGAGGTGCCGGTGCCGGTCGCGTCGGCTCCCTCGGCACCCAACGCGGTCGAAGTGATCGCACTGGACGGCGCCAACTATATCCGTTGGTCCGACGTCGCTCGCGAGGCTTCGGACTTCTCGTTCTACAGGGTCTACCTCGATTCGTCCGACGGCTCCTTCCTGCTCGGGGAGACCGACTCCGAAGCGTTCCTGGACGAACTCGCGGTCAACGGCGGGACATACAGCTATTTCGTGACCGCGCTCGATGATCAGGGCCATGAGAGCGACGGCAGCGCCGCGGCCGACGGTACGCCGCGCCCCGACTTCACGGGGGAGTACCTCTACGCGTTTTCCGACCGCTCGGATCGGTCGGGCTTCCGTTTCCAGGAGGACGAATCCGCGGATCCGGTCGTCACGGGAGGTGACAGTGGCCGTCACTTCCGCCTGGAGATCGACTCGAACGGGTGGTGGCTGGTTCCCGGTCCCAACGCGACGGCCTTTCCTCAGGGCTTCGTCACGACGGCCCTCAAGTGTGGTCCGGGCTCCGACCAAGGGTGTGTCGATCTGTCGGTCGCACCCACGTCCGGCTACTCCACGCAGGACGTCGCTCTGGAGCCGCAGACCAGCTACACGCTTCGTGTGCGCGGTGACGACGGCCTCACGCACTACGCAGTGATCCGTGTGACGCTGCTCGGCTTCGACCAGGACGACGATGCGCTCATGATCTTCGACTGGGCCTACCAGCTACAGGCGGACAATCCGAACCTCAGCCCGGGTGCGACGTAGGGTCCTCGCGGTCCACCCTCGAAACGGGGTCCGGGTGTCCGGCCAGACTTGAGAGACGCCCGCCACCACCCCACAATCGGAAGACGCCAGGCACGAGCGGATCGGGGACGCCCCGGTGCCGCCGTGCCCGCCTGTACCCGACGGGGGAACGTCATGCGCCGCACCGGACTGATCCTGGGACTCCTCTTCACGCTGGCCGACACCGCCCTCCCGGCACAGGTCGCGCGGCGTCCCTTCCTCTTCAAGGACTCCCGGGCGGAGTTGGCGCAGGCCCGCGCCCGGGGCGAAGACGACGTACTCCTGGTGATGGCGGCCATGCCCGGCCGTGCCGCCGACCTGGCCCGGGCTGTGAACGAAGTGGGCGGGAGTGTCCAGTTCCGGGATGACGAGGTGGACTACCTCCGGGCCCGCGTACCGCTGGCCGGAGTCGAGTCCCTGACCGGCCATCCCGCCCTCCACAGCGTGGACGTGTCGCTGCCGCCCGCCCGGCCCCGGACGTTCGCCCTGGCGGACGGAGAGGGCCTCGGGGGGCCGGAACGCCCCGAGACGGAGGCGGGCCGCTCGGCACCGGCGCGATCCCGGAGTGGGGCGGCGCCATGGCCGCCACTCCCAGCCCCGGCCATGGCGGACACGATCTGGCCTCCGTCCCTGACCGACCGACCCCTCACGCACCGGTACCACCCCTGGGGCGACACACGGGCGCTGACCTACCTGGAGGAGAACCCTACCTACGACGGTCGGGGCGTGAAGATCGCGATGATCGACATGAATCCGGATGTGCTCCTGCCCGAACTTCAAACGGCGAAGGCCCTGGACGGTTCGGATATTCCGAAGATCGCCGTGTACGGCACCGCCCTGGACGTGCGTGAGGAGGACGACGGCCGCTGGCTCCATATGGACGACGTGGTGGAGGCCGCGGGGGGCACCCTCGTCCACCGGGACTCCACCTACAGGGCGCCGCGAGACGGACCCTTCCGCATGGCTTTGTTCGACGAGAGCGGCGAGGACCAGTCGCAGGGAGCGGCGGTGGAGAAGGATGTGAACCGCGACGGCAATCCCGAGGGCTCCAGTCGTCTGTTCGGCGTACTCTGGGACGAGAACTCGGGCGACGTGTGGGTGGACACCGATCAGGACATGGACTTCACCGACGAGACGGCGCTGACCGACTACCGGGACCGACCCCGGTTCGGCGTGTTCGGTACGGACGATCCCGACACATCCGTGCGGGAGTCGATCGGCTTCTCGGTACAGATCGACAAAGACCGCAACATCGTGGCGCTGAACCTCGGCGTAGCCAGCCACGCCTCACTGGTGGTCGGTGCGGCGGTGGGGAGCCGGGGGCGGGACGGACGCTTCGATGGGATGGCGCCTGGCGCCCAGCTCATCAGCATCTCGGAGGGTGGGGCGGCGTATGGCCAGACGGAATCCACCATCCTGTCGGCCCAGGCCGGTGCCGACGTGATCTACTTCGAACAGAGCTCCAACATCACCCGGACCTACCTGCCCCGAGACGGTCGACTGGTCCCCTCCGTGATCGGCGAGCGTCTGGTGGCGCGCTACGGTCCGACGATTCTCTCTCCGACGCACAACTACCCCATCGTGGGCGCCATCGACGACATCGTGATGGGGCGCGGCGTCATCGGCGTGAACGGGCACGAGAGCAAGGAGAACTTTCTCCTGAATCACGGCGTCCGGGTGGAGCACGACGACAACCTGCTCATCACCGGCGGCTACGGCCCCATGGGGAATGGGGCGCTCAAGCCCGACATCATCTCACCGTCCAACTACGTGAGTACGGCCCAGGGCTTCGTGGACGGCCGAGCCCTTCCCGGGCTCTTCGAGTTGCCCCCGGGCTACACCATCGCCGGAGGGACCTCCACGGCCACACCCACGGCGGCCGGCGCGGTGGCCCTGCTCATCAGTGGCGCCAAGCAGGCAGGGCTGCGGTACGACCCGTACATGATCAAGTGGGCCGTGACCCGGGGCGCGCGCTGGGTGCCCCACATCGAGGCGTACAAGCAGGGCAACGGGGTGGTGAACGTGTCCGGTGCCTGGGGTGTGCTCACCTCCCTCAACGAGGGCGGTACGATGGTGGACATCACCAGTCGAGCCGCCGTGCGGCACCCCTACAGCCATGTGCTTCCCACCCCCCACGAAGGCGTCGGGATCTACGAGCGGAGCGGGTGGGAGCGCGGCGATCGGAGAGAGCGGACCATCACCTTCACCCGCACTTCAGGTCCCCGGGAAGCCATGACCTTCGAAGCGCGCTGGGACGGGAACGGCCACGGCACGTATTCCTCACCTCGGAGCGTGACCCTGCCCTTGAACACGCCCGTGGAGTTCCCGGTGACCGTAGCCCCGGAGGAGTACGGCGTCCACACGGCCCACCTGACCCTCCATCACCCCAGGGTGACGGGGTACGCCTACCGGACTCTCGCCACCGTCGTCGCCCCCCGGCCACTGACGGCGGCCAACGGCTTTGCCGACGAGGTCGAAGTCGTCGTGCCTCGACCCGGGATCACCAGCCGCTTCTTCCTTGTGCCCGAAGGCACCCAAACGCTCCTCGTGGACGTGGGTTGGAAGGACCGCGCGGTGAGCCTGGCCGTGTCCGCGCCCGATACACGCCAGGTGCGGGGTCGACCGATTCCTCGCGACAACGGCGTCGCCCATGTGGTGACCGATCCGATGCCCGGTGTCTGGGAGATCCGGCTCACGGATGTGGAGGACACCCGCACCTTCGACTGGCAACAGGCCAAGAAGGACGAGCCGGTGCCGCCGACCCCGGCCACGCTGAGCGTGTCTGCCCTGGCCGTCGAGGTCGCTGCGCTGGCGCGTGCTGGAACCACGACGGACGACGACGCTCGTCTCGATGGACCCGGAGGCCAGCCAGCGGCCGAGGTACGGATCACCAACCGGATGGCGGGCTTCACGGGCGGCGCGACGTCGACGGCGGTGGGGAGTGCCCGCCGGGAGACCGTGGAGATCGCCCACGGAGACCAGCGCGTGTTCGACGTGGAGGTGCTCCCGGGCTCGGACGCATTGGTGGCCGAACTGGGGCACGTGGCCGACCCCGGCGCGGATCTGGACCTGTATCTCTTCGACTGTACCGACGAGGAGAAGGGGTGCCAGGCAGCCCGGGTGGACGGCGACCCCGTGGGCGCCGATCGAGTCTTCGTGGCGGATCCCGATGCCGGTGCCTGGAGGATCGTGGTGGACGCCTTCGACGTACCGGCGGACACGACCTCCTTCGGCTACCTCGACGTGGTGGTGAACCCCGCCTACGGAGCGATCAATACCACGGATCTCCCGCAGGAACGCGAACCCGGGGACCGCTGGCTGGCCCACCTGGGTCGCTGGCTCGCCCCGGCGAGCCACGAGGCGGGCCGGACGCCCTATTTCGGCCTGCTCATCCAGGCCGAAAAGGACGGGACGTCCTTTCCCGTGACATTGCGGCCTCTGGATCACCGGGACGAGGGCGCACGGTAGTCCTCACGATGCCGTGCTTGCGGTCCCGGCAAACACCCGTCTACAGTCGTCCGGTCTGCACGTGCCGGACGACTCGAACCAGGAGCGTCACATGAGCCTCGCGCGCCGGGACTTCCTCCGTATCTCCGCGACCGCCGGTGCCGCCGCGGCCCTGGGCGCCTGCGGTCGGGAGGCCGAGACGTCCGATCGCGGCGGGCGGCCCCTTCAGGTCCTGGTCCTGGGCGGCACTGGCTTCATCGGCATCCACCAGGTGGAGTACGCGTGGGCCCGAGGCCACGACGTGACGCTGTTCAACCGGGGCCGGACCAACCCTCACCTGTTCCCCGATGTGCGGAAGCTCGTCGGCGACCGCGACTCCGACCTCTCAGCGCTGGAAACAGGGGAGTGGGACGTGGTCATCGACAACTCGGCCACGGTACCGCGGAGAGTGCGCGACGCGTGTCGCCTCCTCTCCGATCGGGTGGGGCGGTACGTCTACACGTCGTCGTCGGGCGTGTACTATCCGTACCTGGACACCGGGCTGGCCGAGGATGCACCGGTGCAGCAGCTCGACGACCCGACCGTGGAGGAGGTGAACGGCCTCACGTTCGGCGGCCTCAAGGCGCTGTGCGAGCAGGAGGTGCGGGACGCCTTTGGAGACCGTGCCCTGATCATCCGTCCGGTGCTCATCGGTGGGCCGTGGGACTACACGGATCGATCGACCTACTGGCCGACGCGGCTGGCCCGCGGTGGCGACGTCTTGGCGCCCGGCGACGGTTCCGACTCCTTCCAGCTCATCGATGCCCGGGACCTTACGGGGTGGATGGTGAGGATGGCCGAGAACGGCGAGTCCGGCACGTATAACGCCGTGGGGCCGGACCGGCCCACCACCGTCGCCCAGGCGCTGGGCGAGATGCGGGACGCCGTTGCGTCCGAGGGCACCGAACTCCACTGGGCCGACACGGACTTCCTTCTGGATCAGGGAGTGCGGCCGTGGTCGGAGATGACCTGCTGGATCCCGCCACGCGACGACTACGTCGGCATGACGTCGATCGCGGGAGACGCGGCGTGGGCCAAGGGGCTCACGTGCCGGTCGTACGCAGACTCGGCCCGCGACGTCGTGGCGTGGCACGCTCGGCCCAGGCACCGGTCGGGACCCGCGGCGACGCCGTTCGAGCGCCAGGCCGAGCCGGTGGCGGGTCTGGCCGCCGAGAAGGAAACCCGGGTGCTCGAGGCGTGGCGCGCCGCGTCGGAGGCCGCGTCGGGGTAGTTGCACCGACCCGCGATCTCCCGCGTCGCTTGACCGGACAGGCATTGCTATCTTCAGCGCCATGCTGCCCGTCCTCGAAGCTGTTCCGAACTTCTCCGAAGGCAGAGACCTCGAGAAGATCGAAGCCCTGGTCGACGTGGTTTGCCGGCATGATGTGGACTTGTTGGACTGGTCCGCGGATCCGGATCACCACCGGTGCGTTCTTACCTACATCGGAGCGCCCGAGGCGGTCGAGGCCGCGTCCCTGGCCGCGGCTCTCTGGGCGCGGGACCAGATTGATCTTCGCGAGCACCATGGTATCCACCCCCGTGTAGGCGCTCTCGACGTCCTGCCCTTCGTGCCCTTGGCCGGCCTGACCATGGACGACGCGGTGGCAGCGTCCCGACGGGTCGGTCGGGCGCTCTCCGACGAGGGGATCCCCGTCTTCTACTATGCCGGGACGTCACGGCCGCCCGGTCGGGGTCTTGCCGAGTTGAGGCGGGGGGGAGTGGAAGCCCTCTGGGCCGGCTACCCCGACGATCGGCCACCGGACGAGGATGCGGGGCGCGTGGGTCCCCATCCGAGCGCAGGCGTGACGTGTGTGGGGGCGCGCCCGGTCCTTCTCGCGTGGAACGTCGACGTGTCGGGGCTGTCCTTGGCCGACACGCGCGTCCTCGCCGCTCGGTTGAGAGAACGGGGCGGTGGCTTCAAGGGCCTGCGCACGCTCGCGCTCCACCTCGAGCAGCAGGACCGAATGCAGATCTCCATGAATCTGGAGGACCCGCAGCGAACCGATCCCCTGGACGTCTTCCGGGCGATCGAACGCGGGGTTGAACGCTACGGGGGCCGCGTGACGGGAACGGAGGTGATCGGCATGGTGCCCGACGCCCTTGTGCTTCCGGCGGCGGGGGACAGATTAAACCTTTCCGACCTTGGACCCCGCCGCCTGCTTTCCAGCCGTGTCTCCACACATCTCTCGACCCGCCGAGAGCGGGACGCGGAAGCACTTCTGCTCGCCCTGACGCGTGCGGGCGACTCGGTGCCGGGCGAAGTATTGGACGCTGCGCGCCGTCTCGTCGTGGCGCCCCGCACTGGACCGACATCGGACGATGACTGAATGAGCATTGAGAAGCTCAAAGAACAGGCTCGGCGCCACGAGCAGAAGGAGGAGTGGCTCAAGGCGCTGGACCAGTACAAGAAGGCCATCGACCGACTGGCGGAGGACGACCAGCCGGACATCGGACTGTACAACCGCGTCGGCGATCTCTACGTGCGCGTCGGGAACCTCGATCAAGCGGTGCAGCACTACGAGCAGGCGGTCGATCTGTACCTGGAGGCCGAGCTCCCGAACAACGCCATCGCGGTGTGCAAGAAGGTCATCCGCAACGTGCCTGGCCGGTATCAAATCTATCTGAAGATGGGGCAGATCCGGGCGCAGCAGGGCTTCCTCTCGGATGCTCGCACCAACTACCTCACGTACGCGGAGCGAGCGGCTCAGGCCGGTGAGCAGGACGACTCGCTCCAGGCGCTCGTCGAGTTCACCGAGACCGCTCCGGACGACCCGGACATGCGCGTATTCGTGGGCGAGCAACTCATCATCAACGGGCGCTCGGACGAAGGCGTGGCACACATGGTGGCCGGGTACCAGCGATTGATGGTGACGGGCGCCACGGATCAGGCGGCTGAAATCGAGGCACGCATCCGCGAAGTCGATCCAGGAGCGGATCTGACGGTGGCTGCGGCCCCGGCCGGAAGCTTCGGCGGCAGTGGCGTGGACAGCGATGGCGATATCTACGCGCAGTTCGGCGAGATCGACCTGGGTGGTCCGGACGACGCGGAAGCCGAGGTAGAGACCACACCGAGGGCTGCTGATGAGGCATCGTCCGCCGTTGCCATCCCCGACTTCGAGATCGCGGGCTTTACCGACGAGGCGGAAGGAGATTCTGAGGAGTCGACCGGTGAGGTCGAGGTGGACCTTCCCCTGATATCGTTCGCCGAGGACGGGGAACTTGATGTCGAGGGCGCCCACGAAGAAGGAGCCTTCGAACTCCCGCTGATGGAGGGCGCCGACGCGGAATCCGATCGCTTCGAACTCCCCACCTTCGATAGCGAAGAAACCGAGGATCAAGCGTTCGACCTCCCTCTGATGGACCTGGGCGACGACTCCGAGGACGGGGACGAGGAGGTGGTCGACCTTCCGCTCATCGATATGGACGTGATGGACGACGGCGGCCCGCTACCGGTCTCGTTCGAGCCCGCCGGCTCCGGCACCGACGGGGCGGATGGGGACTCCGGTGGCGAGCAGGCGGCAGACGCGTTTGCGGAGTTGGTGGAAGACGTAGCGTCCGACCGCGGATCCACCGTCGAGGAGTTGAGGGCGGGGATTGCGGCAGCACCCGACGACCTCTCGCTCCGACAGCGTCTGGTAGAGATATCCTACGTGACGGGCGATGCTGCCGTGCAGGCGGACGCGTACCTCGGTTTGGCCAGCGTGCTGGAACGCGCCGGACAGGCCGCTCGCGCTCGGGCCGCCTACCAACAGGTTCTCCAGGTGGATCCGGCGAACGGCGTCGCGCAAGCGGCGCTCAGTTCCGGCGGAGCGACGCCACCAGCCCCGGTCCAGGAAGTGGCCGCACAGGAGGACTACGTCGATCTCGGTGCGCTGATTTTGGGCGATGTCGAAGAGAAGACGACCCGCTTCACGGTCGCGTACGAGGAGCCGAGCGGCGACGAGGACGCCGACTTTGCGAAGATGCTGTCCCAGTTCAAGGACAAGGTCTCGGAGAATCTGGATGCGGATGACGTGCGCGCGCATCACGACCTCGGGACGGCGTACAAGGAGATGGGACTGCTCGACGAGGCCATTGCCGAGTACCAGCAGGCTCTGCGGGCCTCTCCGTCGCATCTCCCGACGTTCGAACTGATGGGGCAGACCTTCATGGAAATGGGGAACGCGGACCAGGCCATCCGCTCACTCGAGCGGGCACTGAGCGTCGATACGGTCGTGGAGGACGATCTGGTCGGCATCTACTATCATCTGGCCCGGGCATACGAGGACACGGCACAGACCGAGAAGGCGGTCGAGTTCTACGACCGTGTCTTTTCGCTCGACATCAACTTCGCCGATGTGACGGAGCGACTTCGTGCGCTGCGCTGATCTACTGTCCTGCGCCACCGTGCACAGGCCCGCATGACGTCCGCGACCCGAGACGTCGCGCCCGCGCTCTCCGCCATTCAGGCCCCGGTCCGGACGGAGCTGGACCGTGTAGGGGAGGAGTTGCGTCGCATCGTTCTCTCCGACTTCGAGATGATCGAAGAGGTCAACGAGCACCTCCTCTTCTTGAAGGGAAAGCTATTCCGTCCGACCCTCCTCCTGCTGTCCGCCCAGGTCGGGACCGAGCCGGACGATTCGGCGCTTACGCTCGCCGCCGTCGTCGAGCTCGTACACCTCGCCACGTTGGTTCACGACGACGCGGTCGATCATTCCGTGCTGCGGCGCGGACTGCCGACCGTCAACTCGCTTTGGACGCACCAGGTCGCGATCATCATGGGCGACTATCTGTACTCGCGAGGGGTGTCGGAACTCGCCCGGATCGGGAATATCGAGGCGCTCAGAGTGCTCGCCAAGGCGGCCAACGACATGAGCGTCGGGGAAATGCGGCAGCTGACGTCGTACGACGCGCTCGACTTCACCGAAGACGGCTACTACCGCCTCATTGCCGCGAAGACGGCCTCGTTGATGTCCGCGGCGTGTGAGATGGGCGCCCTGGCCAGCGACCAGGCGCACCGTGAAATTTTGGCGGACTACGGCCATAGTCTGGGGATGGCGTTTCAGATCGCGGACGATCTGCTCGACTACACAGGCACCGAAGACGTGACCGGAAAACCAAGCGGGCACGATCTTCGCGAGAGGAAAGTCACACTGCCACTCGTGTGGGCTCTCGGGTGCGCTTCGGACGAGGAGGATCGAGAGATCCGTACCTTCTTCACGCACGACGAGCCGAGCGACGACGAGATCCAGAGGATCGTCGAGATCGTCGAATCGCGAGGGGGGTTGGAGTACGCCCGCGAGCGGGCGAGGCACTATGCCAACAGGGCCGAGACGGCGCTGTCCGAACTGCCGGATGGGCTGTCTACGGACGCTTTACGGGACGCGGTATCCTACGCCGTGGACCGCCGACGCTAAGGGAGGGGTATGCTTGTCGATACGCGGCGCCGCGGAATGGTCCGACTCGTTTGGACGCTGATACTCGGTCTGTTCCTCGGAGGGCTCTTCACGAGGTTGGCGGAGCTTTTCCTGCCAGGGGGGGCACCCCGTGACTTTCTCACCACATCGGTGAATGCGTCACTGGGTCCGCTGTCGGTCGACCTCGTGGCCGTCGCTTTCTCCCTCGGGCCGCTCACTTTGACGCTCAACGTGCTGACCCTCATCGGGGTCGCCGTGGTGGCCCTCGTGGCGCGCTCGTGGATCTGACGTCGTAGTGAACTTCGAATTGCCGTCCTCAGTGGACGCGTAAGGGGGTAGACAGGATATGGGAATCGGTGGACTCGGCATGGGCGAGATGATCCTCATCTTCGTCGTCGTGCTACTGCTCTTCGGTGCGAAGCGGCTTCCGGAGATCGGATCGTCGCTGGGCAAAGGCATTCGGGAATTCAAAGGATCCATTCGCGAGATCGAGCACGAGCTCAAGGTCCCGGACGAGCCACGGCATCGGACCACGCCGCCCCATGGGCCCGAGGGCGGGGAGCCACGGAAGTTGACGCCGCCGCCGGCTGAACAGCAGCCGGCCGAACAGCAGTAGGAGCGCGGACCGTCACGGGGAAAACCCCCGGCGGTGGTTTCGGTACAACGAACGAGAAGAGGGCCGGGACGTCATGTGCGTCCCGGCCCTCTCGATTCATGGTATCCCGCAGGTGGCCGGCTGAGCCGGCCGGCCCTCAGAACATCATGGGCAACTGCGGCTGATCCTCATCATCGGCGGGCTGGAGGACCTCCGCCCGCCGGTCGACAATCCTGGCCGCGTCCCTCAGCGCGGTGATCCACTCCTGTAGCCTCTGCTGCTGGAGCGAAGCCACCATCGCCTGGCGCTGCTGATCCCGCTGGTCGAGCCACGCCAGCGAGTCCGCCGGCTGGCGACGCAACACCTCGATGAGGAACACGTTCGCGGGCGTCTTCACGACGTCGCTGACGGAGCCGACTGCCGAGCCGAACGCCGCTCCGATGGCCGCGTTCTGCCGCCCCAGACCCGGCACGAAGTCGTTCCGACTGAACGGACCGGCCTGCCGCACCTCGAGGCCCGCCTCGGCCGCCGCGTTTGGAAGGGCCTCGCCCGCGCCGATCACCTGGCGCAGGGTCGCGGCTTCTTCGGCACCACGGGCCATCTTCCGGTCGAAGACGAGCGTGGCCTCGATTGCAGGGCGCGCGTCCTCGAAAGCAAGGAGCCCCTCGGGCTCGGACGAAACGACCTCCAAGGCGTAGAATGCCTGCCCGTTCTCGAACACCGGGCTCACATCGCCCGCGGTCGCTTCCTCGAAGATCCAGTCGGCTCCCTCACCGATCTGTCCGGCCCCGGTCACGAACGGGAACGTGGCGGAGATCTCCTGCCGGTTCACCGTCAGTCCCAGCGTCCGGGCGGCGGCCTCGAGGCCCACTTCCTCGCTCAGATCCTCCAAGGAGTCCGCCATCGTCAGGAGGCCGATCTCACTGTCGTCGGTACGCGCAATCGGAATCAGGACGTGACGCGCCCGTGCGCTGTCCTGACCCCACCGCTCCTGTACCTCGATGACGTGCCATCCGAACGAGGAACGTACCGGACCCGTCACGGTGCCCGGTCGGGCCGCGAACACCGTGGAGTCGAACGGGGGCACCATGCGGCCCTTCGGAAACACGCCGAGGTCACCGCCCGACTGTGCAGTCGATTGATCCGAAGATTCACGGGCGGCCACCGCGTTCCAGTCACCATCGGTGCGGAGTTCGTCGAGAACGGAGGCGGCCAACTCCTGGGAGGCGGTCGAATCCGCTACAGTCGGCGCCTTTCCCAGGACCACCACCTTGACCTGCGCCCGGGCTGGAACCTCGAACTCGTCTTCATGCTCGTCGTAGTAGCGGCGCGCGTCGGCGTCGCTGACGGTGAAGAGCGAATCGGCAAAGCGCGTGGACGGGTTGAACGGCACGTACCGGACCTCGACCTGCTCGTACTGGTCTCGGTACTGGCGCCACAACTCGGCATCGGAAAGGAAGATGCCCGACGACACCTGGCGCAGCAGCTTTCCCCGGGGGATCACGTCGCGGTAGTAGGCCTCGAGCATGAGCAGCATGTCCTGAGGCGCTTGGGCAAGGTAGGCCTGGTATGCGGCCGGGTCGAAGCGACCTTCGGAGTCCACGAATTGGGGTCGGAGGTCCTGAGGCGGATTGTACTGAGCGGCCGCGCGGATCTCGTCGTCACTGACGGAGATGCCGCGCCGTTTGAGCTCCTGACGAATCAGGATCTGATTGACGACCTCTTCCCAGGCGGCGTCCTCGATGTCCCGGTTCTGCTGGGACGTGATTGGCTCCTCCTGGGCGCGCTGGCGCTGGTCGTACAGGTTCCGATAGGCCGCCATATAGTCGTCGTAGGCGACCCCGGCCCCGTTGACCCGACCGATCTCCCCGAACCCACCGGACGACCGACCCGAGGCATCCATGCCCCATTCGAACACCATGAGAGCGACGAAAGCCCCCGCTGCGAGCAGCATGATCGGCTTCGTGACTTCCCGCATCTGACGCATCATAGACCGGCGTCTCCTGCGACCTCGGAACGTACATAGGACCCGCGAAAACAGACCGGATATAGTAACGGCTCGCCGATGGCCTCTCAATCCACGTCCCCTTGTGGAATCGGCGTTTCGGGCCGGTAATATCGGTCCGAAACGTTGTACGCCGCTGTCGGTCGATCGTTGCGCGCGTTGACACTTTTTCGCGGTCTTCCGTATCTTCGCCGAGTCTACACCCACTACGTCGTCCGTGATTCGTCCCTCAACGTGGGTACTTACCGGGGATGCGAACCATGGCGCGTGCAGCCGGCCTCACCCGATCCGTGAAGAGCTTCCAGAAGTGACCGACGCCATAGCGGGAGAAATCCGGACGCTCCGCGCGCTGTATTGGTCCGATCGGGATCCGGAGGGTAGGGTGTTTGCGCCACTGGCGGATGCGTGCCGGCGATCGGGCGACATCAAGCAGGCGTTCGAGCTTCTCACGGACGGTCTCGCCCGCCATCCCGACTTCGCGTCCGGACATGTGGTCGCGGCGCGTCTGTACCTCTCGGCGGGACTCAACGCCGAAGCGGAACTCGCGGCGCAGCGTGCGCTCGATCTCGACCCTGAAAACGTGGACGCCTTGATGTCCCTGGCGAGTGCCCTGACCGCCACGGGCGCGGAAAGCCGCGCGAAGGAGGCCCGGGCGCGTCTAGCTGAGCTCGACGTGTCCGAATGGGGCTCAGGATCGATCGATTCCGGCGCGCCCGGCGCACCGGCTGCGGGCGAATCGTTCGATGGGGTGGAGGACGCCGCGGACATCGCCGCCGAGGATGTTGCGCTCGACGTATCGGAGCTGGCGGACGAGCCCGTGATGACGCTGGACGACCTCGCGCCGGACGCGAACGACATGGTCGGCGCGGTTGACGTGGTCGAGTCCACCGCCGACGAGGTCGTCGCTTTCGACGTTTGGGCGGCCGACGACGAGGTGCTCGACGTATCGGAGCTGGCGGACGAGCCCGTGATGACGCTGGACGACCTCGCGCCGGACGCGAGCGACATGGTCGGCGCGGTTGACGTGGTCGAGTCCACCGCCGATGAGGTCGTCGCTTCCGACGTTTGGGCGGCCGACGACGATGTACTCGACGTATCGGAGCTGGCGGACGAGCCCGTGATGACGCTGGACGACCTCGCGCCGGACGCGAACGACATGGTCGGCGCGGTTGACGTGGTCGAGTCC
>JAJCZZ010000053.1 GCA_029262115.1 Gemmatimonadota bacterium | reverse complement strand
CCGACGCATCAGCGGCTACGACCAACTCTGGATCCTCAAAGCCCACCTCGATGACCTCGAACCGGTTGCCCAAATGAGGAAAGCCAGCTAATCCATCCATCCCTCGGAGTCACCACCTTCAACTGAGTTCGGGGCAGCTTCTCGAACGGTGTCATCCATCGATCTCAAGATGGCACACGCGGTCGAGTAGCCCAGGGAGTTGCCTCCCCGGGCCCTCTCAGATCCGAGCAAGGAGATTTCCACCACTCGGCTCTTCCGCTGAGGGGTCTTACGGAGCCCAATGGAGCGAAACTGGAACAGCCCCGTGGTTGCACCTTCAAAAGATCGGGTTCTCGACGCGGCGGAGGAAGCATACCCCCAATCGTAGTCGCTCCCGAAACCGATTTCACTTAACATTCAAGGTTACCGGCACCGCTGAGCGAAAGCGAAGCCGTGATTCACCGAAGTGAGCAAAGCGAACGCAGGCGCGAACATTTTGTTATCTGAAGTGAGCCGTCTGCCCGCAGAGACCTGCTAGGCCGCCTGTAGAGGACCAAGGTCGATTGGATCCGGGCGGCTCAAGCCCAGCGTATCGAAAACCCCTAGGATCGCATCCATCCCAACTGCCTCCGGGTTCATCACCTCAATACCCAAGGGCTGATTCTCCTGACCGAAGTCGACGAGGAGATCCTCGTTGATTTCCTCGGTGCGTACAGCCTTTTCGCCTAGACGGCGCCGCAGGTAGATGTAGGCCGCGAACGGCCGACCCTTCCGATACGTCACTTGAATCGACATTGCTTTCATTTGGCTTCTCGTGCGTACGCTGTCACGACGTAGAGGGCTCGCTCATCCTCGTCCGGCTCGATCACTATTCTCCAGTCTCTACCCCTCAGCTTCGCCGAAACGATCCATCGACCCGCCCCGGCTCGACGGTCTGATGTCCCTGGCGCGCTGGAGCATCTCCCTAAGGTCGACCTCGGTGAATCCGCGTTCCTCCATGCGCATCTCCACATGAGAGGTGAACGCCAACTCCCAAGCCCACCACTCCGGTCGTTCCACGCAAGGTTCCTTTTCGAGCCCGTCATAGAGGTCTTCACGATTCCAACCCGGTCCGGGTATCCGTTGACAACGTAGAATCCTACATCTCGTATAATCTCGTATCGACTTCTGCGCCAACCATCGCGCCTGCTCGTACCGTGTTCCGGTCGAGCTCATTTTCCGATAACGGTGTCTTCGCGACGACCGATGTCGCCCGCGCTCCACCGTGGGGCCTACCGACACAGCGCCTGAACATCATCGGAGCCCAGGCCCTCTGACCTCAAACCGCACCACTGGCAGCAGCTCCACCGCGCGATTCGATAGCGCGTCCTGCCGTCGGTCGAGGACCGATGTTGTGCTATACGGCGGCCGGCCCTCTCCGCCTCCGCGCTCCCGACTTCTTCGTGCTTCTCGGAGAAATCACGACGTCGACCTTCTGACCAAGGAGGTGAAGCAGAGCCAGCATCTGACCCACCGATTTCTTGCGGTACGTCGGGTCGAGCAGTCGATAGAATTGACTTGCCGAAGTGTCGAGCCTACGGATGAGCTCGCGTTTGCTGAGATCGCTGACCTCAACGGCCTTCTGAGCCTCCAGCGTCAGGCGATGAAGGAGGAGGTCATTCAGATATCCAGGGTCCTGGTTGTACTCCAGGACGGCATCGATGTGGATCGTGTCCTCGGCACCATCCTCCAAGCGATACGTGAATCCCTCCATACCCAGGTCTTCGTCGGGACGAACCTGCGCCACGCGGTTCTTCGAGTCCGGCCGCTTCCGCAGTAACGCATATGGAAACGCATACTGAACCGCGGCCGTTCGGACTTCGAACACCTTCCTGCGGTTATTGGCGACCACGGATTCGATCCTCACAGCAAACCCTCCTCCCGGAGTTCCGAGATTAGACGAAGGACTCGGCGCGTAGGCTTCCCCTTCATCGGAGCCTCGCTCTCAAGGTCCCATTTGAGGACGAGGCTGCCATCGCGATACACGTGCACGTGATCACGTGATATGGGCTGTGGTCCCCCTTCCACGTCACGAACACGAAGCCGCCACGCCGAATCTTTCCCATGCATTAATGCTACCATGAATGGTAACACATACCAAGGTTTCGGTCCGGCCCCAGAAGTCGCTCCCTAGGGCACTCCGCATCTCTCTCGCGAGCGGTCTGTCACGGGCGAGTATGCAGGATGCTCACGATCCGACCCGGTATCCCCGGGCGACACCGTTGGCACCCGCCTCGGAAGTGTTATACAGCAACAGCTTACCTGCGGAGCCCGCGTTAAAGTGCCCTACCGGTCCAGACGAGCCTCGCGAGCTCCTTCGCCTCGGCCAGGACGTAGGCGGACACGTACCCTCCGAAGACGCCACGCGGTCATACCCATCCGTTCGTGGGCGCGCCGTCTTCAGAAGCGGTCTTTCGTGGCGGCGGCGCGCAGATTCTCAGGAGGAGACCGAAACGAAGTACCCGTCGGCCCTTCATTGGATGACCGCGGGGTACAGCGTGAAATCCAGGGTGGGTCCGACTTCGGGATACTGGCAGGACACCCAGAGCAGCCGACGGTGTGGGTACGCCCCTAGACTGGACGCCTCAAGCTCCAGCAAACCCGCAGCAAGATCCAAGGAGTAGCGACCCTGTTCATCGGTCACCGCGCCGATGCCGGCACCCGGGATCATCACCTGGCCCCTGACCGGCGTGCCGTCTACTGCGCTCATTAGCTGCCCCGAGACCCGGCAGACATCTACGACACTCGTCTGAAGCTCCGCCGACCGAAAGACAAAATCGACGGTCACTGGACACTCAGGCTCTTCCCCAGGCGACCACACGAGCCAGTGACAGCCAAGCATCATGAGGGCCTCCTCAGGGAAGTGCCCTGGGTGCGAGCTTCGTACGGCGGTCGGTCCCACCATCCGGGGTTGAGTCACAGAAAGCAGGTAGGACCCGTCGTCGTCCGACACGGTCTTCTCCGGCATGCCTATTACGTATACCTGGGCACCGGATACTGGTCGGCCCTCCGTATCTCGGATCACTCCCGAGATATCGACCGGCACCTGTACCGGCGTCGGGCCGGGCGGGGATGCTGTTGCGCACGCCGTGAAGAAGACGATGAGGAGCACCGCCTGTCTTGAGTTCACCGCACGCCCCCCGTTTCGGACCAACTCCATTGGGATGTCTGCTGCCGAGCTGCCCGATCGGAAGCCGCAGCACACCCGCTCACCTTAGCGCCCGATCACCGGTACGGCCAGGCGGAGCGGGTGCCGAGAGGCCTGAGGACGTTCGGATGAACCGTCCGTCCGCTCTCCCGGCAGGAGGACATCCGGGTTATACCGCGATCATGGTGACCGTGCCCGGCGAGGCCGACTCCAGTGTGGTAAGGATGCGTGGTACCAGTGGTCGAAGATGGGCCATTATCCACGTCCAAACCCTCAGCAGAGCCACGAGTCCGTGAGGGAGGTTCTCGTCAAGCAGTACGCGCACCCGCCAACACTGAGTCTCGGGCAAGTTCAATGGCTGCTTTGGCCTGTTCCCGGGTGACAGAAGGGAATTGGCGCAGGAACTCGTCCAACGTCTCTCCTCCCGCCAAATAGTCAAAGAGGGACTGGACGGGAACGCGGGTGCCGACGAAGACAGGAGTGCCGCTCAGAACGTCAGGGTCGATGTGGATGATCGGCTCTTGCATCGTACCTCCAAGGGGCTGGTAGACTCAATCTACCCCGCCAGCGTACACGGGGCTCCCGCGCTCGACCCGGGGTTCCCCTTCCGTGAACAGTTCAGAGCATCAATGCTCGCGCAGGGACGGCCTGTTGAACGAGGCCTGAGGGAAGAACGCCGCCCCTTTAAGGTGCGGAGTCGCTCTCGGCTGCCATCGTCTGCAAATAGGCGTCCGCAGGAATCCGAACGGAATACCTCCGGTCGTTCGGGGTCCGCCCGATCTTGAAGTGGGGGTTAAGCTCCTTGAGTCGCTCGACGGTGGTACCGAATCTGCTCGCCACACCCTCGAGCTGCGTCGCGGGTTCAGCTTCCCATTCCGCCCATTCATGGGGCTCGAGTCGCATCGGTTCGAAGCCCCAATCCTGAGGGTCCTTCGTGATGCGTGCGGCGGCGATCATCAAGGGCACGTAATCCCGCGTCTCTGACGGGAGGAGGTCCCAGATCTCGTAGTATTCGCCCTCATGCCGCGCCTTCTCGCGGCCGAAGTGCTCACGCATGTTCCGCGCGACTCGACCCTCGCCGACGTTGTAGGCCGCCGCGGCGAGGTACCAAGAGTCGAACCGATCGCGCAGCATGGTCAGGTAGTCGAGGGCGGCATCGGTCGCTTCGACGGGATCCATGCGCTCGTCAACCGCACGATCGATGTCGAGCCCGTATCGCTGCCCCGTCTCGGCGATGAACTGCCACATGCCGACCGCCTGCGCCCCGGAGGCTGCACGAGGCTCGAACCCGGACTCGATCATCGCCAGGTAGAGAAGGTCTCGCGGCATGTCACGCTCCTCGAGCTTCTGAAGCACCATGGGAGCCCATCTGGAGCCGCGCTCCAGGAATCCCTCGAACTTCCTCCGCATGGCGGGGACGGTGTCGAAGCGTGCGACCCAGTAATCGACGCGTTCATGGTCGAGATTGGGGAGATCCCATCCCGGTCCCAGACCCGCAGGGGCGCCTTCGACCACGGCCGTTGGAGCAGAGTCGGCGAGGACGAACTCCTCGTTGTCACTACACGCCGCCGTCGCCAGGACAGTGACTCCCGCCAGGGCGAGAGTGAGGAGCGGCGATCTACGCGATTTCTGGGAGTTCATGGGGTGCCCTTCGTTGTTGGAAACGGCAGGCCTTAGGTCGGTCTGATATCCCTACTTATGAGCAGGACTCATGCCACGGATACACGCTACGCGCGTCCCGCTCTAGCGCCAAAGCGGCTCCAGCTCTTTCCACCTATCTTGGGCTATATGTCATCCCGCGCGCCTTCAGTTCAGACCAACCCATGTCTCGCGGCCACACCCGACCTCGTTCATTGAAGCACATTCGGACGAAGGGCCACCACTTGGTGCTGATTTTTTTGGTACTCGGTGGAGGAATCGGCTGTTACCAGCACACGGCAGTTCAAATAGCTCCTCCTCCCCTCACCGACCCGATGGACGTCCAGGTCGGAAACCGAGCGGTCACACTCCACCGCCCTCGCTTCGAGGCTGATTCGGCCCTCGTGGGTTGGCTCACCCCCGCCGTTGCGCCCGACGTCTCGGGGGTCGAAGTCGTCACGTCATCAACTGACTCGAGTCTCGTGCGCCTTCACCTGCCACTGGTCGTACAAGGTAGGGAGCTCAACCGAGGCCGCACGGCGCTCTTGGTCCTCACATCAGTGGTGCTCGCTACGATCGTCGCCTTCCTAGCGTCGATATCATATGCTGCTTCGTGAGACCCACGTCGGAGCATGTCACACAACTCGGGGGCACCCGTTGAGCGTCTCGTACTCCTGCCCGCTTCACGCCCATTGTAATGGACTTCACTCATTCCAACCCGCTGGACCCGCACCGTGAGCGACGCCAGACTACCGGTCGCGGTAGCGTCGCAGTTCCCGACGCTCTCTGGGCAAGGACCGACTCGGGGACCGACGCGAACAGAAGCGTGAGGAATCCCGCGACCACGATCCCGCTGCCCTGGAGCCCTGGTGCCGGCATTGGCGACGTGTCCTTTGTGGCGTTCTAACTCACATGGCCGGAAAAATCATCAGCGACCCTGCTCTGGTCTAGCGCTCTTCAAGCTTCAGCGATCGCACGGCGGCCGTCCCGTCAAGCATGAAGCAACGGCGGCCCGCGCATCCGCGGGGGCCGCCGAGCGCTGCCCCCACCACCCAAGAAGCCCCCACCACACCTACCAGCCAGACAACCCGTCCACCCGACCACCCCGCCCCCGGAACGCGTTAGTTGGGATGCAGGGGCAGGCAGGCGAGCACCGGATTCCGAGGAAGGGCCGTAGCCCTTTCGCAGGAAACGGAGCGGAGCCTAACGCAGCCCTGCGCCCAAATAACGCGTTCGTCTAGTGGGCGACGTCGAATCCGGACTGTTCCAACTCCATAGCCTTCCGCGCGTCGTCCTCGCTGACCACCTGACCATCGAACAGATGGATCGACCGGTCGGCCTCGTGCGCATACCGCGGATCGTGCGTGACCATGCAGATCGTCGCGCCGTCCGCGTGCAGTTCCTGAAGGAGCTCCATGACGGCGTTGCCGTTCTTCGAGTCCAGGTTACCCGTAGGCTCGTCGGCCAGGAGGATTAGTGGCTTGCCTACGATGGCGCGCGCTACCGCGACGCGCTGCTGCTGACCACCGGAAAGCTGGCTCGGGTAATGACTCATGCGGTGGGCCATCCCGACGCGCTCGAGCGAGGCTTGCACGCGCTCCTTCCGCTCAGCGCCCGGCATTCCGCGGTACGTCAGCGGGAGCTCGACGTTCTCGTAGACCGTCAGATCGCCAATCAGGTTGAAGGCCTGGAAGATGAAGCCGATGGCCTGGTTGCGGATCTTCGCCCGCTGACTGGCAGACAGGTTCTCCACCGGCTCATTGTCCAGCAGGTACTTCCCACCCGTGGGGCTGTCGAGCAGCCCTAGAATCGACAGCAACGTCGTCTTGCCACACCCCGACGGACCCGCGATCGACACGAACTCACCGGTCGCAATCTGCAGGTTGATGTTGGAAAGTGCGTGGGTCTCCACTTCCTCCGTGTAGAAAACCTTGCTCAGGCCTTCCAGATGGATCAGTGCGTGATCTCCAGCCATCGTCGTCCCCTCTCCCTGTTGAGTCGTCCTACGTCGAGTCCCACCACGAACGTCCCGGGTCGATCGCCCCCCTCCCCACGCACATCCCACTCACACGCGGGGGACGACCGGTCCAGGTCGAAGAATCAGTTCCTGAGCTTCACCCGGTCGAAACCGTCCCACTGCGACATGTCCGACAGGATCACGATGTCTCCGGGCTGGAGACCCTCGCGCACTTCCATCTCGTTCACGGAGGAGGCCCCAAGGCGGATGGTGATCCGCTCGGCGTACTGCCCGTCCTCGACCAGCTTGAAGATGCTCACCTGCGCGTTGGCCTGACCGAAGGTGGGCCGGCCGACGTACACGACGTCATCGAGGCGCTCGATGATCACGTTACCGTCCACGCTCAGATCCGGACGAGCCGACGGCGGCAAGTTGTCGGGAAGCGTCACGTCGATCGTCACCGTCCCGTTCCGAACGGCGGGATCGATCCGGGTCACCTGACCCATGATCGTGTCGGTCCGCGTATCGATCAGTGCCTGCTGACCGACGACCACGTCCTGCGCCTGCGTCTGCGGAATGCGGATCTCCGCCTTGAGCCGGCCGGGCACGACCACACGGGACAGCTGCTGTCCGGACTGGACCCACTGCCCTTCCTGGAGCGGGATGTCCAGCGGCGCAAGCACACCTGCCACCGGAACCGAAACCTGCATCGAGTTCAACCGGTCCTGGTTGAAGCGCACCATCTCCTGGAGCCGGGAAATCTGCTCGGTCTGCGCGTCCAACTGCTCCTGCGACGTGGATCGCATGACCTGAAGGCGATCCTCCTCGATCTCGAGACGGGTCTGCATCTCCTCCATGACTTCGCGCGTCCGCGTAAGTTCGTCCCGCGCGACCAGGTCGGGGTTCTCCTCCGACAGTTGCCGATTCGCTTCATACACGCGCCTGGCGTCGTTGAACTGCGCCTGTGTGGTGACCACGACCCCGCGCTGCGTCAGCTCCTGTGTCCGCAGGCTGGTCCGAAGCTGCGCCAACTGCGCCTGGGCGGCGGAGAGCTGCTGACGCGCGGTGAGCAACTGCATGTCCACGTCCGGATTGCTCATACGCATGATCATGTCGCCCTGGGCCACCGGCGTGCCGGGCAGCGACATGATCTGCTCGATCCGTCCGGGCGTCACGGCCGTAATCCACCGCGTCTGCTCGGGAATCAGCGTCCCCGGCCCGCGGACCTGGCGCACCATGGTGCCCCGTTGGACCGTGTCCATCCACACGGTGGCGGCGTCGACCGACGGCGCCGCCGACGGCAGGCTCTTGATGCCGACCGTGATGATCGTCAGCGCACCGAGGGCCAGGCCGGTCCAGAGGATCTTTTTTTTCTTCTTCTGCGGCTTGGTATCGCGAATGATATCCACGAATCAGTCCTCTAAGGAGTGAAGGTGCGGCTTACGGCTGACGCTCGGCACGCAGGCCCTGGCCCACGGCGGCTTCCAGACGAATCAGGTTCAGGTGAAAGTCGTACACGGCGTTGAGGTACGCCTGCTCGGCGGTGCTCAGCGTCGTCTGAGCGTCCAGGAGCTCCAACATCCCCCCGGCACCCAGCGCATACCGACGCTGTTGCATCTGGAGCTGCTCCTCGGCCAAGCTGCGGTTGCGCTGTTCGAGCTGAACCACCTGATACGCGGCGGCGAGGTTGTCGTACGACTGCGTGACGGCGGTGCGAAGACGCAACTCCTCGGCACGCAGGTTGTACTTCGCGTCCTCGGCCTGGTTGTTCGCCTGCGACACCTGCCGCTGGCGGGTGAAGCCGGTGAAGATCGGGATCGACACCTGGAGCGACGCCTGGAACGGCAGCTTGGTGTAACTGAACGGAAACACGCTGTTGTCGGCTAGTGCGGCCACCCTGCGCTCGTCGGTGAACGCGAACTCTGAGCAGTCGTTGAGATCCCCACCCAGAGTCGGCACGCCTTGAATCAGCGCGTTCTGGAACTCGCAGTTCGAGACACGGTTCTCCCAGAACTCTTGCGCCTCACTAACGACGAAGTCCCGGTTGGTGGCCTCCTGCGTCACTCCACGGAAGCTGCTGTTGATCGAGAGGGACGGAAAGTACTGACTCGCCGCCTGCCGCGCCGTCGCACTCGCCGCCTGCTCCTGGGCGGCGAACGAACGCAGGGAGGGATGGCTGCTGAGCGCCATCTTCATGAGAGACTCGCGGCTCCACTCCGGCTCGAAGACGTCGAACTCGCTGGCGAGCGTCACGTCCTCGTCGAGCGTCACACCGAGCGCCTCGGCCAACAGAGCCATCGACTCACGGTACTGGCGTCGCGCCTGGATCACGCCGACTTCGGCGCGTCCTTCGTCGACCTCGGCCTGCTTGCCGTCGGTCCCGGCGGCGGCACCCGAAGTGACGCGACTGGTCACGATGCGCCGATTCTGAAGCGCCCGGTCCAACTGGCGCTGCGCCACGTCGACCCCGTCCCGAGCCCGCAGCACCGTCATGTACGCGAGGGCGACCTGGGATTCGAGGTTGAACTGCGATGCGTCGATCCGGGCGTCCGTAGCCCGCTGATTCGCGCGCGCCGCCGGAAGGCCGAAGATCGTGTTTCCGTTCAACTGCCAGTTGAAGCTCAGGCTGTAGAACGACTGATAGTAGTCCGTGCCCGACACGCCGAGATCCACGGTCCCGAAGCGCTGCGCGCCCCCCTCGAGGTAGGTCAGGCTCGAGTTTGCGCTCGCGGTCGGCAGAAAGGCCGAGTACGCCTCGCGAACCTGCCAGTCCGCGGCCGGACGGTCATTGCGGGTCGACTGGAACACCGGGTTGTTGTCCCGGGCCACCCGCAGCGCCTCTTCGAACGTGAGCGTTTCGGAAATCTGCTGACCGACCAGCGTGGTCGCTGCCAGAGCCAGAAGCGTCAGGGCTCCTGCGACGGCGCGTCCCACGTGCTGTTGGCGGTCGATGGCGACTGAATCGTTTCTCACGGACCTATCACCCTGTCGAATCGGTGAACTCACTCTCGCAAGCGAAGCTGCCCGACCGGAGCCAGCGGGCTGATCACTGACCCATCCACCCCTCGTCACCCATCCCTCCGGCCGGACATCACTCGTCTTGTCATCACCCCTAGAGAAGGGAAGGAGCGTGCCAGCGAGATATCGGTTCCGTAACTTCTTTCTCTGAAATGTGTTACGTAAGATTACCGCCTACCGCCGACACGGTCGAAAGCTCCGCTCGCGGGACGTCTCGTCCCAAAATCGGACACCTTCCGGTCACGCCATATCCGAGTCGTGGACGTCGACCGGGGCGCTGAAGTCCACCGGGCATGGAGCGAGGATCCAGGTCGAATCGGCCGCACGCACCGGTTGCGGGAGGAACCAGGCGGACAGGATCAGGCCTGCGACGGCAGCGACGAGACTGGCGGCCCGGAGCCGCGCATAGGGAGATGGCGGGCGGGTCATCCGATCGATCCGGTGGTGCAGCGCCGAACGCGGCCTCGAAAACGCCGTCACGGGCCAGGCCCGTCGTCCGCGCCTTCCACCCACCGCGAGCAACAGGTGGCCGTAGTGGCCGACGTCGGTGTCCCCGCCGCGAAGCACACGCGCATCGCAGTCCACCTCGACGGCCAGCCGGAGTCGGCGGAGCATGTACCAGAGCGGCAGGTTCCACGGCATGAGCATCGCCATGACCGTGCCAAACAGAACGAGTTGTGGGTCGCCGCCGGACAGGTGCTCGACTTCGTGTCTCAGGATGATCGAACGCTCACGGGCGTCGCCGTCGAGCGCCCACCGAGGCAAGACCACCCTGCTCTGCACCACCCCGACCACCCCCGGTCCGACCTCGTCCGAGAGCAGGACCGGGACGCCGTCCACCGTGTCCTTGGCCCACCCGCGCCGCCGGATGCCCGTCGCGGCAGCCGCAACCAGAAAGCCCATCACCAGGAGCAGCGTCGCGACCGACCACGCATCGAGGAGGGGCGTGTCCAGGGTGGACAGCGACTCCACGCTTTGCACCAGGAGGCCCCCGACCGGAGAGACGACGGCCGCCGATTCGGCGAAGAGCACCTCCTCCGGAAGGTCGGACGAGCGCAGAATCACACCCACCACGGGAAACGCGACTCCGAGGGTGATCGCGAGCGCCCAGATGCGCCGTGTGGAGACCCGAAGGCACAGCGCGGCCCGCTCGGCCAGGAGCGCAGCACCCGCGATCAGAACACCGAGCGCCACGCAGTAGACCATCCACACTCCGATCACGTATCCCCTCCCGAGCCAAGGCGTTCGTCGAGCAAACGGCGAATGCGGGCGAGCTCGTCGTCCGACAGCTCGCGGTCCGCAACGAGGTGGGTCATGAGGAGCTCGGTCGACCCCGCGAACAGCTTCCTGGTGAGGTGGTCGAGCGCGCTGCCCTGCGCCTCGCCCTGTTCGACAAGCGCGTGATACCGGTACGCGCGCCCCTCCTCCTCGTGCCCCACGTGCCCCTTGTCTTCCAGCGTACGCAGGATCGTCAGGACCGTCGTGTACGCCAACGGATCGGTGAGACGATCCCGCACATCGGCCACCGTCGAAGGTCCGCACTCCCAGAGTACCGCCATCACGTCCAGTTCCCGGTCCGTAAACGAAACGTCTCCCATCGGCTCCCCTGTCGTACGCGTGGTCCGTTCCGCACGTTACCCCACGTGCTCTCCGGTCGTCAACGATAAATCTAGTAGCTGCCGCCATGTCCCGCATCCGCCCCGCCCGCGCCGTCGGCCTCGTCCTGCTAAGTGCCGTCGGGTTCCTTCCCCTGCCCCCGACCCTCGTGGGCCAAAGCGCCCCGTGCGCCAGCCCCGCCCATCGAGCGTTCGACTTCTGGGTGGGCTCGTGGGACGTCCAACTCCCCGACGGCACGCTGGCCGGGCGCAACACCATTCGGCGTCTGATGGGCGGGTGCGTTCTCCACGAGCGATATACCACGCCCAGCGGCTATGAGGGCGAGAGCATCAACATCTTCGACGTGTCCCGAGGCGTGTGGCACCAGACTTGGGCGGACAACGGGGGCCTGCTGCTGAGGCTCGAGGGTGGTGCGCGCGAGGAGTCCATGGTGATGGCCGGTGAGACCGTGGGAGCGGACGGCACCACGTCCCGGCAGCGGATCACATGGACGCCCATGGACGCCACGGGCGAACGGGTCCGCCAGCTCTGGGAGACCTCGACGGACGGCGGCGCGACCTGGTCCGTGGCGTTCGACGGCCGCTACGTCCGTCGGCAGGGAGCGACGTACGATCTCCTCTTCACCGGGGGCACGGTCGTCGACGGCACGGGCGCCCCGGGCTTCGTGGCCGACGTGGCGGTGCGCGGCGACCGCATTGTGGCCGTTTCCGCCCGGCCGCTCGACCGGGGGCTCGCCTCGCGGGTGGTGGACGTGTCGGGCCTGGTCGTCGCGCCCGGCTTCGTCGACCTGCACGCGCACCTCGATCCCCTGCTCCGTCTGCCGGGCGCCGAGACACACGTCCGCCAGGGCGTGACCACGGCGCTCGGTGGGCCGGACGGAGGCGGTCCGTGGCCGTTCGCGGAGCACCTTGACAGCGCCGAGACGCTGGGCGTCGGGATGAACGTCGGCTTCATGGTCGGCCACAACACGATCCGCCGGGAGATCATGGGCCTCGACAACCGGGCGCCCACGGACGGCGAGCTACGCCGGATGCAGGCGATGGTGGCACAGGCGATGGCGGAAGGGGCCTGGGGCATCAGCACCGGGCTCAAGTATCTGCCGGGCGCCTTCTCGGAGGTCGACGAAGTGGTGGCACTCTCACGCCCGGCGGCCGAAGCCGGCGGCTTCTACACGTCCCACCTGCGGGAGGAGGGCCTCGAGCTTCTCGGCGGGGTGTCGGAAGCGCTCGAGATCGGCCGCCGCGCCGGGATTCCAATTGTGCTCACCCACCACAAGGTGGTCGGCCAGCCCATGTGGGGCGCCTCGGCCACGACCCTGGCGATGGTCGACTCGGCGCGCGCGGCCGGCACGGACGCGATGATCGACCAGTACCCCTACACCGCCAGCTATACCGGCATCACCGTGTTGATTCCCGCCTGGGCCATGGAGGGGGGCACCGGCGCGTTCCTCCAGCGGGCCGAGGATCCGGCGCTGGCCGACTCGATCCTGGCCGGCATCGAGTTCAACATCGTCAATGACCGGGGCGGCAACGACCTGTCCCGCGTCCAGTTCGCGCTGGTCGAGTGGGACCGCACGCTGGAAGGGAAGACGTTGCGGGACTTCGCGGAGCGGGAAGGCGTCGCCCCGACCCCGGCCAACGGGGCCCGCCTGGTGGTCGAGGTCGTCCGGCGCGGCGGCGCGAGCGCCATCTACCACGCGATGGACGAGGGCGATGTCGAAGCGATCATGGCCCACCCCTGGACGATGATCGCCTCGGACGGACGTCTGACACAGCCGGGAATCGGCCACCCCCACCCGCGGTGGTACGGCACGTTCCCGAGGGTGCTCGGGCGCTATGTGCGCGACCGGGGCGTGCTCACCCTCGAGGATGCGGTGCGCAAGATGACGTCGCTGCCCGCCCGCCGGATGGGGCTCGCGGAGCGCGGCGAAGTGCGGGAGGGCTGGTTCGCTGACCTGGTCGTCTTCTCCCCCGAGACGGTGGCCGACCGCGCCACGTTCGAGGCGCCCCACCAGTACCCGGTGGGGATTCCGTGGGTGGTGATCAACGGAGTGCCGACGGTGGACGACGGGCTCTACCGCGACCTGCGGCCGGGACGGGTATTGAGGAAACGCTGAGAACGTCGGACATCGGGCTGGCTGAGCGGCTCCGGCGCCCTGCCGGCTGAGCGGCTCGGGTCGCCCGCGCCCCCCTCAGATCGCGTCGCCTCCGAACAGAATCCTCCGGTGGTAGTCGATCTGCCCCTCGTGCCAGCCGAGGTGCCAGGTGAGGTGGGTGAGGAATTCGATGGACGTCAGCTCCGCGAACCGTCCGGGCGCCGTGCCCGGGTAGGGCGCGAGTAAGGTCTCGTCATCCAGCTGGTCCAACCTTTCGCGCAGCATGGACGCCGTGGCGCGCAGCCGCCGGGTGATCTCGGCGCGAGGCACGTCCCGGTCGCCGAACTCGGCCTCCCGATCGCGCACATACCCGGTCCCGCACAGACCGGCCCCGATGTAGGCCTCCAGATTGCCCACGACGTGCAACGCAAGCGTGCCGGGGCTGTTCTTCACGGAGCCTTCGAGCTTCCACACGGACGCGTCGTCCGGGTAGGCCTCGATCTGGAGCGCGATCCGCTCGCACTCCCGACTCAGGACGTCGGCCAGCGCCGGCCCCAACGCCCTCCCGCTCACGACCCGCTCCTCCACTCATCACGAAAACGCATCTGTTCGGTGGCGGCAGCCGGTGAGATCGAGCCCCGTAGCGACGGATCCTCCACCAGCAGGACCCGTGTGGTGAACTCCATGCCGCGTGACTCGTACTGGATCTCCACGGTCTGGCCGGGCCGCCGGCCGTCCAACGCGCTGGCTACCTCCGCCGGCTCCGTAACGCTGCGGCCCGCGACGGAGCGGATGACGTCGCCTCGATCGACACCTGCCTCGTACAACGGCGTGGACATCTGTGTCCCGTTGACCACGCGCAACCCTCCCTCCACCGGCGCCAGTTGGACCGCTCCGAGTGTCGGTCGACCGGGGTTCGCCAGCGGCAGCTCGAAGCCGGCGGCCCCCAGCAGCGCAGCATAATCAGGAATTTCACGACCGCGAATGAAGCGGGCGAAGAACTCGGCCGCGAACGCCGGATCACCCGTCACCGCCCCGAGCGCCGCCTGGATGTCGGCCACCACATAGGGGATCTCGGGCGTGCCGTGGTGGCGCCACATCTCCCTCATGAGGTGATCGAGGGTCACTCCGGGAAAGCGCGTGCGCAGCGTGAGGTCGAGGCCGAGGCCGATGGCCGAGCCCCACGTGTAGTAGGAGATGAACGTGTTGTTACGGTTCTGCGGGTCGATCGAGACCGCGGCGTCGACGAACGGCGCCTGCATGCTCATCTCCACGGGAGAAAAGAAGCGGCGGCCGGGGGCGTTGGTCACGAAGTTGACGGTGCCGCCGAGCCGCCCGGCGAACTGCTCGTCGTCGATGAGGCCGGCTCGCCACAGCGCCACGTTCGTGTAGTAGGACGTGAAGCCTTCGCCGAACCACAGCGCCCCGGTCATGTTCGCCGCCTCGAAGTCGAACGGCTCCAACGCTGCCGGCCGGATGCGCTCGATGTTCCAGGCATGAAAAAATTCGTGCGCGACGGTGCCCAGGAGGCCCGTCATGCTGCGCTCCAGGCTCCCCGAACTGGTCAGCACGGTCGAATTACGGTGCTCCATGCCGTCCCCGTTCACCCACGGCGCGTAGCACGCGAGAAAGGTGTACGTGCCGTAGTCGAAACGCGGAAGCGTTCCGTACACGCCGGCTTCCGCCTGCACGATCGCTTCGGCGGCGCGGACGTATTCTGCCGCTTCAGCCTCCGTGCCGGTGTGGTGGAGCGCCACCCGTACGGTCTGCGGGCCGGACGGTCCGCCGACCTCCCACTCGTGGAGCGCGAAGTCCGACACCTCGGTCGGGCTGTCCAGGAAGTAGGCCAGGTCTGGCGCTGTGAACCGATACGGGTCGGACGTCGGGGCCAACTGGGTCGCAACCCGCCACCCGGAACCCTCGGGGACCGTGACCGCCAGTTCGATCGGACGCGCCTCGAGGCCACGGGCCCACATGAACGTCGCGGGCATGTTCAGATGTCCATGCGTCCGGTCGATACCCGTGTAGGTCCCGTCGGCGCGATCCCCATAGAGCGTGTACATCACGCGAACCCGTCCGCCGTGCTCCGCAACGTCCCATTGATGCGGGTCCGCCCGCGTAACCGACACGTCCCGCCCGTCGAGGCCTTCCACCCGCACGTTGTAGACGTTCTTGGCGAACTCGTGGAGCGCGTACCGCCCGGGAGACGTCCGGCTCATCCGTAGCTCCAGGACGCCTGGGTCGATGTCCGTGTACTCGACGGAGATCTCCGCCTCGTGGTGGGCCGCGTTGGGAAAGGTGATCTCATAGCGGACCGTCTGGGCGGCGAGCGCCCCCGGGGTCAGGGCGATGGCGAGAGCAGCAGGTGCGAATCGCATGGGCACGCAGGATGGAGAGCCAGAAGACAGCGTACGGTTGTCGTCCGGAAGGTAGTCCGCGCGTCGGGTACCTTCCATCCCGGCGCATGGGTAACTTCGAGACCGCTCCGGACACGCCCCTTTGTCAGCGACCTCTCATGTCCCCCTCCAGCGACGCCGTCGTCCTCGCCCTGTCGGCCCACATGGACCCCGGGCGGCTGGAGAGGGATGTCGTCCTCGCACCGTTCACCACCTTCCGCATCGGTGGACCGGCCGATGTCTACACGCTCGCCCGTACACCGGAGGAGTTGGCGGAGGCCGTGACCGCCGCGCGTGCGACTGAGACCCCGTACTTCATGCTCGGTCGCGGCGCAAACATCCTGGTGGCCGACAAGGGCTTTCGGGGTCTGATCATCCACAACCGCGCGGGCGGGATCGAATTCCTGGACGACCGCCGGGTCCGGGCCGGCGGCGGCGTCGACACCTTCCCGGATCTGATCAACGCCACCGTGCGCCGGAATCTCGGCGGGCTGCATCACTACGTCGGGATTCCCAGCACGGTCGGGGGCGCCCTCTGGCAGAACCTCCACTTCCTCTCCCCCGCCCCGGAGCGGGAGCGGACGATGTTCATCGAGGAGGTCGTGGAGGAAGCTGAACTCCTGACCGAGGAAGGCGATCGCAAGACGGTGGGCGTCGACTACTTCGAGTTCGGATACGACCAGAGCATCCTGCACGAGCGCGACGACATTGTCCTCACGGCCACGTTCAAGCTCGATCCCGCGCCGGAGGCCGAACTGCGGCAGGTCATGCGGGACAACCTCGAGTGGCGGGACGACCGCCACCCGGATCTATGGCTGTATCCCTCCGCCGGATCGATCTTCCAGAAGATCGAGGGTGTCGGCGCCGGCCGCCTGATCGATCAGTGCGGACTGAAGGGTCACGTCCACGGAGCCGCCGGAATCTTTCACAGGCACGCGAACATTGTCGTGAACCACGGTGGCGCCACGGCCGCCGAGATCCGCTACCTGATCGACCTCGCCCAGAGCACGGTGGAAAAGGAGACCGGGTACCGCCTCGAGACCGAGATCTCCTTCATCGGGGAGTTCTAGTGTGGTGGCTCGCGAACTTTCGAGTCACCACACTTCTAGCCTCGTACGTTGGTGAATCCTGGATCGAATGTTCGGATCCGACCTCACGTGGGTGAGGATTTTCAACGTCCTGTGCGGAACTCCGGATGGATGCGCAGCGGCCCAAGGCAGAGATCGAGATCGACGAGGCGGTGGTCGGTCGCCTGCTGGCGGAGGAGCGCCCTGACCTCGCGAGCCTCCGGGTCGAGCGGGTGGGTGAGGGGTGGGACAACGTCACGTTTCGTCTCGGCGACGGGTTGGCCCTTCGCCTTCCGCGCCGCCCTCCAGCCGCGGAACTGCTCCGGAACGAACAGAGGTGGCTGCCCAAGTTGGCGGCCCGGCTGTCAGTGGCGGTACCCGACCCGCTTCACATCGGCCAACCGGCACCCTCGTTTCCGTTTCCATGGAGCATCGTTCCCTGGATCCACGGGTCGCCCGCAGCCGACGAACCCCTTGCGGAGGACCAGGCCACCCGAGTGGCCCGCTTCCTCCGTCGGTTGCACGGACCTGCTCCGGACGACGCACCCCGCAGCTCGGTGAGGGGCTGTCCGCTCCGGGAGCGCACGAACTTTATCGTAGATCGTATCGGCGCAGTCGAGCGGGCGGGCTCCCCGGCGAGCCCCACGCTTCGCCGTGGTTGGCAGTACGGACTGGACGCCCTTCCCGCCCGCGAGACCACCTGGCTTCACGGGGATCTTCACCCCCACAATGTTCTGACCGCGAACGGCTCGTTGGCCGGGGTCATCGACTGGGGCGATTTATGCGCCGGCGACCCGGCAACCGATCTGGCGAGCGCCTGGACACTGTTCGAGGGAGAGGGAACACGCCGTTCCGTCCTTGATGGATGCCTACGGGGCCGATGCAGATCTGGTCAGCCAAGCGCGAGGGTGGGCCGTGTTCTTCGGGTCGGCACTCGCCACCTGCGGGGTCACGTCCCACGAGGTCGTCGGCCGGACCATTATCGAGCGCTTGCGCGCAGAGGGGGGTCAGGGCCCATGAGGTCGTCGGCCGAGCCGTGGTCGAGCGCCTGCGTGCAGAGGGGGTAGAACCTCCGGGGCCCACCGGGCCAGCACCTTCAGGGCGCCAGCGTCGATGTCATGTCCGCAGTCGTACGCGACCCTCCGGTATGCAATCCCCCTCCAGATCGGCCGACCCTTCCACCCCGTCTTCGCGCGGCTCGAGTGCACCCGTACCGGCGATAATTCCGGTCAGGCGTGATGGAGTCGCGGGGACGCCGGGTCCACTGCAACCGTACCGGCGATAATTCTGGTCAGGCGTGATGGAGTCGCGGGCGTTCGGCGTCACGCGGTGGCGGATCCGCAAGTGCGCTATCCGACCAACCCCCGGAGCGCCTCCGCGTCGACATCATGTCCACCCTGGTACGCGACCCTCCGGTATGCAATCCCCGCGGCGTCGAGTCGACGGGCTTCCTCCTCGGCGCGGGCACCACCCACGGCGCCGTCGGTGCTCCCTCGCACCAGAATCAGTTCGAGGCCCCCCAGCCGCACGGCGGTTGCCGCCATGTCGAGGTCCGGCGGGAGGGTATCGCCCCACAGAATCAGGCGGGAAAACCGCACCGAGCCGAAGACGGCGAGACGGGCCGCGGTCGCGACACCCTGCGAGAAGCCGAGCAGCGTCTTCGGAGCGGCCGGCGACCCCGCATGCTCGTGGGCCGTCAACCTGGACAGGTACGCCACGTAGTCGTCGATCTCGGCGTCGCGGTCTTCCCGGGTCATCCACGTGGCGCCCACCACCGACTCCGGTCCATGCCGACCCGGCGCCTTGTCGATGTAGAACCGAGAGAGCCCTTCGGCCGCTACGATCCGCGTGTGCCCGTCGTCGATGGGCTCGAAGCGCCGGAGGAAGCGTCGTGCCAACTGCTTGTAGCCGTGGAGGACGAGCCAGAACGATGTCGCACCGGACGCCGGGCCCAACGTCCAGTAGCGCGCGGTCCGGCGCACCTCGATGTGGTGTTCCTGCGCGCCGGTTCGGTTGCCGTGGTGCCCGCGGTCGCTGGCCTTCCTCCGGTCGCTCACGAGACCGACCCGGTCGGGAACGGTCGACCCATCTCACCCAGAGAAGGCGCGTTGGCATCGCGCTCCGACAGGATCGGTCGGTCAACCGGCCAGTCGACGCCGATATCCGGGTCGTTCCACCGGACACCGCGGTCCAGGGGGCCCTCCCACTCCGCGGTAGTCTTATAGACGACCTCGGCCACGTCGCTGAGGACGACGTACCCATGCGCAAAGCCTTCGGGGATCCAGAGCATGCTCCCCGTGGCGTCGGTCAGTTCACGGCCGACCCACCCTCCGAAGGTGTCCGATCCTTCCCGCAGATCGACGGCGACATCGAAGATGGACCCGAGTTGGGTTCGGACGAGCTTCGCCTGGGGGCGAGGCAGAGCTTGGTAGTGCAGGCCCCGCAACACCGGCCCGCTCGAACGCGCCACATTGTCCTGGACGAATTCGGCGACGATCCCACCGTCCACGAACGCGCTTTGGCGATAGGTCTCACTGAAGAATCCGCGCTCATCTCCGTGACGCGTGGGCGTCACCAGAACCACCGCAGGGATCTCCGTGGGTTCGAATCGAAAAGACATGGCTGAAAGTAGCGCGGGGCCCATCTCCATCAACGGGGGCGCCCGCGAGCGAGCCCCGGCAGCGGACGAGAACGCACTCCGCGGCGGACGGGAACAGGCACAGCGGCGGACGAGAACGCGCCTGGCGGCGGACCCGAAACGACCTCGGCAGCGGACCCGAAACGACCTCGACGGCGGACCCGAGACGACCTCGGCAGCGGACCCGAAACGACCTCGGCGGCGGACCCGAGACGACCTCGGCGGCGACCCGACGGTATCGCGCGGGCCTGGACCGCGGGCGTCACCGTTCGTAGCGTCCCGCATGCACCGCCCCTCCTTCCTCCGCTCCTTTGGCGCGACCCTGTTTCTGCTGGCACCCGCGTTCGCGGCGGGGCTCGCGGCACAGGAAGCAGCGCCGGCGGCGTCCATCGAGAGCCCGTTCGCCGGAGCCGAGACCCACGTCCTCTCGAACGGCCTGAGGCTCTGGATCGTGCCGATGCCCGAGGCGTCCGACATCGGCGTGGGCGTGGTGGTTCCCTACGGTTGGGACCAGGACCCCCGCGGGAAGGAGGAGCTGGCCCACTTCACCGAGCACATGCTGTTCGGGGACTACGACGGCAAGACCGAAGAGCAGATCCTCGACGAGGTCGAGTCCCGCGGCGGGAGACGAAACGGGATCACCACGCCGGACCACACCTTCTACTACGTGACGCTACCGAGGAGCCAGGGGCTGTTCGGCGTAGGCTGGCTCGGATCGGTGCTCGAACCCAAGCTGATGGACCCTGCGGTCGTGGAGCGGAATCGCCAGCCCGTCGCGCTGGAGATCGGGGCCCGCCCGGCTCAACTGTTCGACCGTGTGGCCGCTCTCTTTCGAACCGAACGACTCCGCCCCCCGGAGTACTGGGAGCGCGAGTTCGGCCTGGAGACCCGAGCTGCCCGCGTGTACAATCGGTACGACGCCCTCCAGCGTATCACTCCCGAGGACCTGCGAGACTTCTACGATCGGTATTACACGCCGACGGCCATGACCGTAATCGTCGCAGGCGATGTGCAGCCGGAACAGGCGAGAGCCGAGGTCGAGGCGGCCTTCGGGGAGCTCCGGCCCCGCGCAGCACCTCCGCGCTACGGCCCGCTGACGGATCCGGGGCGGGCCTTCCGCGCGGTCACCTGGAGCGTCCGGCCGAACGTACGCTTCCAACGGGTCTTCAAGCTGTACGAGATCACCCAGGATGATCACCTCCGTCTCCTTTTCCTGGCACGGTACCTCGACCGGCGCCTCGGCGCTCGCCTCCGCTTCGGGCCGATCAAGGCAGTCTACGGCGTGGCGGCGCAGGTCATCCGCCGCGGTCCGGCCACCCACTTCCTGATTGCGGCACCGGTCGACCCAATTCGATGGGACTACGCGCTGGGCGTGATTGAGGAGGAGATGGCGGTGCTCGCGGCGGGCTCCGGGGACGCGGACACCTTCCGCGCGGACCGGGCCGCCGTCGTCGAACGGATCGTGGCAGAGAATCAGGAGGCCGAGAACATGATCTTCTGGGCCCACAACGGCTTCAACGATGCTTCGGTCCACCCGGAGTTTCCGGACGTGGCCGCCTTCTTCATGTCTATCGAGCAGGGCGATCTGGCGGAGTTGGTGGGCCGCATGACCGAGGACCGCCAGGCGACATGGATCGCCCGGCCTCAGCCTCTGTCCCAGGGGATCCTGCTCTCGCTCGTGCTCGTCCTCGCCTGGCTGACGATTCACGCAACGCGACGTCTGCTCGTGGTACCGCTGGATATGCGCTCCATTCGCTACGTCGCCAGGATCCAACTGAGCATCCCTTCTTGGATCATGTCAGGAGCCATCTACCTCATGATCGGCGCGATCGTCCTGCGACTGATGGCCGCCGTCGCGGAGCGAGTGCTGGCACGCTGGGTCCTGCCGGTCGACGTCTACCTTTTTCAGACCGGCGTGTACGCCGTGGCCGGAATGGCGCTCCTGGCTCTGGCCATCTTCTACCTGTCGCTCCCACCCCGGAAGCTCCTCCTGTTCGACGACGAATTGCGGGTCAAATATCTCTCGTTCCGCTCCCGCTGCCTGCCCCTCGCGGGGACTCGCGTCGAGATATCGACCTGGGCGCAGGTCTTCCGCGAAGGCGACTGGCTACAGACAATCCCGTTCAGTCTCGGGCTGATGAGGCCGGCGGTGTGGATCCGACCGCCTCGGGGTCTCGCGTATCTGGTCCGCGTTCGCGACCCGTACGAGTTCGTAGCCGCCGTCGAGGAGGCGGGCGGTGGGTCAGTCCAGCGCCGCCCGGAATACCCGGTCGAGCTCCGCCAGCCGGCACGCCTCGTCCCGTAGCTCCAGGAAGGTCTGCTGCCAGGGCGGACTCACCTCGATCGTTCGAGCCAGGGGGAACGAGAGCTCATGGTTGATGTCCAACTCGGGGAGCCGCTCGGGTTCGTCCGGCAACGCGCCCACCACCTGTTCAAAAAGCGTCAGGGAGTGCTCTCGCCGGTGCAGGAGGTCCAGCGCTCGCTCCTCGTCCATATAGGGGGACACGAGCGCTTCGTAGTACGGCTCCTCCGATTCGATTCCGTCGTCGATGACGAAGCGGTCCACACCGCGCGCCAGGAGGATGGAGCGGCCGTCGGGGAGCGGCTGGAACGTCTCGATCTCCGCGATGCACCCGACCCGACCCGGCTCGGACAGGAACGGTCCCTGCTCGTCGGCGTCATGGTGGATGAGCCCGAATTTCCGGTCGAATTCGAGGCAGCGCGCCACCATCCTCCGGTACCGGGGCTCGAAGATGTGGAGAGGGAGCGCCGCAGTCGGGAAGAGGACGACCGGCAGGGGGAACAGCGGCAGGCGAACGCGAGGTGCGGGCCCGCTCATGCGGTCACGTCCTCATCGATCAGCAATCTCCGAAGGTCACGCCCGAAGCGGGCGCGGACACGGAACAGAAGGAGCACCGCGGTCGCGGCCAAGCCGGCGGCCAGACCCCACCAGATCCCCACCGGCCCCATCCCCAAGGGAAACGACAGCACCGCGCTCACCGGAAGACCGATCAACCAGAATCCGATCAGGCTCACGAGCATGGGGACGCGGGTGTCCCCTACCCCGCGCAGCACACCGGCGGCGACCACCTGAAGGCCATCGAACAGCTGGAAGATGCCGGCGACGGGAATCAAGAGGGCGGCGGCGACGACCACTGGGCGATCGGTCGAGAACAGCCGGGCGAGGGCCCCGGGAATCGAGAGGAACAGGATCGCGCTACAGGTCATGAAGCCGGCCCCCACCAGCAGGCCCGCCCCCGCGGCGCGGCGGGCTCCGTGAGGGTCGCCAGCGCCCACGGCCCGGCCCACGAGCACCGAGGCCGCCTGCGCCACGCCCACCGGGACCATGAACACGAGCGCCGCGAGGTTGAGCGCCACTTGATGGCTGGCCATGGCCACCGTGCCGATCAGGCCCATCAGAAGTCCCGCGGCCCCGAAAACGCCGAACTCGAGGACCTGCTGGCCTCCGATGGGCGCACCCACACGCAGGATACGACGAAGCGGCTCGAGAGCCACGGCCTCCCGCCGGAGCGGCACGACGGCGCTCCGCAAAAGCGGCCACCCGAGCGCCAGCAGGCCGAGCGTCATGAACCAGCGACTCAGTGACGTTCCGACGGAGGATCCAACCGCTCCCATGGGCGGCACCCCGGCCTTCCCGAACACCAGGACCCAGTTGAGCACGACGTTGAGGGCGTTCGCGGCCACGACGGTGATCACGATCGGTCGGACCCGTCCCATAGCCTGGAGGCTCTGGCGTAACACCACGAACGCGTAGAACGGAAACACCCCGGGAATCGACGCGAGCGTGTACCCGCTCGCCACGGGAATGACCTCGTCCGGCTGACGAAGCCACGTCATGATCGGCTCGGCGGGCAGGAGGAGGACCGCGGCCACGACCGTCATGACGGCCGCGAGGACGAACCCTCGCTGGAGCCCACGTGCAACGCCGAGCGAGTCGCCCGCGCCCACGGCCTGGGAAATGATCGGATCGAGGGCGAACAGCACGCCCATCCCGAAGCCGGCCACCCCGAAGAAGTAGAGGTTGCCGAGCGCCACGGCGGCGAGGTCGGCGGGCGACACCCGCCCGACCATGATCGTATCGACCGCGCCCATGAGCAGGAGTCCGACCTGCACGACCGCGACCGGCACCGCCAAGTCGATCAGAGCCGTGAGGTCGCGCCGGTTCGGGAGGAAGCCTCGCAGGGAGCCCGGCCGCGGCGCGTCCCCGCTCACGAGGTGCGGCAGCCCTCCTGCTTTCGGGTGTCGGCAATCTGAACGATCCGCCACCCCTCGTCCGTGCGGATCAGGTCGATGAGATCGACCCCGCAGTGCGAGAACGTGCCGTCCACGAAGAGGCTGTACTCCGTCCACACCATCGCAAGGTTCTCCGCGACCCGAACCTCCATCTCGTACAGGCGTTCGTCGAGCTCGCGCTCGGAGGAGCCCACGCTCTGCGCCCACGCCGACGCCGCCACCACTCTCGAGGTGGGCGCTCCGTCCTGGGAGCCGGTCGTCACCAGCCGGATGTCGGGGTGGAACAGGACGGACATCGCCGCCGCGTCACCCTGTCGCATATGGTCGAACAGGGTCCGGACCACGCCTTCGACCGCCGCGGCGTCGGGATGCCGCGCGACGATGGCCGTATCGGCCTCCAACCCTTCGGTCACACCGCTCAGGTCCAACTCGTCGTCACCATCCGCCCCACAGCCGCCGGCCATGGCCGCGGCAAGTAGCACCAGGATTGCCTTGGTTCCCCTCACGCTTCCTCCTCTGTGGTTTCCCGCGCCTCGCCGAGTGCGCGGGTTCTGCGGTCCCGGCGGATCTCTTCGAGGAGCTGTTGGTCGTCGTCCGGGGGTGGCTCGAACGCCACCCGATTTTCCCGCCGCACAAACAGGAGCGTAAGGATCGTGGTGGGCGTGCCCATCCAGAAGGCGACCAGTCTGCGAAATCCACGCGTTCCACCACGCACCATGTCGAGGTAGACCACGTTCGCCACCGACCACACGATGAATCCGATGACGGCTTCGAGAATATAGTCCGACACGCCAACCCCTTCGACCCGGACGTTCGGTCCGCTATCCCATTGCCCGCAACGTAGCTCCGCCCGAAGATACGCCGGGGAACGGTCATCACCCACCCCACTCCCCCCACCCGGAGGATTCCCATGCCCGGCATGGAGGCACCCGGCGAGCGACTGCGAAGGATGTGGGACCGCCTCGCTCCCCTCCCGGGAGGTAGTCGGCTCTTCAGTCGAGTCCTGGGAAGGATGGTGCCCTACACCGGTAGCATCGGACTGCACGTGATGGCGTTGGAGCCAGGATACTGCCGCGCCGAACTCGCCGACCGTCGTCGGGTTCGAAACCACCTCGGATCGATCCACGCGGTGGCGCTCGCCAACCTGGGCGAGGCCGTGTCGGGTTTGGCCGTCCTCGGCGCGATGCCACCCGGCGTGCGCGGCATCGTACTGAGCCTCGAAGTGACGTACACGCGGAAGGCCCGCGGCACCCTCGTGGCGGAATGCCGATGCGAGGTGCCCGATGTGAGCGAAGAGACCGACCATGAGGTGGAGTCGGTGATTCGCAATGGCGATGGCAAGGAGGTGGCGCGCGTCCGCGCGCGGTGGCGTCTGGGGCCGGTGAAGCGGTCGTGACGACCGCGCTGACGCGGGACGCTGGTGTGGAGGTGCCGCTGATCTGTGGGGCAATGTACCCCTGTTCCAACCCGGAGCTCGTGGCCGCCGTATCGTCGGCCGGCGGGCTCGGAATCGTTCAACCGGTCTCCCTGACGTTCGTGCACGGCCACGGCTTCAGAGAGGGACTCCGCTACATCCGCTCGCTCACGGACCGACCCATCGGCATGAACGCGCTGATCGAGTCGTCTTCCAGGACCTACCACGAGCGGATGGTCGCGTGGCTGGACATCGCGCTGGAGGAAGGCATCCGCTTCTTCGTGACCTCACTCGGGAAGCCGCGCTGGGTCGTGGATCGGGTCGAATCGGTCGGCGGCGTCGTCTACCATGATGTCACCGAGCGGAAATGGGCCCAGAAAGCGGTCGATTCCGGAGTCCATGGTCTGATCGCCGTGAACCGCCGGGCCGGCGGGCATGCCGGTGAGAGGGGGCAGGTCGAGTTGCTGGAAGAACTCGTGGACCTGGGGCTACCGGTCGTGTGTGCGGGAGGGATCGGCAATGGCACGGGCTTCGCCCAGGCGCTCGACCAGGGGTACGCCGGCGTCCAGATGGGCACGCGCTTCATTGCCACGACCGAATGCACCGCCTCCCGGCCGTACAAGCAGGCCATTGTCGAAGCCGACGAAGACGACATCGTACTGACGGAGCGGCTGACGGGTGTGCCCGTGGCCGTCATCGAAACGGACTACGTTCGCCGTCTGGGCACGAAAGCGGGCCCGTTCGCCCGGTGGATGCTACGAGGTCGAAAGCGAAAGCACTGGATGCGCACGTTCTACACCCTCCGGTCCGCCTGGCAGCTCAAGCGCGCGTCGATGGACACGGCCGGATCGACCGAGTACTGGCAGGCGGGCAAGTCCGTGGACGATGTCCACGCGGTCGTCCCGGCCGCCGATGTCGTCAACGACTGCCGGCGCGCGTGGACGTCGGCGAACGCCCCTTCACGTACGGAGTGACCCCATGCGCGTGACCTCCCGTTGGCTCCAGACCGCCGCCGTTGCTGCCGCTTCGGCTGTTGCCGCTACCGGCCTCTTCCCTGCTGCCTCCGCCGCTCAAAACGACGGGCTCCGGGTGTACATCTCCGCGGACATGGAGGGGGTGACCGGCGCGGTCACGGGCGATCAGCTCGGGCCGTCCGGCTTCGAGTACGGCCGCTTCCGGGAATTCATGACGGACGAGGTCCTGGCCGCCATCGCGGCGGCGCGTGAGGCGGGTGCCGTCGAGATCCTCGTCAGCGACTCCCACGGAAATGGCGAGAACCTCCTGATCGACCGCCTGCCCGACGATGTACAGGTCATCCGGGCGTGGCCCCGCCCCCTGATGATGATGGAGGGGATCGACCGACGGTTCGATGCCGCCATCTTCCTCGGGTACCATAGCTCGACCGGGAACACCCGTGGCGTGCGTGCGCATACGATGTCGAGCGCCACGCTGGCGGGGTTGACGATCAACGGCGTCGAGATGCCCGAGGCGGGAGTGAACGCGGCCATCGCCGGGGACTTCGGGGTACCCGTCGTGATGATCTCCGGCGACGACGCGATTGCCGAAGAAGCGCTTCGGATCATCGGGCCCATGGAGACGGCCGTGGTGAAGTGGAGCCTGGGCTTCCACAGTGCCCGCACCATGACACCCGCCGCGGGTCGGCGCCTGATTGGCGACAAGGTGCGCGCCGCGCTGGCCCGGGTCGGAGACTTCCGGCCGATGACACTGCAGGGTCCGATCCGGCTTGAGCTCACCTACAAGAACTACCAGCCGGCCGAACTCATGGCGTACCTGCCCGGCGTCGAACGGGTGGACGCCCACACGATCGCGTTCGTGGGTCAGGACATGACCGAGGTGTCGAAGTTCATCGAGTTCGCGATGTCGTACCGGGCCGACCTGGTACCGTAGGCCCATACCGATATCGCCATCGAGTCCTCCGACCGTGACACGACCCGGGCTCGTCCCCATCATGCCGGTGTGAACACCATCAAGAAAGCGCCCCCGCCACCGAACCCGTTCCGCCCCGCAGGTCCGCCCGGGTCCGCCCGAGCACGGCTATTCCACATCATTTTCGAGCACGACTCGCCGGCAGGAAAGGCCTTCGACGTTCTCCTGTTGATTGCGATTCTGTCGAGCGTGGCCGCGGTCATGTTGGAGAGTGTGCGCAGCGTGCGACTCGAATACGGCGCGGAGCTCCGGATCGCGGAGTGGGTGTTCACCGTCCTCTTCACGGTGGAGTACGCCGCCCGAATGTGGAGCGTGCAGAAGCCCGCGACCTATGCGCGCAGCTTCTTTGGCGTCGTCGATCTGCTCGCCGTGCTTCCGTCGTATCTGAGCGCGCTCTTCCCCGGAGGCCAGGTCCTGGCCGTCGTCAGGATCCTCCGGGTCGTACGGGTCTTCCGGATTCTCAAGCTGGCGCAGTTCGTCGGTGAGGCGAACGTGCTCGGGGCGGCCCTCCGCTCCGCACGCTTCAAGATCACGGTCTTCATGATCTCGGTCGTCAGTATCGTCGTGGTAGTGGGCGCGATGATGTACCTCGTGGAGGGGCCGGAAGCCGGATTCACGTCCATTCCCAAGGGGATGTACTGGGCCATCGTCACGCTCACTACGGTGGGGTATGGTGATATCGCACCGACATCGTCCGTCGGGCAGGCGCTGGCGGCCGTGGTGATGATCATGGGCTATGCCATCATTGCGGTCCCAACGGGAATCGTCACGGTGGAGCTGAGCCGTCAGGGACTGCCGCCCGCGGCGCCGGGTGGCGGCGCTGGGGCGCCCGTGAGCAGCGGGGCGGCTCCCCCGAGCCTTGGGCCCGCTCTCGACAACGCCGCGATGGCGGCGGCGGGCGCCCCGGGCAACGCCACAAGGGCGCCGCCAGGCGCCCCGGAGCTACCCACGATGGCCCGGGCCTGCATCGGCTGCGAGCACGTCGAGAGCAACCCGGCCGCGCGCTTCTGCAAGTTCTGCGGTACGTCCTTCCCGCCGGAGTAGCCGTTGCCGTGACCCGGTCGGCCGACGACGCCACGCTCCAACGCCTCCTAAGGCGACCGTCTCTCGCTCGCGGCCTCCGTGATCCAGGCCGTGAGGAGGCCGGTGCGGAGGTTGTCCGGGCTCCGGCCCGTCCGCTCGCTCAACCGGGAGAGCACTCCGAGCGCGTCGTCGGTACGCCCGACCGAGAGGTAGGCGAGCGCCGACCCATCGAGCAGGGTGCCCGCAGAGAGCCAGACCTCCTCCGAGTCCGCCGGAGCGAGAAGACGGTCCGCCGCCCCGGCCACGACGACGAAATCCCAGACGGCTACACCCTCCATGAAGTCAACGACAGCGGCCGCGAGGTCCGGGGTGCTCGTCCGCGCAAGATACGAGCGTACCCGCTGATAGAACGTCGAGTCGGCCCAACCCGCGGTTCCGGCGTGTAGGTAGGCCTCGACCGTCTCGAAGGTCCGCGCCCACTCCCTCCAGTCCTCCGGCGGTCCCTCCGAGTCGAGGGTACGCAGGAACGCGTCGACCTCGTCGGCCACCTGCGACCACTCCGGAAAGGCGGACGGCACCGTGTCGCCCGCGGCGCCGGTGCTCCGGGCCCCAACGCCCCCGGCTCCGGCGCTCCGTGCCGCGAGCCAGGCGGCACGCTCCTGTCGCACGAGCGGCGCCAGCCCACGGGCCGGCGGGATGTGATATCGGTCGGGCCGCTCCCGCCGAATTCCGGCTCGGGTCCTCCACAGGTCGACTCGAGCCGTGCCTAGAGACGCGAAGCCGTCCGCGCCCGTCCTGGCGAATCGAGCCCGCTCGGCGCCGAGATCGAGAATCGGATGGAAGTCCGAGTTGGGCGCCGCGGCCGACACGAGCGGCTCCATCGTCGTCTGATCGAACAGTTCGAGCGCGCGACCGTGTTGCGGATGGAAGGGGGGTACGTCGACGAAGACCGCGGCCTCGATCGCTGGAAGGCGGAACACCGACCAGTCGGGGTCCGGCACCGGACCGTCAGCCGAGGCGACGACCACGATATCGCCGTCACCCACGAGATACCCGCGGTACCAGGGAAACTCTCGCGACAAGGCGGAGAGCACGGTCAGGAAAAGGCGATCGTCCAGTTCGTAGAGCTGCAACCACTGGACAATGATCCCGCCCTGGCGGAGGCTTCCACGAGCTCGCTGGTAGAACTCCTTCGTGAACAGGCTCGACGCGCCGGTCACCCAGGGATTGGATGGCTCGGAGAACAAGAGGTCGAGCGGACCACGTGTTCGCGCGAGGTACGACTTGGCGTCCTCGAACACCCAACGCGCCCGTGCATCCGAAAACGCCGCGGCATTGGCAGGGAAAAACGAGCGAGACGCCTCGACCACCGCCCGCTCAATCTCCACGGTCGTCAACTCCTCGATGTTCGTGCTGGCGAGCAAGGCCGCCGCCGACATGCCCGAACCATGGCCGATGTTCAGGACTCGGGCGGCGTCCGGGCGATGGGCCAGACCAACGAGGGGCGCGAAGAGCTGGGTCCCGGCGTCGCTCAGCGCGGGAACCGGCACTTCGGACAGCGTGTCGCGCCGGTCGAGCAGCCACCTCGGCTCGAGGGACGCGTCCGGCTTCCCGTTCGTCGTCAGGACCAGAAGGCCGCCGTCGAGAATACGGTGGACCGCAACCGTGGCGGTAGGAGCGTCGCGATAGTAGACGATCTCCCGCGTCCCGGGGGCCGGCACCGCTCCGTACCGGAAGACCCCACCGGTGAGCACGACACGGTCCAGCGGGACACCCACGCCGATGACGAGCATACCGAACAGTCCGACGATGCCGGCCAGGACGGGGGCCACCCGCGCCACGCCGTCTCGTCCCGCGGCTACGCTCAAGAGCACAATTCCGAGGGCCATGTCGATGCCCGCCGCCCCGACGAGGAGTCCCTTTGCACCCAGGACCGGCAGCAGGACCAGGCCGGACAGGGCAGCCCCCGTCACCGACCCGAACGTGTTCCAGGCATAGACGTGGCCGATGGCGCGCTCCGAAGATCCCGAGTGGAGGAGCGCGCTTGTGATGGCGGGGAGCGCCATACCCGCTAGAAACGTCGCGGGCAGCATGACGATGAGGGAAAGGGCGTACCGGCCCGCGTTCAGGTATAGATAGCCCCCATCCGAGGCGGTCGCGCTCGGTACCAGCCCCGCCATCGCCTCGAACGAGAGAATGTAGATCGGCACGGTGGCGAGCGCCGCCACCGCCATCATCCACTGAATTCCGCCGAGCAGCCGCGTGGGCGAGTCCGTTCGATCGAGGATGCCGCGCACGAACCACGCGCCCAGGCCGAGCCCCAGCACGAACGCCGAGAGCATGATTTCGAACGCGTGCGTCGCCGCGCCCATGAGCAGGGCGAGCATGCGCACCCACGCGATCTCGTAGCCAAAGGACGCCGCCGCCGAGGCGAACGCGACGAACAGCATCAACTTCGGCATGGCTCGACCGACCGGCGTGCCGCTGGTCCCCCGTTCCGACGACCGGGAGCGCGGTCCGCTCCACGGTGCCGCGGGCGACCGGGCGCCGGGGGCGACCATGACGAGGAGGAAGACCAACAGGTTGATCAGTCCGGCGGCCCGAGCGGTTCCGGGAAGTCCTACCCACTCGATGAGAACGAAGCCGGCGAGCAGAACGCCCGCCGCCCCACCGATCGCGTTCGCGAGATATACGGTTGCCACCCCCTCCCCGGGTCGGGCCCGTTGCATTCGGATGACGCCCGCTACCATCAGCGGAAACGTTGCCCCCAACAACAAGGCGTGGGGGAGAACGAGGAGCGACGCGACACCCCACCTCAGGGCGGCGCCGCCGGACGGCCCCAGCCAATCGAGCCCGAAGAGCCCGTCGTAGGTCAGATCGGTGACGACGACAAAGAGCGTGTGGAAGACCAGCCCCAAGAGGCCGGACGCGAACTCGAGCGTCGCGTACGCCACCAGAGGCCGACCGATCTCGCGGGAGCGGCGTGCGACCAGGAGGGAACCCAGGCCCATGCCGCCCAGGTAGACAACCAGCACCAGAACCTGGGAGAGGGCACTGCTTCCCACGAGCAGACCCAGGTACCGCGCCCACACCACCTCGTAGACGAGTCCGGCCATGCCAGACAGAACGAAGGCCGCATACAGGAGGATCGACCCCATGGGCTCAGCCCGACCGCGACGGTGCCGGGGTCGGTCGCGCATCGCACTTCCCGCCGTCGGTATCGTGGTCCTGGCCGCGTGTGGTCCGGTCGCTCCCCCAGCCGCAAAAGGCGCGAGACCGGCTTCGAGCGAGTGCCGAGACACGCCCATCCGGGAGATGTTGGAGCTCGTGAACGAAGCGCGTCGAGACGCACCGCTTCCCGCGCTCGAGGTCGATACCCGTCTGCAAGAAGCCGCGCGGCGGCACGTGAACGACATGGCCCGTGGCGGCTTCTCGGGTCACGAGGGCTCCGATGCTTCGCTTCCCGCGGATCGGGCGGCGGCTGCGGCGTACCCGTGGGTGTTCGTGGCCGAGAACACGGCGGCCGGTCGGTCCTCCGCCAGGGCGACCTTCGAGGGATGGGAGGAGTCGCCGCCCCATCTCCGTAACATCCGCAGCGAACGGGCGCGCCATGTCGGGATCGCGCGAGCCGATCGGGAGGGGAGCGCCTACGGGTTCTACTGGGTCATGGTCTTCGGAAACGCGGACGGCCCCTCCCGCCAACCCGCCGACGGATGTGTCTCGTAGGGAGTCGGTGAGCGGAGCGGCCCTCTCACTCATCGGGCGGCGATCCGACGTCCGGGTACCGCCAGGCGACCAGTAGAGCGACCGGGAGCCCCAGGGCCAGGAGGCCGAGGGCGAGGGTCATGAAGAGCGGCGGGAGAAGAAGCAGGCTACGCACGCCCCGAAACACCGGAATGAGAGCCACCGAGAGGACGGCGTACCCCACCACCGTGAAGGCCACCCGACGACCGCGGCTCATCGCTCTCCCCGCTCGGCGCTCGTAGGGGCCACCATCACCCGCGCCAACTGTTGCAACTCGATCACATTCATCACCGCCCGCAGAATCCACCCACCCAGTACGACCATCGCGAGACCGATCCCGATCTCGACGCCTGAGCCCCCGGCCGCCGTCTCCCGTAGACCCATCCACCCGAGAACGTACAAGCCGAAGACGATCGGCACGACGCCACCGAGCGGCGCCACGGCCATCCAGGGCCGAAGGGGCCGTCCGAACGCGTTGCGGACGATGGACGTGCTAAGCACGAGAAGCAGCCCGATCGCGATCGGCGCGCCAAACAGCAGGACTGCCGCGGACCCCGGTGCGCCTCGAGCGATCTGCAGCCAGCCCACGATCCAGGCGATGACGATAGGAACCAGCGCACGCCCGAGACGGGGCACCATGCTCTTCATGATGGCTGGACCGATAGTCTGACCGAGCGCGCCAATCGCGGGATCGTGCTCCGGCCTGGGGGCTGTGTCCATGGGCCGACGTAGGAGGTGGACGTCAGGCACGCGGCGGAAGGGGGACGAACGCCGACGTGCGGCGCACATAGTCTTCGTACCCGGGCCGGTGGGCGCGCAAACGCCGTTCGAGGAGCGAGACCCCCGATACGCGCAGGAGAAGGAACGTCATCAGGAGAGGACCCACAACCGTCCACGTGGCACCCGCCGCCACCGCGATGAGCCAGAGTCCCCACCAGAGCACCGCATTCCCGAAGTAGTTCGGGTGTCGGGAGTACCGCCACAGGCCTTCGTCCAAGACGATCCCGGACGTGTCGGGCCGTGCCCGAAACTCGCGGAGCTGATGGTCCGCCACGGACTCGAAGAGGAGGCCGAACGCCGCGACGGCGGCGCCGATCCCGTCGAGCACGCCGAGGGGACTCCGTCCCGCCGCGGCACCGAGGAGGGGGGCAGAAACGACCCAGAGGATCAGGGCCTGGAGGAGGAAGACCGTGAAGAGGCTGACCCACCAGAACCGCGCGCCATGCTCCTCGCGCCAAGCGGCATACCGGGGGTCCTCACCCTCGCGTCGGTTACGGGACCAGAGGTGAGCGCCGAGTCGGAGAGCCCACAACACCACGATGGTCAACACCAACAGCCCCCGGTTCGTACCTCCGAGTCGCACGACGTAGACCCCGCAGACCAGAGCGAATCCAGGCGCCCAGAACGGGTCCACGATCGACGCATCTCGACGAACGACGCTGACGATCCAGAGGAACACCATGGCCCCGACGACCGTGGCCAGGCCGCTCAGGCCGGGATCGAGGATCGTCGTCACCACCGAGTCAGCCCCGCTATCGGAACGGCGGACCCACCCGGATCAGTTGGCGGCGAAACGTCGCCCCATGGCTTCGCGGATGGCCGACCGCGCAAAGCGCGCGAACGTATCGTCGGCCCGCGGCGTGTAGCCTCGCGCGGCGGCAGACAGGGCCGCCACCCCGTCCGGGACGAGATCACGCATCCTCGCGCCGTCGCTTCGGTAGCGGATCGCCTCGTCCACGACGATGCGGGCGTAGGCGGCAACGAGTTGGCGCTCGGCCGAATCGTCACCGTTTGCCGCAGCCTCGGCCAGACGGTCGGCCTCACTCGGGGACGGAACCGGCGTTTCGCCGGCGCGACGCACGAACTCTTGAAGCGAGTCGGCGGAACCGAATGGAGCGGTCGGATGGTTGAACATGTACCACCACGTTTCCACCACCGTCGTCCGGGGGCAAGTGGCGTGACGGGACCGTTACCGATCCGTCGCGTGGCGACTGGCTCGGCGTGCGCCGACCGTGCCCCCCCAGCGGCGGGCGCAGCCGAAGCGCCGGCGCTGGACCAGGGAGGCTCACCTATCCGGAGTCGCCCTAAAACCGGTTATTCACGACGTTGTTGTAGATGGAGCCGAACTGGAACGAGAGCCCGACACCCAGATCCCAGTCGAAGTTCGACGCCAACCGGCGGCGCTGAAGGAGGATCTCCTCGTCGCTGACGCCGCCCGCGGCCAGGAAGAGTTGGTCGCGAATCCACGAGACCCGGCCGTTCACACGGAGGTTCAGCCCTCGGATCACACGGAACGAGAGGAAGCCGCCCGAGCTCACGCGGTACTTGTCGAGATCGTGGAGGTAGTGGGAGCCCTCGACGTTGGCAAACACCGAGCCCCAAGGCTGTCGCTGGTTGATGGACAGCTCGAGTTCCTGCACGCCACGGGTCTCACGATCGAAGCCGAAGACGGTGGTCTCTTCGTAGTTGAAGTGGCGCAGACCGACTCGGTATTGAGCACGCAGGCGCCGCCGCGGAGACTCCTCATAGGGCCAGACGGAGAACTCGAGCGTGGGAAGAATGGACGCCGAAAAGTCCTGGTTCGTAGCGGTCGCGGCGCCCGCGCGCGCTTCGACTCCCGTGGACCAGTGGCTGGCCAGGGCGTAGACGGCGGACACATCCGTATCCCATCGTCGGCGACTGTCGATGATGGTCGTATCGGAGAGCTGGATTTCGTCACGCGAGAAGCTGGCGTCCGCTTCGAACTCCAGCTTCCAGGCCTCGGTGATGCGTGATGCATCCAGTCCACTCCGGAAGCTCCGCTCCTTTCGGGTCGACTCCCCCTCGAAGTCCGCTCCGACGTTGACCTCGAAGACCCAGAAGTCCCACGGGTCGTCCACTTCCTCGGCGGTCACGAGGCGATCCGTCGCGTCCGCCGCATCGGCGCTTCCAACCTCGAGACGGGTCGGTGCGCCCGCCAGAAGCGAGAAGCGGGCGAGCCCGACGGCGAGAATCTGGCCAACCCCCCTGACGGTCTCGTCCCGCACGTCCGTTCCGAGCGACGTGTACGACAGCCGGTCCTCGAAGGCGGCGAGGTCCCCCAGCCCGATGAAGTCCAAGCTGTACTGGGCACCCCCACTGCCGGTCCGCTGTGTGGTGACGATGACATGGACCTCGGCGTCCTGCCGGTCCCGCATCCAGTTGACCCAGCCGATATCGGTGCGGAACTGACGCTGATCACAACCGCCGCCAAAGCCCCCCGAGCACTCGAAGAACACATGCAGGGCGTCGGTACGTCCCCCGCGTCCAGCGTCCTGGCCGAAGACCGGCGCCGCGGCGAGAACCACCGCGGCGCACAGTCCAGCCAGAGATGTACGAGCCCTCAAATGTCAACCTCGCTCCGGCGCGAGGCCGAAGCCTCCCCCGTCGCTCCTCGAACGCGACACGCCGGCCGGCTCGGGCACGCGGACGGGTGCCGGCGGCGCCTCGTACGCCGGCGCCTCGGCCGTACGCTCTTCGTCTTCGTCGTCATGGGCCACGTAGTATTTCTTGAAGAAGGCCGTCGCATCGTCCACCAGCGAATACATGACCGGCACCAGCACGAGCGTCAGGAAGGTCGCGAACAGGATGCCCGCGATGATGGCCACGGCCATCGGCCCCCACCACGCCGCCTGCTCTCCACCCCAGTACAGCTCGGGGTTCAACGAACCGTACAGACCGAAGAAGTCGAAGTTCATTCCAATCGACAGCGGGACCAGCCCGAGCGCCGTGGTCATCGCCGTCAGGACCACCGGGCGGAAACGCGTCTTGCCGCCCTGAATCAGAGCTTCGCGCCGATTCATTCCGTCGCGCTCTCGCAACACGTCGATGTAATCGATGAGGATGATGGCGTTGTTCACCACGATGCCAGCGAGTGAAATGATGCCGACACCCGTGTTGATGATTCCGAACGGCATCCGGAAGATCATCAACCCGAGCAGGACGCCCATCGTCGACATGATGACGCTGGTCAGGATGATGACCGGCTTCACGACCGAGTTGAACTGGCTGATCAGAATGAACCCGATCAACAGCAACGCCGTGAGGAACGCGCCGCCCAGGAACGCCTGCGCTTCGGCCTGGTCCTGCGACTGCCCTGCGTACTGCATCTTGTAGCCGGGCGGCAGACCATTCTGAAAGTCGACCAGGGTGGCTTGAACCTCGGCCAGGACCGCATTCGAGTTGATGCCAGCCGCCACGTCGGCGCTGATGGTGGCCATCCGCTCCTGGTCCTTCCGCTTGATCGAGCCGTACCCGTCCTCGACGCTCCAATCGGCGACTGAGACGAGCGGCACCTGAATGCCCCCCTCGGCCATGACGGCCAGGTCGCGCAGTCCTTCGAGCTCCTGGCGGTAGCGCTGGTCCAGTCGGACCACGATGTCGTATTCGTCGTTCCCGGTGCGGTACTTCGCGGCCTCGATCCCGTTGATCGCGCCACGGATGGCCTGCCCGACCTTCATGGTGTTGAGGTCGTAGAGCGCCGCCTTTTCACGGTCCACACGGATCGACAGTTCCGGCCGTGCCGCGTCGAGATCACTCTCCAGACCGACGAGTCGGGCGTAGACCGGCGCGGCGCGCAGTACGGACAGAACACGATCGGACAGCTCCTCGAGGACGTCGGGATCCTCACCGACGATCTCGATGCTGACCGGGGCGCCCTGGGCGGGACCCTCTGCCGGCTTGTCGACCGTCACTTCGGCGCCCGCGATGTCGCTGCCGAGGCTCGCCTGCATGGTGGCCAGCGTAGTGAAGGCGTCCGCCGAACGGTCCTGGAAGTCGATCAGGGAGATCGTGACGCGACCAGCCTCCGGGCCGCCCGGACCGCCGCCCATCGGGTTACCGCCACCCCCGCCACCCCCCGCTACAGCCACCACCGATTCCCAGTCCTGCGTGCCCTCGAAGGACGGAAGCGCCCGCTCGATCCGCCGGACGACCGAGTCGGTGACCTCCGCCCGAGTCCCGACCGGTGCCTCGACGTCCACGATCAACTGAGCCGGCGGCATCGACTCCGGGAAGTACTCGATTCCGGCATTGAAGGCGCCGAACAGCATGAACGTGCCGATGAACGCGACCACCGTCATGGCCAGCAGCACGGCGCGATGACCCAGCGCCCACCGGAGGGTCGGCTCGTAGGTACGATCGACCACGGCCGGCAGCGTGCGGTCCTGGAACGCGCGGCCCGCGCGCTCGAACAGCCGGGTGTGGAGGAACCACAGAATGGCTCCCGTCGCCGCCAGTAGGACCGCAGTCAGTGGGTTCAGGCCCGCGACGATCAGAAGCGTCAGCGCCGCCACCCCGATCAAGGTCCAGCGCATGGCGCGGGTCATCGGGCGCGACGGCGTGCCATCGAGCTTCATGAACATGGCGCACAGCGTCGGGACGATGATGAGCGCCACGAACAGCGAACTGGTCAGCGTGACCATCAGCGTCTTGGGCATATAGCCCATGAACTCCCCGACCTCTCCCGGCCAGAACAGCAAAGGAGCGAACGCCGCGAGCGTCGTGGCCGTCGCGGCAATGATCGGCACCGCGACCTCGCCCGTGGCCTTCCGCGCCGCCGTCTCCCTGTCCCAGCCCTCTTCGAGGAACCGGTAGATGTTTTCCACCACGACGATCGCGTTGTCGACCAGCATGCCCAGCGCCAGAATCAGGCTGAACAACACCACCATGTTCATCGAGACGCCGAGCAACTTCAGGACGATGAACGACAGAAACATCGAAGATGGGATCGACACGGCCACGAACATCGAGTTGGCCAGGCCGAGGAAGAACAGCAGCACTCCGACGATGAGGACGAGCCCAGAGATGATGTTGTTCTCGAGACTCGACACCATGTCCTCGATCTGCTCGGTCTGGTCCGAGGTGATCTCGACCCGAGTCGTCTTCGGAAGAAGCGGCTCCATGTCCGCGAGCACCTCATTCACCAACGCCGATGTCGCGATGATGTTGGCCCCCGCGCGCTTGATGACGTCGAGGGTGACCACTGCGTCGCCGTTCATCCGGGCGTAGCTGTCCCGCTCCGCGAAGCCGAAGTCGACCGAGGCGACGTCACGCACGTACACGGGCCGCCCCTCCCGCACCTTCACGACCAGGTCGCCAATGACGGCGGGATCATCGAACTCACCGTCGACGCGGAGCAGATACTTCGAGTCCCCCACATCGATCGAACCCCCGGGAATGTTCACGTTCTCGTCCCGGATCGCGTCTACGATGTCGGTGAGCGACAGCCCGTAGTACTGCATCTTGGTCAGGTCGACGTCGACGCTGACCTCGCGCTCGAGACCACCGCGCAGATCGGCACGCAGGACGGCGGGAATCTGCTCGAGGCGGTCCTGTAGCTCCTCACCCAGTTCCTTGAGCCGCACCAGCCCGTACTCACCGGACAGGTTGACTTGAAGGATCGGGATCTCGGAGAAGTTGAACTCGACGATCGTCGGCTCTTCGGCGTCATCCGGTAGATCCGGCTTCGCGAGATCGACCTTCTCGCGGACCTTCGCGAGCGCGTCGTCGAGGTTCACGGACGGGGCGAACTCAGCCACGATGCTCGAGTACCCCTCCACGGAGGTCGACGTCAGCTCCTTGATGTCGCTGATGGTGCTGAGGTCTTCCTCGATCACCCTCGTGATCTGCGTCTCCACGTCCGCCGGAGATACGCCCGGGTAGATCGTGTTGACCGCGATGATCGGGATGGCCAATTCCGGGAACGACTCCTTGGGGGTCGCCCGGTAGGAGACGAGTCCGAGCAGGGTGATGATCACCAACAACATCACCACGCTGGTCTTGTGGGCGATCGCAAAGCTCGTGGGCCCGAACTCTCTGTACCGCCGCTTCCCACCGTCGTCGGGGGGCCCGTCGGGGGCACTTCCGTTCCGTTCTGTACCGCTCATTTGATTCGCCTCTGAGCGCGCCCGCGCCCGGTCTTCGAAGTCGTCAGTTGACTACCACGTTGATGCGATCACCATCCGCAACGGACTTCTGTCCAACCACGATCAGTCGATCGGCCGGGTCGAGCCCCGCCTCGATCACCACTTCGTCGTTCTGACGCGCACCGAGAACCACCGGGCGCACCCTCGCCACAGGACCTGCAGCCGACTCCTCCGCGACGAAGACCACGTAGCCTTCTTCGACTCGAACGAGCGCGTCCTGCGGGACCACGACGGCCTCCGTGAGCGAGTTCCGCTTCACCAGGATGTTCGATACCATCTCCGGCTTGACCAGACCGCCCGGGTTCCCCATCCGGATTTCGATGGGGAATGATCGAGTCTGCGGATTCACTGTCGACCCCACGTAGTGGATGGTCGTCGGGTACTCCTCGCCCGTCAGCACGTCGAAGAGGACGGTCGCCTCCCCGCCCGGGCGAACGTCGGCCGCGTACCGCTCCGGGACACCCGCAACCACCTTGACCGTGCTCAGGTCGACGATGCGAGCCACCACCTGTCCGGACGATACCAGAGTGCCGAGCTCCACCATGCGCTCGTCCATGATGCCTGCGAAGGGCGCGCGGATGGTCGTGCGAGCCAACCGCGCCTCCAACGACTGGAGGTTGGCGGCCGTCTGCTGGGCCATGGACCGCGCCTCCAGGTACGCGAGCTCGGAGCCGACCTGATCCTGCTCGTAGAGGCGGCGCCGGCGTTCCCAGGTCTGCTCGGCCAAGTCGGCCTGCGCGCGTGCCTGGGCCACCTGTGCCCGAAGCACGCTGGAGTCGATCCGGAACAGCGGCTGACCTGCCGACACGCGGCGACCACGGTCCACGACGATCTCACGGATGACGCCGGTCTCCTCCGCGGATACCTGAACATCCCGGCTGGCCCAGACGACGCCCGTCAGACGGATCTGCTCGGCGAAAGCGCGCGTTTCGACCGGCCTCACCTCCACGTTGATAATGCGCGCAAAGGCTGCCGGAGCACCTGCCTCGGCTTCAGGGACACCGTCCCCCGCGCCGGCGTCCTCGGTCGGTCCGCCGCACGCGGACGCCAGTAGCGCCAAGCCCAGTACACCCACCCGATATCTCGACTGCCGTCCCATGATGCTCCTTACCGTATTGGTCTTCATGCTCCCATCCCGTCCGTATCGACATCGACCATCGGGACCCGCCCTGTGGCCTCATCGAGTTGGGCGCGAGCGATCAGATAGTCGTAGACCGCCTGCGCGTAGTTGAACTCACTCTGTCGGAGCGCCACCTCGGCGTCCGTCACCTCCAACTGACTCCCGAGCCCTTCGCTGTACTGCGCCCGGGCGATCGCAAAGCCCCGGCTGGCCTGCCGAACGGCCAGCGACTGGCCCCGCGCCCGCAAGAGCGCTTCTTCGGCCTGTTCCAACAGCGTGCGCACCTGACTCCGGGCCTGATCGGTGGCGAGACGCGTCTGTGTCTCGGCCTGACGGAGGACCGCGCGCTTCTGATCGATACGTGCGTCGCGTCGAAAGCCTTGGAAGATCGGCACGGTCACCTGAACACCGACGTTGCGAGAGTACGCGCGCTGGCCATCGCCCCGACCGAAGAAGCTCGGGCTCCCGTTGTCCTGCGCCGAAATCAAGTAGGTGCCGAAGAGCGAGACGCGCGGGAGATACTCGACTTGCTCCAACCGCATCTCCGTCTTGCGAAGCGACTCGGTCAACTCCAACTGACGGAGGTCGGATCGCAGTTCGGTGGCCATGCCGACGGCCTCGTCGACCACCTCCATCCCGACGCCCCTGAACCCGATGAACGACAGGATTTCCCGGTTGGCGGGCGTGTTGTCGGATGGGTCCTGCAGGTTGATGGATGCCAGCGAGCCCTCCACCCGGACTTCTTCACCCGGCGGTAGATCCAACTCCACCGCCAGATCGCGGCGAGCCTGGCGCACCGCGTTCTCCGCCCGACGGAGGTTCGGTTCGAGATTGGCTGCCTCGACCTCCAGGCGGAGCACGTCATAGTCGGACGTCAGCCCCGCTTTGTTCAGAGCGGTCGTCTCCTTCAGCGTCTTACGGACCCGCTCCAGCGAGTTCTCCGTCAGCCGCGCTTGCTCCTGGGCCAGCAGGAGCCCGTAGTAGCCGGAGCGAACGCGTGTCACCACGCTCTGCGTCAGCCCACGGACCACTTCTTCCTGCAGCGTCTGGAAGCGGCCAGCCGCGCCGACCCCGATGAACGCGCCCGCCGAAAACAGCGGCTGCTCCAGCGAGATGGTCGTGGTCCATTGGTTGTCCGCACCGAACTGAACCGGGATGAAGTCGTCCGGGCCGGCGGTCGGATCGAAGATCGCCGCCGGAAGGAAGTTCACGGCGGGCGAGAGATTGCGCGTGTAGCTCGCGTTGAAGTCCAGCGAGGGGTACACGTTGCTCCAGGCCTCCGAGACGCGCTCGTTCGCCTCCTCCAGGCCGAGATGGGCCGAACGGACATCGCGACTGCGGTCGAGCGCGGTCCGTACGGCCTCGTCGAGGCCGAGGGTGCGCACGTTTTGTCCCGACACCAGTCCGGCCGAGGCGAACAGCAACGTCAGCGCGACGGCCCCCGCCAGGATCAGTGCCCGTCTCCAGGAGCCCAGCCCGAACAAGGAGCGAGCCATTCGTATCATCGTCATCCCGTCTATCGTCCTCTGAAATGCACTGTAGACATGGTTCAGGTCGAACCCGCGGTGACCGACGCGAAGTCGCGCCGCTTCAGATCCCCGATGTACTCGTCGGTTGCGACCCCCTCCAGCAGCCGCTGCCACGAGGCATCGCACAAGGAGCAGAACCCCTCCTCGTCGGTCTGGAAGTGCCCGTTGTGGTACAGGGTGATGAGCCCGTGGGAGTGGGCCCAGATGGTCATCCCGATCGCCGCGGGGTCGCCCCGACGCAGCAGCCCGGCATCCATGCACTCGCGGAGGCGGTCGACCCAGAACTGGTGGATCGCGCAACCCTGGGCTTCGACGTCAGCAGGGAGTTCGTCCAGCCCGAGACGGTCAGCGGCCGTGAACACGATGCGGTACCAGCGCGGATGCCGGAGGCCGAACTCGATATAGCCGTCCCCGGCCTTGGCCAGTCGCTCTTCGGGCGTCCGGCCCTCCAACGCTCGATAGAGGAAGCCCGTGAACTCCCGGTACGCCTCGCGTACCACATCGATGAGCACGTGCTCCTTGCTCTCATAATGGCGGTACAGGGCGGGCGCGGTGACGCCGACGCTGCGAGCGAGCTTTCGCATCGAAAACCCGTCGAGGCCGTCGTTCAGGTAGAGCTCACATGCGCAGGAAAGGATCTTTTCTCGTTGATCTGACATGGTGAACACTGTAAACACACCCCCGCAGGACGTCAATCTCTGGAGTCCTACGGGAGGTAACACTGTTTAGTGTCAAATGGTGCGAGTCTGCGCTACCGGAGACGACGAGGCTTCGCCGTGCTCAACGTGGGTGGAGCGCCCAAGCCAGGCGACGATCGCGTGTCGGAGTCAGGCGGCAGTGGCGGGTTCGATCCGTGCCCTCAGCCGCTGGTCCGGGCCAGGACCGCCAAGGCCTGATCGCTTCTCCGCCGCGACATCTGCTCGGCCAGCCACACATACCGCTCGCGTTGGGCACCGGTGAGCGCGTGACGTTGAGCCAGCGGCTCCAGGAGGGCGAGCCGGTGGTGGTCCGCTCCGACGCGCTCGACCATGTCGAGGACGGCGTCCACCTGGGCAGGAGACAGTTCATCCCTCCCCAACAGCCTCTCGACCACCGACCGAAGGTGGTGGTCCGCTTCGATTCCGCGGGCGGTGCGGACGAAGGCGTCCAAAGGCTCACCGTCCAAAGAGTACCGGTCGGCGATCTGTTGGAGGATGGACGCACGGTGGTGGTCAGCTCCGATCTCACCGGAGAGCGAAAGGATCTGGCTGATCTCTTCCGGTGACACCCGGCCCTGATCGAGGAAGGCCTCCAGGACGTTCCGTTGGTGGTGGTCCGCATCGATCGAGCGAAGGGCCTCCAGGAAGCTGGCGCGACCCGACACGCCCGGGCCGCCCGACGCCACGACACCCTTGAGGAGCGCGGCGGTGTGGTGGTCCGCCTCGATCCGCCCGGCTGCGCGCACGACGGCGTCCCACTGCGGGTCGGTCAGCCCGGGCTGGTCGAGCAACACCTCCAGGACATTGCGGACGTGGTGATCCGCCCCGATCGAAAGCGCGGCCTCGAGGAACGGTTCCTGGAGTCTCCGCGTTCCAAGGCCGTGCGCCCGGGCCATGGCGCTCAGAAGCGAGGCCTTGTGGTGGTCGCCCTCCATCCGGCCGGCGATGCCCATGATGCGAATCGCCTGAGCCTCGGAAACCCGCCCCAACTCCACGGCGAGTTCAACGTATCGCCGCGCAACGGCCCCGGAGTGCATGGTCTCGGTCGCGTCCAGCACACGGTCGACGCCGCCCTCGTCCAGCATGCGCTGAACACGAGCGCGGGCGTTGAAAGTGGTCTCCTGGAACAGGACCGGGAGCACGGTGGCAAGCCATGCATCCGCGTCGGCTCCCCACTCGCGGCGCTCACCGTCCACCCACCACCGGCGCTCCACCCCACCTGCGTCGTCGGGGCGGATCCGCACGCGCCGCTCGCGCGTCCGGTCGCGCTCCTCGATTTCGAAGTAGGCATCGTCACCGAGAGCGACGATGCTACGATCGTCGTCGGAGAAGCGGATATCGCCGCGCGCCTCGACCTCCACCCGGCAGTCACGCTGCTCGATCTGGATTTCAAAGCGGTCGTCGTCGATGTGGATGCGCGTCGAGCGACCGCCGTCCCGATCGACGAATCCGCACAGAAGTGCGGATTCCTGACGGCGAACGGTCGTACCCGGTAGACCAGCCGGCCCTGTCGGCACACTCGGCTCGGCGTACGGCGACGGCCCGGACTCGGACAGGCTCCGCGCAAGCGGTTCTCGGAGTGAGGCCACCGGATCCGCCACCCTCCGCGGTGCTGTCTCGGGTACCTCGGCCACTCCCGGCACGCGTACGTCCACGACGACCGAGCCACTCTCAGTCGTCTCCGTGTCCGCCGCGGCGGAGGGCGGCGCCGGCGTCGCCCCGCCGAGACCGATCGCGGCGATGAGCATCACCACGCCCGTGGCCGCGAGAGCCCGTCGACCCGCCGGCTGCCGCGCCCGATCCACGTCCAGGATCGCATCGAGCCGCCGGGCCAGATCCGGCGTGCGGGCCATGGCGGCGGCCGCCCGTGGCGGGGCGGGCGCGGCACCGAGCGCGCGGGCTACCCTGAGCAGGTCCTCGGCATACCGCGACGGCGCGCGTCCAGCCTCGAGGACGCGGTCGTCGCACGCGCGCTCGCTTTCGAGGCGGAGGCGGCGAACGGCAGCCCACGCCAACGGGTTGGGCCAGTGCAGGGCACGGGCCGCATCCGCCATGGCGTGGAGCCACGGATCACGGCGGGCCACGTGGGCCAACTCGTGCAGCAGGACGTGGTCCAGCGTGGCCTGGGACCATTTTTCAGCATCGCGCGGAAGGAGGATGACCGGCCGACGGAGCCCGACCACGAGGGGCACGGCCACCGAGGGGTGGATGCGCACAGTGGCGGTGGCACCGGCACCCAGGTGGCGAGACAGCTCGGTCGCGCGCGCCTGAACCGCTCGCCGTGCCATCGTCCCTGAACGGGCGAGGACGGACGCAGCCCGGTAGCTCCGGACCAAACGGATGCTCAGGAGGGCGATCCCGATCAGCCAGAGCCACCCCAACACCGACGCCACCGCGCGCGACAGCGTTCGTGTCATGAGCGAACCCGCCGGCGCTCCAGTCGCGAGCGAGCCAGCCGGCATTTCGCTCGCAAGGCTGCCACGTTGCGCTCCGGTAGCAGGGGCGCTCGGCGGCGTGCCGGCCGCGCCGACAGACCCGTCCGTGTCCCCGGGGGTCCGTACGTCGCGCGTCCGTGGCGCGGCAGGATCGCCCTCCGTGGGCGAGGCGGGTAGCGTCGTGCGCGGCCCCCCCTCGCCCTGACGAGCAGACCCCAGCGCCGCCGTTCCTCGCAGCGCCGCGTCCATCGCCCGCGAGCCACCGACGGTTACCGACGCCGTCGGTGACCGCCGCGTGGAAGGAGCGGTCGCCACTGCCCGGGCCACCGCCTGGCTCCCGGGCACTCGCACGTCCCACTTCGGCCCGCCCCACTGGAGGACCGGGAGCAGGAGCAACGCCCCCAGCCCCCCCGCCCACACCATGTGGCGCCTGGACGCAGGCGCGTGTTGGAGGAGAGCGGCCAGGCCGCCCGCCGCCGTCAGAGCGACCATCCCCTTGAGCCCCACCATCACCGCGCCGGTCATCATCGTCCCTCCTCCCTGGCTTCCCGGATCCGATCCTCCAACCGCGCCAACTCGTCGTCCGACAACGACCCCGACGACAGATCGAGCAAGGCGGCCATCACCTTCTCGGGCGAGTCGTCGAAGAAGGTGTTGAGCACCCGTTTGAGCGCCGAAGCGCGGGCTTCCTCTCTCGGGGTCGTGGGGTGGTACACGTACCGGGGGCCGTCCTGGCGGTACTCGACGTGTCCCTTCTCGACCAGGACACGAAGCGACCCACGGACCGCCGAATAGCTCGGCGGGTCCGGCAGTGCTTCCAGCACGTCGGCCGCCGTTGCCGTGCCCTGTTGCCAGATCACATCCATGATCTGACGCTCTCGCCGGCTGAGATCCCCGCCTGCCCCCACTCTCGCTCCGTTCACCACCCCTCCAGTGCTATTTTTTTAGCATCGTGCTAAAATTCTAGCAGGCCCCCGCGATCCACGCAACCGGCTGGTGGTCCGGGGGGCGGCAAGACCCGCAGCGCTCCGCCCGCGTGGCCGCGGCGGACCCGGCGGCAGGGCCCGTCAACGTGGCCGCGGCGGACCCGGCTGGCGGGCGGTCAACGTGGTCGCGGCAGACCGGGCGGCGCGCTGCCTGTGTGGGCGCTCTGTGTCGCGCCCTACGAGATCGGACGCTCCCCGGGCCAGTCGCCTCGCTGGACGATGACCTCGCCGTCGCTGACGACCATCAGGACATCCTGCACGACCCCGATGTTCTCCAGCGGATTACGCTCCAGGACGATCATGTCGCCTTCCATGCCCTCGTCCAGCGAGCCGACCCGGTCGGACATGCCGAACAGCGCGGCGGCGTTGGTGGTCGCCGCCCTGAGCGCTTCCAGCGGTGTCAGCCCCACGTCGACCAGTTCGAGCAGTTCGTGCGCGAGCGTGGTGGTGCTGTTGGGCCCGTACCCCGTGTCCGTGGCGGCCACGAGCGTGACGCCGATCCGGTGGGCGTTCCGCACGGTTTCCTGCACGCGGGGCAACATGTGTCGCCCCCGGATGTTGAGCACCGCGTTGTCGTAGTCGCCCCCCGGAATCGTGAGGTCGCGCACGATTGCGATGGTCGGCACCAGATACGTCCCCTTTTCCTGCATCAGGGTCAGGGTCGCTTCGCTCAGATACGTCCCGTGCTCGATGCTCCTCACCCCGGCCGACACCGCCGCCCTGCCGCCCGCGTCACCGTGGGCGTGCGCCGCCACGCCGATCCCGGCCGCCTCGGCCACCTCGACGATCGCCCGCAGTTCCCCCTCCGTGTAGAACTGCTTGCGAGGATCCGTGTTCGGCAGGCCCGCTCGCTCCGTGGCGTTGGTCTTCACGAAGTCCACGCCGCGCGAGACGATGGCCCGGGTCATAGCCCGTACGGCCTCCACGCCGCGGATCTCCGAGCCGAAGTACGCCCCCAGTTCCGGATGATCCTGGAAGAACTCCTCCGCGGCGGGCGGGCGGACGTGGTAGCCGGCGGCCAGGTACTCCGGCATCTGCACGTGCCCGGCACGCCCGAGCTCGCGGAGTCCGACGTCCGCGTAGTGGCTGGCGCCCATGCCGCGCATGGTCGTCACCCCCGAGAGGAGCGCCCGCCGCGCCTGATCTTCCGACTGGACGTGGACGTGGGCGTCCATCAGGCCGGGCGCGACATACATCCCCCCGACGTCGACGGTGCGAACTCCGGGCGTCGCGGGCGGCGCCCCAGACCGGATCGACGTGATGACACCGCCACGGACGATCACGCTGGCGCCTTCGACAATCGAGCCATCGGTGACGTTCACGACATTCGCGTTGATCAGGACCAGGTCCTGGGCGGCGGCACCGGCTGCGTGGGTGCCCCCCCAGAGTGCCATCGCCATGAGAAACGGCTTCATCGATCGACCGGTCGGACCCGTTGTCATATATGCCCCGAGGTATGGAGATGAGGAAGGTGCCGCCCCACTCGGGTCACCGGACCGCGTGGACTCGACTGAGCAGCACCGTGCACCCAACGATGAGTGCAGCCCCGGCCCACGTCCATGCGTCCGGCACATCGCGGAAGAGGAACCACCCCCACCCCGCAGCGAAGACGATCTGCAGGTAGCCGATGGCGGAGGCACGGCCCGCGCGCTCCAGGCGGAAGCCCCACGTGATCAGGATCTGGCCGATGTGCGTGGTCAGGCCAACGCCCAGCAGGACCAGAAGCATGGGAAGCGTGGGCATGACCGGGTCACGCCACACCAGCGGAAGGGCCAGGACGATGCTGACCATCGCGAACCAGAAGACGATGAGCATCGGTGCTTCCGATTTGAGGCGCCGTACCGTCACGTACGCGCCGGCGGCGAGGACCGCGCCGAGCAGTCCGACGCCGACTGCGAACGGATCGAGCGAGGCGGACGCGCCGAACAGGAAGGAGGGGCGCGCGACCATGACCACGCCGCCCATGCTGCCGAGGACCAGGAGCCCTTCGAGCACGCCGACGTGTTCGCCCAGCAACAAGGCGGCGCCGAGGGCGGTGAAGACCGGATTCATGAAGTGGATGACTGTCGCGTCCGCCAGCGGCAGGTGGATGACCGCAAAGTAGAAGCAGGTCAGCGCTCCGAAGCCGAGAACCCCCCGCAGGAGAAGCCATCGGGGTTCGTGACCGAGCAGAGGTGTGCGGGCGCGCAGGAGCAGCGGGCCGGCGATGGCCGCGACCACCACCGAGCGGGCCAGCACGATCTCGAACAGCGGGACCCGGGTGCCCGCCACTTTTGCGAGCGCCGCCATGGCCGAAAACGACAGGGCGCCGGCCGCCATGGCCTGGAGTCCGGGCCCGACCGAAGACAGGGGTGCGGCCCACCGGGCCCACCCCGTGATGGCCTCTCGTGGTTCGCTCAACGGCTACGCTCGATATGCGCGCCGACGATCCGACTGCCGGGGAGGAGAGCGTCGACCACGTCCATGCCCTCGACCACGACCCCGAACGCCGTGTAGCGGCCGTCGAGGTGCGGGGTGGCCACATGGTTGATGAAGAACTGCGACCCTTCCGTGTCCTTGCCCGCGCTGGCCATACCGATGACGCCGCGTTCGAAGGTGATGAGCGTGAACTCGCTCGTGATCGCGTAGCCGGGGCCCCCGTTCCCGTCGCCCCGAGCGAAGTCCCCGCCCTGCGCCACGAAGTTCGAAACGACCCGGTGGAAGGCGACGTCGTCGTACAGCCCGGCCTCGGCGAGGCGCACGATGGTCTGCACCGTGTGCGGCGCGTCGAGTGTCGACAGGCGGACGACCACCCTGCCCTCTTCTGTCTCCAGCACCAACCTCGGTGCCGCACCCACCTCCGCGAGGAAGGCCCAATCGATACGGCCGGGGTCGGCCCCCTCCGGCACCCCGGCACGCGGTGAGCGGGGGCGTGAGCCCGCGTCGAGCGTATCAGCGGATACGCCCCGACCGAGGACGCCCGTGAGCGCGACCGCGGCGGCGTCGCGAACGCCCTGATGGGGGTAGCGCATGGCCTCGCGCAGCAGCTCTTCCGTGGCCCGGACACGGGTGATTCCGAAGGCCGCGAGCACCGGGATCATGGCCTCGACGTCACCGCTCGCCTCGGCCGCCCGATACGCTTCCGTGAGGGCCGCCACGTTTCCGAGGGGACCGAAGACCGAGTCCGCCAGCGCGGGCGCCGACTGCCGGGAGATCCGCGCGCTGCCGCGGAGTGTGGCCGTGCGGAACAGCTCGAAGAAGCGCGCGTGCGTGGACGGATCCCGGCGAAGGGTCCGCCACTGCTGGACGAGCCCGCCGACGGCCGGGGCCGCGACCACGTCGGACGGCGCGTCCGCGGCGCGGATCAGCCGCTCGGTGGCCTCCTGGCCGCGCATCACGGAGAGCGCCGCGACCCCGACGGCCACACGCGCGTCGTCGGTCGGATCGGTGCGGTCGATCCATTCGAAGACGAATTCCCGTTCGTCCTGGCGCGCCAGGAGGCCGATGAGCGGGCCGCTCACCGCAACCGCGTCCGGGTGCGTGTCGATCCAACTGCGCAGCCGGGGCATCATGGACGGCGGGTGCGTCAGGAGCGACAGACCCTCGGCGGCCATGGCGGCCACATGGGTCGAGGCGTCGTCCAGGCCTAGGAAGAGCGCCTCGACCACTCCGGGATCGTCCCGGCCGCTGAGCGACGCCGTGGCGTTGAAGCGCGTCCGCCAGTCCGTCGCGGCCGAGGCCCAGTGGGCGAGCCGCTCGGAGTCGACCGGATCGGCAATGCGGCCGAGCGCCTGCGCCAGTTGCATGGCGGCCGGATCTCCGAGGTCATATCCGTCGAGCGCCTGCCGGACCCGGGCGACGCGCGGGACCCACAGGCCCGGCTCCGGTTGTCGGCCGAAGTAGTACGCCGCGCCCCACCGGACGTCCGCGTCCGGGTCGTCGAGCCGCGCCAGGAGATGGTCCTGCGCCGGCTGGTGGCGGACGCCACCGACCGCCATCAGGTGGGCCAGCGCGAGGCTCCGCGCCGCCTCGTCCGGCGGCGTGGGCGCTTCGGCCGCCAGGAGCGCTTCCGCGGCCGCCCCCGTAGGGATCTTCCCGAGCGCCTCGTAGAGCCGACGGCGCACGGTCGGGTCGGTCTCCGTGGCGAGGGCGGCAGTGATCGGGTCGACCGCGGCGTCCGCACCCGTCTGCCCCACCGCGAACGCCGCGTCCCGACGCACAGATGCATCGGCGTCGCTCAGAAGCGGGAGCACCGCGGGGAGGAGCGCCCCGTCCTGAACCGATGCGAGAGCGTAGGCGGCCCGCGCGCGCACCGCGGCGTCCGCATCCGAGAGGGCACGGGCCAGCGCGGCGCCGTCACGCGCGACCTGATGGTCGACGAGGGTCTGGAGCTCCGGCCGATCGAGCAGGCCGTCGTCGGGACGAGCTTCGATGCGGGCGGGCGGGAGGTCACCGTTCACGCTGGAAGCTCCGGGGCCGCCGGGAGCGCACGCCACGGCGAGCAGGCAGGTGGACAGAACGAGATTCAGGGTGCGCGCGCTCATCGGATGCTCCCGTCCCACCTGTGCACGATGCGCGCGGCCCGCTCGACCCCGTCTGCCGACTGGAGCAGCTTCGCCCGCAGCCGCGGCGGCAGATTGGGGTTCTCGTCGAGGAACGACACGACAACCTCGGCGGCCTCCACCGACGTGTGCCCGCCCAGCGTGGCATCGAGCCACCGACCCGGGAAGAAGATGTCACCCGTGCGCTGGACCTCTTCGAGCATGTCGAGGGCCGGGCGGACGAGCGGCAAGGACTCAGACTGCCGCAGCGGGTGGTGCAGGTTGCCGAGCCCCGCCAGCGCCCACGGCTCCCGCTCCCGGTTTTTCGGGTCCGAGAGCTGGGCGAACCATTCGGCCCGCACGACCGGATCGGCCGACAACGACGGTCGAACGAAACGGAAGCGCGCGGCCCTGTCCGGGTTCTCGATACGGTCCTGCTGCTCGGCGACGATCGTCTCGGCATCGTCCACGCCCCGGAGGGCGAGCGCCGACGCGAAGGCGGTCTGATCGCTTTCGGACAGCGGCAGGTCCGGTACGCGCTCGCTCCCGTCCCAGAGCCGGCGCAGCCGTGCCACCCCTGCCTCCGTGAGCGCGTTCGACCGGTACGCCGACAGGAACGACGAGCGAGCGGTGGCAGCGAGCGGCCCGGTCGCGCCGCGCCACAGCGTCTCCTCGACCTGGGCCGCGCGGCCGGCACGTTCGCTCGCAGGGAGGTAGGACCACCACGTCGCTCCCAGGTAGCCGATCAGGCGGCCGAGGATCAGCTCGTTGGTCTCGGCGTCCAGGGCGGACACGACGGCGTTCAGGAAGTCGGTCGGTGCGATGAGACCATCCTCCACCTGATCCCAGAGCGTGACCCAGGCGGCGCCGCGCACCACCGGACGGTCGATGTCGGCGGCGTGCTCCAGGAGCCAGGCCCGGCTCGCGTCGTCCAGGGCGAACGACCCGTACTCGACACCCGACCCGTTGGGGAGCACGAAGTCGGCGCCCTGCGCGGCCCCTTCGAGAACGACGGGATCCCCGCCGGCGAGGTCGGCATCGACGAAGTCCACACCTCCGTTCCGCCCGACCGCGAGTCGCAGCCGCTGCGGCCAGACCCGACCCGACCCGGTCGGATCTTCCTGTCGGACCACGATGTCCTGCCCACGGAGCTCGACCCGGATGGTCGGCCTGCCGGCCTCCTCGACCCACACGCGGCTCCAGGCGGCCAGGTCGTCCAGAGAGCGACGGTCGAGGATCTCGATCAAGTCGGGCCAGGTCGCATTCCCGTACGAGAACGTCTGGAGGTACTCGCGCAGCCCGTCGCGGAAGCTGTCCTCACCCACGCGCGCCTCCAGTTGGCGCATGACAATGGGCGCCTTCTGGTAGATGATGGCGCCGTACAGCGTGCCCGCCTCACGGAGATTCTCCAGCGGCTGCCGGATCGGGTTGGCGCCCGGCGTGCGGTCCACGCCGTACGCGGACGGATGGTGCGCGATCACGAAGCGGAGGTCGTGGTCGACCTCCGGAAAGGACGGCTCGACGATCTTGGCGGCCATGAAGTTCGCGAACACTTCCTTCGTCCAGACGTCGTCGAACCAGTTCATGGTCACGAGATCGCCGAACCACATGTGGGCCGTCTCGTGCGCGATCACGGACGCACGCCCGAGGTACTGCCCCTGCGTCGCCGTCTCGTCGAGCATCAGGCCGCCCTGCCGGTACAGGATGCCGCCCGGGTGCTCCATGCCGCCGTATTGGAACGAGGGCACCAGCACGAAGTCGAACTTCGCAAAGGGATATCCGATGCCCGTGTACTCCTCCATCCAGGCCAGCGCCCGACCATGCAGTTCGAAGATGGCATTGCGGTTCCGTGCGACCTTCGCGTCGTCCGTCTCGCGGTGATACATGCGCATGGGGCGCCCGTCCACGGTCTCGGTCTCCACCTGGAAGCGCCCCGCCGCGAACGCGAAGAGGTAGGTGGGAATCGGTTCGGTGGGCGAAAAGCGCGTGGTGGTGCGCCCCCCTTCCTCGACCATCTCCTCGGCTTCGGGCCCGTTCGCCACCGTGACCCACCCCTCCGGCACGCTGACGGACCACTGGACGGTCCCTTTCAAGTTGGGCTGATCGAACACGGGCAGGCTGAAGTGCGCCCGGTCGGGCACGAACAGCGCATAGAGGAACTCGTCGTTGCGGTTCAGCGCCTCATCGCCGGCTGTGTGGACGATCTCGATTTCATTGGCGCCGTCCGAGAAGGCGGCCGCTCCGATCACGATGTGGTCCTCGACGGCCTCCCACTCGACGGCCGCCCCGCCCACCCGAACCTGCTGCACCCGAGCGGCGGGCTCCATGAAATCGACGACGACCGGCTGCAGGTCGGGGTCGGCCCACGCGAACCGGATGGTCGTGCTCGCACGGATCGGCTCCGCGCGGTCCTCCGGGATCCACAGGTCGAATCCGTACGCGAGATCGGAAATCGTGGCGGCGCGGTGCTCCGCGAGCGACCAGGCGATACCCCGCTCGGTGGACGTCGCGTCGCCCTCCGGCTCGCAGGCGAGGACGGCGAGCGGCAGGAGCGAGCAGCACAGGATTCGACGGAGCGACATGGAAGGCCCGTGGGCGGAGGAGCGGCGCGGCGACAGGACGGGTGTGTACGCCGCACAACCTGAAGGTCGCCGCTACGGTCGTCCAGTCAGAAGGGCACGGCCGACGGGGTCGCAGGGGAGCGGGCGTCCATTTTCAGCGGCTCGTGGGTCCGTTTGAGCCGCTCCTCCTCCAGTCTCAGCGGCTCGGCCGTCCAGCCGGAGCTGCCAGGCCTTCCCGTCGCGGCGGCTCGGCCGTCCAGCCTCAGCGGAGCGGCGCTCCTGTCTCAGCGGTGGGCCCGTACCTCAGAGCGCCCCATCCATATAGAAGTGCAGCCGGAAGCCCGCGCCGTCCGCCAGACCCCACGCACCGTCCAGCCGGAAGAGTCCGTCGATCAACGACAGGCCCGTTCCGACCGAGTAGAGGAGCGCGTCGGTATCGAACACGTCCTTCGGACCCGCCCATCCCCCTTCCCCGAACAGTCCGATCAGGCCGAACGCGAACTGTTGGCCCACCTCGGCGCGCCCGCGGACGAAGGCGGGGCCCACGGCGGTAGAGGGCGCGTACCCGCGTAGCGTCCGCGTGCCCCCGAGGAACCAGTGCCGCTGAATTGGCAGCGCGCCCCACGACGTGCCCCCGGCGGCCTCGAAGCCGGCGCGGTAGTCGCCGCCGAGCGGAACGAGAAGCTGCCCTGTGAGGGACGAGCGCGCGTACTCGAAGTCGCCCGTCGCACCCTGAAGCTCGAGCGAGAGGCCGGCCTGGACCATGCGCGGATCGGTCCCCCACCACGGCGCCAGCCGAACCAGGGTCCCCACGTCCCATCCCTCCTCGGCGACGATGTTGGGCCGAAACGCCCATCCCTCCTGCCCGATGGCCCGGACGCTCACCCGCGTGTCCGTCCCCACCGCCTCGTGATACTCGCCGTAGAGCCGCGCCTCGAACGTCTGACGCTCGGCGGACGGTGGGCTCCACGACACGAAGGCGCCCGAACGCCGGAAGTACTCGCCCTCGTCCCGGCCGAACAGGAGCGCCATCAGCGAGTTGCCAAGCGCGAGCGGGCGCGCCCGCTCGTCCGCCGCAGCCAGCTCGCTGTAGCCCCGCACGGTGATCCGGCGCCGGAGCGTCTCGCGCGTGATGTCCAGGCGGGCAGACGGCGTGACGTCGGCGTGGCCCGCGCGAACCGAGCCGGTCAGCGACAGGGCGCCGAGCGGCGTTTGCGGACGGACCTGGCCACGGACGCCGACAGACAGACCCTCCACGCGGTTGAAGCGCAGCAGGTCGGGGCGCTGGGGGCCCCACCGGACCGTGTAGGGGATGCCCACCTGAGTCGGAGACGGCAGCCCGTCCAGCACCTTCAGGTAGTCCTCTACATCCGCGTCGTCCGGGAAGCCCGGGGCGTCGTCCCAGATGGGCGGGGGCAGCATGGGGCTGTCCAGCAGGTAGCTCGGATCGTCCGGCACCAGGTAGCGAACGCGGTGGCGCGAGCCCCGACCCGGGCGGCGGCGCTCGTCTCTCGAACTCCACCCCGGCTCCAGATGGTACGGCTCGTCCCCAGTGGTCAGGCGCGCGAGGGCGTCCATCGCCTCCGCGCGCGTCTCGAAGTGCCGGGTCTCGACGTCGCCGTCGGTCGACGCCGCCAGGTCGGCCTCAGTGACGACATCCTCGATCTCGTACGTCACCTCGATGGCGGCGGGCGCATGGACGACCCCGGCCGAGATCACGCCTTCGGCCCGGAGCGAGCGGGGCAGCCAGGTCCGGTCCCACATCGCGTAGTCCACGGCGATCATCCGGATCTCGGCGCCCCAGGGCTTCAGCATCGGCGGCACGAACTTGAAGTTGCCCTCTTCGTCCTCCTCCCGGACGTCGGGCACGTCGCGCATGACGTCGAAGCGGTCCGAGAGCCGGTAGACGGCCCGCACGAGCGCCCCGCTCTCCGGTTCGATCCACAGAGAGCCCGTCATGCGGTGGACGTCCACTTCGGTGGGCACGACTCGGAGCTCGACCGCGAGGACGGTTCGACCCTCCGGAAGGCTCAGCGTCAGGGTGTCGCCGACCGTGTACCGATAGCCCGCCTGGTAGCTGGGCTCCAGCGGATGCTCGAACCAGAAGTCGTGCGGGTCTTCCTGATACCCTTCGTCATCGGACGGGGCCATCCCGAAGAAGAGCCGGTCGTCGAGCGGATCGAAGTTCTCGTCGAACAAACCCAGCTTCGTGCGGCCCTCCTCGACGCCCATCGGCGTCTGCTCCCGGAGCGCGAGCACCTGCACGATCACATCGCCCTCCCGGTCCCAGAGGACCCGATGGGCCGATTCCGCGCGGTACAGCGTCCGGTCCTTGAGCGGCATGCGGATGCCCGCGGACACGCGTTGTCGTACGACCGCCGTGTACGACACCAACTCGTCCTCGGTTCGAAGGCGATGGTCCGCGGCGGCCCGCCACAGCGCTTCCGCGGTCGCATCCCCGAAAGGACTGTCTGGGGACTGACCCACGACGTCGGGAGCCCCGGCGGCGACCATCACGGCCGCGAACACCAGGGCTCCGACGCCTCCCCTCCCCACCCCACACATCGTCATCGCGTCATCGGTTGTCGAATTCGACCTCACGGAAGTCCCACCAATCGATCCGCACGGTCTCGCCGTCCTCGGAGGTGACGTAGATGCCCTTGTTGTCCTCGTCCACGTCGTTCGAGCCCTCGAGCTGCAGCACCCGACCGTCCAGAAGCTGGACCTCCGAGCCCCACGAGCCACGCTTCGTGATCGATCGGATCAGGCCGAACTCCACGTCGTACTCGACGTCTCGGTCCTCACCGTCGAGGATCTCCCAGGTGAACTCCTCGTCGTTGTCCCACCGGATCCATCCGGTCACCAGGTCGCCCGACTCCGTCTCCACCGTCCCGTAGAGCGCACGACCCCCATCAAAGTCCGCGTAGGAGCCCATGCCCGCCGGAGCGTCGCGGAAGGAGACGTCTTCGAACTCGTCCCACTCCACCGTGACTTGCCCCAGGCCAGGATCCGACACGGAGATGCCCCGGTTGGAGTCGTCGACGTCGTTGGAGTCACGGAGTTCGAACTCCTCCCCATTTCTCAGGACGACATAGGCGCCCGACGAACCGGATCGCTCGATCGAAGCGATGCTTCCGAACGGGATCTTCCGGTCGCGTCCGCGCTCTTCCCCGTCGAGAACGTCCGTCGTGAGGATCTCATCCACATCCCACGCGATGAAGCCGTCGAAGCTCTCGCCCCCCCGGGTGCGTAGCGTGCCGTACAGCCGCCGAGCCGCGGGCTCGGGCATGCCCGCAGGAGCCGCCATGAACTCCACCCGGTCGAGGTCGCGCCACCGTAGTGTCACTTCGCCGCGCTCCGGATCCGCGACCAGCAGACCGCGCAGATCGTTGCCGAGGTCGGTCGACCCGTTCTTGAGTTCGAGCTCTTCCCCCGACTTGAGCGTCAGCAGCGCGCGGTTCTCACCACGAACTTCGAGCGCCCGTACGTGACCGAAACGGATGCCGGACGTCGCGGTCCGTGGGAAGTCGTCGCCGTCGTCGTCCGTCCAACTGATGCGGAGACCGAGAACGCTCACGCTGCGCCGCCGCGCGCGGTCGCGTCGCCCGTCACGGTCGAAGCGCTCCGCGTCACGGGCGTTCTGCCAGGGCATCTCCTTGCTTCCGGACAGGAGATCCCCCCAACTCCCCTCATTACGATCCCAACGGAGATAACCCTCGAAGACATCGCCTCCCGCGGTAACGACCCGGCCGTACATCCGATCGTCCGGCGGCGGGGCCTCGGGGGAAACTGCCAGGGTGGTCGTCAGCGCCAGAGCCAGCCATTTCAGTCCGACCATCATATTCCTCGCAAGGGAGCAGCGTCAGCGTTGGGTTCTTCCACTACGGTCGTTCGCGAGCCAGCGTTTCAAAGCGATGCGGTCGGAGCCGCCTGGGGAGCGACGGTCGCTCGACCTCACCGCTGCGGACCTCAGTCGCCACCTTCGTGCCAGGGACGTCAAAGTTGCACATCTCTTTATGCAAAAACGGCTTGTAACATTTTATATGATGTGACACATCAATCGTAATCTGTTTCACATCGACGCGGTATGTGTCACCGCGTCACGCCGTCGCCGTGGCTGTAGAGCACTGCGGGCACGGACTTCGCACTACGGCTATGGACGGCCCTTTTGTTGCGCACGCAGCCGGAACCGCCAGACTCCCGGGACACGCGTTCCCGTCCCCCGCACCGAGCCGGAATGTCCACACCATCCCCCGATGATTCGCGACTGGATTTCCATCTCCGGCCGTTTCGACCCGCCGCCTGGGCTCCCGGCCCGCATCTACAAACGCTCCTGGCGCGATCCCTCCGGTCGTCCAAGGGACCCGACTACACACGGGAGCGGGTCGAGACACCGGACGGAGACTTCCTCGATCTCGACTGGGCGCCCGAGCCGGCGCCGGGCGCGCCCATCTGCCTGATCCTGCACGGATTGGAGGGAAGTGCCGCCCGCACCTACGTCCGGAACCTGTGCCGCGAGCTCGGCCGGCGTCGGGTGCACCCCGTGGCCATGAACTTCCGCGGCTGCAGCGGCGAGCCGAACCGCACCAACCGCCTCTATCACTCCGGCGCGACCGAGGACCCGGTCCATGTGCTCGAATTGCTGCGCGCCCGGCATCCGGACCGACCGATCGGCGCCATGGGCTTCTCCCTGGGCGGCAATGTGCTCCTGAAGCTCATGGGGGAGCGAGGCGATGGCGGGCGGGGGCTCCTCGACGTCGCGGCGGTCATGTCCGTCCCCTACGACCTCTCGGCCGGCGCCGACATCCTTGAAACGGGCCGGATGGGCCGGCTGTACAGCCAGTACTTCCTCCGGTCGCTCCGTGAGAAGGTCCGCCTGAAGGAGGGCGATCTGGCGCCCGTGCTCGACATCGAGGCCATTCGGCGGGCCCAAACCATTCGAGCGTTCGATGAACGCGCGACCTCCCCACTTCACGGCTTCGAAGGCGCCGAGGCGTACTACCGGGAGTCGAGCAGCGTGCGCTTCCTGGACACGATCCGGGTGCCGACGCTGCTGCTGCACAGCATGGACGACCCCTTCCTCCCGGCGGACCGCGTGCCGCTCGAGGCCATGGAGCAGAACCCCTGGCTGGTGCCCGCCGTCACGAAGCGCGGCGGGCACGTCGGCTTCCTGCAAGGTTCGCCGACCGATCCGCGCTTCTGGGCCGACGAGGAGGCCGCGCGCTTTTTGGGGAGTGGGTTGGCGGGGATGGCTCGGGTCGATTAGAGGGGACGGCCTTCCTCGAGTCCCTTCATGAGGTCCAGAAGATCCAGAGCCTCCCAGGAACGGTTGCGCTGCAAGGGGCCGAGAGGCTCCAGGACCCCGCACTCCGTCAACTGTTCGATGGCAGCATGTATGGCGGCCTTCGATCTCCCGGTGGCCGCCGCTGAGACCGGGGCCGTGATCACGGGATGGGCCGGCAGGACGTCGATCAGCGCCCACGCGGCCGCGTCGGAACGCGGCGCCGCACCGCCCCGCAGCCGTTCCCGCCAGCTCTCCATCAGGTCTCGAACCGCCTCGAGATAGTCTGTGGCCAATGCCGCACTCTGGGCCGCTGCCGCGGTGAACCGCTCGATCCAGCCCTCGACGTCGCCCATGCGGAATGCCGTGAGCCCCTCGATGTAGCGCTCACGTTCCGCGCCGAGCCGCACACTGATAGGCGGGACGTACCAGGCGGCGAGGCCACGACGTCGAAGCACCACATGGATCAACGCCCGCCCCGCTCGCCCATTCCCATCCAGAAAGGGATGGACGGTTTCGAACTGGGCGTGGACGAGGGCCGCCTGCACGAGGGGTGAGAAGCCGCCCTCGGATACGGCCACGGTAAGGTCGTCGAGGAGCTCGCCGACGAACTCGGGTGGTGGTGGGACGAAGTCGGCGCCACACGGGTTGTAGTCGTTACCCCCGATCCAGTTCTGATCGGATCGGACCACCCCGGCGATCCGGACGTTCGGCGCCCGCTCCATCAGGCGACGGTGAACCCCAACGATCTCGGCGACGCCGAAGCCCGCGTCCGCCGCCGCCTCATCCACAGCCAACTGCATGGCTTCGATGTTGCCGACGATCTCAGCGGCGGTCGGAGCCAGCTTCCCGCCGGTCTCCGCACGCGATTCGGCCCGCGCGAGCTGGCGGGGTCCCACTTGGAGCCCTTCGATCTTGGACGAAGCGATCGACTCCGTTCGAAGAAGGAGTCGCGCAAAGGGAGCCAGAGCGGGGTGGGCCGACGTATTCAGCGATCCGATCGCATGCTCCGCTTCGGCCACCGAGGCCGCCAACCCGGAACTCAGATCGAACGAATATCCAGCGAGGAAATCCGGCACGAAGGCTTCGTAGGAACACGCCTTCCGATAGCGCGCCGGCGCATACAGGCGCGGCTCCCACGCCCACGTCTTCTTGATGAAGCGACCGCGCATTCCGAACCCGACCGGTGGCTTGGTTCACTTTGCCTGTTAAACTGAACTAACAACTTCGGGGCGGTCGGGAAAGGGGGGGGATGCACTTCAGTCGCGGAGCGGGGAGCGTCGTAGGCGCGGATACGGCCAGTCATCAGCGGTCGTACGCCTGGCTCCGGTGGCGGACGTGGAGGATCTCGAGGATCTGCTCGTCGAGATGCTTACGGAACCGTACACGCCAGTCGCCGACCCGAAGCCGCCACTCAGGCGGCCGAACGTCGGTCAGCATAGTGACGTCTCCCTCGCCTGGGCCTGCTTGTCGAGGCGCTTCAGATCCTTCTTGGCGCGGTTGGTGACGTGCATCCTCCAGGTCAGTGCCCGAGCTCCTTCATGACCTCGTCGAGCGTTTGGACCCGTCCGGCCGCGATGTCGTCGAGGGCTTCCCGAACCGCTTCCTCTTCTTCGGGGGTCACCGGCTCGTCGTCGTAGGGAGCGTTCATCAGCCTACGCAGCAGTGGGTCCCCACGCTCGTGCACGAAGTCGACGAACGTCTCGACCCGTCTCCAACTCGCCCTCATGCATGTCATCGACGAGGCGGTGTAGCCGCTGGCGGCGGGCTTCAGCGTCCTTGGCCTTGGCTTCCATGGGATGCTCCGTCACGGTTGTCGTCACAGCAAAGCTAATCCTGTTCAAACACGCTTGCACTTCTGTTCGCTCGCCCCGGGCCGGGCTGCTCGGTAGAAGGTGGGCCCCACTCTGTGACGAAGTGAGTCTCATGCCCCCCTGCTCTCAAGCGATGGACTCTCTGATGAAACCGGTGTGGTTCATCCCAAAGACGACCGGTGCTTAGTTCAATGCTTAGTTCCCCTCTTCCTTGACCTCTCCGTCCGGCCCCCGCAACCGAAACGCCCGCCCATGCCACGCCTCCCGCGCCGGCCGCTCGAGCTTCCCACTTCGCAGATCCCCAATGCGCGTCAGCGACGTGTCGATGACCGGGGTGTCGAGGTCAACGTCACCCGCCCGGGCCCGCGCCTTGAAGTCGGCGCGGCTCACGACGGCCACATCGTCCCCATCCCTGTACCAGATCGGCGCGTGCTGGATCAGTACCACCCCCATGCCATCTCCCAGCGCCCTCAACCGGTTGACCAGCGCGTCGATCGAGCAGCCGGACGGCGCCTCAACGTCTTCGTCGACCCCCACGATCAAGAACTGGTCCGCCACGAACTGGCGGGACGACCGCAGCGGCGCGCCGTGGGCCGCCCATCCGTCCAGGAAGTCGTCGACTTCGGTGAGGAGGGCGTCCGCCTCCGCGGCCTGGAGGGCGCGCTCAGCCGGGAACACCCACATCCGGCCGTGATCCGGGAGCTGTTCGAAGTCTACTCGTGGCATGTCACACCCCTGCGTCGATATCGATGTCGGCGGGTCCCGCCGGGACGAAGGCCGGGTCGGGCGGCGCTTTGTCGAGGAGCACCGCGACCCACGCCAGGTCCGGCGTGTGCTCCAGCCAGATCTTGAGGACCACGGTGAGCGGAACGGACAGGAGCGCGCCCACCGGCCCCCAGGTCCATCCCCAGAAAAGCAGCGAGAGGATGACGACCAGCGTGCTCAGCCCCAGGCGCCGCCCCATCAGGTTGGGCTCCAAGATGTTTCCAAACACGGTGTTGACCGCCACGTACCCGCTCGCGACCAGGATCGCGTGCCCGAGGGTGCCGTGCAGGATGATGCTCAGCAGAATCGCGGGTGCCGCGGCAATGATCGATCCGACGGTCGGGATGTAGTTGAGCAGAAACGCGAACACCCCGAGAAGGACCGGGAAGTCCAGATCCATGATGTACGCCCACAGACCCAGGATTAAACCGGTGGTCAGGGAGATGATCGTCTTGATGCCCAGATACGTCTGGATCTCGCCGACCACGGCGGCCATCCGATGCTCATCCGGCCCCGATCCCAGGATGTAGGTGAATTTCTTCGGGAAGACCGCCGCCTCGTCGAGCATGAACACGAGAATGAGCAGGATCACGAACGTGGTGGAGACGAGCTGCGCAATCCGGCCGAGCATGTTGCCGACGAAGTCGACCACCGACGACGGGTTCAGCAGGTCCGTCGTCAGCGCGGGTGTGAAGTAGGATGTCAGGTCGAACTCGGTCATGGCGTCCAACGACCGGACCCACTGCTGCTGCAGCAACTGCAGGCGAGTGGCGTACCTCGGGAGCTGCGTCTGGAGTTCGGAAAACGACTGCACCGCGAGGAGCAGGATCACCCCGAAGATCGCCACGGTCACGAGCATCGTCAGGGCGATGGCGAGGGGGCGAGGCACGCCCCTCCTCTGCAACTGGATCATCAACGGGACGTTGAGGATGGCCAGAAAGAGCGCCAGCGCGGACGGTAGCAGGATGGGGGCGGCGAACTTCAACCCGAACACGACCACGACGAGGCACGCCAAGACCAGCAGGAGCCGGGCTCCAGGATGTTGTTCCGTGCGCTCGAAAATCATGGACCGGGGTGTGGACGGGCGGACGGCCGAGGGGCGCGCCCGGGCAGGTGCGGCGTAGAGTACCCTCCATGCTGGCGAAGTGCCATAGACCTTTACATTTCGACATGTCATCCCACGTACCGGTGCCCGAGGACGACGCGGCTCTGCTCGCCCAATGCCGTGTGGATACGTTCCGGGCAGGAGGCCCCGGCGGGCAGCACCAGAACACCACCGAGTCGGGGGTCCGTCTGGTACACGAACCGACCGGCATTACCGTGACAGCCCGGGACGAACGCAGCCAGCACCGAAACCGGGCCCTGGCGCTGCTTCGGCTTCGAGAGAAGCTGATCGAGCTGAACCGGCCTCGCCGGTCGCGCATCCCGACCCGCGTGCCCAAGCGTGAGCGAAAGAAGCGGCTGGAGGGTAAGCGACGGCGGTCCGACAAGAAGAGAATGCGACGACCCCCCCGCAGGGACGACTGACCCTATTGTTCGCCATCGATCGCCTCCTGCTGATCGGCCCGCTTCTCGTACTGCTCGGAATCGCGTCGTCGCGCTTCTCCGCACGAGTGGGCTTACCCGTGCTCGTGCTGTTCATTGCGGTCGGCATGGTGGCCGGCTCCGAGGGCCTCGGTGGGATCGCCTTCGAGGACTACGCCCTGGCGCACGCGGTCGGCACCGCGGCGCTGGCCATCATCCTCTTCGACGGCGGACTGCGGACCTCCGTATCGTCGGTGCGTGCGGTTCTGGCGCCCGCGCTCTCGCTCGCGACGCTGGGCGTGGCGTTGACCGCCGCCATCACGGGTGGAGCGGCCATTCTGCTCCTCGACCTCCCGCCCCTCCACGGCCTGCTTCTGGGCGCCATCGTCGGGTCGACGGACGCGGCCGCCGTGTTCAGCGTCATGCGCTCGAGCGGTGTGGACGTGGACGAGCGCGTCTCCTCCACCCTCGAGGTGGAGAGCGGCATGAACGACCCGATGGCGGTCTTCCTGGTGCTGGCCGTGGTGATGGCGCTCCAGGAGGGCCTCGGCGTCGCGGGCGGGGCGCTGCTGCTGGTGCGGCAAGTCGTGGTCGGGGGCGCCGTCGGGTGGATGGTCGGGCGGGCGTCGTCATGGGCGCTCGGGCGCCTCCGCCTCTCCGCCGCAGGGCTCTACCCGGTCTTCACGACATCTGTCGGCCTCCTCGCCTACGGCGCGGCGGCGACTGCGGGAGGGAGCGGATTTCTCTCGGTCTACCTGGCGGGCGTCATCGTGGGCTCCCGCCCGCTCGTGTTCCGGCGCGGTATCCTCCTGTTCCACGACGGCGCCGCATGGTTGGCCCAGATCAGCCTGTTCCTGATGCTCGGCCTCCTGTCGTTCCCGTCGCGCCTGGTCGATGTGGCCGGCCCGGGACTCCTGATTGCCGGCACGCTCGTCCTGGTGGCCCGACCGGGCGCCGTCTCCGTAGCGCTGGCACCCTTCGGCTTCAGTTGGCGGGAACGGCTTTTCCTGTCCTGGGCAGGGCTGCGCGGTGCGGTCCCGATCGTCCTGGCCATCTATCCCCTACTCTTCGGGGTGTCCCGCGCGCCCCTGCTGTTCGACCTGACGTTCTTCGTGGTCATCCTGTCCGCGATCACCCAGGGGTGGAGCCTGCCCCTTGTGGCGCGGGTGCTGGGGCTTCAACGGTCGCGTCCCCCGGCGCCCCTGGTGGAGTTGGAGATCAGCTCCCTCCAGGACGTCAACGGCGACATCGTCGAGTACGGGATCCCGCCGGACTCGAGCGCGGCGGGCAGACTCGTCCGTGATCTGGCCCTTCCCGACACCGCGGTCGTGGCCATGATCGCCCGAGGCTCTTCGGTCATTCCGCCCCGGGGCTCGACCGTGATCCAACCCGGAGATCACGTGTTCGTGGTCATCACCGCCGCGCGGGATCAGGTCGATCGGGTCTTCGGGCCGCGACGGCTCGAGGTGACGACCGAGGGTACGGCGGTCGCCGCCGACGCCCATGCGGTCGTATCTGCAGAGAGGGACCCGAGCGGTTCGCGCACCACATTTCCGCTTCCGAGAGATACACGGTTACGCGACCTGGAGGACTTCTACGGCGTGGTCGTCCCCGACGCCCTTGCCGACCGAACCGTCGCGGAGGAACTCACACGGCGGCTCGGGCCGGGGCTCCGGGTCGGACGGGGCATCGACCTGGGCGGCGCGAAAGTCCACGTGCGCTCGCTGGCCGACGACGGCTCCGTAGAAGGGGTCGAACTCTACGTGCCGCCGCCGGCCGACTGAGGCGCGTCCGTCCTACCGCTCGTCGCTCTCCACGTCCAGCGCGAGCGACGACGCGACCAGGCCGAGGAACTCGGCCCGGTATCCCCCGGGATCGTCGCCGAGCGCCCCACGCGCCAGCGTCATCACGTCCGCGAAGGTCATGTCTCCGCAGTGCTCCGATTCGCGCAGCAGCATTCCCCACGCGGCGACCGCGGCAGAGAAGCGGAAGTCGGTGGACGCATCGTCGAGGCTTCGGACGTCCCGTCGCTCGTCGACGTCCGCGACCGCACGCTCGATCAACCGACTCCGTGTGCCCTTCGGCTCCTTGTAGCGGAGTTTCACGTACAGCAACTCCGAGCTTGCCGCCTCGCCCGACACGGGTCGGACCTCCTGGTAGCGGAGGTCGTCCGAGGCCAGAACCGGGCTCTCCACGCCCACCGGCACGACCTCGTACAGCGCAACCACCGAGTGGCCGGCGCCCAGTTCGCCCGCGTCTTTGGTGTCGTCGGCGAAGTCCTGGTTCGCCATCAAACGATTCTCGTACCCGATGAGGCGGTACGCCGCCACGCGGGCTGGGTTGAACTCGACCTGGATCTTCACGTCCTTGGCCAGGGTCAGGAGCGTCCCGCCCATCTCGTGCACGAGCGCCTTGCGGGCCTCCAACCGGCTGTCGATGTACGCGTACGAGCCGTTCCCGTGGTCGGCGATCTGCTCCATCTTCGCGTCCTGGAGATTGCCGGTGCCGAAGCCGAGCACGGTCAGGAACGTGCCCTGCTCCCGCTTCTCTTCGATCAGGCGGATCATCTCGGAGTCACTCGACGCCCCCACGTTGAAGTCGCCGTCCGTGGCGAGGATGACGCGGTTGTTTCCGTTCGGGAGATAGTTCTCGCGCGCCACGCGGTAGGCGAGCTCCAGCCCCGCGCCCCCGGCGGTCGATCCCCCGGCCTCCAGCCGATCGATGGCACCGAGGATGGCCTCCTTGTCCGAGCCCGGCGTGGACGGCAGCACGAGCCCGGCGGCCCCTGCGTAGACGGTGATGGCCACCCGGTCCTCCGGACGAAGCCGCTCCACCAGCATGTGGAGGGCGCTCTTGACGAGCGGCAACTTGTCCGGGAAGGCCATCGATCCCGACACATCGAGGAGGAACACGAGGTTGCTCGGAGGCAGTTCGTCGAGCGCGACGTCGCGAGCCTTCAACGCCACCCGAACCAACCGATGGGCGGGCTGCCACGGGGCCGGTCCCACCTCGGTCCGGATCGCGAAGGGCGCGCCTTCGGTGCCCCGGGGCGCGGGATCCGAGTAGGGGAAGTAGTTGATCAGCTCCTCGATCCGGACGGCGTCGACCGGGGGCCGGTGTCCGTCCCGGAGGAAGCGGCGGACGTTCGCGTAGGAGGCCCGATCGACATCGATGGAGAACGTCGAGAGCGGCTCGGACACGGTCGATCGGAAGTCGTTCTCCTCCAGGTAGGCATACTGCTCGCGGTTGTCGCCGTTTGCGTACGGAGAGGGGGGCGACGCCACCGGCCCGAGGGTGCGTCGCGCATCGATGCCGCCGAATGCAACCGGCGTGGGCGACCCCCGCAGCCTGATTCCGCCCGTCGCCTCCGCCGCGACGCCCCCGGTCACGCCGATCGCGTCGAGCTTCATGGCCTGGGAGGCGAGCGCGAACGACACCCGGTTTTCACCCGCCGTGAGCGCCACCGTACGTCGCGCCTCCGAGTAGCCGATGAGCCTCGCCACCACCTCCACTTCACGGCCCACCCATCCATCCTGGAACAGGATTTCGAAGGCGCCCGCCGCGTCGGTGAGCGACCCGGCCGACGAGCCCTCCACCGAAAGCTGGGCGCCAGCCAGCGCGACGCCACTGGCCACGTCGGTGACGGTGCCGACGAGGGACGGTGCCCGAACTCCGCTCGAGTTCGGTGCTTCGACGGCGGGGGGCAGACCGACCGACCCGGCGGTAGCCAGGACGAGTGCGTAGGCGCGAAAGGTCATGATCGTATCTCCTGCGGCGGGAGAGGCCTCGCGTGTGGGCCTCCTTGCCCAGGATGACGATCCAACGCGGGTCGGCTGCACAGCGGGCCGAGCGCACGCCGCGCTTCAGCGCGGCACTCCTCGCCACCGCCCCCGCCGCCCTAGCGCAGCCCGACCGGAACCTCCTGCGGCCCGCCCACCTCGAGGATCGGGTGCTTCAGCCCCGTCATCTCCCAGCGCACCAAGACCGTTGGAATGACGCCCGCCGAGTAGAAGTCGTCGAAGAAGTCCCGGATGGTGAAGGCGTCGCCTCGTTCGATCGCCTCCTCGGCCAGGAGCTCCTCGATCTGGATCTTGCCGGTCACGTAGCTGGTGCCATACCCGGGCTGGCGGAGATAGAGGTGCTGCTCGTTGCGCACGAGCGCGCCGTCCGGCAGCCACCCGCGGGGCGTCCACCGTCCCGCGTGCTCGACCGCTTCCTCCATCGCGAACTCGTTGCCATGCAACATGAGGCCGGACAGGGCGCGCGCGGCCCGCTGCGCGAGCATGATCCACACGAGTTCGCGAGCCCGGGGCGAGTTGTCGTCGAGCAGGCCGAGGTGCATGAACATCTCCTCGACCCCGGTGGCCAAACCCTCGGAACGCGCGTCGAAGATGTTGTAGAGCGACGGAACGGCCCGGACCGGGCTCGCGTGTGGCGCCTCACGCATGCGGGCCAACTCCAACCAGTGGTGCATGTGCGGCCGGAAGGCGTCGGGGTCCCGGTAGATCACCTCGCTGAAGAAGTTGCGGATCTCGCCGGGCTCGGCCGGCGTGTACGATCCGTTCACGGCACGGAGCGCGGCGTCCATCCACTCCTCGACCGTCTCGATTTCCTCTTCCGCGAGGAAGCGCATGTACCGGTCGACGGATTCGTTCAGCCGGCGATCGTACTCCTCGGGCGACGAAATCCGCTGGAGTTCAGGGAGATGCCGGTTCCGGTTCTCCTCCAGCCGGAGCGAGGCGTGGGCGCGGGAGAGCTCCCGCCGCATGAGCGTCACCTGCTCGCTCCACCCGTACGGTACGAGGTGGACGTTCTGGAGATACCACGTGTAGGCATCGGGCCCCACGCCCGACGCTCCCGTTTTTCCCGGCAGCTCGGCCTCGATCCAGCCCCGGAAGTCGTCGCTGGCCCGTGCGGCCCGCTCGATTGCCCCGTCGAGGTCTCGACTCACGCCCGCCTCCTCCCTGCCGAACGCTCGGAGGTCCGCGGCCTGCCCGCGAAACGAGCGGATGCCCGCCTCCCACAGATCCCTCGCGTTGCTTCCCGCCAGATTCCGACGCGCCTGGTCGAGCACAGCCGGAATCGCGCCGATCCGGTCGGCCAACTCCGCCGCGTCCGCTCGGGAGAGCGGACGCGGGTACGTCCAGCTGTCGATCCACCCGTGGATGACCGCGCCCTCGTGTGCCGGGACATCGCTCTCGGACGGGTACATCATGACGTAGAAGGCGGGATCCCGAGCCCACGGCTTCCGCACCACGTGATCGAAGTCGAGACCGTTCATCTCCGCACGGACCAGATGCCAGTCGATCTGGCGCTCCACGGGCCAGTCCTCGATGTCGAAGCGCCACAGGCGCTCCTTCCAGGACCGAAGCTCGCGGTGCTGGCGCGCCATGGCCGCCGACGTGTAGTCGGGGACGCCGTTTCGGAACGCGGGGCGCTCGAAGTCCCGCCATTCGCGGAACAGCGTGGTGAGGTCCTCCCACTCCGACTGGGCGGCTGCGGGCGTGGGCGGCACGAGGCACGCGACGGCCAGGACGGCCAAGGCGGCGATCTGGGACGGAAGGCGGGGGGTCATGGCGGCTCCGGAGACGTGGTTTCGCGAGAGCGACGAGGGCGCCCGGCTGTCGCCGGACGCCCCCTTCCCGAGTGGCCGAAAACGTCTCGGCCGAGTGGGCCCGCTGGGGCTCGAACCCAGGACCTAGCGATTATGAGTCGCGTGCTCTAACCAACTGAGCTACGGGCCCGTCGGGCTAAGATACACGGCCGGGCCGCGCGCCACAGGGCCGACGGGCCCGCGCCTCCCTGAGGTCGACGCTTCTGGGCCGTCCCACCCCTCCACGCTCCGCCCACTCGCCCCCTTCGCGCCCTCGCTCACGACGACGCCGGATCCTGCGTGACGGTCGGTCGCGGGCCGTCCCCGCCGTGGTCGATGACCAGCACCACGCGGCGGTTCTGCCACCCCGCTTGGCCCGGGCCAGTCTCGCCGGGAATCACCAGCCGGCGGGTGTCCTCGCCGTAGCTGACCGCCCGCACGAGCCCATCGAAGAGGCCGGCCTCACCGACGAGGTGATCGCGCACCGCGTCCGCGCGCCGCTGGCCGAGGCGGCGGTTGTACTCCGCGCTTCCGGAGGGATCGGTGAAGCCCTCCACCGTGACGAGACTCTCCGGATAGTACTCTCGCACGACGCCGCCGAAGCGGCCGAGCGCGACCCGAGCCTCCGGCCCGAGTGCCGCAGCGTCGAAGTCGAAGTACACGGGCACGTGCAGCCGGAGCGCGGTCTCCATCTTCTCGACGGTCACGTCGAACTCGGACTCGAGCGCGGCCAACTCCTGCTCCAACTGCGCCAATCGACCCTCGACCGAGTCGATCCGGCCGCCGAGACGGCGGCTCACGTCCTCGTCGCCGCGAATGATCTCGGCCCTCAGTTCGGCCATTCCCGCGTCGAAGTCCTCCTGCCCGACGTGCGCGCACGCCGACGTCGCCGTGATCGCCGCCACCACGGTGGCTCCTCTCGTGATGGACCGTCTCGTAATCAAAGCTTTTCGCATGATCATCCCCCCCTCGAGTTCCAGGTCATCGGCCGTCAGCCGCGGCCGCCTTGGCGTTTCGAGCGACTGCAGAAGAGGTGCCACGCGACCTCCGTCTCGTCTTGTGAACGTCTCATGAACGTCCTGGAGCCTCCCGCCGGCCAGTCGCCTGACCGCTCCGGCCCACCGGCGCCGTGTCCGCTTCACCTTCTGCGCCCGGACGCTACCTTCAACACTGTTTCGGCGGAGCATTCGAGCGGAGAGTCGGCTCGACCGCATGCCAGTCATCGACCCTGTCCAGGAACGCATGAACGTTCTGGTTGTGGGCGCCGGCGAGGTGGGGTTCCACCTTTCCAAACGTCTCTCCGAAGAAAATCAGGACGTGGTGCTCATCGAGTCCGACCCGCAACGCGCGGACGTGGCGGCCCAGCATCTGGACGTCATGACCGTGGTGGGCAACGGGGCGTCGCTCTCGGTGCTCGAGCAAGCAGGTGTGAAGAACGCGACCATCCTCCTGGCGGTCACAAGCCGGGACGAGGTCAATCTGATCGCCTGCCTGGCCGCGAAGCGCCTGGGCGTGAAGTACACGATCGCGCGCATCTCCAACCCTGAGTACTACGCCCAGGGCAGCGTCCTGTCTCGGGAGCACATGGGCATCGACCTGATGATCAACCCCGAGCGCGAGTGCGCCTGGGAGACCTACCAGTTGCTCCGGAGCGCGGCCGCCACCGACGTGGCCCAGTTCGCCGATGGGCGTGTCCAACTCCTGGGGCTGCAGGTGAAGGAAGGGGCCCAGGTGGCGGGCAAATCGATGGCGCAGCTCGGTCGCCTGTTCGCCGATCGGCACTACGTGACCGCGGCCATCGTGCGGGACGGCGAGACCACGATCCCTGACGGCGAAACCGTCGTGCGCGCCGGCGACCAGCTCTACATGCTGGCCCCCACCGCGGAGGTGAAGTACATCCCGCCGATGGCCGGCTACGATCGGTACGAGCTCCGGCGCGTCATGATCGCCGGTGGGAGCACGGAGGGGGAGTTCCTGGCCGAACTGCTGACGGAAAACGGCGTCGAGGTCACGATCCTGGACCGGGACCGGCGGCGGTGCGTCGAGTTGGCGGAACTCCTTCCGAAGGCGCTGGTCCTGCACGCGGACGCGACCGACCTCGAGCTTCTGGAAATGGAAGGCGTATCGGGCGTCGACGGCTACCTGTCGGCAACACACAACGACGAAACCAACCTCCTGTCCAGCCTGCTCGCGAAGACCGCCGGGGCCCGGAAGGTCGTCAGTCTGATCCACAAATTCGAATACCTCCGGCTTGTTCCGCGCGTCGGGATCGACGCCGCGGTATCGCCTCGAATGGCCACGGTCAACGCGATCCTGCGCTACGTGCGCCGCGGCAGGGTGATGACCGTCGCGCACCTGTCCGGCATCGACGCCGAGGCCATCGAGTTCAAGGTGGAAGCCGACGCGAAGATCATCGGGACGGCGCTCAAGGACCTGGACTTCCCGAAAGGTGCCCTCATCGGGACCATCGTGCGAAAGGACGACATCATCATCCCGAGGGGCAACGACCGGATCCAGGCCGGCGACGAGGTCATCGTCTTCGCGCTTCCCGACGCCATCGTGGACATCGAAGCGCTGTTCGCCTGATGTCGCTTCGCAAGATCGCCAATGTCGTGGGCCTGCTTCAGGCGTTCGTCGCGATCGCCATGCTGGCTCCCGGCGTCGTCGCCCTGTTCTACGGCGACGGTGATGCTCCGGCGTTCTTCATCTCCGCGCTCATCACGGGCGCTGTGGCACTGGCTCTGTACCGACTGACGCGCTTCGAGGGAGACATCACCCCGCGGGAAGGCTTCGCCATCGTCACGCTGGCGTGGGCGGCGACCGCGCTCACCGGCGCCCTACCCTACCTGTTCGCCGGGGTCGCGCCCTCACCCATGGCGGCCTTCTTCGAGGCCATGTCCGGCTTCACGACCACGGGTGCCACGGTCTTCTCGGACATCGAGGCCCTGCCGCACGGTGTCCTCCTGTGGCGCTCTCTCACCCACTGGCTGGGCGGGATGGGCATCATCGTGCTCGTCATCGCGGTGCTCCCGTATCTCGGCGTCGGGGGGATGCAGCTGTTCCGCGCGGAGGTGCCGGGCCCGACGCCCGAGCGCCTTCGACCCCGGATCACCCAGACGGCCAAGCTGCTGTGGATGGCCTACGTCGGTCTGACGGTCACCGAGATCGTCCTGTACGTTCTGGGAGGCATGGGCGTGTTCGACGCCGTGAACCATGCGTTCGCGACCATGGCCACCGGGGGCTTCAGCACGAAGAACGCCTCCATGGCGCACTTCGAGTCGCCCTACATCCAGTGGGTCACGATCGTGTTCATGTACCTCGCGGGCGTGAATTTCAGCCTCCACTTCCGCGCGGCGACCGGCCGATTTCTGTATGGGAAGGACCAGGAGTGGCGCTTCTTCACCAGCGCGCTGGTGTTCACCGCGACCATCATCGCCATCGTGAATCTGGGCGCCGGCGGATATCCCGGTGGGCTGTCAGAATCCGTCGAGCCGGCCATCCGTGACGCGCTGTTCCAGACGGTGGCCATTGCCACGACCACGGGCTTCGTCTCAGCCGACTACGAGGTGTGGGTGCCGGCCTCCCAGATGACGCTGTTCGCGCTCTTCTTCCTCGGGGGGATGGCGGGGTCGACGGGGGGTGGCATCAAGGCGGTCCGCGTCCTTCTCCTTCTCAAGCAGACGGCCAACGAGCTGCGCCGCCACCTGCACCCGAAGGCCGTCCTGCTGGCGCGGGTCGGCAACAAGGCCGTTTCCGACGATGTCATGGCCAACGTCGTGGGCTTCGTGGTCCTCTATCTTCTGCTCTGCCTGAGCGGCGCGGTCGTGCTCAGCTACATGGGCATCGACATTCTGACGTCGATCGCCGCCAGCCTGTCGGCGGTCGGGAACGTCGGCCCCGGCTTCGGGCTCGTGGGGCCGACGGAGAACTACGGCTGGATGGACAGCATGCAGCTCGGGCTCCTCAGCTTTCTCATGCTTGTCGGCCGCCTGGAGATCTACACGGTCCTCCTGCTGTTCCACCCGGAAACGTGGAAGCGGCGACGTAGCTTCCACTGAGGCGGAAGCGTCGCGAGCGGCCACCCGACCGCGTTCCTACGAACGCGCGTCCCTTCTCACCATCACTCGGTCCCGTAGAGCCGGTCACCGGCATCGCCCAGGCCGGGCAGGATGTACCCCACGTCGTTCAACTGGCGGTCCATCACGCCAACGAAGATCGGAACGTCGGGGTGGTTCCGTGAGACCGCCTCGACCCCCTCGGGCGCGGCCACGATGCACATGAGCCGGATGTCGCCCGCCCCGCGTGCCTTGAGCCCCCGAATGGTGGCGGAAGCCGACCCACCGGTGGCGAGCATCGGATCCACAACGATGAACCGCAGCGAGCCGCCCTGCGGTGGCACATTGAAGTAGTACTCGATGGGCTGCAGGGAATCGTGGTCGCGCTTGATTCCGACGTGGCCGATCCGTGCGCCCGGCAAAACGTTGAGCACGCCGGACACCATGCCGAGGCCGGCCCGCAGCACGGGGACCACCACCGGTGCACGGCCCTCCAGACGGTGTCCGACCATGGCCTCCAGCGGCGTCGTGACCTCGACCTCCTCGACGGGCAGCGACCGGGTGGCCTCGTAGGTCATCAGCGTGGTGATCTCCTCGATCAACTCGCGGAAGAGCTTCCGGGGCGTGTCGGTCGATCGGAGGAGATGCAGCTTGTGCTTGACCAGCGGGTGGTCGACGACGGTCAGCGTTGGGAAGCGGTCCTGATAGGGCATCCTGGCTCCTGACAAGGCGGGGACGTCAAGGCGTCCCTTCAGCAGATCCCGTGCCCGGGAGGAGCGGGTCGGTCGACGGTGACTCCACGCCCTCTCCCCCGACCAACTCGAGCGCGCGCTCCGCGATGTAGTCCATCTGCTCGCGCCTGCGCCGTGCCCAACTGGGCAGGGTGATCACGCCCTGACTCAGCGCCACCATCCCCATGATGCCGAACACCACCAGGACGAAAAGAGCGTCCATCGGCTGACCCTTCATAAACTCCCGAAGGGCGAGCGGGATGGCCATGACCACCCCGGCGCCCCCCATCAGGCCGAACGGGACTGCATTCCCTTTCGTGGTCCCCAGCCGCAGTTGGTAGCCCCCCTTTGTCCGCTCGACCAACGCGTGCAGTTTGCTGTTGGTCCAGTCGCGGAGGGCGCCGTGGCCACCGACCTTACCTCGCGCCGCGAACGTTCTGCGTAGCTCACCCACCAGGATCTCCCACTCTTCGTCCGTGGGCGCCCGTGGCAAGGGCACCACCCGTCCGACCGACACCGGCAGGCCCAGCAGTCTCCGCTGAACCGTGGTTCGTTCGAGTCCGCCGCTATCGAGCGCCGTAGCGGCGGCCTCGATCCGCTCCGGTGGGAGGCCGACCTCGGTGCCGATCTCCTTGAGTTCGGCCAGGGTCAGGCCGGTTCCCGACCCCGACGCGCGAGGGTCCGCCAGGGGCCCCCGGCTCTCCTCCTGGACCGTGGTAGCCGTCTCGAAGATCCGGGCGACTTCGTCGTCACTATACCTGCGCTCGTTGGACATTCCGATCCCTTGTGAATTTACCGCTTGATGCGCTCGCCCTTGTCTTCATACCGGAAGATCCAGGCCGCCATGCGACCGGGGCGGATCCGACCGGTCAGGTCCCCATACTCGTGATCTCCCATGGACCCGAGCTCCACCCCCGGGCGCGTCGTGATCTCGTCACGAAGCGCCCGGCACCGGTCGGCCCAGTGCTCCCAATTCTCCGAACGCAGATCGACCCATCCGCGTTCGATCAGTCGTTCGTCGCCGAGTGGGATATCGGGCTCCGGCCGCACCTTCACGTCCGGCCCACGGAGGAGTTCTTTCCCCGAGGGAAGCAGGATCGGAAGGCCGATGCTCAGGATACGTTGTCTCAGGTCGGCGTCTTCATCGATGAGGGCTGCCGCGCGGTCCGCCGACCCGACCGGATCGAGTGCCACAGCCGCCTCGAGCGAGCCGTAGAGCCGGCGTAGGATCTCCGCCTCGAAGAGTAACTTGGACAGCCGCGGCGGTCCCAACATCTCGTACGCCACCGAGCGGATCCCGGCACGCTCCTCGAGCGCCTCCATGTGGTCGATCGCGGCGCTGCGCAGCACACCCGCGCGGTACGTCGGACCCATGGTGGCCGCATCCAGCGCCGTGACCACGTCCTTGCCCGTCGGGTGGGACAGGATTTCGCGCACGACGTTGTCGGCAATCTCCTCCGGCGTGACGAACTCCATGAGGCCGAGGGCCGTCAGCGTCTCGAATTCTCCAACCGTGAAGACGCCGTTCTCTCCCGCGTCCAGAAAGACCCCTTCCAGCGCGCCGCCCATGTCCAGATGCGCGTTTTCCGCACCCGGCCCGAAGGCGTCGGCAAGTGGGAGCGCCTCGGTCGCGTCCACCCTACGAATCGGCTTGCCACCCCGCTCGATCGGACCCTGCCCGATCGACTTCCAGGAGATGGCCGCGGTCGGCTTCACCTCCTTCACGGCGGGCCCACCCGGAGTCCGAGCCATCAGGTAGAGGAAGAGGGTCTGCGCCCCGGCGATACCGCTCTTGGCCAGCAGAACACGGGACGGCCGCTCCTCCGAGTGCGTGAAGGGGATGTTCAGTCCCATCCCTCCCGTCCCGGCGGTGCCCACCTTCACGAAGACCTGCGTCCCCGCACTCTTCATGCCTTCCAGGGCGATCTGCGTGTGACGGATGAGTTGGGGTAGATAGAGTGTGGCCAGATGCGTATCCACGGCGACCGCGTCGACCCGGTCGGCGGCGGCCGCCTCGCGGAGCCTGGCCGCGGAAGCGAACACATTCTGATACGCCAACGCCCCCGCCGTGTTGATGCAATCGACGATGATCTCGGGCGACGCGTCGATCAGGATCCGACCCAGCGTCGAGCGGAGCACCACGTCCTCCGTCAGCTCGCCGTAGAGGTCGTCGACCAGCCGACCCCTCGTGTCCTCGTCGCGTAAAATATCCGCACGCGTGCGGTCTTTCATATCGTACGGGACGAACAGGTCACCCCACACGCCGTCGAGCGCAACGCCGCGTTCTGAGGCCTGCGCGCCCAGCTCCGCGAGGGCGCTCTCCACTTCCGACTCGCGGAGCGATCCCAGGATGATACGCGCGGGGTGTCCTTCCAGGGCCCGGCGGGCCACGGCGAGGCCGACCAGGCCGGCGCCCCCGAGGATCAGAACGGTCTTGTCACGAAGATCCATGCGGCAGGTCGGGTTCGCGAGCGCAGTCGACCAATCGGCCGCGCTCGGTGGACGAGAGGGGGCGCCACGCTCCGGGAGCCAGGTCACCCAGTTCAATGGGACCGAAACGGACGCGCACGAGCCGGGACACCTCGTGCCCAACCCGGGACATCAGCCGCCGGACCTCGCGGTTTCGTCCTTCGGTCAGAATCAACCCTACCACCCCGTTGTCACCCTGCCGGTCCACGATCCACGCGCGGGCGGCCTGGGCGGGCCCGTCGTCGAGGTCGACACCGGACTCCAGGCGCCGGAGGCTGTCGCGCGACGGGACGCCGGCCACGGTCGCCCGGTACTCGCGCTCGACCTGGCGGCTGGGGTGGGTGAGCCCATGAAGCACATCCCCCTCGTTGGTCATCAGGAGGAGCCCTTCCGTGTCCACGTCGAGCCGCCCGACGTAACGGAGGCCCGACGCGTCACGGGGCAGGATGTCGTAGATCGTCCGCTCGCCGTGCGGGTCCTTCCGCGTCGTCATGACGCCGGACGGTTTGTGGAAGAGGAGCCAACGCACCTCGGCCTCGGTGACGAGCTGGCCGTCCACCTCCACCTGATCCTTTCCGGGCACCACGCGGGCACCCAACTCCGTGATCACCTCTCCGTTGATCCGCACGCGGCCCGCCAGCATGAGCCGCTCCGCCTCCCGGCGGGAGGCGCGACCCGATTGGGAGAGGAACTTCTGGACCCGGACGCCGTCGGTCACCGATCCGGCGACTCGACGCGGTGGTCGAGAGGGGACGCCTCCGAGGAGGGGTCGGCGGCGGTACCGGATTCGGCCGCCTCGGCATCGGATTCGGCGTCGTCGGATTCGGCGACGTCCGTGTCGTCGGCTCCGTCCGTGTCGGCGACTTCGGCTTCGTCGAATTCGCCCCGGTCGTCCGACTCCTCCGCCTCGTCGAACTCCTCAGCGGCGTCCCACTCGTCCTCCTTGTCCCCCTCCTCCGAATTCTCCGCGGACGCATCCCCCGGTCCCTCACCGTCCGCCGGGAAGATCTCTTCCTGCCCGGACTCCTCGACCTCGTCATCGTCCTCGATCCCGAGCGGGACGCGCTCCCGCAGTACGACCGGGAGCTCCTCCGGGCGCGGCAGGTCCTCCAGAGAGCGAAAGCCGAAGTGCTCGAGGAACTGCTTGGTCGTGCCGTACAGGAGCGGTCGCCCGAGCCCCTCGGCCCTCCCGACCACGTCGATCAGTTGACGATCCTGGAGCGTCTTGATCACGCCGGACGCACCCACTCCGCGGATGTACTCGATCTCCACGCGACCCAGCGGCTGTCGATACGCGATGATGGCCAGGGTCTCGAGGGCCGGCCCGGACAGGCGCGACGGCCGTGGGACGTTGTCGAAGCGCTCGAGGTACGGCGCGAACTCCGGACGGGTGAGAATCTGGTGCCCTTCCGCGAGGTCCGTGAGCTGGAATGCGCGCCCCGCGTCGTCGTACTCGGCCCGGAGGAATTGCAGGGACGCCTCGACCGCGTCTTCGTCCAGGGTCTCGTCGGCCCGCGCGATCTCCTCCGCGGTGAGAGGGGCGTCTGCGGCGAACAGCACCGCCTCCACGATCTGATGCGCGTTCAAGCCTGCACTCCTGGTTCGACGGCTTCGCTATCCACCGGTTCGGCGTCGCCGCCGTCCGGCTCGTCCTCGCGGCGGTAGATCCACAGCTCCGCGAACGGTTCGGTCTGCCGCAGAAACAGCATGCGGCGGCGCGTCAGCTCGAGGCCGGCCAAGAAGGTCATCACGCCGTGCATGCGGTCGCGGAAGCCCCGGATGAGCGTGCTGAACTCCACCCGCGTCGACCGCTTCAGGCGGTCCAGGATGAGCACGATCTTGTCCTCCATCGCGACCGGCCGCGTGGTCACCCAGTGCTCCCGGTCCTGCTCCACCGGCATCTCCACGCGGAGAGCAGCCGCGAACACCTCGTCCCACGTGGTCTCCAGCGGCGTCTCGTGGATCGGACGCTTCGGTCGGGGCGGTACGTATCCCTTGGAGAACTTGCGGCCGCGCACCGCCTCGGCGGCGGACATCCGCTGGGAGATCTCCCGGATCTGCTCGTATTCGAGTAGGCGTCGTACGAGCTCGGCGCGGGGGTCTTCGTCGTCCTCGTCCGAGGCGCGCGGAAGCAGCATCTGCGCTTTGATACGGATCAGCGTTGCGGCCATCTCCAGGAACTCACCTGCCGCGTCCAGATCGGTGGCGGCAAGCCCCTTGATCGCACCGAGAAACTGGTCCGTGATCTTCGATATGGGGATGTCGAAGACGTCGATGTCCTGCGTCCGGATCAGATGGAGCAGCAGGTCCATCGGACCCTGGAACCGCTCGATTTCGACGAGGAAGAATCCGTCGCGGCCCCCGGCGGCGGCGAGCGTCAGATCCACAAACGAATCAGTTGGTCGGCGACCCCCATCAGGACGCTCACCGGGTAGAGCAGAACCCGGAAGGCGTCCGGCACCAGGAACATGATGCCCATCAGGATCAACAGGCCGTACTTGCCTGCTTCGCGGTAGCGGAGCGCCATCGGCCGCGGCAGGAAGTGGAACAGCACATGGGAGCCGTCGAGGGGTGGGATCGGAATCAGGTTGAAGAACGCGAGCACGAGGTTGATCAGGATCCCGTACATCGCCACCTGAGACAACGCTGCCACGACCGGACCCTGAGACGTCCCGGTCCCACCGAACTTGAACACGAGGGCGGCAAAGACGGTCGAAAGGAGCGCCAAAGCGAGATTGGCCACGATTCCGGCGAGCGAAACCCGGATGTCGCCCCACTTGTAGTCGCGATAGTTGGCCGGATTGACCGGAACCGGCTTGGCCCATCCGAACAGGAAGTTGGTCCCCGTCAGGTAGAGTCCGAGCGGCACGATGAGCGACCCCATCACGTCCAGGTGGGGAATCGGGTTCAACGTGATCCGGCCGAGCTTCTCCGCGGTATCGTCGCCCTCCCGCCGCGCCTGCCAGGCATGCGCGACTTCGTGGACGACGACCGAGGCGATCAGGACGGCAATGAGGAGGACAGGTTCCATAGCCGGTGAAGCTACCGAGAACCGATGGCGGGGGTCCAGTGTACCGCCCGCATGATTCGCCGCCTCCTGACCCTGGCCCTGGTCGCCTCCGCGGCATGCGGAGAGCCCCCCGCGAACCGCGACGGCCCAGGGCAACCACGCCCCGGCGACTTGCCGCTCCGTGGCACGAAAACCATCGCGCCCATGCCCCGCCCCGACGTCGTTCTGCGCGACACGGACGGTCGCGCGTGGGACTTCCGCGCGGAGACCGAAGGCCGGACGACGCTGCTGTTCTTCGGCTACACGTACTGCCCCGACATCTGTCCGATTCACATGGCCACGCTGGCGGCAGCGCTGGGAGACGCCGACGTGGAGGTGCACGCCTCGGTCGATGTCGTCTTCGTGACGGTGGACCCGGAACGCGACACGCCCGAACGCCTCCACGGATGGCTCGCTACGTTCGACTCCTCATTCGTGGGGCTGACCGGAACGCCCGAGGTCCTTGCCGAAGCGCTCGCCCACTTTCGCTACCCTCCGCCCGAACGCTCGGGCGCGGGGCCCGTGTACACGGTGGGGCACCCTGCGCTGGTGTACGCGTTCACGCCGGACGGCCTCACGCACGTGATGTATGGACCCGACACTCCGGTAGCGGTGTGGCGGCACGACCTCGGGATGCTGCACGCCTTCCCGTGGGACGAGGTGGCGGCGGTCGGTGCACCCGAAGGCGCGGCAACATCAGGCCTCTCGACATCGGGCAGCGGGACTGCCGGCGCCACCGAGGGCGCGATCGCGGGAGCGCCGACCGCGACCCCGGGCGGAGCGGCTCGCGTGGGCGACATCGCCGTCACGGGCGCCTGGATCCCGGCGCCGCCGCCTGGGAGTCCGGCCGCTCTGTACCTCACGATCGCCAATCTCGGCACGTCCGCGGACACCCTCACCGGCCTCTCCACTACCCTCGCCGCGGAGGCCACGCTGCACCGCATGACGACCGTGGGCGGGATGACCCGCATGGAGCCTCTGGCGAACCTCCCGCTCCCCGGTGGGGACACGGTACGCCTACTCCCCGGCGCCTTTCACGGCATGTTCTCTGAGCCCGACCGGGCCCGCTTCCAGCCGGGCGCCACCGTCGGTGTCCGCCTGGTTTTCGCCCGCGCCGGAGCAGTGGACGTCGCGGTTCCGGTCCGAAGCTACGACGGCGGCCGCTGAGCGATGCGGCCCCCGGTTGATTCGGCCGCCTGCCCTTTCTAGCTTTACGGGCTCGATATCCAAGCAGCCAACCAGTACGAGACACGAATGCCGAACATCAAGAGTGCCAAGAAGCGGATGGAGCTGAGCCGCACGGCTCGGACGAGAAACCGCGCCGAGCGCGCCCGCATCCGTACCATCGTAAAGTCGGTGCGCGCCGCCGACTCGGCCGAGGCTGCCCAAGCGCGCTTCCTCGAAGCCGTGGCCCTCCTCGACCGCGCCGCCACCCGCAGGCTGTTTCACCCGAATCGGGTGGCGCGGGTCAAGAGTCAGCTTCAACGACACGTGAACGGTCTGTCCTGAGGGCACCATCGTTCGTGTAGTTCGAGAAGACGAAGGACCCCGGCGATCCGTCGCCGGGGTCCTTTTTGTGGTAGGGTGGAAGGGCGCTCCGGTAGTCGTGCGGGCCGGCCTCGCCAACGCAGAGTCTCCCTACTGCTCGAACACCACCTGCCCGTTGACGATGGTGTAGCGTACCCTGCCCTTCAGCTTCCAGCCGCCGAACGGCGTATTGCGGCTCTTCGACACGAACGCCGAAGGATCGACCGTCCAGGTCGCGATCGGATCGAACACGGTGACGTCGGCGGCGGACTCCGACGCCAGGGAGCCGCCCGGCAGGCGGAATGTCCGTGCTGGGTGACAGCTCATGCGCTCGACCATCGTCGGCAGATCGATCACACCCTCACCCACGACGTGGGTGAGCACCAGCCCCAGGGCCGTCTCCAGTCCTACGATACCGAACGGAGCGTCCGCGAAGGCGGCCTCCTTCTCGTCGTAGTGGTGGGGGGCGTGGTCCGTGGCGATCGTGTCGAGCGTCCCGTCCGCAACACCCTCCCGAACGGCCGCCCGGTCTTCGGGCGAGCGGAGCGGCGGATTCATCTTCGCGTCGGTCCGATACCCCTCCACCGCCTCCTCCGTGAGAATCAGGTGGTGCGGAGACGCCTCGGCCGTGACATGCACGCCCCGCGCCTTCGCCTGACGGATGGACTCGACTCCGAACCGGGTGGACACGTGCTGCAGATGGATATGGCCCCCCGTCAGCTCCGCCAGGAGGAGATCGCGGACGATGTGGATGTCCTCGGACGCGTTGGGCTTTCCGGACAGCCCCAGCCGGGTGGACATCAGACCGGCGTTCATGTGCCCGCGCGCGGACAGCGTGATGTCCTCCGGATGGTCGGCCACCGGGATCCCGAACGTCTGGGCGTACTGAAGCGCGAGCTTCATCAACCCCGAATCCATCACGGGATTCCCGTCATCGGTAATGGCCACGGCACCCGCCTCGACCATCTCCCCCACGAGCGCCAGGCGCTCCCCAGCCCGACCAACCGAGATGCAGCCGACAGGATACACACGCGCCGCTCCCGCACGACGTCCCTGGGCGGCCACGTATCCGACGGCGGCCGGGTCGTCGATCGGGGGGTTCGTGTTCGGCATCGCGCACACCGCGGTGAAGCCACCCGCCGCGGCCGATCGTGCCCCGCTCTCGATCGTCTCCTTGTGCTCCTCGCCCGGCTCCCGCAGATGGACGTGAACATCGATCAGGCCCGGTGTGACCACGAGCCCGGAACAGTCCACCGTCCGCGTATCGTCCGACCCGTCCAGATCGGCGCCGACTTCGGCCACGATTCCGTCGACGAGGCGGACGTCCCGCACGCCGTCCAGCGTCTGGCTCGGGTCGACGACGCGCCCGCCCTTCAACAGGATCTTGCTCACGAGCCCGCTCCGCCCTTGGCCGCTTCGGCCGTCTCCGGTCGTCCGCCCGCGAGCAGGTAGAGGACGGCCATGCGGACCGCCACACCGTTGGTCACCTGGTTGAGGATCACGGAGTGGGGACCGTCCGCCACGTCCGAATCGATCTCGACGCCGCGGTTCATCGGACCCGGGTGGAGGATGAGGATGTCCTTCGGTGCCCGCTCCAGACGCTCACTGCTGACGCCCCAGATCCGGTTGTACTCCCGCAGTGACGGCACATATCCGCCCTGCATGCGCTCGAGTTGGAGCCGGAGCACGTTCAGCGCGTCGGCCCACTGGATGGCGTCCTCGACCCGTGTGAATACCGTGCAACCCAACTCAGCGAAGCCGCGCGGGACGAGCGTCGGCGGGCCGCACACGCCGACCTCGGCGCCCATCTTCAGGAGCCCGTAGATGTTCGATCGAGCCACGCGGGAATGGAGCACGTCGCCCACGATGCAGACCTTCAGACCCTCCAGGTCTCCGAGATGGTCCCGGATGGTCAGCATGTCCAGGAGCGCCTGCGTCGGGTGTTCATGGGAGCCGTCGCCGGCATTCACCACATTGGAGGGGATGCGCTCCGCGAGGAAGCGGGCCGCCCCGGACGCTCCATGACGGATCACGACCATGTCGATGCGCATGGCCTCCAGATTCCGAGCCGTGTCGACCAACGTCTCGCCCTTCACGACCGACGAGCCCGACGACGAGATGTTCACCGTGTCGGCGCTCAGTCGCTTCTCCGCAAATTCAAAGGACACACGCGTCCGCGTGGATGCCTCGAAGAAGAGGTTCACGATGGTCTTGCCGCGGAGCACCGGCACCTTCTTGATGCGCCGCTCGGAGATCTCCTTGAATGGCTCGGCCGTGTCGAGAATCGACAGGATCTGCTCACGCGTGAGCGGCTCGAGCCCGATCAGGTCCTTGCCGAGAGCCGTAATCGGCTCGCTCACGCCGCCTCCACCGGCGGGGTGACCAACTCGACCCCCAGGCGCCCGTCCACGTCAGGCACGAGGACATCCACACGTTGGCCCTCCGAGGTCACGTCCACGTGGCGGCCCACGACGTCCGGTTGGATCGGGACCTCCCTGCCGCCGCGATCGACCAGAACGCAGAGGAGGATCCGGGACGGGCGCCCCCAGTCCATCAGCTCATTCATGGCGGCACGGGCGGTCCGACCCGTGAACTGCACGTCGTCCACGATGACGACCGTCCGGTCGTCGATCCCTCCCTGCGGAAGCTCGGAGGCGCCGACGACGGGGCGTGGACCAATGGCCATCAGGTCGTCCCGATACAGCGTGATGTCGATGGACCCCAAGGCGACGGAGGCACCCGACGCCTCCTCGATCTCCCGGGCGAGATACGCGCTGATCTGCGTGCCGCGCCGGTGGATGCCCATCAGGACCATCCCCTCGGTGCCATTGTTCTTCTCGACGATCTCCCGTGCCATCCGGGCCAGAGCTCGACGAACGGCGCCCTCGTCCATCACGGAAATTCGGTCGGCGGGCATCGCTCTCGCGGCGGTTGGAAGGGTCGGCGCCCGAACCTAGCGGGCACCGGAAAACGGGTCAACGCGGCCCCGCGCGGGTTGTCACGAAGGCGCCGTCCGCCCCATCATCCACCCAATCCATCGCCGTCTTCCGCGCCGAGTCGGGTACCCCGGGAAGCCCATCCGGAGCGCCCGCCTCGGTCCTTCCAGTTCCGAGCCCGGCCCATGCGACTCCGTTTTCTCGCCGCTTTCGCCGCTGCGCTCGTCGCACTCCCCTCCGCCGTCCGTGCGCAAGAGGTGAGCGACGCGCCCGCCGTCGTTCTGGACGGCGTCCCCTTCACGGTGTCCGTCACCGCCGGCTCGGAGGCGGTCGAGGTCAACGTCGCCGATGCCCGCGGGCGCTCCCTGGGCCGGGGCCAGGCCCTCCCGGGTCAGAGCGTGGCGGTCGAAGGCCTGGTGGTCACGGAGCGGGCCCAGCTCCCCCTCCAGATCCGGTACGGGAGCGCGACCGAATCGGTGGCCCCGACCTTCATGCCCGGGTGGTTCAGCCTGCTACCGCCGATCCTGGCTATCGTGGTGGCGCTTCTGTTCAGAGAGGTGGTGACGGCGCTGTTTGCCGGTGTGTGGCTCGGCGCGCTCGCGGTGGCCGGCTTCAACCCGCTGACCGCGACGTGGCGGTTGATCGATCAGTTCGTCGTGCCGGCCCTGGGAGACGTCGACGGCGGCCACACGCAGATCGTCGTGTTCTCGCTGCTGCTCGGTGGTGTCGTCGGCGTCGTCTCGCGGAACGGGGGCACGAAGGGCATCGTCGACGCGGTCAGCCCGTTCGCCCGAACCCGGCGGCGCGGGAAGCTGGCCACCTGGGCAGCGGGCATGGCCATCTTCTTCGACGACTACGCGAACACGCTGATCGTCGGAAACACCATGCGCCCCATCACCGACGGCCTGCGGATCTCCCGCGAGAAGCTCGCCTACCTGGTGGACTCGACCGCCGCCCCGGTCGCGGCACTCGTCCCGATCTCCACCTGGGTCGGCTACGAGATCAGCCTGATCTCAGACGGACTGCGCATCGCGGCCGAGCAGAATCCGGATCACGCGGCCACCCTGCTCGAGGCCAGCCCGTTCGCGATCTTCCTCCACACCATCCCCTATCTGTTCTACCCGCTCCTGGCCCTCTTCTTCGTGTTCCTGACGTCGTGGTGGGGGCGCGACTTCGGACCCATGGGGCGGGCCGAGGCCCGGGCCGCGGCGGGAGGCGGCCTGTTCCGCCCCGGGGCCCAGCTCGCCGCTGACGTCGGTGATACGGCCATCGAGGTCAAGGAGGGGGTTACACCGCGCTGGTGGAACGCCGCGGTTCCCATCCTCACCATCATCGTCGTCGTCCTGGCCGGGCTGTACACGACGGGCCGGGCCGGGGCGGGCGCGGACGCGTCCCTGATGGACATATTCGGGGCCGCCGACCCGTTCGCGACACTTCTGTGGGGATCGCTCGCGGGCGTTCTGGTCGCGGTCGGCCTGTCCAAGGCCCAGGGGATCCTCACCGTTGCGGAAGGAATCGACGCCACGGTGGCCGGAATGCGGGCCATGTTCCTGGCGATGGTCATCCTGGTCCTGGCCTGGTCGCTCGGTGCCGTGACCGAGGAGCTCGGCACGGCACAGTACCTCTCGCAGCTCCTTTCCGATCGGGTGGCTCTTCAAGCGATCCCCGTGCTGGTGTTCCTGACTGCGGCCGCCATGAGCTTCGCGACCGGAACGTCATGGGGCACCATGGCCATTCTGCTGCCGCTCGTCATCCCCCTGACCGTGTCGCTCGGGGGTGACGTGGGCTTCGACGGCGGGGCGCAGTACTCCATCCTGCTGGGCTCCATAAGCTCCGTACTCGCGGGTGCGATCTTCGGCGACCACTGCTCGCCCATTTCCGACACGACCGTACTCTCGTCGACCGCCTCCGCCTGCGACCACGTGGATCACGTCCGCACGCAGCTCCCGTACGCCCTCCTCGTGGCCGTGGTCGCCATGCTGCTCGGCGACATCGGCACCGCGTTCGGGCTCCCCAACTGGATGGCGCTGGTTGGCGGTATGGGCGTGCTGGCGCTGGCGCTAGGGGTCTGGGGGCGTAGCGTCGAGGAGGTGGAGGTCTGAGGGGGGAAAGAGACGCGCCAAGAGGACTATCCGCTCTTCCACCGAAGAGCGGCCATCCCTGCAGCCCGGCGTGCGGGTGCCAGGGCATCGGCCCGCACCGCTTCAAGCAACTCCGTCCCCTTCGGCCCAGACGACGACGGAACGACCCCTATTGTCCGGCGGAACAACTCCGTGAGGCCACCTGGGCTACGGTAGCCGAGGCGATAGGCGATCACCTCCCAAGAGACCGTGCGTTCGTTTCTCAACCAGAGCGCGCAACCGGTCAACTGGATGTCGATCAGGCGCCGAAGATCAATCCCGTGCGCACGAGCAGTTTGCGCGAGATAACCCCGTGAGCACCCAACTCGATCAGCAACCGCTGAGATCGATCGCGGACGGTCCGCGATCTGCGACGGGTGCTCTGCAAGAACCCTAAACGCCGATGTCAGAGCGGCAGAGTCGGTCCTCCCAATCGGCCACCGAACCCACGACTCCCATTCTTTGATCAGCCCATGAAGGCGCTCGACCTCCCCGACGAAAACGAAGTCGATCTGCGGAAGAGCTCCCATTGCTCGAAACAGCTCGGGCGCTGCCACAGCATACGCAATGGCGCTTCGCCCACGGAGCGCGCTCGCACACCCCGCCTCGCGAGCAGAGTTGATCAGGAGCAGTCTTGGACCAACCGCCGAACCCCAGGCGTTCTGGGTCGATCCGTTATCATACACCCTCCACTTGATCCCGATCTCCTTTAGGTCGGCTTGCAGCAACCGCCACAGGGAAGTCTCGGACGGCACCCATACGGCGACCTCACGTCCCCCGACGTTCCCGCCAGTCGCACCGATCATCGTCTCGTGAGGTGATACACGTGGACGGACTCGACGTCCAGTTCGTCCTTTACGGTCACGATGACGTGAGCGACCCCGGCGTCGAGCAGCGTCCAGCTAACCGGGAACGTGACCCGCCCAACGACCCCCCCCGTCGTGACGACCCACCACTCTTGCTCGCCGGGTTCAGCTTGGGCCACTCGGACCCAGAGCTCTTCGTTGCCGCGCAGTCGGGCTTCGGAGAACAGGGGATGCCTTCGACCACGGGGCGTCTCCGCCAGGAAGCGCCGGTGAAGGTCCGAGCCGCTCACCTCACCGACCCCTGGGAGACGCATCGTGGATTCGGCCTCGTCCAAGAAACGAGTGCGGAACTCGGACCAGTCCCCTTCCGTTGCCGACCTCGAAACTCCGCTCGCCTGAAACCGGCCGATACGCTTGCCGGTGAAGTCGATCATGTCGAACGACGCGCGATGGGTGTTACCGATTACTGCGACGCCATCACCGAGCGCCACCAACGCCTGAGGAGCGAAGGGGACCGGTCGGGTCAGGGAACGCTGACCCTCTCTCACGGTGAAGCTCGGACCCGCCTGTACGACCCGTGCCGTCGTGGCTCCCTCGGCAGTGTACAGGCCCACGACCAACTCATCGCGATTGGTGCCGGTTCCACGTCGAGCACGCTCAATCGTGGTGAGGTTGATCCGTGCGTGCGGCACTCCGCCAACCTCTGACGCCTCTGACGGCCTTCCCACCAACCTCGGAAGTCCTGACCTACCCCTCAGGGCGGGCACGGTCTTGATGACCGTGCCTTCTATGGTCAGGTCCGTGACGCGTTGAGATGTCAGATCGAAGATCCGAAGCGTATCGCCGCCGAGGGCCCGGCCCGATGCCAAATACCGAAATTCGCCAGGGCCATCACCCATTCCACCGACTTGGCCGGTCACTCGCCCATCGAGATCGAAGACCCGCACTTCTCCAGAACCCCCATCAAGCACAGCGACCGAACCGGAGGGAAGTAAGAACGCGTCACGGATCCAAAGGAACTCCCCTGCCGCCGAACCACCGCCTTGCGGGCCACCCAGCGAGAGGCTGGGAGTCTCATCCAACAACCAATCAGGTGGAGGGAGGCGTACGACAGGGGCCGGACCCGAGGCGGTCGACGCAAACGGTAGCAGCGCGAACGCAGCAACCAGCCACGTTACGCGACCGCCAGTCCGACGATCCCGATGCATTCGCACCCACCTTGCTGAGGGCAAAGTATCCGACCCTCGAACTCTTCAACTAGGCGACCGCCATGGCAAGAGCACCAGCCGACGCGCGTGTGGTTTTCGCAACTAAAGCCACTCATGGACCCGTCCCCTGAAATCCTTGGCCTTCAGCTGAAGGCTGGGGGGTGCAGGACCCACGATTATGTCGAAGCGGCGGGGGCCGCGTCAGCCCTCACAATCTCAAGGAGGTCTTCACATGAATAACCTTTTGCGGAAGCTGTTTCTGGTCCTCGGTGTCATGATCGGCACTGCGACCTTCGCTGTCGCACCGGCGGCGGCGGATGGCAATTGCGATGACGTAACAGCCAGCACGGGCGAGGTCTGCGAAATGTGTGTCGCGGGTGGGTGCTACTACTGGGACTGCGACGACTCCGGGCAGTCCGGACGGGGCTGCTAGCTCCGCAGCCGAAATCAACTGGCGAGCCCCCGCCGCCTCAAGATGAATGTGCCAAGATCACCGTAACCATGCGCTCAAGGCGTTGAGACATACACGTGGATAACAACGAAAATCACCGTGCTGGCAAATTAGATCAGGTTGTCAATGTGGCCGTTTTAGGATTCGTGTTGATTGCCTTGGCTTCGCCTCGCGGGCCGTTGGGAGGTTGGCTCGGCGACCTTGTCCAGCAACGGGCTACAAGGGAATTGATCGCGGAGAACTGGTCATCTTTGGCCCCTACCGGGCCAGAACCGACGGCCGCCTCAAGGGTACTTATTGAGTTTTTTGACTACCAATGCCCCTACTGTCGTCGGGCCGAAACGACGATTCAGGCGGTCGCAGCCTTGGAGGACGCGACCCTGATCCATCGGCATCTTCCTCTGAGACTGCTTCATCCGTACGCTGAATCAGCCGCGTTGGCGGCCATTTGTGCCGATCTCGCCGATGAGTTCAGTGAGATGCACCAGCACCTCCTAACCACTGACAGGTGGCAGAGTGACACGGCCGACTGGTTCGTCGAAGCCGAAAGCGCCGGAATGTCAGCGCCAGGTCAGTTGGTAACATGCATGGCCTCTGACCAAGCTCGCGCGCGCCTGCGTTCGGACGAGGAGCTGGCGGTAAAGCTCGGGATTCGGATGACCCCGACGTTCGTCGGGTACCGGGGAGTTCACGCGGGCATTGCAGAGGCCGAGGACCTGCGGGACTTGCTGCCATGATGCAAGATAATCTGCGGACTGACCCCGGTCGAGGGCTGCAGCGTACACGGTCCGCCCATTCCCCGCGGTCGGGGGCACGGCCAGGCGGAACTGAGCTATTATTCGGCCAAGATACACTTGGCCTCCTCTTGGCTTACCTACCGAGGGAACCCTCTCCTTCCGCTGTCTTCACCGCGTAGGCGTAGCACGGGGTTCGAGGGCGGTAGAGGCTTCTCAAGCCCGGCGGAGGAGGCCATAGCGTACAGGACGGAAGGGACTCCGTCGGATTCGCTCGTACGACTCCGGGGGGGCGGCCCTCTGCGGGCACGATACATCCGTTGATACTCACCCGTAGTATTCCCGCCATACTCTCTTGGACACCAGTGAGGGCGACCCCAGTCGTTTCGTGTCTTCGTTGAGCGTGCCTGCGAGCCGAAGGGCGCCGAACGTCCCGGCCTGGTAGCAGGGCCGAGCCTCGAGCGGACACGGGGCGGAAGTTCGAGTCCGGCCTACGCCCCCCCCGCCCCCGCCCCACGCCGCGCACGAAAGAACCGCCGCAGCAACGCCGCGGACCGGTCTGCCAGAATCCCGGGCGTCACGTCGCATCGGTGATTAAGCCGCGGGTCCTGAAGCAGATTCCCGAGCGATCCGGCCATACCGGCCTTCGGGTCGCTCGCCCCGAAGACGACGCGCGGCACACGGGCCAGCACGATTGCACCCGCGCACATCGCACACGGTTCCAGGGTCACGTAGAGTACGGCGTCGATGAGCCTGAAGTCTCCCTGGAGGGCAGCTCCGCGACGTAGCACGTACATCTCGGCGTGCCCCGTGGGATCCGCGTCGGTGACCGTCCGGTTGTGCGACTCAGCCACCAAGCGCTCCCCCGAGACGAGGACGGCGCCGACCGGCACCTCTCCGCGGAAGCCGGCCGCGGCTGCGCACTCCAAGGCCCGCGCCATCCACATGCGGTCCACCGGATCAGTCGGCGTCGGTTGGTCGGACGCGCCGTCGGTGAGGGGTCCTGCGGTCGGGGCTCTCAAGATGACCGGACGCGGACGACGACCTCAGTGCTGCGTGAGGTTCAGCGCCCCGGCGCTGTCGTCCATCCTGCGGTAGAAGGCGATGACGCGCCCGAGCAGGAGAAGGCGTGACGCATCTTCCACCAAGGTCAGGCCGGCGCCCGGCTTGAGGGACTCCAGTGTGAGCCCCGATCCGTTGCGGCCGACGCGGTGGAACCACGAGGCACCCCCGTCGCGCGCCATGACGATCTGCCCGTCCGTGATGTCGTCCACGCCGACCGGCTCGACCAGAACGTAGTCGCCCTCCGTCACGCCGAGCACCGCGAGGTCGCCCGACCCCGCCCTCACGAAGAAGCACCCCTTCCCTCCCGCCAACCGCCGATCCAGCGAGAGGTGGAAGTCGGCGTCCTTGGTCAGCGGACGTCGACCGTCCGTCGGGACCTCCGCGAAGCACGGAACGGACACGGTCTGGGCCGACAGATCGACCCCGAGAATCTTGACGCCGCGGGAGCGCGACGGATCGCGTTCCAGAAAGCCCTTGTCGGCCAGAGACTGGAGGTGCTCCGACACGGTCTTGGTGCTCTTGATGCCGAACCGCTCGCCGATCTCACGGATCGACGGCTGGTACGTATTCGCGCGCAGGTACTGCACCATGAAGTCGAGGATCTTCCTCTCGACGTCCGTGAGTGACTCGCTCTCCCCGACCCGGCGCGCCGAACCGCGTGGTAGTTCACGAGAAGGGGTGAGGTCGGAGCGTGCCACGGATTGCCTTTTGGCGAGCAGGGAGCCGCAGGAAACATACGGCGGGGAGGGCTATCCTAATGTGCGTCGGAAAGGGGTGTCAAGAAAGGTTATTCTCCCAGGCTGCGCAGACGGACCAGGGCCGATCGGAGCCGTTCCATGGTGCGTTCTTTGCCGAGCAGCACCATCACGTCGAAGATCCCCGGGCTGTTCATCTGCCCGGTCAACGCCACCCGAAGCGGGTGAATGAGCTTGCCTGCCCCGATGCCGAGGTCGGCCGCCGAGTCGCGCACCGCTACTTCCAGCGCGTCCTCGCGCCATTCACACGTTTTGACGGCGCCGCCGACGGCCTCGAGGCGGTCGAGCGCACCGCTCGGATCGCGCTCCCAATGTTTGGCGACCGCTCGCTCGTCGAAGGCGACCTCGTCGAAGACGAACGGTCGGGCCTGCTCGGCCATCTCATCCACGGAGCGGGCCCGGACTTTCAGGAGGTCGACCAGGGCGCTCATCCACTCTGAGTTGTCCAGTCGTTCGCTCGCGGGCTGTGCGGCTCCCTCGAGCCGGGACCGTACGCGTGGGACCAACTGGTCCGTCGGAGTCTCGGCCAGATGCCGGCCGTTGAGCCACCCCAGCTTCTCCAGATCGAAGACGGAGCTCTTCTTGAGGATTCTGGCTTCGTCGAAGGCCTTCACCAGCTCCGCCACGGACATCATTTCTCGCTCATCTCCCGGATTCCACCCGAGCAACGCGAGGAAGTTGACCATGGCGCTGGGAAGGATGCCCTGGTTCTCGTAGTCGCCCACAGCCGTCGCCCCGTGCCGCTTCGATAGCCGCTTCCCGTCGGCGCCGAGGATCAACGGAACGTGCGCGAAGTCCGGTTCGGGATACCCCAGCGCCCGGTAGAGGAGGACCTGCTTCGGCGTGTTGGAGAGGTGGTCGTCCCCTCGAAGCACCAGGGTGATGCCCATCTCGTCGTCGTCCGACACCACCGCCAGATTGTACACCGGGGTGCCGTCGCTCCGGAGGATGACCAGGTCGTCCACGTCCCGGTTGGCGAAGCGCATCTCGCCGTGGACGCGGTCCTGGAAGACCGTCTCGCCCTCCGGCACCCGAAACCGGACCGCGAACGGCTGACCCGAGGCGGCCCGCTTCTCTGCCTCAGCGTCTCCCAGCGCGTCGGCCTTCTCCCGCGCGACGTGGCTCGGATGCATGCCCCGCGCTTCCGCCTCGTCCCTGATCCCTCCAGGGGTCGTGAAGTCACGGTAGGCCTTGCCCTCCTCGAGAAGGCGGAGCGCGGCGGCACGGTGACGCTCGAGTCCGTACGACTGGAAGAACGGCCCTTCGTCCCAGTCCAGACCCAGCCAAGTGAGACCGTCCAGGATCGCGGCGGTGTGCTCATCACTCGAGCGGGCCCGGTCGGTATCCTCCACACGCAGCACAAAGACGCCTCCATGCTTCCGTGCGATAAGCCAGTTGAACAGCGCGGTGCGGGCCCCTCCAACGTGCAGGTATCCCGTGGGGGATGGGGCGAAGCGCACCCGGACGCTCACGTGCCGCCCTCCAGGCGAGTGGTGAGCAGCTTCCGCACCGTCTTCGGATCGGCCGCCCCGCCCGTGGCCTTCATGGCCTGGCCCACGAACAGGCCGATCAGGTTCCGGTTGCCGGCCCGGTAGGCCTCGACCTTGTCCGACCACTCCTCGAGGACGGTGTCCACCACACGGCCCAGCGCCTCGACGTCGTCCATCTTCGCGAGCCCGAGACGCTTCACGATCGCGTCGGGCTCCTCTCCCGATTCGGCCATGTCGGCCAGAACGTCCTTCGCCGCCCGCCGCGAGATCTCGCCGCGCGCCACCATCCCGACGAGGCGCCCGAGGGCCACGCCGTCGAACGGGAGCACCGTCACACCGTCGTCGGTCAGGACGCTGCGCACGTCGTTCACCATCCAGGTCGCCACGCCGACGGGGTCCGGGTGCTCGGCCACTGCCTCTTCGAAGAAGTCGCTCCCCGCCCTCGTCCCGGTCAGGACATCGGCCTGTTCGTCGCTCAGCGCCCACGCCTTCGTGTATCGCTCCATGCGGGCGGCGAGTTCGGGATCGGCCTCACGGGCGGCGCTGCGGTCCTCGCCGGGCACGTGCTTCGTCGAGGTGGTGGCGCGGGCGCCCGAGGTGGACCGCCCACCGTCCCCTCCTCCACCCGGGGCGGCGCCCGTCTCTCGGCGGTTCGTCCACGTGTCCTTCAGGGTCACGATCCGGTTGTAGACCAGCGCGTCGCCACGACCGTCCACCGGATCCCGCCAGAAGTACCCGGTCCGCTCGAACTGCACGCGCTCGTCGTCCGCCACTTCGAGCGCGTACGGCTCGACCCACGCGCCGGCCACGACCGTCCGCGACTCGGGGTTCAGGAAGTCCAGGAAGTCGCCGTCCTGGCCGGCCGCGGCCTCGGGATTCGCCTCGGTGAAGAGTCGATCGTACAGACGCATTTCCGCGTCGCGGCCGTGCTCGGCTGACACCCACTGAACGGTCCCCTTTACCTTCCGCCCGTCCGGCGTGTCGCCGCCGCGTGTGTCCGGGTCGTAGCTGCACCGTAGCTCGGTCACGCGTCCCGCGTCGTCCCGGACGACCTCGTCGCACCGCACGACATAGGCGTAGCGCAGCCGCACCTCGCCGCCCGCCACGAGCCTCCGGAAGCCCTTGGGCGGATCGTCGGAGAAGTCCGCCCGCTCGATCCACACCTCGCGTCCGAATGGCACCGGCCGTGTTCCTTCGAGCGGCACGTCGTGTGGATACAGGGGCGCCTCGATGACCTCGCCGGGCCCGTCTGGATAGTTGGTGAGGACCACCTTGAGCGGGTCGAGCACCGCCATGAGCCGGGGTGCGACCGGGTTCAGCGTATCACGGATGGCGAACTCCAACTTGCCGATGTCCATCCGCGCGTTGGTCTTGGCCAGACCGGCCATCTCCGTGAAGCGCCGCACCGCCTCGGGCGGCACACCCCGCCTACGCAGGCCCGCCAGCGTCGGCATCCGCGGGTCGTCCCACCCATCGACGAGTCCCTCCTCGACCATCCGGATCAACCGGCGCTTGGACACGACCGTGTAGTCGGGCGTAAGCCGATTGAACTCGTACTGATGCGGGCGGGGCTCCTCGAAGCCGACGTTCTCGAGCAGCCAGTCGTAGATCTCCCGGTTGTTGTCGAACTCGAGCGTGCACAGCGAGTGCGTGATACCCTCGTACGCGTCTTCGAGACAATGGGCGTAGTCGTAGAGCGGGTAGATGCACCAGTCGTCTCCGGTGCGGTAGTGCGATGCGTGCCGGATCCGGTAGAGGACCGGGTCGCGCATGATCATGTTCGGCGACTCGAGATCCGCCTTCGCGCGAAGTACGTGCGCCCCGTTCGGGAACTCGCCCGCCCGCATCCTCTCGAACAGATCGAGGTTCTCCTTGACCGTGCGGTCCCGATACGCCGTGGGCCGTCCCGGCTCGGTTACCGTGCCGCGTGCGTCCCGGATCTCCTGCTCGGACGACGAGTCCACGTACGCCAGCCCCTTCCGGATGAGCACGAGCGCGGAGTCGTACATCCGCTCGAAGTAGTCCGATGCGAAGTAGAGATGGTCGCCCCAGTCGAAGCCCAGCCAGCGGACGTCGTCCTGGATGGCCCGGACGAAGTCCTCGTTCTCGGTCTCGGGGTTCGTGTCGTCGAAGCGGAGGTGGTAGCGGCCGCCGAACTCCTCGGCGATGCCGAAGTTCGTGCAGATCGCCTTCGCGTGCCCGATGTGCAGGTAGCCGTTCGGCTCCGGGGGAAAGCGGGTTACGACCTGGTCGTACCGGCCCTCTTCGAGATGTTCGGCAACGATCTGCCGGATGAAGTCGGGCTTGGATTCGCGGGCGTGGGAGGAGGCATCCATGTCGGCGGCGTCTCGAGGCGAAGAGCATGCGTTCCGGTCAGCCAGAAAAGGTAGCCGAACCGCTGTACTATGGAGATGTGCGGGCAGGTCAGCGCCCGATCAGCCCCATTCTCGTCCACATCAGGATGACCCCGCACGCCGTCATCCCGCCGAATTGAACGGGCGTCTCCGCGGGGCTGCGGTACACTTCCATGGCGGCTACGTCACTCGCCGCAATGATCTGGTCGAATCCGCCGGACGGGCCGAAGGCCGTGCCGCCCTGCTCCACCACGATTCCGTCAACATAGACGCGCGGAAAGCATGGCCTGCTCGCATTCGTGGTGAGCCGGCTCCGCATGGCGTAGGACATCATGGGGTAGCCGCTGTTGCCAGCCATGCCGTTCGACTCGATGAAGCGCACCCCGGGAATTGTCCGCAGAAGGTCGCTCGCGCGGATCGGCCGCCGCCGTTCGATATCCGCCGGTTCCACGAAGTAGCCGAAGCCGTTTCGTTGCCGTTCGAAGAACCCTGAGCGCGTAAGGGCGCGTGAGCGCCCATCGACTTCGACGGTCAGCGCCTCGAGCGCGATCGGATGCGGCACCATGTGGAACGCCACCATGGTGTTGGACCCGGGGCTGAGTTGCAGCGGGCCGTCCACCATGTCGAAGGCGGTCAGGTGCTCGGCATGGACGGAGTAGGTCCCAGCCGCCTCGATCGGAATCGAGAAGCGCCCGTTGACGTCGGTGAAGGCGGACGCGACGACCACGCCGGCCGTGTCGATCAGGCTGACCGTCGCCAACGCGACGGGCACGTCCTCGTAGTTGTAGAGCACCAGCCCGTGCACCTGCTGCGCGGAGGCTGGGACGGGCGCCAGAGCAGCCGCGGCGCACACGAGCCCGACGACCCCATCGAGGGCGAAGCGGCGGTGCTGGCGGCGCGGGCAGACCGAAGGGAGCGGGCGGTGCGGGCGGAAGGAGCGGCACGGACGGCGCTGACGGAGCGGACGCATATTGGGGACTCTACCCGGCGGCGGGGGCCGGTCGGGGGTCCAGCGCGACGCCCGCTTCGGGGGCGCTGCCGGCGGTCTCCTCACGCCCCTGAAAGCGCAACTTCCACCCCTCGAGCACCCGGTAGACCGCCGGCGTGATCGTCAGGACGAACAGGGTCGACGACAGCAGCCCACCGATCAGGACCAGAGCCAGCGCGTCCCAGATGTTCGAGCCCGTACGGTCCCCGAACAGGACCAGCGGGAGGAGGCCCAGGACGGTCGTGGCCGTCGTCATGAGGATCGGTCGTACCCGTTCCAGCGTGCCCTGAACCGTGGCCTCCGACAGCGTCAGGTCGGTCCGTACTCGCCGCACCGCGTTCACGTGGTCGACCAGCAGGATGGCGTTGTTGACCACGATGCCCAGCATCATGATGACCCCGATGTATGCTTCCCTGGTGAACGACGCTCCCGTGTAGAAGAAGATGAGATACACGCCGATCAGGGCGAGCGGGACGGTAAAGATGACAGACAGGGGCTGTAGCAAGGACTCGAAAACGGCGGCCGTGACCATGTACACGAGGAGGAGGCTGACCGCGAGCACCATCCAGATCTGGTTCTGTTGCTCCTCGGTGATCAGCCACCGGGACTGTCCCTTCTGGACCGTGTAGCCGGGCGGGACGTCCGTCCCGGCAATCACGGCATCGTGGAAGAGGTCGCCGAGCTTGGTCGGTCCGCGGAACTCGTAGGCGACCGTTCGCTCGTACTGCTGATTTTCGCGCCGGATACGCGCCAGGATCTCCTCGGACTCGACCTGTATGACATCGCCCGCACGGATCCGTCGACCGTCGGGCGTGTCGAGGAGCGTCTCTCGGAGCGCCAGCACGTCCATGTCGTCGCCGGCGTCGAGCTTCACGACATACTGGACCTCCTCGCCGCCCAGCTTGATGCGTCCCTGTTGGGCGCTGCCGCCCACCGCCGACATCAGGTTGTTCACGAGTTGCGTTACGGTCATCCCGTATCCGGCCAGGATGCCGCGATCGACCGTGACCACGAACTCCGACGCTTTGTCGCGGTTGAAGAACCGACCGGACGAGTTGGTGTCGACTTCCTGAACGCGGGAGATGCCCTGGAGTCGCTTGCCGATGTCTTCGGAGATGTCGCGCACGCGTTCGTAGTTGTAGCCGAGCACCTGGATGGCGTAGTTCGGCGGGCTGGAGCCCCCGCCGTAGAACGATGGACCGAAGCCGCGAACCCGCACCTCCGCCCCGGTGAACGTGTGGCTGTACGCCACCATCTGCTCCTTGATGGCCACCGGCACCTGCGTGTTCTCCAGGAAGTCCGGAAACTCGATGCGCATGCTGCCGAAGGTCGGACTCACCTGAGCGGTGAACGTCTTGACCTCGGGCATCGTGGCGACGCGCTCCTCGAAGAAGCCCATCAGCTCGTCGGTCCGGTCGAGGTCCGATCCCCGTGGCAATCGAACGCTCACACTGATGTACGTGTCGTCTCCCCACCCGCCGCCCCACATCGCCCAGGTCGTGACGTACTTGTCGAAGACGTGGTAGGAGCCGCCGAACACGCCCGCAGTCACCAAAAGCGCCAGCCAGGGGAATCGGACCGTGAAGCCGATGATGTCCGCGTAGAAGCGGACATAGAACGGGTGGTCATCGTACTTCGATCCCCCCGGCGCCGGTGAGGCATCCACTCCAACACGCGACGTCTCCGCGAACACCAACCCACCCCGCCCGAGGATCCGCCCCGCCATCGAAGGAATGAACGTGAACGCGACGAAGAGCGAGGCAATCAGCGTAAGTCCGACGACGACCGCCAGGGGCACGTAGTATACGCGCAGCTCCCCCTGCAAGTAGACGAACGGCACGAAGACGATGAGCGTGGTGGCCGTGGACGCCAGGATCGGCAGGACCACCTCCCGCGCGCCGCTCTCGGCCGCGGCCATGGGCTCTTGGCCGCGCTGCCACCGTCGATAGACGTTCTCCAGCACGACGATGGAGTTGTCGACGATCAGACCGAAGCCCATGGCGAGCCCCATGAGCGTCAGCAGGTTCAGGGTCAGCCCCCCGAAGTAGATCAGGTTCAGCGCAATCAACACGCTGAAGGCGATGGTCGCGAAGATGAGCGCCGCCGAGCGAAGGGAGCGCAGGAACGCCAGCAGCACCAGGAAGATCACGACGGCGCTGAACAAAGCCCGTGCCCGGAGCTCCGTGAGCTGCTCCTTGATGTTCTCGCTCTCATCCGTCTGGAGGAGGAAGCGCGCGCCGAACGGGTTGATGGGCTCCAGCTCCGCGACGCGCGCCTTGACCGCCTCCGCGACCCGGACCGTGTTCGTCGCCCGCTCCTTCAGAATCTGGAAGGTCACCGCGGGCCGGCCGTCCACTCGATTCAACTGGCGTGCCTCGTCGTACGCGTCGTGCACGGTGGCGACGTCGCGCACGCGCACGAGCGTGCCCCCCCGTGACGTGATGACCGCGTCGCGCACGTCGGCCGCGGTGGCCGGACGATTGACGATGGTGATGGTCATCTGCGCCCCGTCGGAGCGGACGGCACCGGCCTCCCGCACGAGGTCCAACTCACGGATGCGCTGGTTCACCTCCCAGGGCTCCATCCCCAGGGCACCGATCCGGTTCTCGTCCAGCCGCACCTCGAGCCGGCGCTCCCGCCCGCCCCAGACCTGCACCTGAGCGACGCCGTCGAGCTGGGCGATCTCCGGAACGACCACGTCGTCGACATGGCGCCGCAGCGCTTCGAGCGTGTACGGTCCCGTGAGTTGGTAGACCAGGAACGGCGTGCTCTGCTCTTCGAATTCGCGCGGTGTGTACCGTGCGACGGTCACCCCGTCGACGCCGGGGGGAAGCTCCTCTTCAAGCGTCGCGATCCTCTCCGACAGGTCAAGCCGGGCGAAGTCCATGTCCGTGTCGCGCGCGAACTCGATCTCGATCTCCGCCGTCCCGAGATTCTGATTCTCGTAGGACTGGGAGACGATCTTCTCCACCCCGCGGACCTGTTGGATGGCGGCTTCCAGGGGCGAGGTCAGGAACGCCTCCACCGTCTCCGGCGACGCTCCCCGCCAGGTGCCCGTGACGGTAAGGCGGGGGAGGCTCGTGTCCGGCAGCGTCTCGATCGGGATGTTCTTCCAGGCGAACACCCCGAGGAGCGCGACGGCCGAGTACGTCATGGCAACGGCGACGGGGCGGCGGATGCTCAGTCGGATCATGGCTCAGTCTCCCGGGGCCGTTGCGAGGGTTCCGGTCGGGGCCCGAGCCGGAGAAAGCCGGGCCCGAAGGCCTTCGACGCTCTGGTAGATGACCGGGACCACGATGAGCGTGAGGGCCGTGGCCACGATCAGTCCCCCGATGACCGCGATGGCGAGTGGGGCCCGAAGATCGGACCCGCGCCCGATGCCGAGCGCCATCGGCAGCAGCCCCAGCACGGTGGTCACGGTGGTCATGATGATCGGCCGGAGCCGTACCCGGCCGGCCTCGAGGATGGCGCGCCGGACCGACGCGCCCGCCGTCCGCGCCTGGTTGATGAAGTCGACCTTCACGATGGCATCGTTCACGACGATCCCGACGAGGATGACCACCCCGATCAGGCTCATCGTATTGAGTCCCTGCCCCGTCAGGACCAGCGCCATGACCGCACCCACCAGCGCCAGCGGGACGCTCATCAGAATCGTGAACGGGTGCACGAACGACTCGAACTGGGCCGCCAGGATCATGTACACCAGGATGAGCGCGAGCCCGAACGCGAAGCCGAGGTCACGGAACGACCGGCGCATCTCTTCGTTCTCGCCGCCGACCTCCCAGCGGATGTCGCGGTTGGAGGGTACCCCTTGCATCGCGGTCTGCACCTCGGCGATGGCCTGGTCGAGCCCGCCCGAAACGACGTCGGCGTACACCGGAACGACGCGGGCCTGGTCCTCCCGATGCACTTCGGCAGGACCCACCGCGGTCCGGATGCGGACCAGTTCGCGGATCGGCACCCCCTGCACCCGGATGCGCTCCAGCGTTTCCATCGAGTACCGTTGCGCCGCGGGGTAGCGGACCAGGATGTCGATCTTCCGATCGAAATCCACGAATTCCGTGGCCACGTCGCCCCGCATGGTGCGGTCGACCGTCTCGGCGACGAGTCGTGGTTCGACGCCGTACGCCGCGCACGCGGCACGATCGATCTCGATCTGCACCTGCGGCTGACCCCGCTCAGTGCCGATCCGCACGTTCGCCACGCTAGCGACGGACGCCAGCCGGGCGACGACGTCCTCGGCGGTCGCGAACGCCAGGTCGAGGTCCTCCGAGCGGAGACGCACCGCGATGTCGGCCTCGGCGCCGCCGAGCATGGCACCCAGCGCGGTGGCCTGACCGGTCTCGACGTTCAGCGCCCCCGGTGGGAAGCGCGAGGCCAGTTGGCGTACCCGACCCGCGACCTCGTCCGTTCCCGCGCCGTCACGCACGCGGACCTGGAAAGTGGCGGTGTGCAGGCCTGTCGCCTCCTCGCCGTCCGCGTACGCCCGCACGTCGCGACCGATGTTGGTGAAGACCGCCGCCACGTCCGGGTCGTCGAGCACGGCGTCCTCGATCGTGCGGGCGGCGTCCGCCGTCGCCTCGAGCGCCGTGCCCTCTTCGAGCTCCAACCGTATCTGGAACGCGCCCTGGTCCACCTGAGGGAGCAGATCCCTCTGCAGACCGAAGGCCACGAGCAAGCTGAGCGCGAGGGCGGCCGCCGCCCCGCCTAAAACGGCTCCCGACCGATCGAGGGACCACTCGAGCGCCCGGTGGTACCGCGCGGCGAATCGATTGAACGCCCGGTCGAACGAGGAAATGAGTGGACCACTCACCCGCCCCAGCACCGAGCCCGCGGACTGGCCCCAGAACACGACCAGGTCGTGCCCCAGCCTCCAGCTCCCACGACCGACGCTTCCGGGCACCCGTGCCGCGCCCCCGGCCACCCACTTGGCCCGGCCCCACACGCCCGGGGCACGCACGCGGGCGGGCGGATCCACACGCGGCGGTGGCTTTACCACGTCACCGATGCCCGCAAAGCGAGCCGCGAGCGACGGCAGGAGGGTCAGGGCCACGAGGAGAGAGGCGACCAAGCTGAACGCCACCGCCAACGACAGATCCTTGAACAGCTCGCCGGCCACGCCCTCCACATAGATGATCGGCCCGAACACGCTCACCGTCGTGAGGGTCGACGCCGTGATCGCGGCCTGAACCTCCTCGGCTCCCCGCGTCGCCGCGGTGACCGCGTCTTCGCCGAGCTCCTCCCGATGGCGGAAGATGTTCTCGAGCACGATGATCGAGTTGTCGACCAGCATGCCGACGCCGAGCGCGAGCCCGCCGAGGCTCATGATGTTCAGCGACACGCCGAACGCCTCCATCAGCGCGAACGTACCGACGACCGAGATCGGGATCGCGAGCGCGATGGCGACCGGGTAGCGAGGATCTCTCAGAAAAAGGAAGAGAACGAGGAAGGCCAGGAATCCCCCGAATACGAGCGCCTGGACCACATTGGAGATCGAATCCGCGATGAAGCCCGCCTGGCTATAGGCCACGTCGACCTGGATGGCGGGGTATTCGACCGCCAACTGCTCGATCGTCTCTTCGACCAGCTCCGCCACGCCGACCGTGTTGGCGCCGGACTCCTTGAACACGAGCAGGCCGACGGCCTCGGCGCCGCCGTAGCTCGCAATGGCCTCCCGCTCGGCGAAGCCGTCGATGACGCGACCCACGTCCTTGAGGCGCACGACCCGGTACGCCTGCTGTGACGTGGAAGCCGTACCCGAACCCGGGGGGGCACCCCCTCCGCCACCGGAGCCACCGGAGCCACCGACTTCCTGTCGGGCGACGACGACGTCGGCGATCTCCTCGACGGTCTGGAACTCTCCCAAGGTGCGGAGGGGGTACCGGTAGCGCCCCTGCAGGATGGTGCCTCCCGGCGCGCTGACGTTGGCCTGATCCAGCGCCGTCGAAATCTCGGCGAGCGTCAGCCCGTAAGACTCCAGCAGGCCCGGATTCACCTCGACCTGGATCTCCCGGTCGAGTCCTCCGCTGACGGCAGCCTGAGCGACGCCGTCGAGCTGCTCCAGGCGCCGGCGGAAGACCGTCTCCGCCAGCTCTTTGGTCTGCCACAGGTCCTCGCCCCCGGCCATCGACAGGACCATGATCGGCTCGGACTCCGGATCCACCCGGAGGATGGCGGGGCGCGTCGCGCTCTCGGGCAGCGACTCCCGAACGTTGTCCATGCCTTCGCGGAGGTTCAGCATCGCGAAGTCCATATCCGCCCCCCACACGAAGCGCAGGGTCACCAGACTGACGCCCTCGCGCGACACGGACGTGATCCGCTCGACTCCGGGCACAGCCGCGGCTGACGCTTCGATCCGTTCGGTGACGAGCCGCTCGACCTCGGCGGGGGCGACGTCCGGATAGGACGTGTAGATCACCAGCCTCGGATAGCTGACGTCCGGCAGGAGGTCGATGGGAAGGCGCAGATACGAGATGACCCCGAGCAGAAGCACCGCGAGAAACATCATCCACACCGCGACGGGGCGTCGCGTGCTGGTAGCGGGGATCGACACTGGTTACGCCCCCGGCGCGCCAGCGGGCCGGACTGCCGTACCGACGGCCTCCTCGAGGCTCAACAGCGCGTCGACGAAGGCGTGGCGCGCCTGAATCACCTGGCGCCGCGTCTGGGCCTCCTGGTCGAACGCATCACGAAGGTCCTCGAAGTCACGCGTACCCAGACGGTACTCCTCCCGGGCCAGTCGGAGCGCTTCTCGGGCGATCACGGCCGACCGCTCCGCGAGCCGGAGGGACTCGTGCTGGTTCTCGAGCTCCAGGAGCGCACTCCGGACGGTCTCCTCGGTGCGCAACTGCGTTTCCCGCAGCGCTTCCCGGCGGTTGCTTCTGTCGATCCGCGCGCGGTGCTGCTCCTGACGGTTCTGGAAGTAGTTGTTGAACATCGGGAAGCTCAGCCCGACATAGAAGTTCTGATCCAGGTCCTCGTCGAACGAGACGTCGAAGAGCGCCGCTCCCGACGACTCCCCGGTCGCCGCGTTCGATCGTGCGACGCGCGAAAGCTGAGCCGAGGCCGTAAGCGTCGGCCACCAGGAGCGGTTGGCCTCGCTGACACCCAGCTCCGCCTCGTCGACGGCAACGGACACACTGCGCATTTCGGGATTCACCCGCTCGGCCGTCGCGACCAGCGCTTCCGGATCCAGCGACCCCGGATCGAAGATCGGAAGGACTTCATCCACCAGGCGCAGCGGCGGAAGCGCCTCGTCTCCCAACGCCGTGCGGAGGGTGAGCTTCGCGCGCTGGAACGCGGCGGACTGTTGTTGCACGGCCAGCGTCTGTTGCTCGACGGCCAACTCCGCGTTCAGAACGTCGACACGTGTGCGCATGGCAAGCCGGAACAGGCGGTTGGAGACGTCCTGGTCGGTGCGGCGGCCCTCCAGCGTCTCGCGTTCCGCTTCGAGGAGGTCACGCTGCTCCAGCACGTCCATGAAGGCCCGTCGGACCGCGATCTCGACGCCCGTCAGCGCTCCGGCTTCGGAGAGCTCACGTTGGGTGTTCGTCAGTCGCTGCCGATCGAGAGCCTGGAACAGGGAGGCACCCTGGATCGACCAGTTGAGGGTGAGTGCCTGTCGGGTCGTCGACGCGTACACCCAGTCGGCTTCCGGCCTCAGGATCGGATTGCCGAAATCGTCGGTCCCGATGCGACTGATATTTCCGTCGAAGCCGGTGGAAAACAGGTTGAGCTGTGCCTGGGGCAGCACCTGGGACAGCCACGTCGTTCGCGTCTCCGCGCCGTTCAGACCCGTCGAGTTCACCGCCTGTCGATAGGTCGGATTGCTCCCGCGTGCGATTTCGAGCGCCTGATCCAGCCCCAGGACCAGTGTATCGGCGTCCTGCGCACCCACATCGGCCGGTGTGGCACCGAGCGCCCCGGTACTGATGGTGAAAGCCATCAGACAGCCCACCGCCCTTCCCGTCTTCCCCCCCATCCCCCTCATCGCCCTGGCCTCCCCCCCTCCGCGCTCACATCCTCCACCAACCGGACCGGCGTGTCGTGGGCGAGGTAGTGGTGGCCGTCCACCAGCACCACCTCACCCGGCTCCACGATGCCTTCGCCGTCCGGGAGGATCTCGACGTGCGTGTCGTTCTCCCGTCCCACGGACACGTACCGCCACTTGGCCAGACCGTGCGACTCCCCCTCTTTCGGTTCGTACACGAAGAGGATGGTCCGCCGGCGCCCGTCGCCCCGCTCGAGGAGGGCGGCCCGGGGCACGATCATCCGATCCGGAAGGGCCTCCGCGTCCATGGAAACCTCGGCGTACATGCCCGGCTTGATGCGGTGATCGGGGTTCGGGAGAAGCACCGTGACGCGCGCCGTGCGGGTCTCCGGGTCGACCATCGGGTTGATGCTCCGAATCCGTCCGAGGAACTCTTCGCCCGGGAACGCCGAAAAGGTGACCTCTGCCCTGCGCCCCGCCGAGAGCGTCGGCAACGCGGCCTCCAGAACCTGCACCTCGACCTTGATCGGATCGAGGTCGATCACGGTCATGAGTTCGGTCCCGACCGTGACGTACTGACCTTCGACAACCTTCAGGTCGGCCACTCGGCCGCCGAACGGCGCCGTGACCCGGCTGCGCGCCAACTGGATCTGCGCCTGGCGGAGCGCCACCTGGCGCTGATCGAACTGGCTGCGCGTTCGCGCGATCCGATTCCGCTCCTCGCGGATGGCGTCGTCGACGATCTCGTCGTCGAACAGGGTGATTTGGCGGTACTCGGCCTGTGCCGTCATCAGATCGGCCTCGGCCTGGGCCACATTGAGCGCCAGGTCGATCGTGTCGATCTGGAGGAGCAGCCCGGCGTTCCCCACCAGAGCGTTCTCCCGAGCGGGGAGCCGATCCACGCGACCCTCCACCTGTGCGGACAGGGTGGCGCGCCGGTACGCCTCGGCCCGGCCCTCCGCGCTCACCCGAATCCACAGCGTGTCCCGGGACGCCTCCGCGCCCCGCACGGGCTGAGGAACATCGGTGGAAAACTGGCCGGCGCTGGAGACGTCCGGCAGGTCGGGATTCGTCTCGGCCGCGGTCGCCTCGTCGGGACTGTCCCCTTCACTCCAGAGACGCCAACCCACCCCCGCGCCGAGTACGGCCAGGATCAGCAGGAAGGTCACGAGACTGAGGGTCCGCCGGGAAAAACTCATGTCTGTCTCACCGAGCACGGGATGGCCAGGACGGTCGGTCGCGCCCACGTCCTCCGGGTGTGATGACGGGGGACATGGTACGGTTGTCTCCGACAGTTGTAGTTGATAAATCGCGGACCGGTTCCGCAACCTACCTCGGTCCGTGCACACGCAGCAATGTCGCTGTGGGAACGGAACAGGACGCCGGGGTACGCTCGGGAGTGAACGCCCTGCCCCCTCGACCGCCCCCTTCGCGCGGCCGCCGCATCGGCGCGCTGGCAACCGGGCTGGCCGTTCTCGTGTCGGTCGCACTGGGTGCATGGCTGGTCGCGCGCGACGCCCACAGCCGGTCATTGGACCGTTCGCTGGGCGCGTACGCGGTCGCGCCACCCGAAGCCGGAGCGCCCATCGACTCGGCACTGGCGGATCTGGGCGCGCGGGTCTTCGAGGCCGGGTGCGCCGCCTGCCACGGGATCACCAGTGGCGCCGGCGTGGGCCCGTCCCTCGCCGGCGTCACGGCACGGCGGTCGCCGGAGTGGCTCATGGCCATGGTGCTTCGGCCCGACTCGATGACGACTTCGGATCCCGTCGCTCGATCCCTGAAGGCACAGTACGGGGTCCAGATGATGGTGCCGGGAGGGACCACCCCGCAGCGGGCACGCGCCGTCCTCGAATTCTTGCGCCGGGTGGACGGAGGTGGCTGACGCCGCCGGCCCGGCCTACTCCGAGGCCACCGCCACGCCGGTCGCGACGGCCTTCTCGCCCGAGTAGGTCCGCCGGATGTAGTCGACGAGGATCTCCTTGAACTCCTCCACCAACCCCTCGCCCTTCAGCGTCATGGCGTGGGCACCGTCGATGTAGACGGGGGCCTTCGGCTCTTCGAACGTGCCCGGCAGGGAGATGCCGATATTGGCGTACTTCGACTCCCCGGGTCCGTTGACGACACACCCCATCACCGCCACCTCCAAGTCCTCGACGCCCGGATACTCGAGCCTCCACGCCGGCATGCTGTCCCGGATGAAGTCCGTGATATCCTCCGCCATCTCCTGGAAGAAGGTGGACGTGGTTCGACCGCATCCCGGACACGAGGTGACCTGCGGTTCGAAGGCGCGAATGCCGAGGGACTGGAGGACCTGCTGGGCGACCCTCACCTCTTCGGCGCGGTCGCCACCGGGGCGCGGCGTGAGCGACACGCGAATCGTGTCGCCGATCCCGTCCAGGAGGAGCGGAGCCAGACCGGCGGTGGTGGCAACGATGCCCTTGGCGCCGAGACCCGCTTCCGTCAGGCCGAGGTGCAACGGGTAGTCACACCGCTCCGCGAGCATCCGGTACACGTAGATGAGCTTGCGGACGGTGGAGACCTTGGTGCTGATCACGATCTTGTCGCGCGCGAGGCCGGTCTCGACCGCCAGAGCGACCGAACGGACCGCACTTTCGACCATCGCGTCCATGAGGACCTGGTCCGCCGGCTTCGGATCGGAGCGGGCGGCATTCTCGTCCATCAGCTCGGTCAGGAGCCGTTGGTCCAGCGACCCCCAGTTCACACCGATGCGGACCGGCTTATCGAATTCAACCGCGACTTCGACGATCTGCTGAAAGTTCGCGTCCCGGTGCTTCGTGCCGACGTTTCCGGGATTGATCCGGAGCTTGGCGAGGGCGCGCGCCGCGTCCGGGTACTTCGTGAGGAGGAGGTGTCCGTTGTAGTGGAAGTCCCCGACGATCGGCGTCCGATACCCGTCGGCCGTGAGCCGGGACACGATCTCGGGCACCGCCTGGGCGGAGTCGTCGTTGTTGACCGTCACCCGCACCAACTCGGACCCCGCGTCCGCGAGCAGCTTCACCTGCTCCACCGTCGAGGCCACATCTGCCGTGTCCGTGTTGGTCATCGACTGCACGACGACGGGCGCCCCACCACCGATGACGACGCCACCGACGTCGACCGCGATCGTTTTCCTTCGGTGTACCGGAATCAATTCGCTTCCTCTGTACGCGTGTCGCCGGAGGGGGCCGTGGGGAACCGGCCCGGATCCTGCGGGGTTGACGGCTCGATACCCGTCATATCCATCAGCGATCCGGAGTAACCCGTGTCCGATACCATGCCCGAAGTGAAGATCGTCATCCGCGACGACGCATCCCTCCGTGTCGACGGAGGAATTCCGCTGTTCGATCACGAGGGCAACGAAATTCCGACGCCGGACGGCCGGCCGTACTCGCTGTGCCGGTGCGGGCAGTCCGAGCGCAAGCCGTTCTGCGACGGGAGTCACAAGACATGTGACTGGGACAGCACGCTCGCGCCCACGAGCTGAGCGGAGGCGCTGTGCGCGTCGTCGCTCACAACGGCGCGGCTCGCTTCGGCGGGGGTGAGAAGTGGACGCTCCTGCTCCTGCGCGGACTCGCGGAGCGTGGGCACGAGGTCCACTTCTTCTGCAGGAACCAGGCGATGGAAGAACGGGCCGCGACCTACGGGGTGTCGGCCTCCATCGGAGTCCTGGGTGGCCACCTGATGGTGACGGACTCGATCCGGTTCTCGAGGATGCTTCGGGCACACCGTCCCGACGCCTTTCTCGTCAGCACGTACAAGAAGCTCTGGCTGGCCGGGATGGCCGCCCGGTTGGCCGGTGTGCCGACCGTCGTCGCCCGCATCGGCCTGTCGTCGGACCTTCCCGACCGCCACTGGACCTACCGGCTGGCGGTCCGCCGCTGGACGGACGCCGTTCTCGTGAATGCGGATGAAATCCGGACGCGCTTCGTGACGGGGATGGCGGACCTGGACCCCGGGCGCGTGGTCACGGTCTACGACGGCATTCCCCTCCCACGCGACCCCGAACCCTCGCGTCGGGTGGGGCCAGTCGACCGGGCCCGAGCGGCACGCGAAACCCTCGGCCTCCCGACTGACGCGCGCCTGATCGGGGCAGTCACTCGACTCGACCGTCAGAAGCGGATCGACCGGATGATCGACGCGCTCGGATTGCTGCCGGAAGACGTCCACCTCGTTCTGGCGGGCGAGGGGCCCCACGAGGCCGACCTGCGCGCCCGGGTCGCCGACGCGGGGCTGACGGCGCGAGCCCACTTCCTGGGCTTTCGAAGCGATGTCGACACCGTCCTGGCCGCGCTCGACGTGTTTCTCATCACGTCCGACCGCGAGGGCATGGCCAACGCGATGCTGGAAGCGATGGCGGCCGGAATCCCGGTTGTCAGCACTCGCGTGAGCGGTGCGGCCGAGGCGCTGGATGCGGAAACGGCGGATGTGGGAGGGGCGGATGGGGACAGAGCCGGCGACGCCTGCGCGGATGCGGCGCGCGCGGGCGTCCTCGTGGACTCACAGCCGGAGGCGATCGCCACCGCGATCGCCGCGCTCCTCAGGGACCCGGCCGAAGCGGAGCGACTCGGCCGGGAGGGCGCACGGCGAATCCGTACCCGGTTCCGATACGACGCCATGGTCGAGGCGTGGGAGCACGTACTTGCCGGTGGCGATCCGGCCGCGGTGCATGGAGGGCCGTCGCCGGTGCGTTGAAGGCCGGCGCGCTCGAGCGTCGGGCGCGACCAGAACGCCTGGGTGGCCCGCCCGAACTACCGTCCGCCGCCCGAGCCGTCCGTATGGTCGTGGGCGACGCCGTGCTCGCTGCACTGCACGGCCAACTCGGAGACGGCGGCCAGAAGCACGGCCGTCAGGCCGGAATAGTCCACCGACTTCACCCCGTCGCGCTCCGTGACCAGCTCGGGAAACACCGCCTCGACCTCCTGAGCGATCACTCCGAGGTCCTGCTCACCGGTCTCCTTCCAGCGGAACTGAACGGCCTGCAGGCGGGCCAACCGCTCCAGGACGGAACCGACCGGGCGGATCTCCTCCTTCAGATTCCGGTCCGAGAGCGTTTCCCAGGAACGCGCACGCGCATCGCCGTTCACGTCGAGCATAAGACCTGCCTGGGTCGGAAAGTCCTTCCCGATCCCGACCGCCCCGCTCGTGCCGACCGCGAAGGGCACCACCCCCGTGGCCGGATCCAACGCGCGGATGTATCGGTCGGCGTCGCCTGAGCTCTGCATGTTGAGGACGTTCTGGTTCCCGCTTCCCGGTCGGTCGTTCAGGAACAGAAGGTGCTCTGTCGGCGTCGGTCCGACACCTGCCCCCATCTGGAAGTGGGCCCCGTCGGCCACACGGAAGACGTCGCCCACGTCGGTGTTGTAGAGGATCACGAAGTCCGGGAAGGACTCGGCTCCCTCGTCGATGCCCATGGCCCAACGCTCGGCTCCCGACATGGTCCATGTGATCCCGAGAGGGGACAGCGGCGTGTCCCGGTTCCGCTCGAACCGGAGTCCGATCGTTCCCGATCCGTCGACGGGGTCGCCCGTGAACTTCGCCACCATCAGCCGGTTGGCGAACGTCTGCTGCTGGGTGAAGATGTTGGCCGCGTCGGCAAAGACACCCGTCGCCCCGCCTCCGCTCCCCGTACCTACCGCGTCCGAAGATCCGATCAACCTGCCGTCACCCCACCCCAACGCACCCGAGAATGTCAGCGCCGGCGCGCTCAGCAGGGCCACGTTCCCTGACAGCCGGGTATCCGGCAACGTCCCGCCGGTGATGTCGTTCGCCGTGTGGGTGTGGGCATTGAAGTCGCTCTCGAGTCGAGACAGGCGCTCGTCGACGTCGCCGACGAGCGAGGGGAGTCCGGCCAGGTCCGACGACTCGAGAAACGGGCCCGCCCCCCAAGCTAGAACTCCCCTGAACCGTACGGAGTCCCGGTCGATGATCCGTATGGTCGGCGAAAACAGGCCGTCATCGAACCACCCTGTCACGACATCCGACGCGTCGTGCGTATGGGGCTCGACGTTCTGAACCGGGTTCCCTTCGACGATGGTGGGCGAGTCGCACCCCACGAGGGGGACGAGGCACAGGGCCACGGTGATCGCATGGCGAGAGGGCACGCGGAGAGGCATCCGGGAGAAGTTCATGTCGAGCGGAAGACGAAGGTGGGTGGGGTCGCGAAAAGGCGCTCTGGCCACTCGGAGTTGGCCGGTCCAGTTCCAGTGGGCAGGCCGACCGGGCACGCCCCTCCGGCATACACGCTGAAGGAAGGAGGGTTCGACCTGGCAGAGCAACGAGTGCCGGCTCACAACTATGACTCGCAGCGCGCGGCCAGTTCGCCCAGGGCCGATAGCATGTCCGACGGCGTGGAGTCCCCTACTTCACCTCTCATCGCGGAACTCGCCAGAAAGGGGCCACCACCTCATGCCAAAGCCCCCTCAAACGTCAGTGTCGGCGCGCTGAGCACGGCACGTTTCCGGTCAGTCACGCGTCGGAAAGGGTGCCGCTGGCGATGTCGCTCGCATCGTGGGTGTGCGCCGGCATCCCATTGGATTCACGCGATACGTCTCAGCGGTCCCCTTCGTGATCACCTTGAGACGATTGACTCCCCGTCCGACTCCTCGAGCAGCCGTCGCACCGCCGCGTTCATTGCGGGCGGGGCGAAGTACCCCACCACCCGATGCCGCACGGTGCCCGCACGGTCGACGACGAACGTCGTCGGTATCCCCCGGATTCCCCCAAAGGCTCGGCGGTGCTCCCAGGTGGCCATGCCGACCGGGTAGGTGATGCCGCGGTCACGTAGAAACTCCGCGATCCCGCGGGGTCCGGCGTCCACGGACAGCCCCACCACGGCGACGTCCGCGGAGTCGTAGCGCTCGTACGCCGCCTGCAGCGCGGGCATCTCGAGCTTGCACGGTCCGCACCAGGTGGCCCAGAAGTTCACCACGACGACCTTGCCTCGGAGTGCGTCCAGCGACATCGAATCGCCCTCGAGGGTGGTCACTTCCAGCGTCGGCTCTTCGGCGTCGCCCGACTCCACGCCGACAAGCGCGCCGACCTGAGGCCCCACGCGCACCGCAACGAAGAGGAGCAGGGCCCCGGTCACCAGGCGCTCCAGCCACGGCAGGACCGATCTCCAACCGGCGCGCGCCTCGTCCTCGGGGGTCACCCCGTCTCCGTTCTCTGACATAACCTCTCAATACCCGGGGATGCCGGGTGGGTCCACGGTGGCCGAACGCGCCGCCCCGTGGACCCGCAGCGGGTCACGAGTCATCTTGTTTCTTCGGCGTAGGTCGAGTCGAGGTCGCGAACTTCGCCCCGCGGTTCATGGGTTCGACACCATCCACCGGCGCCCTGGAGGGGTGGCAGAGCGGTTCAATGCACCGGTCTTGAAAACCGGCGGGCGCAAGCCCTCGTGGGTTCGAATCCCACCCCCTCCGTTCTTCTCCTCCGCATACGTCCGACCCTATCGGTTGGCGTGGCACGCGATCTGCTGTGCAAAAATCCGAAGGAATGGCGCCCCTTTTCACGGGGCATCCCTCGGATGGGAGTCGAGACGATGCGAACCCCTCTACGCACCGAACTGTTGGCCGTCGCCGCCATCGGGCTGGGTGTCGTTGGACGGATGGCGGTGGAGAACCGCGGACCGTGGCGGGTGCCCGACGGCCTGCGCGAGCACGATGTCGTCATCCGGGTCGAGCGGGAGGGAGTCGGAAGTGACGGCGTCGCATTCTACGCCAGCAATCTGGAGCAGGAGGGCGCTCTGGCCGGCGACTACGGTGGGCGTCTTCACCGCGAGGGCGCCGAGCTGCGTGCCGAGCTGCGTGGAATCACCCTCCGCCTGGCGCCGGGCGAGTGGGAGGGCGGAATGGTATCCGCAATCCGGCTGGCTCTCGTCGAGGCCACCCCGAACGGGTGGTCGGAAGTGAAGAGCGGCGCGCCTCGGGAAATGGCGATGCCGCTGGATCTGGGGCCGGTCCGCCTCTCCGATCTGACGCTGACGATTCCCGACGTATCACCCGAGGATATGGTCGGCCGGTGGGTCGCCATCGTGCACGAAGTGAGCGGCCCCGACGGTCAGCGCATGGAGGTGGCTCTCCATGCAGACGAGGCGATCCTGGACCGGCTCATGGGTTGGTTCATGGGAGGCTGCTGACCTCCGCGGGGATACGCGGCGTAGGTGACGCCTCTCAGTGGCGGAAGAGTCGCCGGCCCGTAAACACCATCGCGATGCCGTGTTCGTTCGCCGCGCCGATGACCTCTTCGTCGCGGATCGAGCCACCGGGTTGGACGATGGCCTTCACGCCGGACGCGGCGGCCGCGTCCACGCCGTCGCGGAAGGGAAAGAACGCGTCGGACGCGAGCGCGGCGCCGTTCAGCGACAACTCCTGATCGGCGGCCTTGCGGACGGCAATCCGAGAGGAGTCCACACGACTCATCTGGCCGGCGCCGATGCCCAGAGTAGCCCCATCACGCGCCAGCAGAATCGCGTTCGACTTGACACCGTACACGGCCGCCCAGGCAAAGCGTAGATCGTCCATCTCGCGGGCGTCCGGCGACCGAGTGGTGACCACCTCCCAGTTCCCTTCCGCGATCCCGTAGAACGGAGGCGTGGGTGGGCTCTGAACCAGGACCCCGCCGTACACGCTCCGGAGCGTGCGAGCTTCGGGCAGCCGACCGTGGTTGCTGAGAAAACACGCCGCTGAGCGGACGCTCTCCGGCGCTCCCGCCAGTCCAGGGCCGAATGGGCGGAGGGCCTGAGCCTCGGTATCCGCGGGAAAGGTGAGCAACCGGATGTTCTTCTTGCCGGTCAGGACTGCCATCGCGTCGTCGTCGAACGCAGGCGCGACCACGCACTCCACGAACAGCTCGGAGATCCGTTGCGCCGTCTCGCGGTCGACCGGACGGTTCACAGCGATGACCGACCCGAACGCGCTGATCGGATCGCAGCGCAGCGCCTTGTCCCAGGCGCCACGGAGGGAGTCGTCGATCGCGAGGCCGCAGGGAGTCGTGTGTTTGACGATGCACACCGCCGGGCGCGGGCTGAGCGCGAATGGGGCCAACGACAGGAGAGCGCCGTCGAGATCGAGAATATTGTTGTAGGACAGCGCCTTGCCGTGGTGCTGCTCGAGCGCGGCAATTCCGACCGACTCACCCAGACGGTAGAACGCCGCCGGCTGATCAGGATTCTCCCCGTACCGAAGGGCGTCGACCTTCGACAGCTCGACCGAGAGCCGAGCCGGCCAGGTGGGAGCATCCGGATCTCCATCCACGCCATCCGCCGCGGCCCCCTTCCCCGTACCCACCGAGTCACCCTCCAGATACTCGGCGACCGCCCCGTCGTACTCGCTGACATGCCGGAACACCTTTGCCGCCAGCGCCCGACGCGTTTTCGGTTCGTCCTCCCCTTCCCCGTCGAGGACGCCGAGCACCGCGTCGTAGTCGTCGGGATCCACGACGACCAGAACGTCCGGGTGGCTCTTCGCGGCCGCACGGATCATCGTCGGCCCGCCGATATCCACCTTGCCCATCGCCTCGGCCACCCCGACACCCCCGTGAGCGACGGTCTCACGGAACGGGTACAGATTGACCACCACCAGATCGATCGGCCCGTAGCCCTGCGCGACCAACGCCTCCATGTCCGTAGCCGTACTGCGGCGCGCGAGGATTCCGGCGTGCACCGCCGGGTGGAGGGTCTTCACTCGACCGTCCATCATCTCGGGGTGTCCCGTGATCTCCGCCACGTCGGTCACGGGCAGGCCGGCCCCCCGAAGCGCCCCCGCCGTACCTCCCGTGGAAACGACCTCCCATCCTCGTCGGACCAACTCACGGCCAAAGTCCACGATCCCGCTCTTGTCCGAAACGCTGAGGAGCGCCCGCTTCATATTCCGTCCTTTCGAGTCGATTGATCTTGGTTCGAGGCGTGCGAAATATCCTCCCAGTGCCGGGCGTCCAGCGGCTCGGGCTCCCTTCCCTCCAACACGGCCCGCGCCACGTGGTCCGCGACGATCGAGAAGAGGCGATGTTCGGCCGCCAGCACCCGGGCCGCCAGCTCCTCCGCTGTATCGCCCAGCAGGACCGGCACGGGAAGCTGTGCGAGGATCCGTCCGCGGTCGTACTCCTCGTCCACCAGGTGAACGGTCGGGCCGCTCACCCTCGCACCCGAAGCCAACACGGCCTCGTGGACGTGCATCCCGTACATCCCCTTACCACCAAAGGCCGGGAGGAGCGCGGGGTGAACGTTGAGAATCCGGTTGCGAAAGGCCGAGATGACGGCGGGCGGAAGGAGGCGGAGGTACCCGGCCAGAAAGACGAGATCGACCGCATGGGTCCCGAGCACACTCAGGGTCTCTTCGCCCACGTCCTGAGGATCTCGGTCCTTCGTGGGAATCACGGCGGTGGGAATGCCCGCGGCGCGGGCACGCATCAGCACGCCGGCGTCGCGGTTCGCGATCACCACCGAGATCCGCCACGGCGCCTCCGTACTCTCCGAATGATCCAGGAGACTCTGGAGGTTGGAGCCTCCGCCGGAGGCGAAGACGGCCGCGGGGAGGGGTGCCGTCACACGCGTCGTCCGCCGACTTGCGGGATGAGGAAGGGATTGCCCATCCGTTCCTCACCGACCGTCGTAGGAGGACCGTGCCCATTGTAGAGCACCGTCTCGTCCGGCAGCGTCAGGATCTCTTCGCGGATCGAACGCATCAGCGTGGCCAGGTCGCCGCCCGGTAGATCCGTGCGTCCGATTCCTCGCTGGAAGATGACGTCACCCACGAGTGCGAGCGGGTCGTCGCGCGACACCAGCACCACATGTCCCGGCGCGTGGCCCGGGGCTTTGCGCACATGGAACACGCACTGCCCGAACTCCACGTCCTGGCCGTGTTCGAACGCGTGGGTGGGCTCAGGCTGTTCGTGAAACGGTATCCCGAACATCGCGGCCTGTTGCGGCATGGCCTCCCACAGCGGCTGGTCGTCCGGGTGCAGCCAGATGGGAGCGTCGGGGTAGGCAGCGTGAACCCGGTGAAGACCTTCCACGTGGTCGAGGTGGGCATGCGTCAGGTAGACGGCCGCGACCTCGGCGCGGTCGGCCTTCAGCGCGCCGACCATACGGGCCGACTCGGCCCCGGGATCGACGACCACCGTGGCCCCGCTCCCGGTGCATGCGACCACGTAGCCGTTCTGAACGAACGCCCCACCGGTGAAGGCGGTGACCCTCATCGGGTCACGAACATCCGCACCCGGACGGCCGAACACCCGCCAACTCCAGGGCCGCCTCTTCCTGGGTCGGCGCGCTCCACCCTCCCGAAAGCTCGAGCATCCGGTCGAGCGCACGGTGGGCGCGGACGCGAATCGCCTCGTCAAGGACGACTTCGTGACGACCGTGATCGAGGCACCAGGCCAGCTTCGCCATGGTGTTCAGCTTCATGTTCCCGCAAACCGCGGCGCCGGACAGCGGCACGAACGTCTTCTCGGGGAACTGCGCTTTCATGCGGTCGACCAACCCCCGCTCCGTCCCGAAAATCACGGCGTCGTTCTTCTCGGCCACATCCACCATCCCGGCCGTGGACGTGACGATGTCCGCCGCCTCCAGCAGCTCCGAGCGCGCCTCGGGGTGCACCACCACGAGCGCGTTGGGGTGCGCTTTGCGGGCGCGGGCGAGCTCATCGAGGACCATGTCGTCGTGCACGTAGCAGTAGCCGTCCCACGCGATGATATTGTCGCGTCCCGTCCGCTGCTGGACGTACCGCGCCAGATTCCGGTCGGGAACGAAGATGATGGGTTGATCGCGAGGAATCGATTTCACGACCGCCACCGCGTTCGACGACGTGCAGCAGACATCCGACTCGGCCTTCACCTCCGCCGTCGAATTCACGTACGCGACGACGGCCGCATCCGGGTGTTCTTCCTTGAGGCGCCGGAGCGCCGGTCCCGTGACGAAGTCCGCCATGGGACATCCGGCGCGGAGATCCGGCATCAGCACCGTCTTCTCCGGCGACAGGATCTTGGCCGTCTCCGCCATGAAGTGCACGCCGCAGAACACGATCACGTCCGCCTCCGTAGCGGCCGCCTCCTGCGACAGGCCCAGCGAATCGCCGAGGTAGTCGCTGACTTCCTGAATCTCGACCCTCTGATAGTTGTGGCCGAGGATGACCGCGTTGCGCTCGACTTTCCGCGCCGTGATGCGCGCTGTGAGCTCCTCTCGCGAGAGGCCCGCGTAGTCGAGCGGGGTCGGAAGCGTCGGCGTCGGTACCTTCCCCGGCGCGATCAAACCGTGAAGGAACTGCCGCACCCGCACCCACCGGCGGCGTTCGGGTTGCGGAACGAGAAGCCCTGGCCCATGAAGCTGGTCACATAGTCGATCTCGATCCCGTCCAGGTACTGGGCGCTGAAGGGGTCGACGAAGATTTTCACGCCCCCGAGATCCATGACTTCGTCGCCGTCTTCCGGCGCATCCTCGATGTTCAATCCGTATTGAAAACCGGAACATCCCCCGGGAAGAACCGCGACCCGAAGACCGGCGTCGGTCTCGACCCCGTGCTCCTGAATGAATTCCTGAACCTTCTCTGAAGCCGTGGGCGTCAGTGTCAGCGCCAGCATGGCAATCCCTCCAAACAGTTTGAGAGCCGCACTCGTCGGACGACCCTTCGAGGTCGGCAGCAGGTCATACACCCATAGGGAACGAGGGTTCGGTCGATTTTCACCGATCCACGGAGCCCTCTGCGGCCAGGATAAATCGCGCCGCCGCGGACAGATCGTCGACCACCGCCACGTCGGGGGGCACGCGGTCCGCCCACGTCGACCCGTACCCCGATCGTACGAGGACTGCCCGCCCCCCCAAGGTCTCAGCCGGAAGGGTGTCGCTCAACTTGTCGCCGACGAACCACGACCGCGACAGGTCGATGCCCAGCGACTCCGCCAACTCCGTGTGCATGCCCGTGGCGGGCTTCCGGCACGAGCACGGCAACCCGGCATCGATATGGTGCGGACAGAATCGGGTGGCGTCGAGGGGAACCCCGTTGTCGAGCAGCATCCTGTCCAGGCGCTCGGCCACCCGATTGTAGTCCCCGATCGAATAAAGGCCCTTGGCGATACCGCCTTGATTCGTCACGACGACTAGTAGAAAGCCCGCCGCCCGGAGGGCCTTCAGCGCCTCCACCGCCCCCTCCACCAGCTCCACACCCTCCGGATCGGCAAGGTAGTGGCGCTCCGTGATGAGTGTACCGTCCCGATCGAGGAAGACCGCGTGCCGGACGGGTGCTGTCACGACTCGTCCGACTCCGACACGTCCGACTCGTCCGCCTCCGACAAGGCCGACTCGTCCGGTGCAGACTCGTCCGGCTGCGACAGGGCCGACGATACCCTTCGCACGACCTCCTCGACTTCGGCCGGGGCGATCGTGCGCATATCGAGGACCACCTCACCATCCTCGACGCGCGCCACGACGGGGGGGTCTCCTCGACGGAGACGTTCCAGGAGTGCCCCCGCCCTCCTGACGGGGATCCGAACGGTCCAGCTCGGAAGCTCGACCCCCGGGTAGGTACCGCCGCCCACAGCGCTGACGCCCTCCGCGACGTGGCAAGGACCGGCCGGCTCGAGAGCGGCCGCCAGGGAGCGGGCACGCTCTTCGAGCTTATCGAGAGGAATGGAGAGCATTCGAAGCGTGGGGATGGCGGATCGGGCCGTTGCGGGGTCCCGGTAGAGTCGGAGCGTGGCTTCGAGCCCCGCGAGCGTGACCTTGTCGACGCGGAGCGCCCGGCACATCGGATTGCCCCGGAGGGCGGCGATGTGTTCCTCACTCCCAAGCAGAAGGCCGGCCTGCGGCCCTCCGAGCAACTTGTCTCCAGAGACCACGACGAGGTCGCTTCCGTCCCTGAGGGAGGTGGACGGCCTCGGCTCGTCAGGAAGTCCCAGCGCGCCGGGGTCGTCCATGAGCCCCGACCCCAGATCATGGATGAGGGGCACCCCGAACTCGGCGGCCAGCGCCGCCAATTCGCCGATCGCCACGTCCTCGGTGAAGCCAGAGATCCGGAAATTCGACCGATGCACTTTGAGAAGAGCCGCGGGGCCTCCGGTCGCGAGCGCCGCCCGGTAGTCCTGCGCTCGGGTCCGGTTCGTACTCCCCACCTCGATCAGACGCGCTCCCGAACGCTCCATGATCTCCGGAACGCGGAAGCCGCCGCCGATCTCGACCAGTTCCCCTCGAGAGACCACCACCCCACGCCCAGCGGCCACCGTATTCAGCGCGAGAAGCAGAGCAGCCGCACAGTTGTTGACCACCAAGGCATCGGCCGCCCCGGTCCGCTCCCGGAGGAGGTCGACGCAGTGGTCGTAGCGTGACCCCCGCACACCCTCGCCGAGGTCGTACTCGAGGTTTGCGTAGCCCGACGCGGCCGCCATCGCCCGCACGGCGGCGGCGGCCAGAGGTGCCCGACCGAGATTGGTGTGGAGCACAACGCCGGTCGCATTGATCACGCGGCGAAGCGAAGGGACGTCCTCCCGTGCCAGCCGGGCGGACACTCGGTCGACCCACCCCGATACCGTCTCGAGGTCACCCCCGTCCATGCCGCTCTGCGAGAGAGAAGTCCGCACGTCGTCGATCTCTCCGCGGATCGCAGCGACCACCCGCGTCCTGGGATACTCTTCCAGCAAGCCCTCGAAGACGTCGTTGGCCAGGAGGGACTCGACGGACGGCAACCGGCGGCGGGGGTCGCTCACGGACCGCGTGGTACCCGCAAGCGATCAGGGCCCACACGGAGCTTATCCGCTGCGGCCGAGTCGGTGCCCGTCCGCAGCGTGTCCACCGCGGCCGAGTCGTTCACCGCCGGAAGCGTGTCGACGGCGGTCGAGTCGATGGCCGCCCGAAGCGTGTCCACAGCAGCTGTGTCGGCCGCGGCAGCGCCAATGGAGTCAGCGGCCACCGCGCTCGAATCGACCGAGGGCGGCGAGCGCACGAACGCGGCGCTTCCCCCACCCTGCGGGATCCCGTTGATGTTCCTCACGCCCGTGACCAACAAGCGGAACGGCTCGTTGGTCGGCAGGAAGCCCTCCAGCCGAAGCACGACCCGACGTTGCGGGAGCGGGTCCTCCCGTCTCGGGGCACCGGGAGTCGGCGGTGGAGGCGGCTGATCGCCGGTACCGGCGGCCGGCCTCCCCGTCACCTCCACCTTCGTCGGCGGCCGCCTCGGTGCGAGCGGAGCCGGTGCCTCGACGGAAGGCGCGGCCGAATCCGGCTGTGCCTCGACCGCGGCCGAATCCGGCCGTGCCTCGACCGCGGCCGAATCCGGCTGTGCCTCGGCGGCGGCCGAATCTGGCTGTGCCTCGGCGGCGGCCGTGGCGACCGAATCCCGGCGGGCCGCGTCCTGCGCCGCCGCCGCGGAGTCCAGCCGCGCGAACGAGTCCACCACCTCGTCGACCCACCGGTTGTACTCCCACACGTGGTAGACCCGCTCGACCGAAGGCGTGACCACGTCCTCGCTGGCGCCGCTGTCCGGCTGGATGCCAACGCCCAGCGTTCGCACCGAAACCGCCGGGTCGAGCGCGTCATCGAAGCGGACAACGAGTGTGACGGAGTCGATGACCTGGACCGCCATGACCTTCGCGGCGCTCGTGTCCGGGATCAGCATCGGCACATCGGCAACGACCGTGTCGGCCGGGCCAAGAAGGGGGCGGATCTCACCCCGGGCCTCGGTCGGATCCAACTCGCCATTCCGATTCACGTCCAGGAAGCTCGTGACGGCATAGCGACCGGGCGGCAGATAGCGAAACGCATAGAGGCCGTCCCCGTCGGCTCGGGCGACATGGACCGCCGTGGAGTCCTCGACGTCCCGGGCCAGCACGAGAGCCCCGTCCATGCCATCCGCCGTCAGGCGATCCCAGGCGAAGCCGGCCAACGCGGTGGGATGCAGTTCTCCGCCTGTACTGAACACGAGCTCGAATGGATCCCGCACCTGGTTCCCGAAGAGGTCACTGACGTCCGGCGCGAGGGTCACACGGTACACGCGACCGGGTTCGAAGCCGCCGTCGACGTCGACGGTCACGTCGTTCCGGCCGAGGCGTACCCGGACGTCACCCGTCCGGGGCGAGACCATGACAAGATCGCCTACGCCCCCGGAGATGCGCTCACTCAGCCGTTCGTCGAAGACGAACCGCACCGGCCCGGAGAAGTCGTTCAGGACGGCGAACGTGTCGGGTTGGGTCAGCACCACGACGGGAGGCCGCCGGTCCTCCGGCCCGCCCGGCGGCGCCCCCTGCCGCGCGCACGAGGTCGCGACCACCAGACCGACAGCCGCGACGGTGCACCATCCGCGAACGGACGTCAGGCGGTCCCCCCGAGTTCGCTCATGTTCCACTGCGGCTCGTTCATGCGGTCCCCCCGAGTTCGCTCATGCTCCACTGCGGCTCGTTCATGCGGTCCCCCCAAGCTCGCTCACCGTCCCCCGGGGCTCGCTCATGCGGTCCCCGCGAGCTCGGTCACCTTCCCCTCGAGCTTGCTCATCTGGTCCCGGAGACTGTCCGCCTTCGCACGCTCCTTCTCCACGATCTCGGCAGGAGCCCGCGACGTGAACTTCTCGTTGGAGAGCTTGGCTTCCGTGCTGCGAAGCTGGCCGCGCAAGCGATCCACCTCCGACTGAAGTCGGGCGCGCTCCTGATCGACGTCGATCAGCCCTGCCAGGGGAAGGAAGAGCTCGGCGCCGCCGTTCAGGACCGCATGCGCTCCGATTCCGGACGGCGGAGAGGTGTCGACCCGGTCCACGCGAGCCAACCGCTCGAGCGCCTCGGTTTGCGAGTCGACCAGGGTCGTCAGCGACGCGTCACCCGCCGCCAGATGGATCGTGACCCGCTGTCCCTCGCCCACCCCATACTCCTTGCGCAGGCGCCGGACCTCGACAATCAGCTCCTGGAGAAGTTCCATGGAACGTTCGGCCTCGGGCTCCGACCGCTCCTCGCTCGGCCACGCTGCCACGATCAGATCGTCCGTACGTGTCTGTCCCTCCGGTATGGGAAGGCGCTGCCACAGCTCCTCGGTGACAAAAGGCATGATCGGATGGAGAAGACGGAGGGCACGGTCAAGCACGGTCACCAGCGTGGTACGCGCCGCCTCACGAGACGCGGGGTCCGCCCCATCCGCCAGCCGGCCCTTGATGAGCTCGAGGTACCAGTCGCAGATCTCGCCCCAGAAGAAGCGGTAGAGCGCTTCGGCCACTTCGTGGAGACGGTACTTTTCGAGCCCGTCCGTGGCCGTGGCGGCCGCGCGTGCCGTGCGCGCCAGGATCCAGCGATCCTCCATCCGGAGGTCCGCTTCCACGGCGTCGGGTGCCTTCACCGTGCCATCTCCAAGAGATATGAGGGCAAAGCGGCCCGCGTTCCAGATCTTGTTCGCGAAGTTCCGGCCCGCCGAGAACGACCCTTCCACGTCCTCGTGATCGAGCATGATGTCCGTGCCGACCGCGCACTGGGACACGAGCGTGAAGCGCATGGCGTCCGCACCCATCGTCTCGACGACATCGAGCGGATCGATGCCGTTGCCCAGCGACTTGGACATCTTGCGCCCCTGGGCATCCCGGACCGTGCCGTGCAAATAGACCTCGGTGAACGGAGCCTCACCGTGGAATTCGTACCCCATCATGATCATCCGGGCGACCCAGAAGAACAGGATTTCGGGAGCCGTCACCATCGTGTGGCCCGGGTAGAACGCTTCGAGGTCGGGCGTTCGGTCAGGCCATCCGAATACGGAGAACGGCCACAGCTGCGAACTGAACCACGTGTCGAGCACGTCCGGATCCTGCTCGAGTTCCGTCCCGCCGCACTTCGGGCAGGCGTCCGGATCGTCGCGCGCGACGATGACCTCGCCGCACGCGCAGTACCACACCGGAATGCGGTGGCCCCACCAGAGCTGCCGCGAGATGCACCAGTCCCGGATGTTTTCCATCCAGTGCTCGTACACCTTCTTCCACCGGGGCGGTGAGAAGGTGACGGTTCCGTCCCGCGACGCCGCCAGGGCGGGCTCGGCCAGCGGCTTCATCTTCACGAACCACTGCAGGGACAGGCGCGGCTCCACGACCGTATCGCACCGGTAGCAGTGCGGAACGGAGTGCGTGTGTTCGTCCTTCCCCGCCAGCAGGCCTTCCCGCTCGAGGGCGTCGAGCACGGCGGCACGCGCATCGAAGCGATCCATTCCACGGAACGGTTCCGGCACCGCGTCGCTCATGGTCGCGTCGTCCCGCATCACGTCCAGGATCTCGATGCCCGTGCGCCCAGCGATGTCGAAGTCGTTGGGGTCGTGCGCGGGTGTGACCTTCACCATGCCCGAACCGAACGACCGGTCCACGTACGTGTCCGACACCACCGGAATCGAACGACCGGTCAGTGGCAGCGTCACCGAGGCGCCCACCAGGGCGGCGTACCGCTCGTCGTCCGGGTGAACCGCCACACCGGTGTCACCCAGGATGGTCTCGGGCCGGGTCGTGGAGACCGTGAGGTACCAGCGCCCGTCGCCCATCTGACCGACGGCGTCCGCACCCGCCGCGGCCGCCGACTCCGCGGCGCCCCAGGCATCCTCCTCGATGGGGTAGCGAAGGTGCCAGAGCGAGCCCTGGGTCTCGTGGCCCTCAGCCTCTTCATTCGACAGCGCGGTGTGGCAGCGAGGGCACCAGTTGATGATGTACTCCCCGCGGTAGATCAGCCCCTTCTCGTACAGGTGCACGAAGACTTCGCGCACCGCCCGATTCAGTTCGGGATCGAGCGTGAAGCGCGTGCGGCTCCAGTCGCACGAGCACCCGATGGCCTTGAGCTGGTCCAGGATGACGCCGCCCGTCTTACCGACGAAGTCCCACACCTCTTCGACGAACCGTTCCCGGCCCAGGTCGTCGCGGGTCTTTCCCTCCGCAGCCAGACGCCGCTCCACCACGTTCTGCGTGGCGATGCCCGCGTGATCGGTGCCGGGCACCCACAGCGCCGCCCGACCCTGCATCCTCCGCCAGCGAATCAGGACGTCCTGGACGGTGTTGTTGAGCCCGTGGCCCATGTGCAGCACCGCCGTCACGTTCGGCGGCGGAATCACGATCACGTACGGCTCGGCGCCCTCGTCCAGAACGGCCTCGGGCGCTACGTGGAAGTGCCCACGCTCCATCCATGAGGCGTAGCGCGCGGGCTCGACGGCCCGAGGGTCGAAACGGGGAGCCAGATCCTGGGACACGATAGGGTTCCGTTGTGGGTCGGAGTCGGCCGCGGGCGGCGGACCCCTCTCAGAGCGAACCCGTAAGATGGGCAACGGCGGACACGTGTGGAACCGGCCGGGCACTCTCGCAAGGGCGCCGCACGCACTTGGAGGCATGGGCGGAGTGGCCCCGCAGCTTCCCGGAGGGTCTCCACACCCTGAGCGACCGGCCAGCGGGCGCTCCTCCGGGGGGCCTTATGCCTCAGACTGCTGCGGAAGCTCCTTGGGAGCCTGCCCGCCGTGTCCGCGGCCCGGCCAACCGCCCTGGAAACCGAAAGGGGGAGCCAGGCACCACCGGAGCCTGTACGGACTCGAAGAGCCCCTGCGGAAGAGCGAGGAACGCATCGGCTGCACGGGGTCCAAAGTGGATGCCGACATGGCCCTCCACCTCCCGCATGGCGGCCGCATGGGACCGACTGCTTCGATAGGCGCGCGTCGACGTCATGGCGTCGTAGGCGTCGCAAACCGCCATAATCTGGGCCACCAGCGGGATGTGCCCCCCGCGCAGACCCTCAGGGTACCCACTCCCATCCCACCGTTCATGGTGGTATCGGGCCCCCGTCGTGAGATGCTGCAGCGACGGAATGGTCTCCAGGATCGCGGCCCCGTCGGACGGGTGACGCTTGACCAGCCCCATTTCCTCCTCGGACAGGGCACCCCGCTTCGCGAGAATCCGTAGGGGAACGCGAAGCTTGCCCAGGTCGTGAAGATACCCCCCGGCCCACAGCGTGGACTTCATGTGGTCCTGCAGGCCCAGTTCCGAGGCCACGGCCACCGCGAGCGTGGCCACGCGGCGGGAGTGACCGGCCGTATACGGGTCCTTCGCGTCGATGAGGTTGGCGAGGATCGCGAGGAGGTGGTCGCTCGACAGGGGCGATACTTCGTCGGGAAGCAGATGGCCGGCGGCCCGCGTTACCGCGTGTCGGAACGTGATCGGCTCGAACTCCGGGATGTCGCCGGCGCCATGCATGGTCAGGAACGCGCCAGCAACCTCCGGTCCGAACTCCTTCCCGACGCCCTCCTGCACCAGGGCCACCATCCGGTCGGTCGTGAGTGGCCCGCGGTGGGGCCGCGGTTGAGCCAGAGCGGCCACCGTGTCGGACAACCGGAGAATTTGGGCACCGATGGGGATGTCCGTCCCCGCAAGTCCGTCCGGGTAGCCGCTGCCGTCCCACCACTCGTGATGATGCCGCACGAGGGGAGACAGAGTGCCGAGGTGGGGAATCAACTCCACCTGCTCCTGCGACCGCACCGGATGCAGTTGCACGCGCGCACGGACGTCGTCGGGGAGCTGTGGGACGGGGTTGTCCCACGCCTCCTCGGCAAGCCCGATCATGCCCATGTCGGCCAGGACCGACGCGAAGAAGAGCTCCGCCACTTCCTTGCGGTCCAGCCCCATTCCCTCGCCGATGACAGTCGAGAGAAGCGCCACGCGGGGAGCGTGGTCCATGAGGTATCCTTTGGCGGACCCCATGACCTGGGTCAGGGCCTCGAGGAGGCCCGCATAGAAGGACCGACCGGAGTGGTCGTGGATCACGTGGTCACCGCCTGTCCAGCGAGAAGCCTCGGGAGATGCCGGAAAATCCGCCTGCAAAGGACCGATCCGCCGCCGGCCACATTCGCTTTTTGCACGCATGGAACGTACGGGCCCCTACCGCGCACCACCAGACATCTGTTTACATGCGGTACGAGACCGGTACGCGGCACTCCGTTTACGGCGTTAGAAGCGGACACCTGAGGTGTCCGGACGGGCTCGGGCCCGCTCCTGGTCCCGGCGTGCGCGGATGGCCTGCGCGCGCTCCTTCCATCCGTCGCGGATCTCCCCCGTGGCCATTCCCCTCTGGATCTCCAACCACTCCCACTCTCGTTCCCGGAACTCCTCCAACTGCTGGGGATTCATTCCGAACGCGAACGGGAAGGGCAGGACGAGATCGCCAAGATAGATCTTGCCATCGGACACCCCCCACCGACCTCCGTCCTCGTCCGTGTAGGTCCAATCGGTAGCCGCGAGCCGGGCCGCCTCCGCCACCCGGACCGAGTCGCTCCAGGCTTCGAGTCGACCCGCGAGTTCGAGTTCGAGTCTCTGCTCGGTGCTCAGCCGGGTGTGCACGGGGTCGATCGGGGCCCACAGCCGGGCGTCGCGGAGCCGTACTCTCAAGCGCTCCGCGGCCGACGGCCCGACCGGGACTGCCGGGGCGACGGGACCCTGGGGCGAGGGGGCGGCGCGCGGCCCCGCTGGGGCACCTTGGGGCGAGGCCGTCGGCTCAAGGGGTTGGGCGGGCGGCGAGTCCACCTCCGGCTCGTCCTCTTCGTCTTCCCGCTCGATCAGTTCGACGATCAGGATTCCGTCGAGCGAAACGACCGAGGAGTCGGGTCGGGTGATCGGAGCCACCAGGCCCCGCTCGCCGTCGGTGAGCCCCGGGTAGAGCACGAGCGCAATCAGATGGAGGGCGGCGGAGATCCCGAACGCGGTCCACAGAACCCGGCGCGGGGCGAACCCGGAGGACCGTTGGGGGCGGCTCCGGTCCTTGATCGGAGACGGTCGTCCGGCCTGGGGATCCATGTCTAGTCGTAAACCCTCATCGGGGGGCGGTTCCTCGGGTCAGGCGCGGTCGTCGGGGCCGCGCTCCAGAGTCCCGCGGAACCCGTCCCGTTAAAGCAGCCGACCCAGCCGGGCGGCAGCTTCGGCCAGCCGATCTTCCGAGAGGGTGAGCGCGATGCGGAAGAAGCCTTCGCCGCCCTCTCCGAGCGCGGCACCCGGCAGGACAATCACGCCCTGCTCCGACAACGCCCGGCGCGCGAAGGCCTCCGAACTCTCACCCTGTGGGACGGGGGTCCACAGATACATGGTTGCCCTGGGGACCGTGACTTCGAAGCCCGCTGAGCGCAACGCAGCCGCCGCGCGGTCCCGTCGACCCTGGAATACGCTCACGTTTCCGGGCACCCAGTGCTCCCAGCTCCGGAGCGCGGCGACTCCCGCCGCCTGGATCCCCAGGAACGCGCCCGTGTCCATGAACGTCTTGACGCGGGTGAGTGCCGCGATGATCTCGGCATTCCCGACCGCCCAACCCAGCCGCCATCCAGTCATGTTATAGGTCTTCGACAGCGAGTGGAACTCGATGCCGACGTCGCGAGCCCCATCGAACTCCAGCAGGCTCTTTGGGCGGTATCCGTCGAAGGCGATCTCGGAATACGCATGGTCATGCACGAGGACGGTCCCGCGTTCCGTGCACCAGTCGATCGCTTGGCGGAAGTACCCGTCGGGCGCCGAGGCGGCCGTCGGGTTGTTCGGGTAGTTGAGGTACAGCATCCGCGTGGCCGCGCCCACGTCCGCCGGGACCCCCTCCAAGGGCACGAGAAAGTCGTGTTCGGGCCGCAGCGGGACCCGGTGCGCCCTCCCCCCCGCGAGCGTGACGCCGCCGAGGTACGCTTGGTAGCCCGGATCGGGGATGACCGCGTAGTCCCCGGGGTTGAGAAAGGCGAACGGGAGGTGCGCGATCCCGTCCTTCGACCCGATCAGCGGCAGGACTTCGGTGACAGGGTCGACGGACACCCCGAAGCGACGCTCCATGAACCGCGAGACCTCGTCGCGGAAGCCACGGAGACCTGCCTGGAAGGGGTACCGTGAATACGCCGGATCCGCGGCCGCGCGCTGAAGCGCCTCGACCGCCGCGGGAGGAGGGGCGAGGTCCGCGTCTCCCGCACCGAGGTCCAGGACGTCCACACCGTCGGCCACGAGCCGCGCCCGCATCTCCTTCATTCCGGCGAGCGGGTACGGGGGCAGCGCGTCGAAGCGGGCGTTCGTGGCGTGCGTGGCGTGCGTCACCGGTCCGCCGCCGTCACCGGATTCGTCACGCCACCGACTCCGGCCACCGCGACCTCCACGACATCTCCGGGGGAGAGCGGTCCGATGCCCTCCGGTGTGCCGGTCAGGACGAGGTCCCCTTCTTCCAACGTCATGATCGCGCTGATGTAGGCGATCAGCGCGGGGATATCGAACACCATGTCACTGGCCGGGGCCTCCTGGCGGACCTCGCCGTTGACCCGGGTCACGACCGCCAGTCGTGCACGGTCGACTTTATCGACCGTCACGGGCGTCCCCACCGGGCAGAATGTGTCGAAGCCCTTGGCCCGGGTCCACTGGCTGTCGGAGCGCTGAAGGTCCCGAGCGGTCACATCGTTCGCCGCGACGATCGCCCCGACGTGGTCCCAGCCCGAAGCGGCCGGCACCGCCGACGCCCGAGCGCCGATGACCAGACCAATTTCGCCTTCGAAGTCCACTCTCCCCGCCCCATGTGGGAGGACGATCGGCTGGCCGCTGGGCAGAAGCGCCGACGGCGGCTTGAGGAAGATCAGCGGTTCGCTCGGGACGTCGTTGCCGAGCTCCTTCGCATGCTTCGCGTAGTTGCGTCCCACGCAGACGATCTTCGACGGCTTCGACTCCACGGTCCTCTCCCGAAAAAGGGTCGAGGCCGCACGCCCTGGGGGCGAGCGGCCTCGGTTCAGCTTGCTCCGACCAACGCACCTCGACCGGTGGACGTCCCGGTCGACCGGGCCGATAACGGTGCCGCCCGAACGCAATCAGTACGACCCGGGCTCACGCCCCGCGTGAGACACAGGTCCCGATCGGCGCGTCTCTTGATCCGCCCACCCGGGAGACAGGTCCCGATCAGTGCGCCTCTTGATCCGCCCACGCGTGAGACCAGGTCCCAAGCAGCGCGCCGACTCCCGCCCCCATGAGGAGGAGCGCGATCACGGACCACCAGACCAGAAGATCCATGTGTCCGCCCTCGAGCCCATCGAGGGCGTTGCGGAAGGCGCCGAACGCGATCAGGACGTAGATCGTGCCGATGAAGAGTCCTATGTACTTCTTCATAGATCGAGGCTCGTGTGGGTCGCGGATGGAGAACGGCGGTCGGTACGCGGGGAATCTATGACTCGGAGCCAGCCGTTCCAAGAGCCCGAGGGCGCCCGAGTGGATGCCCGTAGAAATCCGCCAGACGGCGATGGACGTCCGTCCACGCACCCTTGACCACCGGCGCGTCCGGCAGCGAATCCAGGAGATAGCGGCCGTACCGCTTCGTCACGATCCGGTCGTCCAGGAGCACGATGGCCCCGCGGTCGGTGCGAGCCCGGATCAGACGCCCGAAGCCCTGCTTCAGCCGAAGCGCGGCATGCGGCAGCATGAAGTCGTGAAAGGCGCTGCCACCCGACTCCTCGATCCGCTCCATACGGGCGGCCGTCACCGGTTCGGTCGGAACGCGGAACGGGAGCTTCTGGATCAGAAGGCCGCGGAGTGGGTCTCCCGGCACGTCCACGCCCTCCCAGAAGGAGGCGGTGCCGAGCAGAATGCCCCGGCCCGCCCCGACGAATCGATGAAGCAGCCGGTGCCGGTCGTCCTCGCCATGCACAAAGAGCGGCCACCGGCGATCGACACCGGCCCACCGCAGACGCTCGGCGACCCGCCGCAGGGCCGAGTGGGATGTAAACAGCACGAAGAGGCCGCCGTCGCTGAGCTCGGCAAGGTCGCCCACGACGCGCGCGGTGGCGTCCTGGAAGTCCTCGCCCCCTCCCCCGTCGGCGGCCGGAAGATCGGTGGGAACCGCGAGCACCGTCTGGGTCGGGTAGTCGAACGGAGACGACACGATGCGCTCATGCACCGATACCGGGGGATCGGCTTCCAGGAGCACCGACTCGTCGAGCCCGAGCCGCCCCCGTAGGAAGTCGAACCGCTTTCGAGTGGTCAGCGTAGCCGACGTCAGGACAGCCGTATCCACCTCGGTGAAGAACGACTCTCGAAGCACATCTCCGAGAGAAATAGGAGCGGCGGCCAGCGCGAGGTTGGGGCGCCGCCGACCGCCACGGATCTCGAGCCAACGTACCCACGCGTCGGCGTCTTCCCCCGGGTCGAGCACCAGCCGGATGCCATGCCCGTACGCCGCGATCCGACGCTCCACACTTCGGAGATCGAGAACCCGCGCCTCCAGCGACGTCGCCAACTCCTCGTCGAGCTCGATGCGTGCCCGGATTTCCGCGAGCTCCCGCTCGACCGATCCGAGCGTCGCGAGCAGCGCCTCCATCCGCTCGCGGATATCCTCCCTGTCGGTGGCCTCCCCGGCGCCGCGGGGCCCGAGTCGCAGGGTGCCCTCCCCCACGAAGCCTTCCAACGCGCCGATGAAGCCGTCGAGTTGCGCACGTGCCCTCGACAGGGCCGGCCGGCACCGGTTCTCGATGCGCTCTCGTAGATTGACCCCCTCCTGCGAACCACCCAGCCCGTTGTGCACCGCCGTCAGGATGCCCCTGCCACGCCGATCGAGGCGGCTCAGCACGCGGTAGATGCCGTGCCGGGTCACCTCGACCCCGAGATGCTGGGTCGCCGCGTCCTCGACGTTGTGGGCCTCGTCGAGGATGACGTGCTTGTAGGCCGGGAGCACGGCCGACTGTGTCCAGTTACGTGTAACTCGCCGAACAGCCACGTCCGTGAACAGCAGGTGGTGGTTCACGACGAGCAGCTTGGCCCCTGCCGCACGGCGGCGGGCCCGCTGGTAGAAGCAGGACTGGAAGTGCGGACACTTGGCGCGCAGACAGATGTCCGGGTCGCTACGCACCTCCTCCCAGGTGTCGGGCGCCGGTGAGAACGGCAGATCGGACAGCGAGCCGTCGTCGGTCGCTTCCAACCACTCCAGGAGAGACGCCATCTCGTTCGCGCGGTCGTCCTCGAACAGCGACCCCTGTTGATCGGACGCGAGGAGCGCGCGACGGATCGAGACGTAGTTGCCCCGCCCCTTCACCAGAGCCCACGGGACCTCCTGGCCGAGCAGGTCTCGGACGAAGGGCAGATCCTTTCCCGCGAGCTGCTCCTGGAGATTGATCGTGTTGGTGGACACCACGGTTCGCTCCCCGTTCTGGAGCGCCCACCTTGCCGCCGGAACCAGATACGCGAGCGACTTGCCGGTCCCGGTCCCCGCCTCCACCACCGCGATCCCCCCGTCATTGAACACGCCGGCCACCTCCCGCATCATCGCCCTCTGGCCCGGACGATCCTCGTAGCCGGCGTGCCGGTGCGAAAGCACGCCGTCGGGCGCCATCAACGCCTCCAGTTCCTCGGGGTCGAGACGAGTACGCTCACGGGGGCGGGGCGGCTCGACCACGACGTAGAGGTCGCTCGCCGCGTTGTCCGTGATGGCCGTGCCCAACCCCTGCTCGTAGAGCTGGGCCGCCACCCGCAGATCGGCCTCGGACGGCTCGAGCCCGCCGGACGGGTGGTTGTGGATCATGACCCCACCCTCTTCGGCATCGCGGGCCGCAACCAGCACCGCCGCGAAGTTCCCCCGAGCCACGGCGCGGGGGTTGTGGACGACCCGCTTGCTGTCCACATCCGCCAGGAAGCAGACCTCCCGACCCGAGGCGCGTTCGATTTCCGAACGGATCCTCCGCTGCGCCCTGGTCGAGAGCGTCAGCGGGCGGGACGATACGGGCGGCTTCCGATCGGGCACCGCGCTCTCGCCAGGGACCGACGGACGGGTGAGATCCGCCCCCTCGAGGCCGTCGAGACCCACCAGCACGGCCCGTGACGGATCCATGGGGAAACCCTCGGGGATCCCCTCGTGCCCGGGCCCGCCCCCCGGAGAACGCTGACTCAAGTCTTGAGCTTCTTCTTCTTTGCAGCGGGGAAGAGAACGTTGTTGAGGATCAACCGGTATCCCGGTGAATTCGGGTGCAACGCGAGGTCCGTCGGGGGATCGCCGATCTGGTGCTCCGGATCTTCCGGATCGTGCCCCCCGAAGTACGTCCACGTCCCCTCGCCCAGCGAACCATGGATGTACTTCGCCCGATCGCCCTCCCGAGCCAACACGATGGTGCCCGGTTTCAGACGGTCCTCCCGAAAGGAGGTCGTCAGGCCGTAGAAGTCGGGGATGACCGACTCGTGATTCTGTGTCAGCATGGCCGGGACCGGATCGAATTTGGCGGAGAAGTCGAACAGCGTGTACACACCCAGTTCGGACCGCCACGGCGTGTTGACCTGATGCCCGTCGATGTCGGAGAACGCGTTCACGGACGGCGCCGTCTGCACCTCCGCCCCCTCGAACGCCATCGCGCGCCCCCAGTCCATCTTGGAAGTCGCGTCCGCATCGGGCGGACTCCCGTCCGAGTAGGCCGCCGCGATATCGACCCCGGCCGACGCCATCGCCAACTCGATCGTCTCCGTGGCCGAGCACATCGCGAACAGGAAGCCCCCACCCTCCACGTAGTCGTGGATCTTGCGAGCCACCGCCTTCTTCAGGGCCGGCACGTCCGCAAACCCGTTCGCGCGCGCCACTTCCTGATTGCGCGCCACCTCGTCCTGCAGCCAGGGCGCCCCTGCGTACGTCAGGTAGAACTTCGAGTACTGTCCCGTGAAGTCCTCGTGGTGGAGATGGACCCACTCGTAGTCGTCCAGCCCCTCGCTCAGCACCCGGTCGTCCCAGATCGTCTCGTACTCGATACCGGCGTACTCCAGGGCCATCGTCACCGCATCGTCCCACGGAGTCGTGTTCGGCGGCGTGTACACCGCCACTTTGGGCGCCTTCTCGAGCGGCACCGATTCCATGTTCCCGTCGGCGATGCGCGCCCGGATCTGCGCCTCCGTCCCCGCGTCGATCGGTGAGAACGTGACCCCTCGGAAGGCCGCCTCCCGCCGTAACTCCGGTCGATCGGCCAGGAGGAACGAGCCCCCCCGGTAGTTGAGGAGCCACTCGGCGCGGATCCCCTCCGTCAACGAGAAGTAGGTGAGCCCGTACGCCTTGAGGTGGTTCTGCTGCGTGCGATCCATCGGCACCAGAAGGAACTGTCCCGAAGCAGGTCTCACCGCGCCCACCAACGCCGCCACCACCATAAGGCCCGTCCCCGCGGCCCTCACGATCCGACCCGCGCCTCTACGATTTTCCGCCAATCTCATGCGTCTCCAGATCCTCGTCCGACGAGCACACCAACCCGAGCACCGATCCTACACCACTGCGAAGGAAATCGCCTCAACCGTACGAACTGATGCCGTCACGACGGGGCGCGTCCCGTCGCCGCCGCAGCGAGCGCCCGGGGGCAGCCCGTCCGCTAGGCCTGCCCATTGCTCATAAGGCGCTTGTCGCCAGCGGGCCGCGGCGCACGGAGGTGGGGCCGGCGGGTGGTCAGAGTTTGGGTGAGCGGGGTGGATTCGAGGCGTTTGCGGGGACGGGGCGACCCAGAGGACACGGTGACGCCGGACGCAGCGCACCGTGCGCCGCAGCGGAGACGTCGGGCGACGGCAGGGACGTGAGAGTGGGAGCTTACGTCTCGTGCCGGGCGTAGTTTGCCTTGACGAACTTGCTGATAAACGACGCCAGCCCGTGCCCGGAAGCGGCGAGCGCCTTCATCCGCTCGACATGGAACGGACCGGTCGTCGCGTAGTCGTATTCGTAGGTGCCGCCGTGCTTGAACTTCACGCGAATGTAGTCAGGCCCCGTCTCGTAGGCGGCGACTCCGGAGTCGCCCTGAACGTTTCGGTAGTGGTGCACAGATCCCTCGCTCGCCATTCAGGGGCCGGGCCCGGCGTCGTGCAGCGAGAAGCCGATGGCCATGGCTCGTAGTTTCGTGTAGCCCCGCCACAGGACTTCGTGACCCGGCGGGGGGTCGCTCTTGCGGCGCAGATAGCCGCCCATAGAGGCGACGATCCAGACCGCGTTTTTCAGTGTGGTGGGCGCGGGCAAGTCCCTTCGCCGTTGAGTATAAGTATAAGCGTCGAGGACCCGGAGTTCGAGGTCGGAGAAGAGCACGTCGGGAGGCAGGCCGGGGTCTGTGCGTCCCAGGAGCGTCATGAGCATGATGCGCCATGCGATGACGCCGTATATCGCCACAGCGCGGCCCAGCCGCTCGGCGCTGTCGTGGCCCAACTCTTCGATGTTGCAGCCGCTCTTGAGGACGCGGTGCCAGTCCTCGATGCGCCAGCGCAGACAGTACCATTCGACGCAGCGCAGGGCCTGTTCCGGCGAGCGGAGCTCGATGGTGGTGAGGAGGAACCACTGGACGGGCGTGACGCCCGGCGGCGGATCCTCTTCGGCCACGTGAATGATCCAGAGCGGGACGGCTGCCTTGTCGCGGTGATAGAACGGCGGCGCCAGCTCGATCGTCTCGTAGCGCAGCGTTAGAAGACACGCCGTGAACGGGCAGCCGGCCTGAGCCGAACGTATCTTGGTAGGGGTCGCCCGGGTTAGATTTCGGCCCCACCCGGAAAGATCGGAGGTAGCCCAATGACGCTGGCCATCGAAATTGAGCAGGAGGAAGACGGGCGTTGGATCGCCGAGGTGCCGTCCTTGCCTGGAGTTTTGGCGTATGGCGCGACTGAGGCTGAAGCGCGAGGCAAGGTGCAGGCTTTGGCACTTCGCGTGTTGGCTGACCGCCTCGATCACGACGAGGCGAGTCCTGAGTTGATGACGATCTCCTTCTCGACAGCGTGAGTTCTTGGCCCAGCACACGCTCAAGGCGCGTGCTGGCAGCACTCCTTCGGATCGGCTGGGAGGTGAAGAGGAGTTCCGGGTCCCATCGAGTCTTGAGTAGAGCCGGCTGGCCGGATTTCGTCTTCGCGTTCCACGACCGAGAGGAAATCGGTCCGCGGATGTTGGCGCGGATCGCCAAGAGAACCGGACTCACGCCCGACGATCTGTAGGTAGTTTGGCGCGTATAGCCTTCGGTATTGCGCGTCTTCTAGCTATCGGGTGCCGCCTGCGCTCGCGGGGCTCGCTCCGGGGAACATGGCCCTCTACCATGTTGGGAGGGTCGGCGGAGCAGTTGGGCTCACGCAGAATCGGTCGGACGGCCGGTATCTGTGCTGGGCCACGTCGGCACCCTCGGAACGTTA